>CAZFVY010000110.1:0-23010 GCA_964522665.1 uncultured Verrucomicrobiota bacterium | reverse complement strand
CGCCCACGCCAAAAACCGCGCTCGGTCCGGCCGCCAACGACGAATTGCCCACGGTATCGGTGGCGGTCCCGGCCGCGATGGCGATGCCCAGCGTTCCGAGGCCGGTAATGCTCGAAATCGTAACCGTGTAGTTCGTGCCGCTGCCGCTTAAGCCAATGGTCCCGGTCGCCGTGCCAGTGGGCACTAGCGTGATGTCGGGAACGCTCAACGTGCTGGCGCTAAAATTAGGGTCCGCGTAGCTCACCGTGTAGGTCACCGGTCCGGCCAGAGTGCCGGTGACGGAGGGTGCGCTGATGGTGACCGCGGGAGCGGTGTTATCGACCGTGAAGGTCGTGCTCGGGCCGGCGGCCGGCGCGAAATTCCCGGCTTGATCGATGGCTGTGTCCGCGTCGATCGAGATGCCCAGCGTGCCGTCCCCGGTAATATTGGAAATGGTGACGATGCGGTTCGTCCCGACCCCGCTGATCGCCAGCGACCCGGTGGCCGTGCCCGTCGCATTGAGCGTAAGATCACTGAGAGCGAGATTGGCAATGTTAAAATTCGCGTCCGCGTAGGTCACCGTGTAGGTCACCGGACCGACGTTTGTGAGGGTGGCCGATGGCGCGCCGATCGTCAGCGCCGGGTTGGTGTGGTCGATAGTGTAAGTCTGCCCGGCGACAAAGCCGCCCGTGATCGGACTGAGGCTGGGGGTGGTGTCCGCGATGCCGGCGCCGGTCGCGTTAAGGTCCAGGCGCAGTGTTCCGTCGCCGGCGACCGAGTTAACCGTGACGTTGTAGGTCGCGGCGTCCACGGTGGAGACGGAAGCCAGAACGCCGGAAGCCGTCCCGGTCGTCGTGAGCGTGAAGTCGGAGAGGTCAACGCCAGTCACGTTGGCGGTGAAGCTAACCTGAAAGACCACGCTGGCGGCGCGTGTTACCGCGCTGGCCGGGTTTAGCCGATTGATCGAGGTAACGCTCGGACCAGGGTTTACCACGTAGATATACGCCGCTCCCTGGTCAACGTTGGTGCCCACGAGATGTTGGAAGGCGCCGACCAGCATAATGTCCCCGGAGATCGCCGTCGCGTCGCCATAGCGGTCATTCGCGCCGCCGTCGCTCGCGGTGAGCATGGCTTCCTCCACCCAGGTCGAACCATTCCGGACGAAGACGTAAGTGGCGCCTTGACCACTATTCGCGCCGACGACGTGCCCCGTCGCGCCGACGATCGCGGTGTCCCCATCCAGCGCGAGCGACATCCCAAACTGGTCGTTCGCGCCGCCATCGCCGGCGGCCAGACTGCTCTGCTGGGTCCAGTTGGTTCCACTGCGGGCGAAGACGTAGGCGGCGCCTTGGTGCGTATTTGTGCCGAACGTGTGTTCCCACGCGCCGATCAACAGATTGTCGCCCGAAACCGCCACCGCGTCCCCAAACCGATCGGTGGCGGCGCCGTCACTGGCGGTTAGACCGGCCTGTTGTGACCAGGTCGTACCGTTGCGAACAAAGACGTAGGCCTTGCCCTGGTTTGAATTGGAGCCGACGGTTTTGTCGTACGCGCCGACGGCGATCGTGTTGGTCGAGATCGAGGCGGAGATGCCGAACTGATCCGATGCCGCGCCGTCGTCAGCGGTCAGCTTCGCTTGTTCGGCCCAACAAATGCCGCTGCGGGTATAGACATAGACTTGGCCTTGGGTGGCGTTGGCGCCAACCTGATGTTTGGGCGCGCCGATCACCAGCGTGTCGCCCGCGATCGCCACCGAGCTGCCGTAGAGGTCGAAGCTCGCCCCGTCGCTCGCCGTCAGGATCGCCTGCTGCGTCCAATTCGTACCGGTCCGCAGATAAACATACGCCTGGCCTTGAACGGGATTGCTGCCCACCTGTTTTTGGTAAACGCCAACCACCAGTGTGTCGCCGGAGATCGCGACGTTGCTGAACTGATCGTTGCTGGCCCCATCGCCGGCGAGTAAAGCCGCCTGTTGGGTCCACGTAGTTCCGTTGCGGACAAAGACATAAACTTCGCCGGCGCTCTGATTCGCCCCAATTTTTTTGTTCGCGGCGCCGACCACCGCGGTGTCACCGTCGATCGCGACATTATACCCGAAGAAATCATTCGCGGAGCCTTCGCTGGAGACCACGGAGGCCTGTTGGATCACGTTCAGCGGCGCGAGGATCGTGACGAGGTTGGTGGTCGTGGCCGCGGGAGCGCCGTTGCCCGCCAAATCGGTCGCGGTTCCGGACGCAATCGAAACGCCAAGGGTTCCGACGCCGGTGATATTGGTGATCGTGACGGTGTAATTCGTGCCGCTGCCGCTCACGCTCAAGGTTCCTGACGCCGAACCGGTCGAATTCAACGTAAGACTACTGGTCGTCAGTGCGCTGCCGCTGAAGTTCGCGTCCGCGTAGGTCACCGGGTAGGAGATCGGCCCGAAAACGGTGAGCGCGGTCGAAAGAGCGCCGATCGACACCGCCGGGGCCGTGTTGTCGATCGTGTAGGTCTGGCCAGCCGTGAAACCGCCGACGATGACGCGGTGAATGACGCTGGTATCGGTGATACCTGTGCCGCTGCTGTTCAAATCCAGCCGCAGCGTTCCGTCACCGCTGACGGCATTAACCGTGATGTCATAAACGCTGGCCGAGACGGCCGCGACCGATGCCACCGTGCCCGCGGCTGAGCCGGTGGCGGTGACCGTAAAATCAGACGCGTCAACCCCGGTTACGTCGGCGCCAAAGGCGGCACGGAAAACCACACTGGTCGCGCTGGTGACGGCGCCGCTGGGCGCCTGTCGATTGATCGCGTTTGCCGCGATTCCAAACCCAAAAACATACGCCTCCCCTTGGAAGAGATTGGCGCCGACATCCTTT
Organism: uncultured Verrucomicrobiota bacterium; assembly: GCA_964522665.1. GTDB lineage: Bacteria > Verrucomicrobiota > Verrucomicrobiia > Limisphaerales > CAZFVY01 > CAZFVY01. Next base: position 20,173 of record CAZFVY010000110.1, on the reverse strand, counting down.
GCGTAGGCTCCAACAACCACTGTGCCCCCGTCGATCGCCGACGAGATTCCGAAGAAGTCGTCCGCCGCGCCATCGCTAGAGGTGACGGTGGCCTGTTGGGTCCAATTTGTGCCATTGCGCACATACAAATACGCCGCGCCTTGAAAGGGATTGGCGCCGACTCGGTGGGTGAACGCTCCGACCACGGCCGAATCACCCGAAATCGAAACCGAGGCGCCGAAGAGGTCGTTCGTGGAGCCATCGCTCGCGGTCAGAGCGGCCTGTTGGGTCCAATTCGTGCCGTTGCGCACGTACAAATACGCCGCGCCTTGATTCGCATTGCCGCCGACCAGGTGGTCGATAGCTCCAGCCCCCGCGGTGTCACCTGAAAGCGCCACCGAGACGCCGAACTCGTCGCCGGCGGCGCCGTCGTTCGCGGATAAAGTAGCCTGCTGGCTCCAAGTTGCGCCGTTGCGCAGGAAGACATACGCCACGCCTTGTTTCGCGTTACTGCCCACTTTGTGGTTGAAGGCTCCCACCACTGCCGTTTCACCGGAAATCGCTACCGCTCCGCCGAAGCTGTCGTTGGTGGCGCCGTCGCTCGCGGTCAAGGTCGCCTGGAGAGCCCAGTTTGTGCCGTTGCGCAGATACACGTACGTTGCGCCCTGAGCCGCGTTCCCGCCGACTTTGTGGTTCGGTGTCCCGACCAGCGCCGTATCACCGTCGATCGCTACCGAGGCGCCGAAATGGTCCTGGGCGACGCCGTCGCTCGCGGTCAGAGTGGCCTGTTGGGTCCAAAGCGCGCCGTTGCGGACATACACGTACGCCTCACCTTGACTAAGATTGAGGCCGACTTGCTTGAGTGTCGCTCCCACGACGACCGTATCACCGGAGATGGCCACCGTAGTCCCAAAGTTGTCATTGGCCGCGCCGTCGCTGGGGGTAAGAGTGGCCTGTTGGTTCCAAGTCGTGCCGTTGCGCGCATAGACATAGACACTGCCTTCGCCGCCAGTGGCTCCGACGACCGCCGTATCACCGGCGATCGCCACCGACGAGCCGAAAGTGTCGAAGGCCGCCCCGCTGTCTCCGGTCAATCCCGTCAAGGTCGCCTGCCGGGACCAAGTCGTCCCATTCCGCAAATACACGTTCACCTCGCGTTGACCCGCGCTGTCGGCGGAAACGATCTCGAAGTTCCCGACCAACACGGTGCCGCCGTCGATCGCCACCGCGGCGGCGAAGAAGAAATAAGTCGCCGGGTCGCTCGAGGTCGGTGCGGCCTGTTCGGTCCAAGTCGTTCCGGCGCGCACATAGACATACGCCCTGCTCTGACTCGCGGAGCCGCTGACCACGCGATTTAGGATTCCGACCACCGCCGTATCACCGGAGATCGCCACCGAAACGCCGAAGCCGTCTCCGGCAGCCCCATCACTCGCGGTCAAAGTTGTTTGTTGGGTCCAAATCGTGCCGTTGCGCAGATAGACGTAGGCCTCGCCTTGACCATTGTTATTCCCGACCTGGTGTTGGAAGGCTCCGATCACCGCCGTATCCCCGTCGATCGCCACCGAAACCCCGTATTCGTCTTCGGTCGCTCCGTCACTCGCGGTCAGAGTGGCCTGTTCGGTCCAACTTGTGCCAGTTCGCAAATACACGTACGCCGCGCCTTGAGAGTTATTGCCGCCGACTTGGTGACGGGGCGCTCCGACGACCACCGTATCAATCGAGATCGCCACCGAAGCGCCGAAATTGTCGCTGGCCGCGCCGTCGCTCGCGGTCAGAGTAGTTTGTTGAGTCCAGGTCGTGCCGTTGCGCACGAAGACATACGCCTCACCTTGAAGCGTATTGCCGCCGACCTGATGGGCGTTGGCTCCGATCACCGCCGTATCGCCGGAGATCGACGCCGAGACGCCGAATCGGTCATTGGCCGCGCCATCGCTCGCAATCAAGGTAGCCTGTTGGGTCCAGTTCGTGCCGCTACGCACAAACACAAATGCCGCGCCTTGAGACGCATGGGCGCCGACTCGATGAGCTGGCCCTCCGACCACGGCCGTATCTCCCATAATCGCCACCGAAATGCCAGCCCCGTCGTTGGCCGCGCCGTCGCTCGCGGTCAGCGTAGCCTGGAGGGTCCAAGTCGCGCCGCCGCGCACATACACGTAGGCTTCGCCCTGGCCGCCGTTACTACCGACGTCGTGGGTTGGCGCTCCGACCACCGCGGTATCACCGGAAATGGCCACCGACTCGCCGAACCCGTCCACCGTGGTTGGCGTCAGGATCGCCTGTTCGATGGAGATGAGCGGGTCGATTGTTAATGGATAAACCGCGTCTGGAGCCTCTGCCACCAAAGCGATCCGAACCTCGGGAGGGGACTTTTCTGGAATCCAGCCGACGGACCCTAGGTCACCGTCCGCGGGCCGCCCGGCCAAGGGTTCCATCCAAGCCGGAAAGCGTCGCCCGGTAGCGTCGGTCACCAAGAGCTGATTGAACCGGAACACCGTCTGACCCGACGCGTTCAGGAAACGCGCCGTCTGACCGCCCTGCTCCATTCTCAATTCAAGTCCGGTCGCAAAGCCCAGCTCCAGCCGCAATGGCTGGCCACTCAACGCGGCGACGGGCCGTTGCGCCAAGGTGAAGCCCTGTTCCAGGCCAGCGGGGTCATTGCGGTACCACTCCACCAATTCACCCCGCTGAAACTCGATCCGGTCCGCGAGGCGGACCGGCGTTACCTCCTCGACCGGGGTCAGTTGGGGGCCGTAACCGTAGGCGCGAAGTTTGACGCGCAGTTGGGTCGCGATCAATTCATTGGTGACCGCCACGCTCGCCCGGGTGAAGCTTAGGCCCAACCGTTGGGAGTCGTTGCGCGCGCGCAGCTCACCGTCCGGCGCCAAAGTAACGGCGGAACGGTCTCGCCGGAACGCGGTTTCAACCGCCCGCCGCTGGTCGTCGCCGGACTCGACCGGCGCGATTTGCGCCGCCGACTTCGACGCAGTGACCGGCGGCACAGGCGCGTTGGCGGACAGTACGACGGGCGCGAGCGCCGTGAGGAACAGGACGCTGAGGGTGGCGAAGGAAGCGTAAGCGCGACTAAGGAAACTCGTGGTCGCTTTTGGATTCGAGGTCATGGGGATGGGGAACTTTTTCGGCTGGTCTCGCAGGGCGAGCGGAAACTTTCGTTCAGGTGAGCATGACTGCGCCAATCAGGCTCAGCTGTGATCGGGTGATTTCGTCGGAAGGCAGCCGAACGCCGGCACGTCACCGTCCGTTGACGCCGCGGTTTAACGGCGGGCGCTGCGGGAGCTGATGCGGCGTTGGAGGCCGGTCGGTGGCGGTGGACGGTCCGTTCTTCCCGGCTGATTCCCAGTGGGTCGGCAAGCACGCTGCCACGCTTTGCCCTGCCGAGAATCCTGAATCCAGGCTGGCATCCTTGCGGAATCCAAGCCTCGCGCGCAAAACTTTTTTGGTCGCTTCCCAATTGCAAAATTCCCTCTGAGGAAACCCGAAAGAAAACATTTACTGCCGCGCCTACTTCTGGCCGCGTTGGTCGCGCGGGCGATCAGTTCGGGCGGAGCCACTCGGCTTGATCGCCAAAGCTCTCACGGCCCACCCGAGGCGGTCAATACCCGTAAACACGGGGTGGCCGCCGCCGATTGCTTGCGAACCTCCACTCGCTGTGGGCCTTGACCGGCTGATTACTCTTACGGGGGCACGCAGACTCGTGTCTCGTGTCTGAAAATAAAAAGGTATTCCGATTATCCGCGCCGATCCGCCCGGCTCCCCTCGTCACAAACAAATTCGTTGGTCAAACGCTCCCGCCAACGCGTTGAGCGCCGGGGGCGGGAACCGATTTCCATCGCATATAGCGCGGAAAATCGAGGGTTTCCGTCCTCAATTACCGCATCTTGACGCGGCTCTGGATATAATCCTCTGGCTCAACTCGCCAAGGCGAGCGCCGTTCACTCGAACGAAACCCCCGCCTACACCGCACGCCAAAGCGCGACACCTTCTGACTAAAACCTTTGTCTCACACCCCACCGTTTGAAATACAATCCTCGCAGATTTACCCACAAACGGAAAACGGTAAATGGCGTGCACACGCCAACCACGGCGCATTTTATGAGCCCAGCGGGGCGAACCTCCGCGATCAAGCAGGAATTTGGGTCCGAGTTTTATGGATCCGCACTTTAACCGAGGAGCCACGTTCGTCGCGGCCGAGGCCGTCGGCATTGAAGGACCCGCGAAAATAAAAAAATGCCCCCGCCCAGCCTTGCGGCCGAACGGGGACAAAATTGGGGATGGGAGTTCGCCACGCTCTCTTTCCCGTGCCGACATTTGGCGCCTAATTGGCTGCCGGCTTCCCGACGCCATTCTCCACGGCAAGCGGAGTTTTCGGCCTCATAGCAGGGCCGTCCAGCGCCTTGCGGCGGCTGAATTATCGAGTGAGGCCTCTCAGCCCGCTTCAACTGGCGTTTGCGGACGCCGGCCGGCGGACCAGATAAAGACACGGCTGTGATTTGGGTCCGCGTCTCTACCATTTAGCGCTGGGTCGGCCACCGCGTTTTCGCGATGCGTTGGCCCAGCGCCACGGGTCTGACCTCTTAACTCTCAGGTTGCAGTTTGCTCACAGTCCAGCGGTATCGTTTGTAATATCGCCGGCAACTTGGAAGGTTTTCAAGGGTCCTGCCGAGACCACTTGCCCTTCCCGGTTCGAATACTCTCTTTGTCCACCTTTCAGTGGTTTTGGTTAGGCTGACTCCTTGCGAAGCCGCCAGAGTGTTTCGCGCCGTGCGGGTACACAGTCGCAACCATTTACCCTCTGGGTAACTGCGATTCGCTCCGGCTCGAAACCGGCCAGAGCTACTTGACTCGGCTCATGACGGTTTCTCATCGCCACTTGCCGCTCAGCTCCTATTCGCGTTACTGACGGCGCGCGAACGCCGCCAGAGGAACTAGTGAATCCTGCCTGCCGGCCCGGGAACCTCGCGGTTCGGGCACGGAGGGGTCAAGCCAACCAGCCTGGCCTGACCTTTCCCCAGTCACCTGGGATTATCCTTGAGCAGACCGGCTTCGTTCTTGCGTTCGCCGCCGGGTCTCAGTGCTTTCAATGAACTGCCACGACGGTAAGCCGCCGGCGTGAAAAGGTCAACATTTTTGTTCGTTAAGTTATTCACAATCAATCACTTGTCAATAAGCTGTGAACAACCTGCGCAGGCGCCTTGGCGGCAAGGGCTTGCCTCGCCAGCCAAGTTATTCCCCGCGGTGATTAAGTGGTCGCGGGCTTGGCCGGCTTCACTTTCGCAAGTTCTTTTTTACGTTTCAGATACGCGGTGCGTCGTTGCCGTTTCTCGGCTTTGTTATATTGTTTGCCCATAATGTTACTTTACTTTGCCTGAACTATTCAGTTGTTTACTGGAATATGAAGTTTTACACGGCTCTGCTCAATACCTTTTTATTAATCACTCTCGGCGGAGCCGTCGCCGGGTGCAAGACGACCGAGGAGCGCAAGCACGATAAAGAGGCCACCACGATCCGTTTCCACCTCGAAGTCAGCCGTGATGGCACCACCCACAACGGCATGGTTCCCGTTTACCGCGCCGCGCCCGTTTATATCAACGTCGAGGCCGAACCGTTCCTGGACGAGGGCGACGTAGCGGCCGCCGCCGTCGTCGATACCGTCGGTGGCTTTGCAATCGAAATCCGGTTCAATCAGCACGGCACCTTCGTGCTCAGCAACACCTCGACCGCGGCGAAAGGTGCGCGCATCGCCATCTCCGCTCAATTCGGGCAAAGCCGCTGGCTGGCGGCGCCCGCGATTTCCAAACCGATCATCGATGGCCGGCTCAGTTTCACCCCGGACGCCACCCGGGAAGAAGCCGAGCGTATCGTCCGCGGACTGAACAACGTCGCCAAGAAAGTCCAGGATGAGAAGTCGTCCTTTTGACCAATGGGCAACGGAGCGTCGCTGGGAACCCAGCGCCACGAATAGGTAACGACTTCAGGAAAATGACTGGCCTCACGACCGACGGGAGTCGCCCGCTCTCCCGCCCCACGAAGCGGCGACACCCTGGATCCCTCGCGCGAATCCTCTGCCTCGCGCTGGTCCGGAGCGTCACTCTCCTCGCGCAAACCTTTCAACTTCCGACCGCGAATCACGCCCTCTTCGAACCGGGCCGCGAAGAGCAGTTTTTTGTCGGAACCGTTGGGAAACCGTGGACGTCCGGCTGTTTTGGCTGCGTCCGTTCCGAGAATTGGCAGATGCACGAAGGGTTGGATATCAAATGCGTCCAGCGCGACAAGCATGGTGAACCAGAAGACCCGGTCCGCGCCACGGCCGACGGCGTCGTCGCCTACATCACGACCCACCCGGCCCTCTCAAACTACGGAAATTACATCGTCATCGCGCACCGGGTGGATGGCTTGGAAGTTTACTCCCTCTACGCCCATCTGAAAGAGGTTCGCCCCGGGTTAAAGGCCGGAGACGCCGTCAAAGCGGGTGACCCGATCGCCGTCATGGGGCGGACCAGCAATACTCGCCAAGGCATTTCGAAAGAGCGCGCGCACGTCCATTTTGAATTGAACCTCTTGGTCAACGACCGTTTTGCCGCGTGGTTCGAGCAGGCCTGCCCCGGGCAGCGAAATGATCACGGCGCCTGGAACGGCCAGAATCTGCTCGGCCTTGATCCGCGGGCGATCCTTTTGCTCCAGGCGCGGCAAGGGCCGCGGTTCAAGCTTTCGGCGTGGCTTCAGAACGAGCCGGAAATCTGCCGCGTTCTCGTCCGCGCCACCCATTTCCCTTGGTTGCGACGCTACGCCGCGCTAACCCAGCGCAATCCCGTCGCCGAACGGGACGGCGTCGCGGGCTATGAATTGGCGTTGGACTTTAACGGCGTCCCCATCCGGCTCACGCCGCGCGCCGCGTCCGAGATCAAGAGTCCGGCGAAATTCCAGCTCCTCTCGGTGAACGAGCCGGAGTATCACCAGCATCCCTGCCGCCGCCTGGTAATCTCCCGCGGCGGACAGTGGCAGCTCACCGGCCACGGAACGAAACTGCTCGAGCAATTGACGTTCTGATCTGAGCTTGAAAAATCCTGAATCGGTGAGATGATTAAGTCCAATCGGCAGCATACGACCAATGCCTGTCACACCAAAATGCGACGCGGCGAAACGGGGAGCCACTCCGCGCCGGGGTCGTATTTTGCCCGACGCCCCAAGCGGCTCGCCTGGGCTGACGACTTCCAGTTCGGCCACGCACGCTGCGCCTCGTGAATCCACGTTGGACTCCCCGCCAGAACATGCTTCCGCCAATTCCGCCTTCACTTTGATCGAACTCCTGGTCGTCGTGGCCATCATCGGCATTCTGGCCGGTCTGCTCCTCATCCCGCTGATTAAATCGAAAGCCAAGGCGCAGAGCATCGCGTGTCTTAACAACCTCAAGCAACTGCAACTTTGCTGGGTGATGTACGCCTCCGACCACAACGGCGAACTGCCGCCCAATGATTTTGTCGAGAACGTCGGGGGCGGGGCGGCGGAGGGCCTGGCGCCGGTCGGCCTCTCCTGGTGCCCGGGCAACCCGCGGGTGGATTTGACGACGGACAACATCCAGCAGGGAGCGCTTTACCAATACAACCGGCATCCCGGAATTTATCATTGCCCGTCCGATCGCTCCCGCGTCGATCAATCCAAAGATGACAAGCGTTCGGAAACCGCGCAGACTCCGTTGCGCACCCGCAGCTACAACATGAGCGGTTCAATCGGCTGTCAGCTTACGCGATCTTATATACCCGGCTTTTACCGTGAGTCTGACATCATAACCCCGCCGCCCGTCGCGGTTTTTACCTTCATCGACATTCATGAGGACAGCATCATCGACGCCCACTTCGGGGTTGAGCCGGCGGTCGCTTGGCTGCCTGATTCGAACGATTGGATCGACATGCCGTCCGATCGCCACAATCAGGGCGCCAACCTGGCGTTCGTGGACGGGCACGTCGAGCATTGGAAATGGCGCGCGCCCAAGATTTTCCAGCACTGGATCCAACCGGCGGCCAACGCCTATGACCTGCAGGATTTACGGCGCCTGCAGGCGGCTGTCCGCCAGAGTTTCGACTAGTCCACCCGCCATGCCCCCAACGCCGCTTAAAACATCGCGCCGCCGGCGTCCGGCCCAGCCGCCGGCCGCGCGGGGCGCGGGGTTCACGCTCGTCGAACTTTTGGTCGTGATCGCGATCATCGGCATTCTCGCCGGACTCCTCCTCATCCCGCTCGCGAAAGCCAAAGAGAAGGCCAAAAGCGCCGCCTGCCTGAACAACCTTCGGCAATTGCAACTCTGTTTCGTGATGTACGTCGGCGACCATGACGGCTATCTGCCCCCCAATGATTTCGTCTCCGACGTCACCGGCCATGTCTTCAGCGACGGTCTTTCCTGGTGCCCCGGCGACGCGCGCACGGACCTGACGACCAGCAATCTTCAAGCCGGAATCCTGTTCCCCTACAACCGTTCGGTCGGTATCTACCATTGCCCGTCGGACAAGGCGCTGGTGGTGGTTCCGAAAGACGACAAGCTCTCGGAGCAAATGACTCCGCCGTTGCGAAACCGCAGTTACAACATGAACGGGTCGTTGGGTTGCGACTCGACCCCGGAGGTTCCCGTTTTCTTCAAGGATTCAGACATCTTGACGCCGCCGCCCGTGAGCGTGTTCGGTTTCATCGACGAGCATCAAGCCACGATGTTGGACGGACATTTTGGGGTTTTCCCGCTGCTTCCCGAGTGGGGCGGCTTCACGAATTGCTGGCTCGACATGCCGTCCGATCGACATAGCCAGGGCGCCAACCTTTCTTTCGTGGACGGACACGTCGAACACTGGAAGCTTGCCTGGCCCAAAAAGTTTACCCAGTTTGTCCAGACGGCGGCGAATAATTACGACCTGAGCGACCTGCGGCGGCTCCAGGGGGCGGTGCGGGAGGATCGTCCGCCGACCTCCAGCAATTCCAGCCAATCGACCACCCAATAATCCCGACCTGGGACGGACGAAGCGACGATTCCCCGTGGCGCCGGGCTGTTTCGTTCACCAAAGCGACGGCCGATCGAAATATTTCCGGACCTGTTCCAGTTCCTGCCTCGCCTCTTTAATGAAACCGCTCGCCGCCGCGAAATCACCATCCACGCCGTGATCCTCGACCGCTTGCATTTGACGCGCGATCCGCTCGATGCCACAGGTCAAGCTGGCTCCCCGCAGGGCGTGGGCGAGGTAGCGCGTCTCCTCTCTCACGCGGTTGTTTATTGCCGTCTCCAAACGCGGTAACAGTTGATTGGCTTGATCGAAATAGAGGCCGACCAATTCGCGCATTCGTTCCGGGTCATCCGCGCAGATGCTCCGCAGTTGGGTAAGATCGATCGACGGCGAAGCGCTCGGCGCCGGCGCCGCGTCGCCACCCCTCGCGGGAGAGCCCTCGGGTCGAGCGAAAAACGCCGGACGAGGCTCGCCGGCGCCGGCGCCCGACCGCCCGGCCGCGCGCCATTGCCACCGCTCCACCGCGGCTTTAAGTTCCGATATCTTAACCGGCTTGGACAAATAATCGTCCATCCCCGCGGCAAGACAACTCTCGCGGTAGCCCGGCATCGCGTGAGCGGTCAACGCCACGACATAAACCGGCGACCTTCGGGCCGCCAGTTGAGCGCCGGTGGCTTCACGACGGCGCAACTCGCGAACGGTAGCGAAGCCGTCCATTTCCGGCATTTGGCAATCCAATAAAACGATGTCGAATGGCGTTTGTTCCAACGCCGCCAACGTCTCGCGTCCGCTGGCCACCAAGGCTGGCTGATACCCCAAGCGCGCCAACTGTCCCAGAGCGACCTTTTGATTCACCGCGTTGTCTTCGGCGAGCAGAATCCTGGGCGCAGCGGCGCCATCCGACGGGGAACTGTCGGCGCGCGGGGGAAAAGGCGCCGGGGCGGAGTCCAAGCTTCCCGCTCGCTTCGTTCGGACGCCCACGGACTTTCCGTCCCCCGACTCGGCTCCCACGGGTTCCGGCTCCGGCAGTTCGAACCGCACGACAAACGAAAAGGTCGAGCCTGTCCCCGGGGTCGTCTCCAATTCAATCTCCCCCCCCATTCCCTCGACCAGCTGCCGGGAAATCGCCAGCCCAAGTCCGGTTCCACCGTACTTGCGGCTGGTGGAACCGTCCGCCTGCGCGAAAGGCTGAAAGAGCCTGGCTCGCGCTTCCGGCGCAATCCCGATGCCGGTATCGGTCACGGAGAACCGAATGCGCGCGTGCGTGTCCGGCTCGCCCTCCAGATCAGCGCGCGCCACGATCTCGCCGCGCTCGGTGAATTTTACGGCGTTGCTGATCAGGTTCGTCAAGACTTGACGCAGTCTCAGGGGGTCTCCCCGGAGGCGCGCGGGCGCGCGGTCGTCGATCTGCAGTGATACCAGCAGTCCTTTGGTCCGCCCGCGTCCGACAAAGACTCGCAGCGTCTCGCGCAAGGTTTCTCGGAGGTCAAAGTCAATTGACTCAAAGGTGAGCTTGCCCGCCTCGATCTTCGAAAGATCGAGAATATCGTTCAGAATGGCGAGCAAGGTTTCCGCGCTGCTGTTAATCGTCTTGACATAATCCCGCTGCTCCTCGCTCAAAGGGGTCTCGGCGAGCAGTTGCAACATGCCGATCACTCCGTTCATCGGCGTCCGAATTTCGTGACTCATATTCGCCAGAAATTCCGACTTCAGCCGGGCCGACTCAAGGGCCGCGTCGCGCGCCTGCGCCAAGTCGGCCTGGAACCGCTGCCGCTCCGTCACGTCGGTGGAAATGCCCTGGATGCCAACCACCTGGCCCAGGAGGTCGTGAATCGGGGTTTTTATCACGTGCGCGTACCTGACCTCGCCGGAGAGCAATGGCTGCGTCACCGTCGTTTCAAGGCGCTCGCCACTTTGCACCACTCGCTGATCTTCCCGCGTCGATTTCTCGGCCGCCTCCACGCTATAGAAGTCGAAGACCGTTTTACCGATGATCTCCCAAATTGAACGCCCGACGGTTTGACAGAAACACGGATTGGCGAACGTGAACCGGCCGGCGAGATCCTTGCGCCAAACGCTCACGGGGAGCGTCGCCACGAGCGAGTGGTAGAGCGCCTGCGAGTTCCTCAACGCCTCGTCGGCGGCCTTTCGCTCGCTAATATCGCGAATCGCGCTGAAGATCAGCTTTCCCTCTTCGTTTTCCAGCGGGCTTAGGCTCACCTCAATGGGAAACTCCGTCTGATCCTTCCGCAAACCGTAAAGCTCCTTCCCCCGCCCCATGGGACGGATGTTGAGCGTCGCGGCGGAGTCGCGGCGCAGGGCCGAATGCTCGTCGCGAAAACGAGTGGGCGCCAGGAATTCGACCAACTGTCCCAACATTTCGGACCGCGGATAACCGAACAGCCGCTCGGTTTGGGAATTGACCAACAATATTTTGCCCTCCGCGTTCGTGACGACGATCGCGTCGGGAGCGGATTCGAGCAGCGCGCGAAACCATTGCTCCAAGCGCCGCCGCTCACGCGTTTCGATATCCAGTTGATGATTGCGGGCGCTCAACTCGGAAGTCCGGGCTTCCACCTGCGCCTGCACCGCCTCCGTTCGGCCGGTGATCACCAACAGAAACGCGCCCAGCAAGCCGGTGAACAGTAGTCCCGCGGCCAAGATGCTCCACGCGAGCCACGAACGATGCCGGGAGAGGTATTCCGCGCGGGGCACCACCTGAGCCTCCCAGACGCGCCCGGGCATCGGAATCGGCGCGTTCCATCGAAAATCCTTCAGGCGTTCCGAAGCGCCGCGCGGTCGTGCCGGATCTCGGCTGTCGTAGAGAGCGCCGGCCGGGCCGGCTTCCGAGTGATCGACCAGTAGCAGATCGAGATCGTTCGCCGCCGCGCCCTGAAACGCCGCCGCCACGACGTCACTCACGCGGAAAACGCCCACCACGAAACCGGTCAACGCCTGACGCCGCTGTTCGACCGTCTCGCGCGGCAGCCCGCGCGCGAACGCCGGCAGGTAGATCAGCAGTCCCGCCTGACTTCCGATGTCCTGGATCAACTGAACGCGACCGGTTGCCACGGCGCGGCCGGAATCGCACGCGCGATTGAGCGTCTCGGCGCGGCCCGGCGCCGAGAGCACGTCAAAGCCAAACGCGGGCTGGTTGCCGGCGAATGGCTCGATGAACTCGATCGGAAAGTAAGTCGGCCGCGGCGCCGCCCGAATGAGCCGCTGCTGCCCGTCCTTCTCGGTGATCTGGAAACCGGCGTAGCCTTCCCGACGAACCGCGCCCTCAAACACCGTCCGCTGAGCGTCGTGAATTCGAGGCGCCCATTCGAGCGCCTGAATCCCCGGATGCCGCGCAAAGGAACGCTCCACGAAGAGTTGAAAATCATGGCGCGTCACCGCCGGCGAACTCGCGTAGAGCGCGCCGATCGAGTCCAGAAGATCAATGTAGCCATCGACGTCCTTCTTAAGCCCGGCCGTCACGCCGTCGGCCCGGCGTTCGAATTCACGCACCAGCCGATTTTGTTCCCAGTTGCTCGCGTAGGCGAACATCGCCACCGCCAGCGCGAACGTTAGCGCCAGAGGCCCCACCAACGAGAGCCGGCGGCGCCGCCACAATTCCCGGGGCTCCCCAAACCAGACCAAAAGCGTCGGCGTGAAAACCAACACGCCGATCGTGTCGCCCACCCACCAGGTCCACCAACTAAACAAATAATTCGCGGAGGGAATCGCCCCGGCCAACCACATAACGGTGGCGCCGACGGTGGCGTTGATGACGCAACTTACCGGCCCGCCCAGCGTCAGAAATCGCATCACCTCCCGCCCTTGAACCAATCCCGCCGGATAACCGACGAACCGCCGAATCAACCAAGCGCCGACGATGGTCTCCAACGCGGCCCCCGCCCCCACTCCGCCCGCCAGCGCCAGCGACTTCAGGGCCGCCGTCGCGCTCCCGGCGTCAAAGCCGTTCCCGATATTGATCAGGGCGGCGCCGAGCGCGATTCCGGGCCAGACTCGGTACCCGAGGATCAGCGCCCCGGCCAGCGCCAGTCCCGACGGCGGCCACACGGCGGTGGCGTAGCCCGGCGGGATGGCCAACAGGAGTCCGAGGCGCCCCGCGGCAAAGTACGCGATCGCGATGGCCGCCATCTCGGCGAGCCGCTTTAACAAGACACTGGAGGACGGCTTAGTCATCGATCAGTCCCACTGGCTACCGGACCGTGGGAGGCGTCCGCGGCCACTGGAACGCTCGGAGCCTCGAAATAAGCTTCGTCCCGAGCCGCAATCGCCGTGCCAACCCCCGAATCCCGCGCGGCCCCGGTTCTGGACGTGTGCCCGCTCACCCATCGGTAAGGCTCGCAGATTCGGCGCCATTCAGCAACCGGCAAACGGCATACGGCTTGCGCCCGAAATATTCGGTAGCGGCGTAACGCGAACCCGGACCCCACCGCTCGCGCCAGCCTACGGCGACACCGGCGGCTCCACGACGTTTCGACCGATCGCCCGTTCCAGCCTGGCCCGCGCCACCGCGTAATCATGCAGGGCCTGAATTTGCGTGGTACGCGCTTCCGTGAGCGCCGTCTGCGCGCCTAAGACGTCCAATTGCGTCCCGGTACCGGCCTCGCTCCGCGCGTTCGCCTGGCGCAACGCCTCGTCGGCCTGTTCCTGGTTTTTTTTCTGCGATTCAAGCAACTCCCGGGCCTCGATAAAGTTCGAGTAGGCCGTGCGCACTTCCAATTCGACGCGGCGCGCCGTGTCGTCCAAGTCCACCCGCGACCGGTCCAGGAGCGCTCGAGCCTGGTCCACTTTGCCGCGAGTCAGAAACCCGTCAAAGATATCCCAACTCACCTGCGCGCCCGCCGCCCAACCATGCACGTCCCGGGTCAGGTCGGAATAAATTTGCGACGTCCGGGCGCCGTAACCACCGAACAGTTGAACCGTGGGCTTGGCGCCGCCGCTCGCCGCGACGATGTCTTCCCGGCGCAACGACTCGGCCTTGCGCAGCGCGGCCAATTCCGGCCGTTTGCCCAGCGCCTGGGAAATGCCGGTCGGCAGGTCGATTTCCCAAGGTTCGGCCTCCAGCCGTCCGGCCAGCTCCAAGGGCACATCTTCGAGCATTTCCCGGGGAATCCGGTAGCCGAGCAGGTTCGCCAGATTGTTCTTGGCGACGCGGTAGTCATTGCGCGCCCGGATCAGCCGCGGCCGCGCGTTGGCCAGTTCGACTTCCGCCCGCAACACGTTGAAAGACGGCGCCGTGCCGGCGTCCAGGCGCCGCTTCTGGTCCTCCAGTTCCTGGCCCAACAGCTTGACCGAGGCCTCCTGCACGACGATCAACTGTTTGGCCAGCAGCACATCGTAAAAAGCCACGGTCACATCCAGCACGGTATCGGTCAAGACCGTCTGAAACTGCAGAATCGCCTGCTCTTTTGTCAGCTTCGCCGCGCGTAAAGCCGAGGATATCCGCCCGCCCTGGTAGATTGTCTGCACCACCTGGATGTTCGCCGACCAGGTCTGGTCGCCGGTCGCGGTAATGATCGGAATCGGCAGCTTCTCGACGGCGTCCGTGGCTCGGTAGTCGCCCGTCGCCTGAATTTTCGGCATCGCGATCGCTCGCGTCTGAATCACCACCCCGTAAGCCGCCTCCAGATCGCTGCGGCCACGCAACACCCCACTGTTCTGCCGCAACGCCACATCGACACAGTTCGCCAACGTCAAGGGCTGCGCGCTCCAAGGCAAAGGCCCCGCCTCCGCTCCAAAGACCGGCGCCGCGAACCCGAGGCCCGCCGCTACGGCCAGGCAGCGAATGCCGGCCACGAGACCGCGGCGGCGGCCGCAGGTCGCGCCGGCGCCGCGCCGCGGATCGCTCAAGAACTCGTTAGCCTGCGTCATGGAACGATTCTCAGGAGTTTCGCGACCGAATGTCACGGGTTTTTGGCGAGGTATTTGCCCGCGACCTCCGCCTTTTGGCAACGCCAAGCCATCCGGCGGCGCGGGATAAGCGTTGGCACGCGGGCCTCCATGACCTCAGAGTGGACCCGAAAGCAATTTCCAAACCCGCAACGCCTCCGTCACGCCCCACGCCTGGGCATCGCAACCCCGCTGGCGATGAGGCGCGTCGCCATCGAGGATTTCGGGAATTTGCCCCACGCATCCCTCCGCCATCAAACGCGTGGAGCTTCCCAAATACGCGCGGGCGGCCGCGACCGCCTCCGGCGCATAGTCCCACGCCTTGGCCAGCGCCTCGCAAAAGCTCGGAAAGGTCCACGTCCACGCGGTGCCATTGTGATAGGCCGGCTTGCGCCGCGTGTCCTCGTCTCCTTCATACCGCCCCCAGTACGGCTCGGGCGGGTTATTCAAAAGCCGGCCGTCATTCCCGTAAACCGGAAGTGGCAGCGAGACGCGGAGCGGCGCCAGCGAGCGCAGCGCGCCCGGAACCAAAAGATACCGGAGCGCCGCCGCCACGCAGCGGCGGGCGCGTTCGCCGGTGACCAGATCCAGGCTCACGGTGAAGAGTCCGTTGCTCCGCAAGGCGTCATCGGCCGGACTGATTCGCGCCGCCTGGCCGGCGCCCGCGCGCAGCAAATCGGCGTAGTAACCCCGCTCTTCCAGCCAGAAGTAACGCTGCAGCGACTCTTCGGCGCGGTTCGCCAAAGCCGCCCACGGTTCGCCTTCCGCCTTGGCGCCCAATCGCTCCAGTTGGCGCAGCAGTCGAATCCAGAGCGCCTGAATCTCGACCGGATAGCCCTCGCGGGGCGTTCCGGCGGGAAAGTTGGTATCCATCCAGGTGAAATGCGACGGACTCCAAATCAGCCCCGAAGCCGAGTCCATGCGCACGCCGTTCCCCGCCCCTTGAACATAACCCACGCCAATCGCGCGGAGCACGTCCGCGACGGTGCGCCCGCCGGAATCAACGGGCAAATCGTAAATCGAATTCCCGCCCCGGTCCGCGCCGCCCGGCCCGCTCTCCGCCGCCCATTCTTCACAGACGACGCCGTACCACAATGGCGCATCCGAGGTTTCCCGATTCGTTGCGTCCTGCCCGTGAATGGTATTCGGCAGCGTGCCCCGCTGTTCAAAGCGGCCGAAAATCGTCAACAGTTGCCGCACTTCGTCGAACATTCCCGCTTTGATCAGTCCGCGGGCGGCAATGAGCGAATCACGTCCCCAATCCAGGAACCACGGATAGCCGGCGATCACGGTCTTGCCATCGTCCCGTCGCGCGAGATAATCGTGGGCCGCGCGGAATAATTGCCGCCCAAAAGTATCCGCGGCCGGAAATGGCGATCCGACGTCCCGGGCGCCGACCGTTGATTGCGTTACCCGCGCGTCGTCCAGCGTTAACCGTTCCGTCTCCGCGCTCGCGAGCAGAACCACCCGTTCACCGGCCGCCAGGGGCATCTCAAACCAACCCGGGCTATAGGCGTCGCCATCGCCGACCTGGCCGCGCGTCTGCTCGATCGGATGCGGGATGCGCTCCGCCCATTCAGGCTCCGCATGGTAAGCGCCGGCGCTGCAGGCCACTCGGAATTGGTGATCGGGCCGGGGGCGGAACACGAACCCGACGCCGTCCGTGAGCGCAAAACAATTCGCCGCGAAATGATTCTCGGAGCCTCCGTTGCGGCGCGTCTCCCAATGAAAATTCCGGTCTTCGAGATCGATGCGGACGACGATTTGAACCGTGGCCGGACCTTCGGCCTCGGCGCGCCTGGCGGCGGAATTGGGTAACGAGGACAAGAGCGAGTCCGCGCCCTCCCGGCCCCGCCAAAACCGCAACGCCGTCGCGTTTAGCCCGTCGAGCATCTCCGCCTCCAGAAAAATCTCGACGGTTCGCCCGCCGCCCGCGGAGGCGACAAAGCGCCAGGTCGCCGGCGGACCGGCGTCAAAGCTCCCCAAGTTCCGCGCGTTCAGCGGCGAGATGAAGCCGTTCGCGTTGATCCAAACGCGCGCGCGTTTGGCGAATACGTGCCGGTCCACCGGCACCCTCGGGTGCAGGTTCGCGCCCAGGAGGCAATCGTATTTCGATTGAATCCCGCCAAGATCGACGCAGAGGCGCGCCATTCCGCCGCGACCGTTCGTCAGCAGCGCGATTCCGCCGACGAATTTGTCGGCAGCGGTTGGCGGATAAATGGGTCGTTCATCTAGGAAGCGGAGATTCGCGCGCAGGATTGATTCGCCCTCGCCGTAACGCTCAAGCGTTAACTCCGCGTCGCCGGTCGCCGAATCGGGCGGAAAACAAGCGACGTGCCCACCGCGAACCGCGATCGAACTGACATGCCTTCCGGCGGCGCCGTCCCGACCGGTCAAGGTCGCGCGAAACGGCGTTACGTCCCACAGCAACGCCCAGTGCTCGGGGGGAACCAGCGTCACCCGGCGTTGGTCTTCCGGCCGCCACTCGATCACGCGCGGATAGGACGGCCGCCCGGCCGTCTCGCCGCTCGCGCCCAAACCCGCGAGAAACTTCAACGGATCCGCCTCGACCGCTTGCGCCAGGCGCCGCCAATCGTACGCGGGGAACTCGTGAACCGGCGTCGCATAGGCCAGCGCGGTCAGCCCCCAGGCCGCTTGCGCGCGAGCCCGGGCGTACGCGGCGCCGCTCAACCCTTTGGGAGCCTCCGCCGGCGCCAGACAAAAACAGGCGCCTGGTTCCAGGGTAAACTTGTACGGCGCGCCCGCCGTGTGCCGCGCGCTGGGAACCGGCTGGCCCAGCAGGTCAACTCGGGGACGGCCCATGGCTCGAAAGTCCGTCTCCGACAATTGAAACTCCCGCGCGCGCTCGACGTCGGTATTGATGAGCACGAGCAGGTGATCCACCCCCTCCTCGGAATCGCGGCGCAACGCGTACACCTCCGACTCGAGCGGACTCAGCCGGGTGAGCGTGGCGCCATCGAAGAAACACGGGTGATCGCGGAGGAGGTGATTGAGCCGGGCCAATTCGGCCACCAGATTGCGTGAGTTACCCCAAGCCAGGCCGGTGCATCCATGCACCAGAATTTTTTCCGTGGCCAACCATTCGACGCCCGACATGAAACCAAAGCACCCGTTGACGCTGGTCAACGCGCAGAGCCGATTTCGCAGCAGCGCCCACTCGCGCCCGCGCTTGGCCAATCGGTCGTTATCATGAGTTTCGCTATAGTGCACCAACACGCCGGAACGCTGGCTCTGCTTGATACTGTGATCGAGGTACGCGCCCACCTGAAATGGCGTATAGTTCTGAAATAATTCCGAGTAGGCCCATTGCATGCCGCCTTCGGTCAGCAGGCCCTCGGTCAACTCCCACGCGCCGCCCAGGCCTTCCAGCAAAAACACCGTCTCGGGAAACTCCTGCCGCACCCGCGCGATCAGATAACGCCAGACCGGCGCGGGCACCATGTAGCCCGCGTCGCAGCGGAAACCATCAACGCCCCGTCGGCACCAGACCAGGAAGACCTGCGCCAACTGTTCCCACAGCGCGGTGTACGAGTGATTCATCTCGACCAAATCCTCCCAGGTGACGCCCCAGGCCCCGGGACTGACGAATTTGCCGTCCGCGCCGCGCAAAAACCACTCTGGGTGCGCCTCTTGGACGCTGGAATGCCAGCCGGTGTGGTTCGTCACCAAATCGAGAAAGACGCGCGCGCCACCTCGGTGGGCCGCGTACGTCAATTCGCAGAATTGTTCCACTCCCGTCGTCTTCCGGTCAAAATCGATCAGCGCCGGATCAATGGCGGTCAAATCCTCACAGGCGTACGGACTGCCGTAGCGCCCGAAACGGGCGAGCGTGGTCGGCGTCGGATTGACCGGCAGCAAATGCAGGATGCGGCAACCGAGCGCGTCGGTAATGTGCGGCAATTCACGAATCAAATCGCGGATTTTGCCCGAGGGCGGAATCACGGCGTAACCGCGCTCATCCAGCGACTTGAGCGATTGCTCCGTCGCCTCGTTGCGCGCCAACGCGGCGTTTTTCGTGGCGCCCATGAGCCGCGTGAACGCGCAATAAATCGTGTTGCCGCAACGGTACGCGTCGGGCTGCACCGAGGTGACCACATCGGCGCCCCAAGGCCAGAATTGCCGGCCGGACGGATCCACCGCGTACGCTTTCGAGTGAAAGAAGCCGACCTCTGTGAGCGCGATTTCAACCGACCATTCGCCGCCGTCTCGGCGGAGCGGCAGGTCGTACCAGGCCGCCCCCAGGACTGGTCCGGCCGCGCCGGCTCCGCGAATGATCTCCTCCCGCAAGACGGCGCCACGCCCGAGCGTCGTGCGCAAAAACGCCCGCCATCCTTCGTGCAGCTTGTGCTCTCCCGCGTCACGCAGGGAGAACCGAAGGCGGTCGCCGACATAACGTACCAAGCGCTCACCCGTCGCCGGCGCCATCACTAAATTCGGATTCATACTCGCGTCGTCTGCCCTAGGTTCGCCATAAGCTGCGACGCATGTCATCCCTTACTCGCGTACAGAATGCAAGCCTCCGAACGCGGAACGGCGCCCTGCCTGGGCGCCGCGCGCGTGGTTAGTGGGACTATTCGCCGACGAGGCGGTAAAGTTGATTACTTCGGCTGGTCTCGATGAAGAGCGAGTTTTGGGGGCCCACCGTGGTGAACGCGGTGGTAACATAGGACCAGCTCAGCGGGTCCGACATCGTCGTGGACTGCAAGACGGCGTTGGTCGGCCATGAGAGTATCATCCCCGCGTCCGCTCGAGTATAGGTCAGAATGGGCGGCGCCAGGGAATCGGATTGCAGGATGGTTCCGGTCACTCCGACCGCCACAAAGGTGTAGGCGCCAAAGGCGATGCCCCGCAAGTCGTTCGCGGTCCATGAAACGCGCTGGACCCAGTGAATTCCGTCGGAAGAGGTCAGAATATTCCCACCGCTGCCAACCGCGACGAATACGCCCGCTCCGAAGTGGATGTCGTTCAGGTAGCTGTCGGTACCCGAAGGACGGCTAACCCAAGTGACGCCATCGGTCGAAGTCAGGATTGTCCCGGCGTCGCCCACGCCGACGAAAATACCGTTTCCGTGGGTGATGCACGCCAGATCCCCGCCCGTACCGTAGCCCCGATTGGTCCAATTTGTCCCATTCGACGACGTAAGAATAACCCCGTCTGCGCCGGTGCCACCGACGGTCACAAATCCCCCTTCCCCGTCCGTCACGTCGATCAAGTCAATCGTCGTTCCCGAGACTTGCTTTGACCAAGTGAACCCGTCGGGCGACGTG
>CAZFVY010000109.1:0-23258 GCA_964522665.1 uncultured Verrucomicrobiota bacterium | reverse complement strand
TGAGCGCCGTTTCGTTCTGGGAGATTTCCTTGTAGCACAGCCTCGGCAAACTGCCGTTGCCGCAACCGCCAGCCCAGTTTGTCCCTCAGCAGCGCGAAAGGCACCTGATTGCGCCGTTGATTTTGGATGAACTCGCCGTTACGCAATTGAGCGGATTGCCAGGGCTGCATCGTGATCCTTTCGACCGGATGCTGGTCTGTCAGGCGAAAGCTCACGGTCTGACGCTTGCCTCGTCGGACGCCCTCGTGCGACAATATCCCGTCGCATTGCTTTGAAGAAAGTATTTGTAATTGTAGGTCGATTTTGGATACGGGTCGCGGTTCTTAGGGCAAATTCCAATCAATCATAGATTGAGGAAGGCGGCGCAAGTCGTTTAGTTCGACTGGGGTTGAACCGAAACGCGCGCCCAGCGTTGGCTCCGGGCGGCGGCGAAGGCTTCGTCGAGACGTTTGAGGGGAAATGATGGGGAGACGAGGCGCTTCCACGGGTGCGCGTCGCGATGTTCGCGGAGGAATTTCACGGCCTGTTCCAGGTGACGCGGGGCGTAGTTATGATAGCCGCGTATCGTCAGACAACGCCGGACGATGGCTTCGCCGGTCAACTCCAGCGCGGTGTTCGGATGGACCATCCCGATCAATGCATAGTGTCCGCCCGGCCGGAGCAAACGAATCCCTTCGGGTACGACCGACGAGACGCCAGCCGTTTCGAAGATCGCATCAACGCCGCCGGTTGGAGCCAGCTCGGCGGCGCTTAGGTAGGCCGGTTCGCCGCCGAAGTCGGGGATCAGGTCGAGTCGGCTGGGATTAGTATCGACGACGATGACCCGTTCGACGCCTTTGGCGCGCAGCAGCGCGGCGCCGTAAAGCCCCAGCATGCCCGCGCCTTGGATCACCGCGAGCCGGCAGGGAACCGGCAGTGACTCCGTGGCGCCGACCATGGTGGCAAGAGCGCAGTTGGCGGGCGCGGCGAGTTCGTCGGACACCACGTCGGGCAGCGTGAAAACAGCGGTTCCAGGCCGCAACGTTACGTGGGTCGAATAACAGCCGTGCGGGCCGGCGCCTTCGGTTAGTGCGGCGTGACCGTATTTGAAAAGCCGTTCGCACTTTTGCGGTAGGTTCCATTCCGCGCACGGCGCGCATTGGCCGCAGGAATCCGCGAGGGTCCACGTGATGCGGGCGCCGACGAGCGCGGGATCGCGGCCGGCCCCGGCCGCGATAACTCGCCCCACGGCTTCGTGGCCGAGCACGCACGGGGTCGGCTCCTGGCGACGGCCCTCGACGGTGTGCAAATCAGAGCCGCAGATTGTCGCCAGCGAAATCGCCACTTGAAGCTCGCCGGGACCGCAAGACGCCGGCAACGGCATTTCACCGAAAGTGAATGGTTGGCCCGGCCCGTTAAAAATGGCGAAGCGCGCGGTCGTCATGCGTCTCGCGGGGAATATTAACGGGGTCAAGGTTTGCCGACGAGTCACTTCCGTTCGCAAGCTGTGGCTCGTCAGAATCAAGTAGGCGAAGCCTTGATCGCGCGGTAGGATTCCATGGCAAACCGAATGAGCGACGCGAAAGTTAAAGTGGTGGTTACGGATTACGGCTTCCCCGACTTGGAGATTGAGCGGGCCGCCTTAAGCGCCGTGCCGTGCGAATTGGTGGCCGGACAAGCGATTTCTGGGCCGGCGCTGGTCGAACTGGTCGCCGACGCGGACGGCATCATCACGCAATACGCGCGCCTGGACGCGGGCGTTATCGCGGCGTTGCGGAAAGCGAAGGTAATCGTCCGCTACGGAGTGGGGGTGGACAACATCGATCTGGCCGCGGCGGCGCAACGAGGAATACCAGTTTGCAACGTGCCGGATTATTGCATCGACGAAGTGGCCGACCATGCGCTGGCCCTGATCCTCGCGCTGACCCGGCAGATCAGCCCGGCGTTTGACCGCGTTCGCGCCGGAAATTGGCGAACGCTCCCGCGGGTGGAGCAAATGCTGGTGTTGAAGAAAATGACCGTCGGCGTGGTCGGGCTTGGGCGGATCGGCCGGGCCGTCGTGCGACGCCTGCAACCATTCGGCTGTTCATTGGTTGGGGCCGATCCGGTGGTCAGGGCAAGCGAGATCGTGTCGCTGGGCGTCGAGCCGGTAAGTTTAGACGAACTTTTTCAGCGGAGCGACCTGGTGACGCTACATTGCCCAAGCAACGCCGAGACGCGCGGGCTGGTCAACCGTGCGCTGCTGTCGAAGGCAAAGCGCGGCGTGTTGATCGTGAATGTCGCGCGCGGCACGGTGATCCAGCAGGACGATTTGATCGCCGCGTTGCGTGACGGGCAGGTGGGTGGCGCTGGTCTCGACGTGGCGGATCCCGAACCGTTGCCCGCGGAGTCGCCGCTGCCGCGATTGGAAAACGTGGTGTTGACCAATCACATCGCCGCGTACAGTGAGGCGGCGATTAAGACCCTGCGTGCCTCCACCGCCGAGACCGTCGCGCGGGCGCTGCGCGGCGAGAAACTCGCCAACGTCGTCAACGGACTGTGAATTCCGGTCGCTGATCGGCCGCCGACTTGGCCTGCAAGAGTCGTTTTCGGGCAGGGATGGCCGTCAGCCGCGCGGCTTGAAAGCGGATTCGCGCGCGAGGTTCTCCCAGAGCGCTTTTTCCGCGTCGGTAACCTGTGGTGGAACCTGCAAGTGGATGACCGCGTAGAGGTCGCCTTGGCCGTCCGAGGCGGTCGGCAAACCCTTGGAACGGACGCGCAGTCGCTGGCCGTTTTGGGTTCCGGGCGGGACCTTGATGTTGACGCGTCCCGCGAGCGTAGGAACGCTCACTTGCGCGCCCAAAACCGCCTCCCAAGGAGCCAAATCGAGATCGTAGTAAAGATCACTGCCCTCGACGCGGAAGTCCGGGTGTTTGGCCAGGCGCACGCGGAGAAAAAGATCGCCGGCCGGCCCGCCGCCGTGGCCGGCCTCCCCCCGTCCGGCCAGGCGAAGCCGCTGCCCCTCGCCGACGCCCGTCGGGATTTTGACTTGGTACCGGTCCTCTTTGGCCACGTGTCCCTGGCCGCCACAGGCGGGGCAAGGCTGCCGGCCTTGAACGCCGGTTCCGTGGCAGGATTCGCAGGGAACACTGCGCCGCAGAGAGATTGGACGCGTGGCGCCGTGGGCCGCCTCTTCGAGGGAAACGAGAATGTCGGCCTCGATATCCTGGCCTCGCTCGACGGTTTCGTGACGCCCATCCGCGCCGGCGAAGCCGCCGTTGCGCCCGCCCGTGGCGCCAAAGAATTGTTCAAAAAAATCGCTGAACCCAGTGCCGCCGAACTGAAACTCAAAATCGCCCGTGTCCTCCGGAGTCTGGCCTGGCCGGCCGCGGCCGCGTGCGCGCGCGCGGGGCGGCGGGCGGAATTCGCCGCCGGATTTCCAATTCGCGCCCAGTTCGTCGTATTTTTTTCGCTTTTCCGGGTCCCCGAGGACTTCGTATGCCTCGTTGATCTCTTTAAACTTTTCCTCGGCCGTGGCTTTGTTTTTCGCGACGTCCGGGTGAAATTGGCGCGCCAATTTGCGGAACGCCTTGCGGATTTCGTCGTCGCTGGCGGTCCGCGCCACGCCGAGGGTCGTGTAGTAGTCTTTAAATTCAAGCGCCATAAGTCTGCATTTATTCCCGGGGAAGCTAAACCGTGCGGCGCGCTTTGACAATATTCGCGCGCGTTGGGACCTACATAGGGCCGCGCGGCAGGAGTCAACCGCGATTTCTCCACGGAGCAAGTGAATCGTTGACGTTGCTCGTTTTCCGCTTGACGCGGCGGCGCTTTGCCGGTGAATTCGCGCCCATGAATTTCCTTCGTTGGGCGCTTGTCGCATGGTTGGGAGCGCTTTGGCTTGCCGGCGCCGCCGACTGGGCGCAGTGGGGCGGGCCGTCGCGCGATGGCCATGTGCCGCCCGGCGTGGCGATCCCGGCCCAACTGCCAGCGGAACCGAAGATCGTTTGGCGGACGCATGTTACCGAGGGGTTGGCCTCTCCGATTGTTTATCATGGCAAGGTCTTTTACCTCGATAATCAGCAAGGCAAGGAGACTATCCACGAGATCAACGCCGCCGACGCGGCTCCGCTCTGGACGGCGATCCTGGACGATGTGCCGAAGGATTCGCAGAGTCCTCCCGGTCCCCGCTGCACGCCTCTGGCCGACGGTGAACGGCTTTTCGCCCAGTCGTCGCGCGGTGAATTGCAGTGCCTCGATGTCGCCGACGGGAAGGTTCTTTGGGAAAAGAACTACCCGCGGGATTTTGGGGCCGTTTTTATCGGTGAAAAAGGGACCGCCGCGGGAGCCAGCCGTCATGGCTACAATGGCCAGCCGTTGATCGACGGCGATCATTTGATCGCGCTGGCGGGCGGGTCGCCCGGCGCGGGGGTCATCTGCCTGAACAAAACCAACGGCGAAACGGTGTGGAAATCGCAGGATGATCCCGCGGCCTACTCGCCGCCCGTGATTGCCGTGGTCGCCGGCCGAAGACAGGCCCTCGCGTTCACCGTCAATGGGCTTATCGGTCTCGATCCCGCTGACGGCAAACTGCTCTGGCGTGTCCCCCTCAAAACCACCTACGGCCGCCACGTCACCACGCCCGTTACCGCGGACGACATGGTCATGGTCGCGTCGCATGAGATCGGCTTGGTCGGCGTCAAGGTCACGAGCGCCGCGGACGGGCTGCGCGCGGAACAGGCGTGGTTGAACAAGGACGCGGCCATAAATTTTTCCAGCCCGGTCGTGGTCGGTTCCTATCTTTACGGGTTGGGACCCGCGAAGAACCTGATTTGCGTCGATGCTCACACCGGCAAAATCGCGTGGTCGAAGGACGGTTACTTTACCTCCGCGGCGGGCAAAGCCCACGCCGGGATGCTCGTGATGGGAAAGAATATTTTGATCCTGACCGACGACGGCCAACTGGCGCTGATCGCCGCCGATCCCGCGGAATGCCGAGAAATCAGCCGCCTCCAGGTGTGCGGGTTCAATTGGTGCAACCCGGCGTACGCGGATGGGCGGCTCTACCTGCGGGATAGCAGGGATTTGATCTGCGTTGAACTCCTAAAGTGACGGCATCGATCACCCGATCGAGGCGGGAAAAGACCGACTTAATATGCGCGCGGGCTTCAATCGGCGAACAGCTCCCAAAGTCAGGGAAGGTCGGGTTCAGCGTCAGAATCGGCATGTGCCGACGGTTCATCTGGGCTACGTCTTGGATCGTGAGGCGCCCGGACACGGGCGCCACCACGTGGTAACCAAGCGTGACCTGCAGGCATCTATCCAGATAATCCCCGACTGGGATTTGCTGTCGGAGCGGCTTGAGCGAATCGTACTTAGCAAGCTGGAAGCGGCAGACGGAGTTTATGAGTTCTATCATCGCGAGGAGACCGGGGCGATCTTCCTCTGTTCGTGGGGCGACGATTTGTGGGTAGAGCTAGATCAGCAGTATTTCCTAGATCACCGAATGATCTTGGAGCGGCTTGGAGTTTCCTATGACCTCGGCTTGGAAACGGCGACATGTCGGTTTACCGAGGCGCAAGCCCGGGCGTTCATGCTGCTTCATGTCTTCATGCACGAATTAGGGCACCATGTTGATCGCCGCGGACAAAAGCATCTCGGCGCGTCGCGAGGTGAGGAATACGCAGAGCGGTTTGCCAACTCGCGATTCGAGAGTCTTTACCCGGACTTTGTTCGAGTCTTTGGCGATCCCGCCCGAAGCTCCTAGACGGCGCGCCGAGCATGATGGAGGGGGAG
This sequence comes from uncultured Verrucomicrobiota bacterium, assembly GCA_964522665.1. GTDB lineage: Bacteria > Verrucomicrobiota > Verrucomicrobiia > Limisphaerales > CAZFVY01 > CAZFVY01. Next base: position 17,507 of record CAZFVY010000109.1, on the reverse strand, counting down.
CCGTTGGCGCGGCTGTTCGGGTGGGCCGCCTTGGTTGGCGGGATCGTGACAATCGCCCGGGCCGCCTTTTGAAGCGTCACCCTCGGTCGAGCGAGCGGTCAGGGCTTCACTTATTGCGCGCTTCGGTTTGGGAACCGGAGGAGAGCAGCTTTTCCCGGCCGACGAGGTAAACCGTAAGCGAGAGCAGGAGGAAGAAGCCCAACGCGATCGCGTCGCTATCGGCGAAGGCGCCCAATCGTGGCGCCAGGTCGATCGATTTCATGAAGTCGGCGGCGAAACCGGCGAGGAGCGCCACGAACATGCCCGCTATCGCTCCCCCGGCGATTAAACCCGACGAAAAGAGTACGCCGGGTGAGGAATCGCTTTCGCTGGCCGATTTGCCTTTATTCATTTTGTCCACGGCCCAACGCACCATGCCGCCCGCCCAAATCGGGGTCGAGGAGGAGAGCGGCAGGTAAACGCCGACCGCGAAGGGCAGGGAAGAGATGCCCGCGATCTCGAGCGTGATCGAGATGAAGATGCCCAAGAGCACCAGACCCCACGGCAGCTTGCGAGTCAGGATGCCGTCGATGATGAGGGACATCAGCCGCGCTTTGGGCGCGTCAAACTTGGGGACGGTTTGACCTTCTGTTTCGCCGGGCCGGGGATCGCGTTTTTCCAAGGATCCGTTAATGCCGGGGTCAACCAGGTAGGTGACTTTGCCGTCGTCATTCACGAGGTATTTGCCGGGCGGGACGATATATTTGCCGTCGGCGCCGCGGGGCGCGGTTTCGCTCGTGAAATGGACGGTGTTATAGGTCTTGGCGTCGTATTTGGCGTCGCTTCCCATGAGCGGGCTTTTGCCGTCGAAGAACGACGGATTCACGGCATATTGGTAGTCGCGTTTGGCGTAAATGGTCGAAGTATCGTTGAACAATTTGAGGGTCGCGCCGATCACCAACGCAGAGGCGAGCGCGCCGATCAGGAGGCCGATTTGTTGCGCCCGCGGCGTGGCGCCGACCAAATACCCAGTCTTCAGGTCTTGCGACGTGGTGCCGCCATTACTGGAGGCGACGCAGACGACGGCGGCGATCATAAGCGCCGCGACGCGCTCGTGCGGTCCCGTCCAGCCGAAAAACAGGAACACGAGGCACGTCAACAACAGGGTCGCGACGGTCATCCCCGAGATCGGATTGGAGGAGGAGCCGACTTCGCCGGTCAGGCGCGACGAAACCGTCACGAAGAGAAACCCGAAAACGATGATCAACACGGCGCCGAGGATGGGGACGTTAAGGACCGGAATCAGCTTCAGCGCGGCCACCAGCGCGACTGCCCCTACCGCTACGAATATCGGCGGCAGGTCGTGCTCGGTGCGGGTGACCGCCGGTTCGTCGGCCCGAGTGGCGGAGAGGCTCTTTACGCCGCGAACGAAAGCCGAAACCAGCGACGGGACCACCCGGATCAAACTAATGATGCCGCCCGCCAACACAGCCCCGGCGCCAATATAAAGCACGTAGGCGTTGCGAACCGCATGGGGTGACATGTTTTTGATCAGTTCGGTGGCGGGAAACAACGGTTCAGGCAAGGAGTCGCCAAAGATTTTTATGATCGGAATCAAGACGAGGTAGGCGAGCACGCCGCCGCCGCACATGATTCCCGCGATCCGCGGGCCGATGATGTAGCCGACGCCGAATAATTCCGGCGTCAACTCGCCCGAGATCGACCCGCCTTTGAACCAGGAGAGCATCTTTTCGGGAGTTTGCTTGAAGACGCGGATGCCGTTTTCGTGATTGAGGAAACGATAGAGGAAACCGAGGCCAAAGCCGGAGAAGACGGTTTTTGCATTGGTGCCACCTTTTTCGCCGGCCATCAATACCTCGGCGCACGCGGTGCCCTCAGGGTAAATCAGCTTGCCATGCTCATGAACAATCATGCCGCGCCGGAGCGGAATCATCAACAGGATGCCCAGCAATCCACCCAGCACGGCCACGATCATCGTACGCGCCAAGTCGAGGTCCTGACCGAGAATGAGCAGCGCCGGCATGGTCACCGCGACGCCAAACGCGATCGATTCGCCGGCCGAGCCGGTCGTTTGCACGATGTTATTCTCCAAGATGGTCGCCGGGCGCGCCCCGAACACCCGGGAAAACCAGCGAAAGATCGAGATCGACATGACCGCAATCGGGATCGAGGCGCTGATGGTGATGCCGACTTTAAGGGCCAGATAGAGGGACGACGTGCCGAACAAGATACCCAGGATCGTTCCAACTAGTACCGGCAGCGGCGTCAATTCGCGGAGGTTCTGCGAGGCCGCAATGTACGGTTTGTGTTCGGCGCCGGACGATTCTTGAGTGCTCACGGGTGCCCGTGTTTTTACGTGAGGGCGGGCGTGAACGCAACGATTTAGCTGGAGGTTTTACGCGGCGCGGAAAACTGAAGGCGCCACGTTCGCGCCGGTCGGTCTGAATCGGACGGGATGATCCGCTAGCTGGGCTTAGCCCTCGGTCGCGGTCCGCCTAATAGAGCAAATATTTTTGCCGCAGCAGGCGAAACGCGGTTTCGTCCGGGCGCCAGGACCGGACGATCGCGGCGGCGGATTGACCGGCCCGCAATTGTTTCCGAATCACATCGCTGCCGTTAATCTTGTCAAAAATGTTGCCGGGCCGGCAGAACGGTTCGCTATTCCGCTCCGTTTCCGCGAACAGATCGCGGCCAGCCAGTTTCTTGATCCCCTCGAGCGCGTAGAAATTGATCGCCATCAACGGCGCATGGGCGGGATCGGTGAATTCAACGCGGACGCCTTGGACGGTCTTGCCGTTAAAAATGCCGGTCGCGGGCCGATAGGTGGTCGGCGCGAAATTAATGCCGGGAAGCCGGAGGTCGTTGAAGAACTGGCTCGTGCGCTTGGCGTCCAACCAGGGCGCCGCGATGCACTCGAATGGCCGATCGGCGCCGATGCCGATGTTGACGCCGCCGATCTCCCCGAGAATCCCCGTCGAAACGTAGTGCAACGGCGAGTCCCCATTCGGCATGTACGGCGAGGGGCGAATCCACGGCAGCCCGGTATCGCGCCAAGTCATGGCCCGGCGCCAGCCGCGCAACGGAACTACCGTCAAGTGGCACGGGCGGCGAATCCAGCCCTCGCCATTGATCATGCGGGCCAGCTCGCCGCAAGTCAGTCCATACACGTAGGGGACGTTCCATTCGCCCACGAGCGAGCGGTAGCGCGGATCGAGGGACGGTCCTTCGACGCGCTCGCCGCCGAGCGGATTGGGCCGATCGAGCACGATGAACTCGACGCCCGCCTCGGCGCAGGCCTCCATGGCGAGTCCCATCGTGCTTACGAACGTGTACGAGCGGCAGCCGGTGTCTTGGATATCATAGACCAACGCGTCGAGGCCCTTGAGCATCGCGGGCGTTGGCTTGCGTACTGGGCCTGGGCCGTAGAGGGAATAAATCGGCAACCCGTGCGGATCGCGATTGTTGGTAAACTCCTGGCCGGCGGGAACCACGCCGTAGAGACCGTGCTCGGGGCCAAAGAGCGCGACAAGGTTGACACCGGGCGCGGCGCGCAACGACTCGAGCGTGGTTTGCAGTTTGCGATTGATCCCGGACGGATTGGTGAGCAACGCGATCCGCTTGCCTTGCAGGATCTGATATCGATCGGCGGCGAGCGTTTCATTGCCCAATTGAACCTCCGCGAGGGCCGACGCCTGCAAAAATAGCAGCGCCGCCGCCCACCAACTGCCGGGACTTCTCATGGGTGGCGAGCTTATCGGTCTTGGCGCCGCGCGCTACTCTATTCGGTCAACCTCGACTTTCGTGGCGCATCCTCTATTTTCGCGGCATGGCAAATCGTACGTTGACGCTCGGGCACTCGCCGGACCCCGATGACGCCTTCATGTTTTACGCCCTGGCAAAGGATTTGATCCCGAGCCACGGGTTCGCTTTTCAGCACATTTTACAGGACATCCAAACCTTGAACGAACGGGCAACCCGGGGCGAGTTGGACGTCACGGCGATCAGCCTGCATGCCTACGTTTACGTGAGTGATCAATACGCGCTGCTGCCCAGCGGCGCGAGCATGGGCGATGGCTACGGCCCGCTCCTCGTGGCTCGTGAACGCTTCGACCGCGCCGAGATCGCCCGCCGCAAGATCGCGGTGCCGGGCGTCATGACCAGCGCGTTTCTGGCGTTGCAGCTTTGGCTCGGCAAACCGGCGCGGGAAATCGACTACGTGGTCGTACCCTTCGATCAAATCTTCAAGGCCGTTCGCGAAGGGGTCGCGGACGTCGGTTTGATTATTCACGAAGGGCAGCTGACTTACGCGAACGAGCAGCTCGTCGCTTGCGCCGATCTGGGCGTTTGGTGGGGCGAGGAAAACAACGGCTTGCCGCTGCCGCTCGGTGGCAACGTGATTCATAAGCGATTTTCGATCGATCAACGCCGCCTCATCTCGCAAATCCTGACCGCGAGTATCCAATATAGCCTCGATCACCGCGCCGAGGCGGTCGAACACGCGTTGGCCTACGCCCGCGACATGGGGCGGGAATTGGCGGATAAGTTTGTCGGCATGTACGTGAATCACTGGACGCTCGATTACGGTGAACGGGGACGCGAATCGATTCGCCGGTTTCTAGGGCAGGCGGGCGAGCTGGGCTTTGTTCCGAAGGTTCCGGCGCTGGAGTTTGTCGTGTGAAACGGGACGGGCGCGCATGAATTCGCCGGTTCCACCACGGCGAGAGGGCGCGTCGGCCCGCTGGCGTTGGCTGGCGCTTGGAGCGTTGATCGTCACGGCGCTGTGGGTGGCCCACCACTTTGGCAGCGGAGGATTGCCGCGTTTCATCAGTTCAATTCGTGAGCTAGGCTTCGCTGGGGTGGCGCTGTTCGTGGGCGTCTATATCGCCGCCTGCATCCTTTTTATCCCAGGCTCGATATTAACCTTGGGAGCCGGGGCGCTTTACGGCGTGGTCGGCGGTTCGATCTGCGTTTCGGTCGCCTCGACGCTGGGAGCCACGAGCGCGTTTTTGATCGGGCGGTACTTGATCCGTGATAGAATTACCGCTCGAGTGGCCGATGATCGGCGGTTCCAGGCGATTGGCGTTGCGGTCGCGAAGGGCGGTTGGCGGGTGGTGGGGTTGACACGATTATCGCCGCTGTTGCCGTTCAACCTGCTAAACTACGCCTTTGGCCTGACTCAGGTCTCCTTGCGGGACTATGTGCTCGCGTCCTGGATCGGAATGATCCCCGGAACTGTGATGTATGTTTATTTGGGCGCGGCGGGCGGTGATTTGCTGACTTCAGGACGAGGCGGACGCGAGCGGTCAGGGACCGAATGGGCGCTGTATGGCGTCGGTCTGGTGGCAACGGTCATCGTATCGATCTACGTCGCCCGCTTGGCTAAACGCGAGTTGGCGCAGACGATTCCGCAATGAAATGACGCCGGACGGCCGGACCAAAGTGTGGGACGCTGGCAATTTGTATGACGCACGCAGAATCAACGTCGAGGCTTGAGCCTTGGGATGCGCATAACCAGCGGCTCGCCGCGAGAGTTCACCCGGCCGATTGGGTGAACCCCACTCCGTCGGGGCGTTACGATTTGGTGGTCATTGGCGGCGGCACGGCAGGTCTGGTGACGGCGGCCGGCGCCGCGGGACTGGGCGCGAAGGTGGCGTTGGTGGAACGGAATCTTTTGGGAGGTGACTGCCTCAACACCGGCTGCGTGCCGTCGAAATGCCTGATTCGCGCGGCGCGCGCGGCGGCGGACGTTATCGATGCCGAACAATTCGGCGTGCGGGTCCCGGCGGGGACCGAGATCGATTTCCCCGCGGTGATGGAACGAATGCGCCGCCTGCGAGCGGATATTTCCCAGAACGACTCCGCCGAGCGCTTCGCCAAATTGGGGGTTGCGGTTTATATCGGGGCGGGGCGTTTTGTGGACCGGACGACCCTTGAGGTCGCGGGCGCGACGCTGCGCTTTCGCCGGGCCGTGATCGCGACGGGCGGCCGTCCGATCATGCCCGCGATTCCCGGGCTGGATCAAGTGGGCGCTCTCACGAACGAAACGATTTTCAGCCTGACGCGGCGGCCGGAAAGATTGACGGTGATTGGCGGCGGCCCGATCGGTTGCGAACTGGCGCAGGCGTTCCAACGTTTGGGATCGAAGGTCGTGTTGGTGCACAAAAATCCGCGCTTGCTCGACCGCGAGGACCCGAACGCGGCGGAAATCGTTCGGCGGTCGCTTTCCCGAGACGGCGTGCGCGTCATCCTCGGCGCGACGGTTGATCGCCTGGCGCCGCGGGGAGGACGAACGATGGCGTTTGTGAGCGCCGGGGCAGGGGAAACGGAATGGGTCGCGGATCACGTTTTGGTCGCGACTGGTCGGGCGCCAAACGTTGAAGGATTGGATCTGGAGCGGGCTGGCGTCGGGTACGATCGGAGCCGCGGGATCGTCGTGAACGACCACTTGCAAACCGCCAATTCACGAATCTATGCCGCGGGAGACGTCTGCATGAAATGGAAGTTCACCCACGCCGCCGACGCCGCGGCGCGGATCGTCATCCAAAACGCGCTGTTCTTTGGCCGCAAGCGCCTCAGCGCGTTAACCGTGCCGCGAGTGACATTCACCGATCCCGAGGTGGCGGCGATCGGACTTTCCGAGCGCGACGCGAGTGAGTCGGGAATTGGGGTGAAAACCTTTGAGCGCCCGCTGGCCGACGTTGACCGGGCGATCACCGATGGGGAGACCGAGGGCTTCGTGCGGATTCGGACGCTGGCCGGGAGCGACCGCATCGTGGGCGCGACGATCGTGGCCCGACACGCGGGAGAAATGATTGGGGAACTCGGCGTCGCGATGGCAGCGAAAATGGGATTGGGCAAGCTGGCGAACGTGATCCACCCGTACCCAACCCAAGCCGAAGCGATCAAGGGTTGCGCCGACGCCTACAATCGGACGCGGCTTACGCCCTCGCTCAAGCGGTGGTTAAGCCGGTGGTTCGCTTTGGGCCGGTAGCGGGCGGGGTCTGACGATCGCCGCCACGGGCGCGGCGCTCTAATTACCCGGCGCTTTTGCGTTAAAGTCGCCCGCCGTGACGATGACTAATTTCTTGGGGTCGATATGCCGCTTCAACGCCGTCTGAACCTGCGCGGGGGTGAGCGCCTGGATACGCCGTTCCAGTTCCGCTTGATAAGTAACGGAGCGATCGAGGTGACGAAAATTGGACAGCAGTCCGGCCAGGGTGGTTTCGCTGGAGCGCGCGACTTTTTGGGTGCGCAGGTAGCCTTCTTTCGCCTGATCCAGTTCTTCCGCGGTCACCCCTTCGCGCAACAATCGGTCCAACTCCTCCTGGACGGCTTTTTCCAGTCGGCCGATGTTTTGCGGATTGCAGATGGCGCTGATCGTCAGGCTCGCTCTTTGATCAAATGGCGAGGCGCTGAAGCTCGCGCCCACGCTGTAGGAAAGGCCTTCCTTCTGCCGCACGCGCGTGGCCAGTCGCGAGGAGAGTGAGCCGCCGCCGAAGATATAATTTCCGATCACCAGCGCGGGATAATCAGGGTCGTCGTCACGCAGGGCGAACAGCAACCCGGCGGCGTAGGTGGCGTTGGCCTTGTCCGGCGTTTTGATCTGTCGTTCGACCCCGGCGGCCTCACTGGTCAGCGGCGCGGTGATTCGGGCGTATGGCTGCGCGGAGGTCCAACCATCCAGCGCCTGCCGCAAGATCGGCAGACAAGCCTGCGAGTCAAAATCGCCGATCACCGTCAATTCACCGGCCTGAGCGCCGAGGTAATCGTGATAAAGTTTGGCGACTTGTTCGTAGTTGAGCACGCGGAGCCGGGCGATTGCCTCGTCAATGGTCGGGACGTAGCGGATGTCTTCTTTGGCGTAGGGAGCCAATTCGCGCTGGAGGAGGCGCGGCGCCAGCGCGCTCGGTTCCGCGCGGCTGTTCTCGAGGCTGGCCAGTCGCTCCCGCTTGAGGATCTCGAATTGGTCAACCGGCAGCGCCGGCTCGCGGATCACCTGACCCAGGAGGCTGATCACGGCGGGCAACGTGTCGTGTTTGGCCTGGATCGAAAACGTCACGCTTCCCAGGGCGCCCGAGCCGCCGCCGCCGCCACGGCCACGGCGTCCGCCGCCACCACCGGCGCCGCTGGTGAGCGACGCCTTAAGACGGTCCAACTCATCGCGGAGCTGCTGATAGTCCAATTGCTTGGTGCCGCGGAGCATGAGTTCGGGCAGCAACCCGGTGGCCGACTCGTACCCCTTTAAATTATTCTCATCGCCATAACGCAAGGTCAGCAAGAGATGAACTTCCTCGCCGCGTGTCTTCTTCGGGAGGAACGTGGCTTTGATGCCGGGACCCAGGTCGAGGCGTTGGACGCGGGCTTCAATATTCGTGGGTGACGCGTCGAACGATTCGCCTTCGGCCAGCGCCGCGCGCCCCTGGTAGCCGCCGACCAGCGTCTCGAGATTGGGAGTCGCGGGCACCGACGTTCGGTCGGGCGCGGCGGTGGGAATAAACAAACCGACGGTCCGGTTGTTGCGTTGCAAGTAGCGGGCGGCGGCGGATTGCACGCCGGTCACGGTGACCTGCTCGATTTGGTCGCGGTGAAGAAAATAAAGCCGCCAGTCACCTTGCGCGGCCCACTCGCTCAGTGAGATGGCGATCTGACTGGTGTCGCCGGCAGCCAGTTCGCGCGCCTTGAGAATCTGTCGCTTGGCCCGGTTGACTTCGACCTCGGTGACGCCCCCGGCTCCGAGGCCCTCCAGCGTCGCGATCAATTCGTCACGCACCGCTTCCAGCGAGCCGTCGCGCGCGACCTCCGCATCGACGCTCATCAAACCGGGGTCGTGCTCGGAACTGGCGTAGGCGGACACGCTGACGGCCTTTTTGCTTTCGACGAGCGCCTTGAACAATCTTCCGGAAGGCTGGGTCGTCAGAATATTCGCCAGCACCTGCAAAGCGGCGGTGTCCTCGTGTGGTCCGGCGGGGATATGGTAGGCGACTCCCACCGCGGCGACGTCGCCGACGCGGCGCAGCGTGACGAGGCGCTCGCCATCCTGAGCCGGCTCTTCGGTGTAGGTCGCGGTAAGTTTTCGCTCGGGCCGCGGGATGGCGCCAAAATGCTTCTGAATCAATCCCAACGCCTTGGCTTCGTCGAACCGCCCGGCGACGACGAGAACCACGTTGTCCGGCTGATAGAAACGGCGATAGAAGGCGCGGAGATTCTCGATCGGCACCCGCTCGATGTCGCTCCGGTTGCCGATGGTCGATTTCCCATAGTTGTGCCAGTCGTAAGCGGCGGCGCTGATGCGTTTGCCGAGGACGGCGAGGGGAGAATTCTCGCCGCGCTCGAATTCGTTGCGCACGACGGTCATCTCGGAATCGAGATCCTCACGTTTGACATAACTGTTGACGAGACGATCGGCTTCCAGACCGATTCCGAACTCAAGATTCTCATCGTCGTCGCCCATCGTTTCATAGTAGTTCGTCCGATCGGCGGAAGTGCTCCCATTGAATTGGGCGCCGTGGTCCTGCAACGCCTTGGGGATGTTGGGATGGTTTGGCGTGCCTTTGAAAACCATGTGCTCGAGCAAGTGGGCCATCCCGGTCTCGCCGTAGCCTTCGTGGCGCGAGCCGACGAGCACGGTCATGTTGACCGTGACTTTTGAGCGCGAGTTGTCCGGGAACAGCAGGGCGCGGAGGCCATTGTCAAATTGGTATTCGGTGAGTCCTTCGACCGAGGCCAATTTTTTGGGCGGCTCGGCGGCTGCCAGCGCGGGCAGCAGAAGCAAAAGCAGAACCGAAGGCAATTTGATTTGGTTCATGCCAAAAAACTAGGCCCGTGGACCGGCTTGATTCAAGCAGAATTGGGCCGCAGAATCGCGCGGCCGGATGCCCGGTGGGCGGAGCGAAAGCAGCCTCTCCCGCGCGCCGAAGGCCGCTATTCGGCGGTCACGCGTGGACCGGTACGGGGCGTCTCCACCGTGCGGTCGGCAACCGGCGTCTTGGCGCTGGCTGATCTCGCTTGGATGGCTGGTCCGTTCAGCGCCCACCAGGTGGCACGCGACTCCGGGGTCCATTCGCTGGCATGAGGCGTGCGCAAAAGGAGCGCTCGCAATTCGCCGGCTGACTGTGGCCGGCGCGCAGGCTCGTTTGCCAGGCAGCGCAGAAGCAGCGCTTCGAGCGGGTCGCTGATAGGATTCGTGGTCCGCTTGCTGGGTGGAACGGGCGCGTTCGTAAGATGCTGATGGTAGAGGTCGATCAACGAGTCGGCATTAAAGACGCTATGGCCGGTCACGAGGTAATAGCCCAAGGCTCCGACCGAATAAAGGTCGCTGCGCGGATCACTCAGCGAGGAATTCTTCATCGACTCGGGCGGCATGAACGAAGGCGTGCCGGCCATGCCGCGGTCGCCGATCGTCGAATTGAGCGGCGTACCGTTGCCCTCCCGATATTCGCGCACGAGTCCAAAATCGAGAACCTTGACGCAGTCGGCGACGCCGCCGCGATTGCAGAGAAAGACGTTGGCCGGCTTGATGTCGCGATGGACCAAACCAAGCGCGTGCGCCTCGGCCAGAGCCTCGCAGACCTGCGTAAGAATATGCACTACCCGGGCCTCCGGTTGAGGCCCGAATTGACCGACCAGGTCGTGGAGATTAAGCCCGCGGAGCAATTCCATCGCGTAGTAGAAGATGCCTTCGGGGGTATGCCCGTAGTCATAGACCTGGATCGTGTTCGGATGCGTGAGTTGGCAGGTCAGGCAAACCTCGCGCTCGAAGCGTTGAATGGACGCGGCGTCGGCGCGATCGGGCAGCAAGAGCTTGACGGCCGTGTCCCGCCGCATCAGGCCGTGACGCGCGCGATAGACCACGCCCATGCCGCCTTCGCCGATTTTCTCCTCGAGGGTGTATTGGCCCAACTGTTTCATTTTGAGATTGGCTTCGGTCAAACGCCGGCGCCAAATCAAATTGAAATAGGAGAGGAAATACATCCCGTTCGCGCAGAGGACCAACAGGAGAAAAAGGATCACGAAGAGAAGTTGCAGAACTTTCAGCGATTGATAGGCCTCTTGCGCGTCGATTTGGGTCGCCACGCCGAAGCCGAGTTGCGGGAGCCAGCGCCAGGCGCCCACCACCGGCACGCCGCGGTAATCACGCGTCGGCCGCACTTCGACTCCCGATCCACCGGCCACCGCGCCGGCGATGATATGCGTCAACGGCCGCGCGGCCGAATCGCTCTCGACCGGCTTGAAACCGGCGCTCAAGTCGCCGCCGGGGTCGCTCAAGCGGAGGCTGAGCGCCGAGCTGGCGCCTTCCCGGTCTTCGAGCAAGCCAAGCTTTTTCAACTGCTCGTCGAAGCGGCTTCGGGAAATCATCAATCCGTGCTGGTCGAAGGCATAGGATTCGCCGGATTTTCCGGGCCGGGCGACCGTCAGAATCCGGGAGAATTCCGCGTCGGGATTGATGATCAGCGCCAGCGCTCCGCGTACGACCCCTTGATCGTCATGAATCGGGGTCGCAACCTGCATGACGGTGACGTCGCCGTTCGGATTTCGGCGCGGCCCGGGGAAGCGGGGCGGACGGTCGGGAAACTCGGCGCCGTTGGTAAGCAGGGGGCGCGGCGGAATCTCACCGCTGAGCAAACGTTGCGCATTCGTGGACCCGAGGCGCGGTCGGTCGGGTGGCGGTCGATTCGGCGGCACGCGGGGTTTGAACGGCGTGATAATTACCGGCTGATCGGTGGCGAAAAGCTCAGCGAATTTGGCGAGGTGATCCTCGGCGACCGGAAAACCGAGGCGCGGACGGCGACCCTGGCCCGGCCGATTGGAAACCGTAAACACGGTGTAGTTCGTACTGACCAAATGGGCGAGCTGGTAGCCCACCTTGCCTAGACGGGGCGCCAGATGGGATCCGATTTCTTCCATTTCCACCAAGTCCGGCAGCCGTTTGGGACTCCCCTCAATCTTTACCAATTCATCAAGGATGCGCAGCGACAGTTCCCGCGCTTTCGGCTCATCCGCGAGGGCGGAGGCGAGCTTAGTCTGATTGGTGGTCCAAATCTCCAACGCCGTGACGTTCGCGTCGAGCGCGACGCTCAATTCGGCGCGCAACTGCGCCTCAATCATCTCGCGCAGCCGTACGTTACCCCACCAGCCGAAGGCGGCGACTACGCCGGCGATGGCCAGCGGTACAATCCAGATTTTCGGTTGGACGCGATTGGGCATTAGTCAGTTTCGGTTTCGATCAAGGCGCGATGTTAGGTTGCGGCTTTAGCTTTGCCGATCCCATTCCGGCGCCCGCGCACGGCGGGAAGCCCGAGCTTATTCGCCAAGCGGCGTCGGCTGGCACGGGTATCTCGATGTTTTTTCTCCATAAAGCTCATCGCGAGCCGGGAAGATACACTACCACAGGATAAGCAAAAGCACTCCGTGTGCCACACCAACGTGGGGTGGTTGACGAAGGTCCCCGATTGGCGCGGCGCCGCAATGAACCGCGGCGGCGTTCGCCCGCGACGGGATGCGGCGCGGGTCTAATCAATGCCGTCATAAGGGTCCGTATCGATTTGCAGATAAGTTAGTTACAACTCAAATAAAACCCAAGGCGTGAGCCGGAAATAAGCCGGGCGAGGACTTGTAGCGCTACTCGCTCAAGCATCGTGCTCCCGTGGAAAAGGGCTTAGGAATAGCCGAACGTGCGACAATACGGTTCCAGACTGGGCAGGATTTGCGCAAGGTGCGGCTCGTACGCATGCCAACGGGCGACGGAGCGAGCATAAACCGGGCGGGTGACATCCTGATACGTTGGCGAGTAGAGCTGCTTTCGCTGGCTTTTTTCATAAAAGCGTCCTTGGTCTTCGTGCCACGTCAAGCCGAGGAATTCCGTCACTCGGCGGCCTTCCTTGCCCAAATCCGCCACCGTATCCTCGTATCGGGTCTCGAGCCACGCGAAATCGTCCCATTGCCGCACCGCGAGCCAAATATCCATGAGATCGGCGTAATGTTTGACGAGCCGAGGCAGGGTGAGGAAGTTCACATTGATCGCGTTCAATGGAATGTTCTGAAAGTAACAACTCAGCACGACGTCACGAGGGTCGCGCAACGCGATCAGGACGCGCAATTCAGGAAAGACGCGCAGCCAGATGGGAAGCCTCGCGGTGGGGGAGGGATTCTTGTCCACCAGGATCTTGCCCACGCCCGCGGCGCCCAGTTCCTGACGCAACGCGGCGAGGTAACTGTTTCTGAGGGCGTTAAGACGTTGACTCGATAACTCGCGTGATTCGAAGAAGGCGGGCTGAAGGACGTTTAGGAACGCGGTCGGCTCATCGAGCGCGGCGATCGAAGGATGCGCGTCGAGAACCTGTTCGATGAGCGTCGTTCCACTGCGTGGATGCCCTCCCAGGAAAACCAAAGGTGGAATCGTGCTCCGCTCGCCGGCGGGAAACGCTTCCGTCCAGACGCGCAGAATGTCTTTCGGCAACGCATTGGTGAAATGGCGGGCACGGTCGGCTCCCTCATCGTAACCCTTCAAGAGCGCGTCGGTATTCGTCAATCCGCGCACGATTGCCTTGGCGTCCGCCAGCAGGCGGAACGCCTCATCGAATCGGTCGGTCCGATCGCACACTTGGGCGAGTTCGTACCGACACGCGTAGCGAACGTATGGGTGTCGTGGTTCAGTCGCGAGTAAATCTCGCAGGCGCTGTTCGGCTTCGGCCAATTTTCCTTCGCGCCGATCGAGGACGGCCAAAAAATAGCGCGCTTGATCGTCCCGGGGATCGATTGTCAGGCACTCTTCAACCGCCGCGCGCGCGGGGGCGAGTTGGTGGTTTTGTTCGAGCAGGACGGCGAGACTGATCCGTGAATTGATGTCGCGCGGCGCCACGGCGGCGGCTTGGGCGAAACAGGCGCGGGCGATTTCGGGCTGGCGGTTGGATTGATATTGGTGGCCGATCAGACCGATGAGTTCGGCGTTGCGCGGCTCAAGGTGGCGCGCTTTCAACCACGCGCGGTCGGCGAGTTCGAAGTCACGGAGTCCGGAGGCCGCGTTGCCATACTCGAACCAGATGACCGCGGAGTTGGGGAATTGGCGGGTCAGTTTTTCATAACGAGGCAGAGCCTCCGCCAGTCGTTGAGAGAGGAGCAGGTCCCGCGCTTGCTTCAACTTCTTCTGGCCGTCATCGAACTTCATGGTCGCGCGACAGTTTCACGGAATTCGAAATGACATGCACGCGTGAAACTTTAAAATGAATTTTGACAAATCGGAAACGTCGATTACGTTGCAGCGGACTTCGATGGGGGCTGTCAAAACGGCATACCGTACCCTTTTTGACAGTCGGGAGAAACAGCTCATTGCTCCCGGCGCCGCGGAAGGCGCCATCAGACTCTCATTGTCGTCCGCTCAACCGCGCACTCGATCATACATGAAAAAGCTTCGCCGTTTCCCTCATCCACTCGCCTCCCAAACCGTTTGCACCGTCTCGGCCGCCGCGCTGATGCTGGGCGTCAGTCACGCCGCCACCGTCGGCTTCAACTTTCAGGCTCAATATTGCTCCGCGGCGTCCTATACTGGCGCGACGGTGACGGCCCCTGCCTTTGGCATCGGGACCAACAATTGGGAGAGCCTCCCGCCCATGCCGACCGGCTACGGGTGCGACGCCTCCGGCCCCTACACGCTGAACCAGGTCATCGATTCGCTGAGTTCGGGCGCCGGGCTCAACCCGTTGCCTCGGGGATCGCTGAACGTCACCTGGTCCGCGTCCTCGGCCAATGTCAGCGGGTTTGGCGGTTACGATCGCAGTGGCCCGCATTATACCTTCGGCGGCAATAGTTATCACCCGGGAGAAGAGCAGGTGTACTGGGGTTTTCTTCGGGACGGCGTCAACTTTGGACCAGGCTCGAGCGGCGGGGATAACAATCAGCCGGGTTACCAGATCGACATCAAAGGGCTAAAAAGTCTTTTTCCCAACAATCCGTTCGTCGTCGAACTGGTGGCGTCGAGCGATTCGCTCTCTTCACTAACGAACGCGTTCGTGATTGACGCCACGCTTTCAACGACGCAGTCGGTCGTCTATCCGAGCATTCCGCCGGTATCGAATTCCGGTGATACGCCTTGGACGCGCGGCGTCGGCGGGGGCCTCTCCACCGGCAGTGGTTCCGTGAGCACGGATCATTTGATAATCATGGGCAACCGCGCGGCGCACGGGACGAACTCGTCGCCGGGTGGGTTTAACTTTGCGAGCACCATCGCGGGATTTATCATCACTGACCAACCGGTTGTCACCATGCCTCCGCGCTCCGTTTTGGCGGCTCCGGGTGATACGGTGACTTTGTCGCCGATGGTTATCGGCGTGCCGCCGCTTGCATACCAGTGGCTCCAAAACGGCGTGGCGGTGCCCGGCGCGACTAACGCGAGCTTGACGCTGAATAAGATTACGGCGGCAGGCGGCGGAAATTATACGCTCGCGGTCACGAATCTCTACGGCTCGGTTACCAGTCCGACCGCGACGATAACCGTCGATCACCTCACCGTTGCCCCGCAGCCATTCGTGCTCGATTCCAAACCGCAGGGAGTCGAACAAGACGCCGCGGATTCCGGAGCGCTTTGGCTCGCCACCGATCGCGATAGTCGCGGGACAACGCGGACCGGACTGATGCAATTCAGCGCGGCGAGTCCGGGCCAAATCACCGTGCCGGTTCTGACGACGAACATGGACTCGGCCACGGGAACGATAACCTTTTGGATGCGCTCGGCCGGAACCGTCACGAATACCGGCAACGAGGGCGCGATCATATTTGACCGCCGGACCGATTCCGGATTTGTCATCGCCCAGGAGGATGACGGGACGCTGTACGTCCAGACGGCGCCCAGCTCGACGGATCAGTTCGGGTCGTTGGGCAACGTTAGCGACAATTCATGGCACCAAATCACGGTGACGTGGGACCAGAGCGCCACCGGCTTTATCAATCTGTATATCGACGGCCACCTCGACAATTCTGGCGCGAATACAAAAACATGGTCTTGGCCCGTTGGGCAGGAGATTGAGTTGGGCCGGTCGCACGACAGCTATTGGAGACCGTACAACGGTCTGCTGGACGACTTCCGCATTTACAACCGCGCGCTGACCGACGCTGAAATTGCTCAAGTGGCCGCCGATGGTCTGGCGGACACGAGCGCGCTTCAGTTGCGGTTGAACTTTGACGCGGCGCCTGTCCCCGGCGTGACCATGAGTTGGCTGATCAGCGGCGCTACGCTTCAATCCGCCGACTCCGTCAATGGCCCTTACACCGACGTTCCCGGCGCGACTTCGCCGTTTTCGTCGCGGTCACAATCGAGCCAGAAATTCTACCGGTATCGGCACAACCCGGTGACGACGATCGACAATCCGTACGTCATGTGAAGCGTCTTCGGTAGGCGAAATTGTTGAAGCCAATGAACGCGGCCGGGTTTTGCCCTGGCCGCGTTCTGCATTGCCGACCTCGAAGAACAATGTTGCTGACTTCAAATCGCACCGGGAGGCCTGGCAGAGATTCTGGCGACCGGAATCTCTGGTCACGGCACGCCGGCGTAATCCGGCGCAGGCGTTCCGGCTATCGACGCGCGTTTTGACTTGAAAGCCGTGGCGTCTTCGGTATGCTGAAATCCATTCCAACGATGTGACTTGGCTGCGCAACGATTCATACGATTATGAAATTGAACATCCTCCGGAGTGTGACCGCGGTTCTCTTGCTCGCGGCCTTAGATCATCCGACGGCGCTACGGGCCGCCGAGACGCCAAAGGACGGAAGCAAAGCTCCGTTGGTTGAAGGCGTTGATCAGAACGGCAAAACGTGGAAGCTTAGCCACGCCCTGGGGAAGCAGGTCGTGCTGCTCTATTTTTATCCCAAAGACGATACGCCGGGTTGCACCAAAGAGGCGTGCGGGTTGCGTGATCGCATGAGCGATCTCAAGAAAGACGGCGTTGAAGTCATCGGCGTCAGCTTTGATTCGACCGACAGTCACCAGAAATTCATCAGCAAATACAGCTTGAATTTTCCGTTGCTGGCCGACACCGACGGCAAGATTGCCGATTCTTATGGGGTTCGGATGAACGGCAAGAACATGGCCCGACGGGTCAGCTTCCTCATTGACAAGAAAGGCGTGATTCGCCACGTGACCGACGACCCGAAGGCAGACGTCCATCTCGCGGAGATGAAGGACGCCATCGCGGCTCTAAAGTGAGCCGCTCATAGCGCTGGGAGCGCCGATCCTGAAGCGCGGCGAGCGGCTGTCGTCCAGCTCGATTGCGGCGGGCCGTCAAGTTTGGCTCGAAACGTTGGCCCTGAGGCAAGCAGGCGGCTGCGTAATTAACTGGTTGTGAATGAGGGTTTTATTGCGACCGATTGAATTTCGCGCCGCACCCGTTGCTTATTTTCTGAACTCGCCGTAATTTTCCGCGTGACAAGCAGCGCGGGACGCCTATAGTCGGCCCTCCTTTCGCGACCCTATCGTCTAGCGGTTAGGACACCGCCCTTTCACGGCGGCGGCACGGGTT
>CAZFVY010000108.1:0-23992 GCA_964522665.1 uncultured Verrucomicrobiota bacterium | reverse complement strand
GCGCGGGGATGCTCCTTCGTTGCGCCTCGCCACCGACCCAATCCGGCGCAACGAACGACCAGTTATTTATGAGACACTACACTAGCGCCGACCGGCCGCGGGCGGCCTCGGCCGCGCTCCGAAATCACGCCACGATCCCGAAAGGGGGGCGCCGCGCCAGCCGGGCAGACGCGCCTAAATCCTGCCCTGCGAGTCGTGTCGGCCCGTTTTTTTGAGCGGTGGTCGCATGCTTCGGTTTTAGGAGACGATCTAGTGAAAGAATCCTGGAGGGATTCCGTCCCAAAGCCCAAGGTTGCCCCGCGAAGCGGGCAACCTTGGGTATCCGGTCCGTCCCGATCCAACCCCGAAGCGGGTTGTGGCGCTTGCTTAAGCGATAAAACTTTGCCGCATAGTCAGTTGCATGGCCAGTGAACACGTTGAGTGGGAGCTTTTCTCGCCGCGGCGCGATCAAGCCAAGAATGCGCCCCAGTGAATGGTGGGGCGAGGGGCGCGTTGCCGAGGGTTCGCGTCTCGACTCGTTTCAGGGAAATCGCGCCGCGATGTCACGGTCCTGCCGACTTGCCGCTTTGAAGCTCCGAGCGAACACAGGACGGAACGCATGCGTTACCCTGGGAAGGCTTAAGTAAGCGCCATTCCCCCGAAGCGGGTTGTGGCGCCGGCCGCCGCCACAACCCGCTTCGGGGTTGGCAAATCGAGGCGTCTGCACCCAAGGAAGCCGCGTTGCGCCATCCTTGGGCTTTAGGACTCAGCCCCGGTGAAAGAAGGCGCGGGCGCAAAAATGGATGACCTCCAGAATGGGAATCCGGTTACGGCGCCAAGTTCCTCACGACGACAACGGGGTCGAATCGAGAATCTCGTGGGATTGGCAACAACCGTCGGTGGGTTCCACATTTAGATGCGTTTGCCCTGGCCGCGCCGGCCTCCGGCATTGAGTATCGAGGGCGGCCCGCGCATGATGGCGCGAGCCGATGAAGAACCTGTTCCGCGCGTGGCAATTCTTTCGAGCGGATTTTCCCCGCCTGGCGGTAGCGCTTGGGCTGATGCTGCTGGCCACGGCGGCCAACCTCCTCAAGCCGTGGCCGCTGGCGGTGGTGGTGGATTGCGTGCTCGGCGGTCACCCGCCGCCCGCCTGGCTGGGGAGCTGGGGCGCCTCCGGGTCGCGCCCGACGCTGCTGCTCGGGCTGGCCGGGCTGACGCTGGCGCTTCATATTTTGCAAGGGGCGCTCACGACGGGACAGAACTATCTGGCCATCGGCATCGGCCTGCGGGGCCTGATGCGGGCGCGCAATGAAGTGTTTGGTTGTCTGCAACGTCTCTCGCTGCGCTTTCATCAGGGGAGCCAGGCGGGCGACATGATCTACCGCGCGACCTGGGACCCGTACGCCTTTCAGACGTTGTTCCAGCAGGGGTTGATCACGCTGGCGTCGTCGCTCGCGTCGCTGGCGCTGATGCTGGCGATCATGTGGCGGATGGACCGGCCGCTGACGCTGGTGGCGGCGGGAACGGCGCCGCTTTTACTGCTCTCGATCCGCGCGTTCGGGCGCGAGATGAACCGCCGCGGGGCGGCGGCGCAGGCGGCAGACGGCAAGGTCGCCGCGCTCGTGCAACAGGCCATGGCGGCGCTCCCCTTGACGCAAAGTTTCACGCGCGAGGAGCACGAGCAGGCCGGATTCGTCCGGCAGACGGCCGCGGCCGAGCGGAGCCGTCGGGCGCAACACGGCGCCGAATTGGCCTACGGGTTCGGCACGACGGTGGTCTTCGGCCTGGGCACGGCGGCGATTGTGTGGCTCGGCGGACGGGAGGTCATCCAGGGCCGGCTGAGCGTCGGCGAACTGCTGATTTTTCTGGCTTACCTCGGCCAATTCTATGATCCGCTCAATCAATTGTCGCACGTCGGCTCGACGATGGCGGGCGCGGGCGCGGGCGCGCAACGGGTGTTCGAGGTCCTGGACGCGCCCGAGGAAGTGAAGGAAAAGCCGCAGGCTCGGAGCGTCCAGCGGGGTGTGGCGGGCGCCGTGCCGCGGGAGTCCGCGCCGGGCCTCGCGCCGGCCGTCAAGGGACCGGTGCGGGTCCACGGCGCTCTGGCGTTCGCGGGAGTTTCCTTCGGTTACCAACCTGATCGGCTGGCGTTGCGCGAGGTGAGTTTTACGCTGCCGGCGGCGCGCTCGCTGGCGGTGATCGGCCCGAGCGGCGCGGGCAAGACGACGTTACTGCAGTTGTTGCCGCGCTTCTACGATCCGACCGCCGGCGCGGTTCTGCTTGAAGGGGTCGATCTGCGGGAATTGCGCCTCAAGGAATTGCGGCGGCAGGTCGCGCTGGTATCGCAGGAGGCGATCCTGTTGCCCGGCACCGTGGCCGAGAATATCGCCTGCGGCAAAACGGGCGCGACGGCCGGCGAGATCGCGGCGGCGGCGCGGGCGGCGCGGGCCGACGAGTTCATCCGCCTGCTTCCGCAAGGTTACGAAACGTTGATCGGCGAAGGCGCCGCGCGGCTGAGCGCCGGCGAAAAGCAGCGGCTCAACCTGGCGCGCGCCTTTTTGAAGGACGCGCCCATTCTCCTGCTGGATGAGCCGACCAGCGCGCTCGACGCGGAAAATGAAGCGCTGGTCATGGAAAGCCTCACCGAATTGATGCGCGGCCGCACGACCCTGCTCGTCACGCATCGGCTGGCCGCGATTCGCCGGGTCGATCTGGTCCTGGTCCTGGAGGCCGGGCGCTTGGCCGAGATGGGAACGCCGGCCGAACTGCTCGCCCGCCCGGGCTACTTCGCGCGGGTGATGAGCGGCGCGTAAAGCCGCGTTCTTGATTGGCGGACGGCTTCGATCCGACTTTCGGAAAAAGCATGACGGGGGCGGGCGCGCGCGGGCGCGCTTTGGCGGTGCGGCGCACGGGGTTACGCGAATCGGTCCCTGCCGCGCGCGCCTCGTCCCAGAGGGACGACCGAGAATAGCGCGGCGTTTTAACGCCGAGTTAATGACGGAGTGATCAAAAAGTCCCAGCGGGGACGGCTGAGGTTGAGCTCCCGGGGCATTAAATCGCTCGGGCTTGGGTTCACGATGGCGGTTTGTACGTCTTAATCTCAGCCGTCCCTGCGGGACTTAACCAGGATCACGAACCTGACTCGGCGTTAAAACGCCGAGCTATTCTCATCGGCCCTGCCAGGGCCGTGGGCGGGCGGTTGGCCGCTCCCGCGTGACTCGTTTCCTCGACAACGAGTTCGCGCGGACACTTGGGAATCAAATCGGCGGAAGAACTCTGTCTCGCGCCCGTCGCGCGGGGCGCAACTTCGAGATATTGCGATCCACCGTCGGTAGGGACGCCGCGCTGCGGCGTCACGCTCGCGCCAGTGTGCGCGAGCGCTCCCCGAACGACTCACGGGTACAAACAAACGCTCCCGGCGCGGAATTCCGCCGCGACCGTTGCTCGCTCTAATCGAGCGAGCGGACCTCGCGGCGCGAGGTCCCTACCCTCGCGGTCTGACGCTCAAGGTGGCGGCGTGTAAAACGTCAACAACTCGAAGTCGCGCCCCGTCGCGCTCGGGCGAAGGGTTAACGGTTCGCTTTTTGACGAGATTCGGCTACTGTAGTTCTGACGCTGAAATATTCTGACTAACGATGAACCTGAAGCTATGAGAACCGCCTGCGCCCTGGCGGCGCTGATGCTCATGACGGTCGCCGCGGCCGCGGTGGACATGATCCCTATTTCGATCAAGCAATTGACCGAGCGAGCGGATTTGGTGGTGCGCGGTACGGTTTCGGAGAAAAGTTGCCAACGCGACCCGGCGGGACGCGTCTATACGCGCGTCAAACTGGACGTCACCGAGGTATTGAAAGGCGCGCGGGCGACCGGCCCGTTCACGGTCGTGCATGGCGGCGGAGTTTTGGGCGTGCAACGGTCCGAGGTCTCGGGTCAGGTGGACTACCAACTTGGCGAAGAGGTGATCGCCTTTCTGGTCCTGAATCAACGGGGCGAGGGGGTCACCGTCGGACTCTCCCAGGGAAAATTTCACGTTTGGACCGACCCCGCGAGCGGCGCCCAACTCGCGCGCAATCCGTTTCACGGCGGTGCGGTCACGGCCGCGGCGCCCGGCTCGGCGGCGCAGCCCGCGGCGGCGCGACTACGGGTGGATGATCTCAAACGGCAAGTGACGGAGGCCGGGCGATGAATCGGTTCTCCTTCAACTTCCGCCGCGCCGTGAACTTCCTGGCGCGGGCTACAGGTAAGCTTTTTGGCTCCTCGCGCGCCCGACTGGTGTGGGTGGTCGTGCTCGCCCTGGCGCCGCTGTGCGCGCGGGACGCCCGCGCCTTCGTCGTGACCCTGAACGACTCGGGCCAACCGTTGCGCTGGAATTTCACGAGTTCGGACCCGAGTCTCGTGGACACGAACATCGTGAATCCGAAAACCAAGGCCGTTCGGCTCTACTTCGCCGCGGACGCGTACTCAACCACGAATACGGCCGCGGAGTTGAACGCCTTGCGCGCCAGTTTCGGCCAATGGCAGTCAATTTCGGGCACGGTCATTAAATTCGAGGAAGGCGGGCTGATGGGCCCGGGCGCCGACGTCAACGTCATGGACAACACCAACGTCATTTTTTGGGCGAAGACGAGCACCCTCGTCAACGGCGGCCTGGACAACATCAGCGGCGCCCTCGCGGTCACCTTCAAATCGTGGTACGATGGCACGCTCCTGCTGGCCGAAGCGGACATGGCCATCAACGGGGTCGATAGCCAGTGGTTCACCGACTTCAATGACACGGCGAACCCGAACTATTTCATCGAGGCCACCGTGTGCCACGAGATTGGCCACTTCCTCGGGTTGCTCCATTCGCCGGTCGGCGGCGCCACGATGCTCTACCACGGCGGCTCCGGGATCAGCGTGCAGGCGGGATTGTCCAGCGATGAGATCGCCGCCGCGCGCTACCTTTACCCGCAGCCCGGGCTGCTTTCGACGCTCGGGCAGGTGCAGGGCAAAGTCACCATGAACGGCGCGGGCATCCTGGGCGCGGCCGTGTACGCCGAGGACCCCACCGGCGCGATCGTCTCCGGAACTGTAACGCAGACCAACGGCCAATACGCGTTGCCGGCCTTGCCGCCCGGGAGCTACCGCGTCCGCGTCACCCCGCTCGACCCGTTCTCGAATATTTCGACGTTGCTTCAAGGCTTAAACATTTCCCCAGACTACGAGACGGCGGAGGGCGGATTTATCCCCTCGACCAATCATTCCGTCACCTTGGCCCCCGGCGCGAGCGTGACCTGGAACGTGGCGGTTACCAAGGGCACACCCGCCTTCCGCATCACCCGCATTCGGCCGCCGTCCACCGATCCCAATCATTTTGTCCTCACGCAATTGCCCGGCGATATCGCCTTGGGCGCCGCCAACCTGATCATCGGAGTTTACTCGCCGAGCTTTCCCGCCACGGGCGCGACGTTGACGGTCAGCGGCGACGGCCTCACCGTCGGGCCGACCGTATTTAACGGGAACCCGTTCCCGGGGAGCGGCTACACGCTCTTGTCGGCCTCGATCTCAGTGGCCTCGAACGCCACGCCGGGGCTGCGTTCCCTGGTGGTCACGCAGGGGACGAATATCGCCTACGCGAACGGGTTTCTAAAAATCCGGACGGCGTTTCCCGACTATAATTTCGACGGCCTCGATGACCGGTTTCAGCGCCAGTATTTTTCCGTCTTCACCTCGGCCGCGGCGGCGCCGGGCGCCGACCCCGACGGCGACGGTTTCAACAACGCGCAGGAATTCCTGGCCGGAAGCGACCCGACCGACCCCAAGTCGGTCCTAAAACTCGAGAGCGTTACGCTCAATTCGTCCGGCAGCACGATTGCGTGGCTGAGCGGAACGGGCAAGCGCTACCAGGTCATGAGCCGCGACGACATCGCCAAAAGCCCGTGGCGCACCAACGCCATCGTCACGGGAACCGGCGCCCTCACCCAATACACCGACGCCTCCGCCACGAATAATTTTCGTCTCTATCGCGTGCAGGCCATTCCGTAGTTGGACCAAAGGGACTCCCTCACTAGCACAAAAACGGCGGCAGTGGCCCTCGATCTTGCGTAATCCTTTGGGCATAAACGGCTCGGCGAAGCGTGGCGTTCGCGTGGATCAACACGGGATGAGGTCGGAGACGTTGGCGCGTGAGCGTCAGCCCAGGAAACGTCTTCGCCTGAGCGGGAGCGCGGCCACGATTCCGCCACAGCCTAAAATCCGTCGGAGGTTTTTTACTCACAACAACCAACGGGTAGGCGGCTGGCTCGCGCCCCGCTCGGGTTAACCTAACCCATATCGCGGAAAATACAACCGATGCCCGCGACGTGGGTTCGCGCCCCGCCCGAAAAGCCTTGAGCCGCGCACTCCTAGCCTCTTAACATCGACGAAATTCCGACGCCGGCGTATTGCCATCCCGGCCGTCGGCAACCCATTATGAAACCGTTGCCCGTCCTTCTGATCGCCGTCGCCACGCTCCTGCCCCTGGCGCGCGCCGCCCGCGCGGAGACGGTGGTGGAAGGCACGGTCGCGCTCGCGCCGGAGACCGCGGCGAAAGGCGGGGGACACGATCACTACCAGGCGTCCGAGGCGCCGGGCAAACCCGAGGCGCCGGTCGCCGTCGTCTATCTCGAAGGAGCCTTCCCGGGCCAGACCAATGCCGCGCCGCTCCTGATGGGCCAGCGGCGCTTCCAATTCGAACCCGGCGTGCTCCCGATTCAAACCGGTTCCACGGTCGCGTTTCCGAATTTCGACGACGCTTATCACAACGTCTTTTCCTACTCGAAGGCCAAACGCTTCGATCTCGGGCGTTACCGCAAGGACGAGCAGCCGGCCACCCAGACCTTCAACCAGCCGGGCGTCGTGAAGCTCTATTGCGAGATTCACGAGCACATGCGGGCCACGATCTTAGTGCTGGATACGCCGCACTTCGTGCGGACCGACGCGGAAGGCCATTACCGCCTCGTCCTGCCGGGCGTGCCGGACGGCCACTACACGCTCAAGGCGTGGGTCAACGAAAAGACCACCCGCGAGCGGCCCCTCGACGTGAAAACGGACCAAACCCTGCGGATCGATTTCCCCGCGCCTTGACGCCCGATGATCGCGCTGAGCTTTCGCGTCAAATTGCTGCTGGCGATGATGGCCCTGGTGGCCGGCGTCACCGGCGCCACCAATTACGTGACCCAACTCCGGGTGGACGCCTGGTTCCGGCAAACGATCGACACGATGGTCGGCCAGCAGGTGATGGGTTTCTCGCGGTTGCAGCAATTGCGCCTGCGCGGGGTGAAACAAAAATGCCTGGCGTTGAACCGGCCGCGGCTGCGGGCCGCCCTCGAGGAGAGCGACCCCGTCCTGCTCTACGACGAGACCACGCTGCTCGATTTGCAGGATGTGCTGTTGGAACCCGACGGCGGCGGCGCCCCGGCCGAGGCGGACGCGGCGCCGCGGGCGAGCTTCCTCTGCTTCCTGGACGCGAAGGGCCAAATCCTGCCGCCGCCCGCCACCAAGGCCGCGCGGCTCACCCCCGCGGTGCGCCGGAGCCTGGAGCCGTTGTTGTCCCGCTTGCGCCTGGCGCTCACGAACGGCCCCGCGTTCCAACAGGTCGGCTACCTCGCGCCCGAGCTAACCCCAGGGCAGCCGGCGTTGCATGAGGTGGTGCTCACCAGCATCGCCTATCCCGACACGCAACAAACCGTTGGCGCGTTGATCCTCGGATTCCCGCTCGCGCGCGAGGCGCCATCCAGCGACGTCAGCCCGATTCAAAGCGGCGTCTGGCTCGAAGGGACCGTGTATTCGAGCGAAATCCCGGCGGCATTGCGGCCGTTGGTCGCGCAGGAGGCCGGAAAGGCGCTGGCGCGGCCCGACGCCCAACTCCAGTTCACCGTGCAGGCGGCCGACGCTCCGGCGGGCGTTTATCTGCGGCCGCTCAACGCCGGGTCGAGCTTCCCGCCGGCTTATCAGGTTTGCGTTTATTCGCTGGCGGGGATGTTGAAGGAGAAGGCACGGCTGCGGGCGAGCATCCTCAGTTTCGGCGCGCTCGCGCTGGGCGGCGCGCTCGCGATCAGCCTCCTCCTCTCCCACGGCTTGGCGGTGCCCGTGCTTGCGCTCGTCCGCGGCACCGAGGAAATCCAGCGCGGCAATTTCGCGGTCAAGGTCCCCGTCCGCAGCCGGGACGAGCTCGGCCGCCTCGCCGGCTCGTTCAACGAAATGGCGGAGGGCCTCGCCCTCAAGGAAAAATACCGCAGCGTCCTCAACATGGTGGCCGACAAAAAGGTCGCCCTCGAGATGATCGAAGGCCGCGTCGCGCTCGGCGGCGAGACGCGGGAGATCAGCGTGCTCTTTTGCGACATCCGCGGGTTCACGGCGCTGACCCTGCACATGGACCCCGCCGAGGTCATTCAGATGCTCAACGAACACATGACCGCGCTCACCCGCGTCGTTTATGAAAACGACGGCGTCGTGGATAAATTCGTCGGCGATCTCATCATGGCCATTTTCGGCGCCCCGAAAAGTTACGGCCGCGATTCCTGGAACGCCGCCCATTGCGCCCGGCGGATGATCGAGGCGCGCTCCGAACTCAACCAGACCTCGCGTTACCAGATCACCGTGGGCATCGGCGTCGCGACCGGACCGGCCGTGGCCGGTTGCATGGGCTCGAGCGACCGCCTGAATTACACGGTGCTCGGCGAGCGGGTCAATCTCGCCGCCCGCCTCTGCAGCAAGGCCGGCAAGATGGACGTCGTGATCGACGAAACCACCCGCCGTCAACTGGCCGAACAGGCGGAGGTCGAAGAATTGCCGGGGCTGGAGCTGAAGGGCTTCACCGGCAAAGTGCCCGCCTACCGCCTGCTCGGACTTCAGGCGCCAGCGCCCGCGAAGGCCGCCGCCACCACCCCCGCATCCGTATGAAAATCCACTGTCGCTTTGGTCGATTCACCCGGCGCGCCTTCGCCCTGACGGCGGCGGTGTTCGCGCTGGCCGCGTCCGCGCTGGCCCAGCCCGAATGGCTCGATCAAGTGAGTGATTCACTGCACGTTCAATCGGCCTCCGGCGCCTTCCGCGGCGATCTGAGCGGGTTGCTCGATCTCGAAGGTTATTATCTTGATCAGCGTCCGCCCGGACTGATCTTCAGCCCGGACCAGTTTTTCTTCAACCCGCGGCTCTCGCTCTTTCTCGACGTCCATCTCGGCCGCCATTTTTACAGTTTTGTGCAAACCCGCTGTGATCGCGGGTTCGATCCCGGCGTGAAGGCGCACGACGCGCGGTTCGACGAGTACCTGCTCCGTTACACGCCGTTCGACGACGCCCGGCTCAATCTCCAGGCGGGCAAGTTCGCCACCGTGGTGGGTAATTGGGTCCGGCGGCACGACTCGTGGAACAACCCGCTCATCACCGCGCCGCTCCCGTACGAAAACGTGCTCCCGATCACCGACCAGAAAGTCCCGCTCGGCCCGATCGATTTTTTGAAACGCCAGAACGTTCCCGATAAGAAGCGGGATTGGCTGCCTTTGCTCTGGGGACCTTCCTACGCCAGCGGGGCGTCGGTGTTCGGGCAAGCCGCCGGGTTTGACTACGCGGTCGAGCTAAAGAACGCCGCGATCTCGTCGCGGCCGTCGGCCTGGGATGGCGAGGCGTTGAATTGGGAACACCCGACCGTCAGTGGCCGCCTCGCCTACAGCCCGAACCCGACCTGGAACCTCGGCGCGTCGGCCAGCTACGGCGCCTACCTGCTCCCGACCGCCGCCGCCGTGCTGCCGGCGGGGCGCGCACTGGGCGATTTCCGGCAACTCACGGTGGCGGAGGATGTCACGTTCGCCTGGCGCCACTGGCAGGTGTGGGGCGAAGCCTTCGCCTCCCGCTTCGACGTGCCGAACGTCGGTCCGGTCGAAACCCTCGCCTATTACGTCGAGACGAAATACAAGCTGACCGCCAACCTCTTCGCGGCGGCCCGTTGGAACCAACAACTCTTCGACACAATTCCCAACGGCGTCGGCGGCGAACAGCCCTGGGACCGCGACATGACCCGCGTCGATCTCGCGCTCGGCTACCGGTTCAGCCGCCATTTGCAGACTAAGATGCAATACAGCTACGGCCACCGCCGCGGCGAGCCGCAGCAAGGCGAACAACTCGCCGCCGCGCAACTCACGGTTAAATTCTGAAGCTTCGGCCTGTTTCGCGGCCCGTCAAGCTCACGGTTATCACTTCGGCTCGATCACCTTGAGGCCGGCGACGCGATCGAAATGCCTCCGGTTGAAGGTCGCGACTACGCCGCCGCGCTCCAAGGCGGTCGCCGCTACGATCAGGTCGTGTGATCCGATCATTTTGCCGCTCGATTCCAATTCCGCCCAGATACGCGCGTGCTGGTAGGCGGCCTGTTCCGTGAAAGGGATGATCGTCATTGACGCCAGCAGGGCTTCCAGGTAACGCCTGCGCTTGGCCTTATGAACGCCGGTCGCCCGTTCCACCCCATGCCAGAGCTCGGAAACCGTAATAGCGGCAAGCTCAAACGCGTCGACCGAACGGGTGGCAGCCCAAGCCTGGAGATCGAACGTCCCTTTTTCCCCACGGATAATAACGTCCACGTCGAGGATCATCGCCATCGGTTCGTCGGCGGCTTAAGCGCCTTTCGCGCGGCCCGCAGGTCACGATTCCAGGCGCGCGACTCCTCGACGGACAACTCGACGCCGGCCAGCGCCGCGGCGAGGTCGTTTCCGGTGCAGACCTTTTCCGTGGCGGGCGCCAGGCGCGCGACGGGGGCGCCGTTCTTCAGCAGGATGAAGGTCACGTTCTGGTAATGGGCGCGATTGACGCACTCGGCAAAATGGCGCGCCGCCTCAGTAACCGTGATCGGCTTCTCTTTCATGGAATCAGATTATCGGATTTTGCAAATACATCAATACACCGATTCAGAATTTCGACGGGATTCCGCAACCAAGCCGAAAGTTACCCCGACGCGGGGCTAACTTTCGCGTCGGCCCCTTCCTTATTCAACCCCGAAGTGGGGAATGGCGCTTACTTAAGCCTTGCCAGGGTAGCGTATGCGTTCCGTCCCGTGTTCGCTCGGAGCTTCAAAGCGGCAAGTTGGCAGGACCGTGACATCGCGGCGCGATATCCCTGAAACGAGTCGAGATGCGAACCCTCGGCAAACCGCCCCTCTACCCCTGGTGGGGCGAGGCTCCGCCGAGCCCTGAAAAAGCGGTGCGATTCCCGCCGTGGTCCCGGCCCTCCTCTACGCCGCCAACTCGGTCTCAAGGCGTGGGGCGTGGCGGGCATCCCAACCCTCGTCACGGCTCGCCCGCCTACGCCTATGGCTTCGGCGCGGTCGATGGCTTGTCGCGCCGAAGCGAGAGCGAAGGCGGAGCGGAGCCTCGCCCCACCATTCGCTGGGGCGCATTCTTGGCTTGATCGCGCCGCGGCGAGAAAAGCTGCCACTCAACGCGTTCACTGGCCACGCAACTGACTATGCGGCAATGTTTCGCCGCTTAAGTAAGCGCCATTCCCGCGAAGCGGGTTGCGCACGATTCACCGCCACGATCGGGTTCGGCCTTGGCAAGAGCGACGGCCAAACTCAAGGCCCTCGGCCCTCCTTGGACTTGGTTACGCAAACCCGCCGGGGCCAAAAAGGAACTCCGGTTTGACCCAAGGGAACATTTCCGCGCTCGACTTTCGGCGGGCGCCCGCCAACCTTGCCCGCCATGGCGCGCGTCGTGATTGCAAACGTTTCCAAGACGTTCTCGGGACCCCGGAAAGAGGGGATTCACGCCCTCAAGAACGTCAGCCTCACCGTCGAGGACAAAGAGTTCCTCGCGCTGGTCGGCCCGTCGGGTTGCGGGAAAACCACCATCCTCCGCTTGATCGCCGGCCTCGAGGAGATCACCGAGGGGACGATCAGCATCGATGGACGCGTGGTCAACAACGTCGAGCCGAAGGATCGCGACCTGGCGATGGTGTTCCAGAACTACGCCCTTTACCCGCACATGACCGTGTATGAAAACATGGCGTTCGGCCTTCAACTGCGCAAAGTTCCCAAAGCCGAAATCGAGCAGCGGGTCCGGCAAACCGCCACGACGCTCGGCTTGGGCGATTGCCTCCAGCGGCTGCCCAAGGCGCTTTCCGGCGGCCAGCGGCAGCGGGTCGCCGTCGGGCGGGCCATCGTCCGCCAGCCGAAGGTCTTCCTCTTCGACGAGCCGCTCTCGAACCTCGACGCGCAGATGAGGGTGCAGTTGCGGCAGGAGTTGGCGAAACTCCACGCGCGGCTGGCCGCCACGATGATCTATGTCACCCACGACCAGGCCGAGGCGATGACCCTCGGCGACCGTATCGCCGTGATGCGCCACGGCGCCGTCCAGCAAGTCGCCGACCCGATCGAAGTTTACCGGCGCCCGGCGAACTTGTTCGTGGCCGGCTTTATCGGTTCGCCGCCGATGAATTTCTTCCCCGGCTCGCTCGTCGGCTCCGGCGGCACGCTGCGATTTCAAGGACGCCCCGCGGCGGGCACGGCGACTGCGGCGCCCTCGGCCCTCGCGCTGAACGTCGATCCCGCCCACGCCAGCGTCCTGGCCGCCGGCGCCGGCAAGCCGATCATCCTCGGCCTCCGCCCCGAAGCGATCACCGACGCCCGTCTGACCCCGGCGGCGCCCGGCGCCTGCCTCGACGCCGTCGTCGAGGTCGTCGAACCGATGGGTCCCGAAACCTTTCTCCATCTGACCGGCGCCGGCTATAGCTTCGTCGCCCGGGTTCCCGCCGCGCGCAAGTACGACGTGAATGAGAAGCTGCAGTTGGCCCTCAATCTTCGCGAAGCCCACTACTTCGATCCGACGACGGAACTCTCACTGCTTCCGGGCGCTTGACGGCCGAGTCGGTCAGAGGATTCTCAAACACCGTTCGGGCGCCGACTGGCGCACTTACGCCAGCAGCCCGTTGATCGGTTCGCCTTCGCCGTTTTTGGTGACGTAGAAGGGGCGGCCTTCGGTGACGTAATTCGTGTCGGGGGCGATGCCGAGGGCTTGATAGATGGTGGCGTGGACGTCCTCGAGGCGCACCGGATTCCGCACGGCGATCAACGGATGCTCGTTTGCGGTCTGGCCGTAGGCGAAGCCCTTTTTGAACCCGCCGCCGTAGAAGAGGAGGCTGTTGCCGCTACTGAAATGGCCGTGAAAGCCATACATGCGCTCGTTTTCGAGGATCAGGTTTTCGCCCGTGTTGCGCTCGGCGAAGCCGTCCGGCTCAACGCCGGCGGCCGGTTGCGCGGCGATGGTGCGGCCGAATTCGGTCGCCACCATCACGAGGGTGCGCTCGAGGAGGCCGCGCTCGGCGAGTTCCCGGATGAGTTGCGCGATGGGCCGGTCGATTTGCTTTTTCAACTCGGCGAGGCGCGGTTTGCCGTTCTCGTGGGTGTCGAAGCCTTTGAACGGGGCGTATTGGTATTCGACCTGGACGAAGCGGGCGCCGGTCTCGACGAGCCGCCGCGCGAGCAGCAGGCCGTGCCCGAATCGCTGGCCAAAATAATAGGACGGGTCGAGCAATTCCTTGGCGGCGACCTCCGGTTCGTAGGCGCGTATGGTGGCCTCCGACTCGTCGCGCCGGTAGTCGAACGCCTGCTTCACCGGCGAATCCATCATCGCCCGGGCGTCGGCCATCACCTTCAGATAATCCTGCGCTTTGGGCGATTCGCGCAGTTCCGCCGGCGCCAATCCCGCGACCGCGCGGAAATAAGCCTGGCGCCGGTCGAGGCGGTCGAGGGGCATTCCGCTCGCCGCCTGGAGCGTGGCCAGGCCCCGCGCCGGCTCGGGAATCATGAACGGCGCGTAGTTCACGCCGTAGAATCCGGGGCCGATGTATTCGTTGATGAACAGCTTTTCTTCGTCGCTCGTGTCGATGTCGCGCCCGACGTAGATATACGGCGGCACGTTCGGATTCTTCCGGCCCAACGTTCGCGCGACCACGCTGCCGAGACTCGGCGCTTTGACCCCGGCGGGAAAAAGGTAACCGGTCATCATGTAGTATTGCGCCTTGAGATGGATCGCGCCGAATTTCGTCGCGTTCGTCAGGCTGCGCAAAACGGTTCCGTGATGCATCACCGACGCCATCTGCTCGAGGCCGCCGCCGAACTGGATGCCGTCCGCCGACGTGGGAATTGGTTCGGTGGTGCCGAGCAACTCGTTCCCCTTCATTCCCGGCCGGAACGGCGTGTAACGTTTCGGGTCCCACGTGTCCGTCTGCGCGACGCCGCCCGGCAGCCAGATCAGGATCATCGCGTCGGCGCGGGGCGCGGGCTTGGCTTTCGGCGCGCGAACGGGCGCGTCAGCGGCGATCGCCGGGATACCGCCCGCGAGCAGCCCGAGACCCGCGGCGCCAACGGCGCCTTGCTTCAGGAATTGGCGGCGGGTGAGATGCGGGTTCATTGGCAAGGGTACGGCGGGCGATTCACAGGAGGTTACCGAATATATTGAAATTCCGGGCTAGCGAACAACGCCCAATAAAGATCGGCCACCGACGTCGCGCTCTCCGGATCGTCATCGAGGCGCCGCGCGCCGGCGTTCGCGACCGGCTTGAGGCTGGTGAGCAGGAACGCTTCGCCGCGGCGCTGTTCGGCGGCGGTGGGCGGCCGGCTCAGCGCGGTCCAATAGGCGGCGGAAACCGCTTGCGCGAGGCTGGCTTTCGGCGCGGCCGGATCGAGCCATTGGCCGCGATAAATCATTTTGTGAAACTCCTCGCCGTTGAGCAGTTCGAGGGCTTGGACGACCGCGGCGTCATCGGGTCGCGCGGTGCTGATTTCGTTGCGCGAGGCCGGCTTGCCGAGCGCGCGCGTCAGGGCGGTCGAGGTTTTGTGGAAATAGGTCCGCGTGATCGGCGTGAGTTTTTCGCCGGCGGCTTGGCGGACGCTATCGATCACCTGCTCGGCGGTGAGCCGGCGCAGCGTCGGCGAACGGTAGAAGCGCGGCTCGTCGGCTTTGGCGACGTCGAAGTGATCCGCCAGCGCGGGATCGTAGCGGAGTTGATAGGTGCGGCTCGTGACGATCAAGCGAATCGTGCGCTTGAGATCGTAACCGTGCCGCATGAAATCGTCCGCCAGCCAGGCCAGCAATTCGGGATTGGCCGCGGGGCGATCCAAACGAAAATCATCGACCGGATCGAATAGCCCGAGGCCGAGATAGCGCCGCCAGAGCCGGTTGACGATGGTCTTGGCAAACCGCGGGTTGGTCGGGTCGATCAAGAGTTGCGCAAGCCGGTGCAATCGCTCGGCGGTTCCGGTGGGAACGTCGGTGGGCGCGCCGGGAAGCTCGAACGGAAATTGCGCGCCGATGATTCGCCCGCTCGGCTTTTCGCAACGCGTCAACTCCAGGTCGCGGCCCGCGAACAGCCCGGCGAACGCCACGAACCGCGTCTGCGGCCATTCGTGATTCAGGAAATGATTGTGGCAACTCGCGCACTTCATGCCGGTGCCGAGAAATACTTGCGCCACGTTCGCCGCGCTTTGGATGGCGTCGGCCGGCGTGTCATTACGGACGAAGGCGATGGTCGAAATCTTGCCGTTGGCGTTCGCCTCGCCGGCCTTTTTACCGCCAGGCATCGCGGGGTCGATCAGTTCCGCGACCATCTGATCGTACGGCTTGTTGTGAACGAAGCTCTGATAAATCCAGTCGCGATAATAACCGTGGGTCGGGATGCCGCCCTGCAAATCGGCGGTCGCGCTGGCCAGCGCGTCCTCCCAAAACGGGGTCCAATGTCCGGCGTATTCTTCGTTCCGCGCCAGCGCTCGATCCACCGCGCGCGTCCGTTTGTCCGGCGCGTGGTCGGCCTGGAATTGCTCGGCCTCGGCGCGCGTCGGAATCGTCCCGATCAAATCGAGATAAATCCGCCGCAGAAAGGTGGCGTCATCGCAGACCGGCGGCGGATGTTGAAACGCGTCGAGGCCCGCCGCCTGCCACTTGGCGATGATGAAACGATCGATCTCGTTGAACGCCGGGGCGCTGACCGCGGGTGGCGCGGGCGGAGGCGGAAGCAGAGTCAACCGCAATTGGCGGCGGCGAACGAGTCGTTCGTTCGGGTCACGACTTTCACGCAACGAAGCCACAAGTTTTTTTGTAGTCGGATCACGGCCGAGCGACGCGAGCGATTCCCAGTCGTCGTCGGCCACCGCGGGCGCGCCCGGCGGGGCGGAAGCCGCGTCCGACGCAGTAGCGCTGGGCGCTGGCCGCGGCTGGGACGCGGTTGCGCCGGCGGCTGGCCGAGCCTGGGGCGTTGCTTCCGCCGCACAGGCCGGAAGGGCCGCGAGGGCGAGCGCAAACGCGAGCGCGGCGCGCAGCCCAAGACGCTGGCGCCAGGACGAACTCGCCGCGGCCGTCGCCGCCTGATATTGCATGTGATCCTGCATTAAACTCGAATCGCGAAGCCGGTGATGGCCGCGTCGGTATGGCTTAAACTCCGACGGTTCCCCGGGAAAGTCCAACCGAAACGAGAAACCGAGCCGACGCCGCGTCTGAAATCCGTTTTAAGCATCGTTACGGCGGAGCGCTCCTTGCGGACCTTCCTTGACCGATGGTATTGCCGGCCGCTACGCGCGCGAATCCTGGCGGGATTCCGTCCTAAAGCCCCGCGTTGCGCGCACGCGCCACCCGGGGGGAAGACGATCCGCGTTCGAACAAACCTTGATCAGGTTTTGCCCGACGTCCGATGGCGCGCGATGGAGAGTACACAACCGCGTTGCGGTTGAAATCCTCGGCTTAAGGCCCCCAAGGTAGGCGCCAGGAGCGCCAACCTTGGGGCTACAGGCCTCAATCCCGACTGGGATTGGTTGGGAATGGCGGTGGACGCCTGAATAGGATGCGTTTGGCCAGAAACGAGGGGAAATCATTCGTCACCGCCAAGGGAGTTTCCCATCACGTGGCAACTTGGTCAGGAGAGTCCCGTCGGAAGGGCTGGCAGCGCGAGATGTGACAGTCTGGGACGGAGCGGAGGGAAGCCCCACGAAAGCCCGCGCAAAAGTAATTCACCCGACCGGTAGAGTGAGGACTCGTTCCAGGTTTACTTCCGTCCTTTTAACTGCGCGAGCGTGATGCCTTCGCGGCGGAGCAGCGTGGCGTCGATGCGGGGGACGTACATTTGCGTTTCGGCCGGCAGGCGGGTGGCGATGCCGTCAAAGGTCTTGGTTTTGCGCGCGTCGAGGAGATTTTGGACGCGGCCTTCGCCGGCGTTGTAGGCGGCCAAGACCAGGCTCCAATCGCCGAAGCGTTGATAGAGGCGGTGCAGGTATTCCGCCGCGGCCTTGGCGCTCTTCTCCGGCTCGAGCCGTTCATCGTCGGGGCGCAACGCAAGGCCGTTATCCTTGGCGGTGGCCGGCATCAACTGAAACATCCCGGCGGCGCCGACCGGGCTGCGCGCGCGGGGGTTGAAGGAGGATTCGACCTCGGCGAGCCAGACCAATTCGGGCGGGATTTGTTGGGCGGCGAAGATTGGCTTGAGGCGCGGCACGTAGGCGTTGGCGCCTTGGGGAAGCGGGCGCTGGGCAAGATGGCGGCTCCAGACCTGGCGCTCGATCACCGGCGTGGGATTCGGCGCCCGCTTCGGCGGCTGGCCCGGCTCGACCTTGGGGGCGGGAACGATCAGGCGCAATTCCTCCGCGACTTCGAGGTAATCGAGTTGCGATCGGAGCCACGCGGCGTAGGGCGCCGTTTCGTCCGAGGCCTCAAGGAGCGGCAGGACGGCCTGGGCGGTCTGACGCAACGGGGCGAGATCGATCACGTATTCGCCGTGAAAACGGGCCTCGAGCGATTTCAGGAATTGCTGCGCTTTATCCTGATCGAGCGGCGGGAGCGAGCGCAGGAAATCTTGCTCGACGTTCTCCTGGACCCATTGTTGCCCCTGGCGAACCAGATCATCCAGCGTCAGCGTGTCCTGTTGCGCGGCCGCGCGGAGGCCGCCGGCCAACAACGCGACTAAGATGTACCGGGCCTTCATGCTGCCACTCTGCCATGACAGAGGCCGATTTGCACGCGGGAAGGGACCGGGAGGGCGCGGAGCGGGGTTGGTGGTGAGGCGAGGCTCACGGCGGGGAATTGGCTTAACGGTGGGGCGAGGCTCGGCCGAGCCGTGGCAAGTTATCGGCGGCAGCGGCGCGGCGAAGCTGTCCGACCCGTTAGCAGTGAGAGTCGTTGGGCGAGTCGGGGATAACATCCAAAGAGTAGTGGCTGTCGGCTGGACCCATTCACGGCTCGGCAGAGCCTCGCCCCACCGGGAGGTGACGACGTGCGGCGCTTGAACGGCGCGGAGCGAATTCAGCCGACGCAACCTTGAGTTATTGGCGTTTCTGGCTCTTTGGTTTGCTGGGCAACCGAAGCGGTCCCGGCCCTACAGGCCGGAGAAACTGTCGTTCGAGGTCATTCCTGGGACTTCGCTTCGCTCCATCCCAGCTATCACATGACGCGCTTGCAGCGCGTCTGGCCGGAGGCTTCTGTCCACGCCATCTCAGACCGTCAACTGTGCCCTATAGCGCCCGAACCCATTCACGGCTCGGCGGGAGCCTCGCCCCACCGGGAGGTTACGACGCGCGGCGCTTACCGGGCGCCACGATTGGTCTGTGGCTTTTAAGATTCTCGACTCACGGCTGCGGCGGCGAGAGCTGACCGAGCGTTGGCGCGGGCGCCGTCACGGTTCGCTCTTGCGCCCAGGCTTGGAAGCCATCGGCTTGGTCCGCGGTGTGAATTTCTGAATGGCCGTCGGCAAAACCGTAAGACCTCGCCCAACGCCCGCTGATCGTTTGAACCGGCGCCTTCTCTTGCAGCACGATCGTCTTTTCCGGGTGCGCCAAGTCGGCCAACGCCCCGGTGTAAACAACCTCGTACTGGTCTGGCGCCGCGACGCCGCGCGCGTCTTCGGGCAGGTAGGCGGCCACGGCGGCATAGTCCGCGGGCACCGTCCCTTTAGTTTTGTCGGTGTAAGTCATAATCGCGAGCAGCCAGTTCCGGGTGAAATTCATCTTCGCGATGAAAGTCTGCTTTTCGGCTTCTTTGGCGGGATCGGTCTCCTCGTCCGTGTCCGCGCCGGCCTTGGGATCGTGCTTGGCGACTTGTTCCTTCAATTTCGCGTAGGCGGTCGCGACCTGGGCGGCCAGCGCCTGATCGCGGCGCAATTGGGCGACCTCTCCGCGCAGGCGGTGGACGTCCGCGGCGTCACGCTGGGAGCGTTCCAGCTCGTCCTGGAGCGCGGCGAGGCGGGCGGCCTCGCCGGTGTCCGACCGTTGGAGGCGTTGCAACTCCGCGGCCAATTGCAGTTTTTCCCGCCGGAGGGCGCTGAGTTGCGCCGCCTCGTGATAGAGGGTGACGCCGGCCACGACGGCGCCCGCCGCGACGGCCACGGTTTTGAGTTGGGTCCATGCCATAAATTTTAAGAGGCCAGAGGTTGCGGTTGAAGCGCCGATCGCGCTGGCGCCAAGCGCCGCGGCGGTGACCGAAGTCAGCAGGGCCGCGGGCGCGGCTTCGACGGCGCCGGTGGCCAGAGCGCCGGCGAGAGCGGCGCTCGAAATAACCTGACCGCGCCGGGTGAAAAAGGCGCGCAGTTTATCGACCGCGCGTGTCACGCGTTTTTGCGCGGCGTCTTCGTTCGTGCCGAACGCGCGGCCAACCTCACTGAGGCTCTTGCGTTGGAAGAAGCGGAGCAGGATCGCGTTCCGGTCGGCCTCGTTGAGCGTCGCCAGCGCGTCGTCCAGGAACGGCGCGACTTGTTCCCAGGGCGAGTCGGTTGGATGCTCGGAAAACGTTTCCATGGCCTGTTGCTCCCAATGTCGGCGGCGGTTCTCCGACCGCACGACGTCCGCCGCGGCAAACCGGGCGGCGCGATAGAGCCAGCCCGCCAGTATCACCCCGGAGGGGAGCGACCCGGCCTTTTGCGCCAGCCGGACGAAGACCGTTTGGGTCGCCTCTTCCGCCAGATGCGGATTGCCCGCCTGCCGCAACGCGGCCGAATAAACGAGGTCAATATATTGCCGCGCGAGCGCGCTAAACGCCGATTCGGAACCGGTCCGCGCGTACTCCCGCAATAACTCTTGGTCTTCCATGCCCGTTCGCGAAACCCGCCGCAGACCCGCCGCGACATCCGCCGCGCGGCCTCCAGTCAGGCTCTTAACTATAAATTGCCGCTCAACCTCAAATCCGACAAATGATTTGCGCGGGCGTCACGGGGGAAGGCGAGCGGCGCGGGTGATCAGGTGGCCGGCGGAAGGGGAGAGGGAATGGGAATAATCGGAGTGATGTGGAACGGCGAAGACGGGCGGTCGTCAGACGGGGGGCGAGGAAGCGGAGATCGAAGCTCCGTGACGATCAATAACGGAGTGAGGATCGCCCGAGGCGAACGGCCGGCGTTACCAATCTGAATCAATTTCTCGACCGAAGGCCCGAAGCAACCAAATCAGGAAGCGGCCTCGTGTCAGCACGCCCACGAACCAGAAGATCGCCCCGGAACCGAGCACGACGCAAACGGGCAACCGCCACGGGATCGGATGCGACGAGGCTGCGGCGATCACTACCAGCGCGGGGAACAGGCCAGCGCAAACGCCAAACACGAAGTAACCCAAATGACGAAACACCCGCGTGAGCCAGCTCTCGCGTGGTTCGCCTAAGAGGCTCATCAATCTCGGCTGGGGCCAAGCTTGCCCCTACGGCTCGACCGCCTGGTAACCGGCCTGGAGCGCTTTCTGGATGCGTTCCCGGGATTCGGTCAGGTGGGCCTTGGTCGTGTCGTCGAGCCCATTGCCGGTCAGGCTCTTTTCGATTTTTTCCTGGATGCGTTGCAGGTGCAATCGCGCAAGGCTCCGGGCGTCGGCCGGGGCCGCGCGGGAACCGCCGAGGAAAACGACGTAGCCATAATCATCGGTGAAGGAGCCGCGGCGTTCGCCCAGCACGAGACGGCAGAGACGGCGCAGATGTTCGCGCTGCAGATTGCGTTTCATGGTGGCGACGAGGGGATCGGAGCCGGAATTCAGGTTGCCCCAGATCGTGTCGGTCATCGTCTGGAACACGTCCGCGATCTTGAGCGGTTTGGCGTCGGGGTTGGACTGCATCTCCTGGTTTTCGAGGCGCCAGAGGACGGAGCCGTCAAAGCACCGGTCGAGCACGATGCGCTGGATGCCGAGCACGACTTCGACGATCGGGTAATCGACGCTGGCGCCGTAGTTCATCGATTCCGAACCCCAATGATACCAGTGATCGGTGGTCAGACGGCGCAGGAGACTCGGCGGGAAGTGGAACGCGTCGCCGGAAAGAATGGTCTTGGCCACGAAGTCGAGCGCCTCGCGTTGTTTGGCGCCAGGGATCGGGCTGACCGGGTCATGGCTGCCTTCGCTGCCCTTGAAGTCGCGGACGATGGATTGGCCGCCGATGAACGCCGAGGCGAGATAGGTCGCGTCGCCGTATTGACCGAGCAACACGCCGAACGCGCGCCGGAGCCGCGCCCACGATTCGCCGTCCTTGACCATTTTGTCATCCAACGTTTTCAGCAACTCTCCCGCCAGCGCGGCGCGTTCCTGGCCGTATTTCATCGGGTCATCACCGAGATCGTACGTATTCACATAGGGATCGTCGTTGAGGTACATGTCCTCGTCGGTCGAGTAAGCCAAGTCGCCCTGGGGCGAACGGCTGGCGATCTTTTTCAACTCGTCGCCTTCGTCGCCGTCGATCGGCTTGTAGGCGTATTCAATCGCCCAATAGTCATACGGCCCGATCGTCGGCGTGGCGTAGTCGCCCTGCGGCTGGCCTTTGCGGGCGATATTGACGGGGTTGTAATCCATCACGCTGCCGACCATGCCCTTGGCGTGGGTGATCGCGGTGTCATTAACCTGATCGAGGCGAAGCATTGTGCTGGCGCGAAAATTGTGCCGCAGGCCGAGCGAATGGCCGACTTCGTGCATCACGATTTCCTTGATCGTCTGGCCGAGGAATTCGTCCGGCAATTTGTCGTCCGGCGACGCCTTGCCCTCGGCGGCGAGCGCGATGGCGGCCATGCTCAACTCCCGGGCCTTGCCCATGGCGCATTGGCAGAAGTTGAATTGCCCCTGGTTAAAGCGCCGGTTGATCTGCATTTGGAGCGGGCTCCAGGAATCGGGCACGAGGCGCGCCTCCATCCCCTGCGTGTCCGGGGCGTTCCACGGCGAGCCGGGGCGGGGAATCGGGAACGGCAGGCCGTAACCATTCTTGGCGGCCATGATCGGGCTGATGACTTCGCCCTGGGCCAGCGGCGCCCAATCCTCGGCGCCCGCGGCGATCGGTTTGCCGACCAGATAGGCGTAATCCGACCTCAGCGCGCGAATCCAACTGGCGTCGAAGATCACGTCGCCGTCGATGATCTCGCCGCTGATCGGGTCCGCCCGCAGGCCGGACATGGCGAACGTGGAACTGGTCGTGATCCAGCGGAACGTGCAGTAATTGATGTCCTCGGGATCGAAATCGTCGCGTTCATTCTGCCAGCGGACCTCGATGGCGTTGCGGAAGCCGATTTTCTCGAAGGCCTTGTTCCATTCGAGAATGCCGGCCTCGACATAGGGCCGGTATTCATGCGGCACGGTGTCCTCGACCCACCAGACGAGCTGGCGTTTGGGCGGGGAAAGCTTGGCCTTCGGGTCCGATTTTTCCAACCGCCAGCGATTGATGCGGCGCATGAAAACGGTGTCGGGGTCCGCCGAGCCAAAATCCTTCGTGGCGCTGACGAAATGGCCGACGCGGTTGTCCGCGAAACGAGGCTTGTAGCCGGGGTCGGGGAGCTTGCAAAGGCTGTAGTGAACGACCACCGTGATGCCGCGCGAGTCGGCCACGCCATTGTCGCCGAACCGGCCCGAGCCGCGGCCGCCGCCGTAGGTGGCTTCGACCTCGAGTTCGAGGTTGTTCGGGAACGCCTTGATCTTGTGCCACGAACTGCGGCCGCGATCGAAGTTGCCCAGGCCCAATTCCGCGAAGTCCGAGAGGAAGATTTGCGAAAAGTCGATCAACGCGCTGCCGTTCGGGCCGAGCGCGACGATCGGCAGGGCCATCAGGACGGAATCGGTGTAATTCTGCTGGACGGCCTTTTCGAGCGGCGAGCCTTTCGGCGCCTCATAATGGATGTTGCGGCGCACCAATTGCAGGTTATCGCCCACGCGCCGGAAGAGGAGAATCCACTCATCGCCAAAGTTCAACGGCTGGCCGGCCAGGGCGAGGCCGCGCGCGACGGCGATGGGCGCCAGCAGCGGCTGATCGAGTTGATTCGGCCGCAGCTCCGCGTAAAGCGTCTCGTTGGTGCGGAATAAGGTGAACAACCCGTCGTAGCGGGTCGTGTCTTTGGTGACCTCCGCGTAATCCTTGAACTTGGACGGTTTGGGCGCCTGCGCCTCGACGGTCAGGCCGGCCAACCCCAGCAATACCCCGGTGACGATCCCCCGATACCTCCAATTTCCCAGAAACGCGCGCGAACGCGGTAGCATGGCAATCTTCATGATCGTGGCCTATAATCCAGCGGCGCGGTAAATGCAAGCGGGCTTTGGGAGGAATTTTGCGAATCGGCGCAGCTCATGTTTTACTCGGCCTGCCGCGGGTTTGGCGCAACCGACGCTGAGCTCACCTCTTCCCGTTTCCCTCCCAAACTATCGACTGGTCAAAAAAATGAGCTGCGCCCTTTGCGACGCGCGCGAGACGGTATTCTTCCGCGGGAATCGCGGCCTTGAAGCTTACTCGCCCGGAGAGACGACCGGTCCCGAGAGGGACGACCGAGAGTAGCTCGGCGTTTCAACGCCGAGTTAAAGGCGGATTAGGCAAAAGTCCCGAGAGGGACGGCTGAGATTGCACTCCTGCCGCGTTAGATACCCCAAGTATCCGCAGACGGCTGCGGTTTTAACCTCTCGATCTCAGCCGTCCCTGCGGGAGAATGGCGCTTACTTAAGCGATAAAACTTTGCTGCATAGTCAATTGCGTGGCCAGTGAACGCGTTGAGTGGCAGCTTTTCTCGCCGCGGCACGATCAAGCCAAGAATGCGCCCC
>CAZFVY010000107.1:0-24501 GCA_964522665.1 uncultured Verrucomicrobiota bacterium | reverse complement strand
TCAAGCGCGACTACGCGCACGTCGATGCGACCACGATGTGGTTCGTGAAGAATCCGGAATGGTTCGACGTCATCGTGACCGACAACATGTTTGGGGACATCATCACCGACTTGGGCGCCATGATTCAGGGCGGGATGGGAATCGCGGCCGGAGGCAACATCAACCCGAACGGCGCCAGCATGTTCGAGCCGATTGGCGGCAGCGCTCCGAAATACACTGGGCTGGGGGTGATCAATCCGCTGGCGGCGATTTGCGCGGGGCAAATGATGCTCGACTTCCTCGGCGAAGCCGACGCGGCGAAGGCGATCGAGACCGCCGTAATCAAGGTGACCCGGGAAAAGATCAAAAACCTGGCCGCCGGAAAAATGGGTTACACGACCTCCGAGATCGGTGATTTGGTCGCCGCGGCGTTATAGGTTGGCGGCGCGGCCGGCGGAGTCCAAGCCGGGTGATGGGAAGCTCGACTTTCGCGCGGCCGGTCCGGCGCTTCGGGAACTCGAGGAGCGAAGCGGTAGCGAATCGTTGTGGGCGCGGCAGGTAGTGGCACGGTTTGAAATCTGATCGAGGGTTTTGGGTATTGCTTGACTTTGCGCGGATAGGCCGAGGATTATGCGCCGGATTTAAATTCAAATTTTGGGTGATCTATGGGCGATCAATTGACAGGCAATAACGGCGACGTGATTCGAGTTCTGGTCGTGGATGACGATCCGGTCGTCCATTCCGCGATTCAGGAGCAACTCCACGCGGATGGATTCCACGTCACCGCGGTCGCCACGCCGCACGAGGCGCTGGAATTGGCGCAACGCGAGGCGTTCACGATTGCGCTGGCGGACCAGGAAATGCCCGGCACGAGCGGGTTGGAACTACTGGCGCGGATTCAGGAGATCAGCCCGGGAACGATCCGGGTATTGACGACCACCAGCTTGACGCTTCCGGAACTGGTCGAGGCCTTGCGCGTCGGGACGATCTACCGTTTCGTGATCAAGCCCTGGCTGCGCGAAGAACTCTTGTCGATCCTGCGGAGCGCCGCCAGCCAAGTCCTGGTCGCCGCGGTCCCGGCGGCGGCAGCGGCCGGTGACGCCGGCGAGGCGGCGGGCGCGCTCGCGGAAGGTGAAATCGCGACTGAGTCGGGCGAGCCGGGTGCACCGGCCAAACCTCCCAGCCTGGTCACCGCCCAGAACGCGGAGGCGGCGGTGGATGTATTCCTCAAGATGTTGGGAACCTTCCATCCGAACTTGCAGCACAACGCCAACCGGGCTGTCGCGCTGTGCAAGACGATCGCCAGGAACGAACATCTCTCGTTGGAAGACACGCGGGATCTGCTTTGGGCGGCGGCGCTGCATGATATTTCATTGGTCGATGTCGAGCGCGGCATCGTGCGGCGTTGGTTGCGAGACCCTGCCAAGTGCACGCCGGAGGAGATCGTTTCGATTAAGCGTCACCCCGAGCAAGCCGTGCAAATGCTGGATTCGTATCCGGTC
Source organism: uncultured Verrucomicrobiota bacterium (assembly GCA_964522665.1). Lineage (GTDB taxonomy): Bacteria > Verrucomicrobiota > Verrucomicrobiia > Limisphaerales > CAZFVY01 > CAZFVY01. The sequence goes on along the minus strand of CAZFVY010000107.1, from coordinate 23,020 downwards.
TTCCAACCCGCCTGCGAAATCATCAAGGCCCATCAGGAGAACTGGGATGGCAGTGGCTATCCCAGCGGCTTGCAGGGGGAGATGATACCCTTATTGGCGCGGCTGCTGGCGCCCGTGCTGGCCTATTGCAGTGGCGATGAAGTCGGCCCGGAAGCGCTCAAGCAGGTGGCCGCGTTGGCCGAAAAAACCTTCGACCCGCACGCCGTTGAAGCGCTCGAGGCGGCCGTTCCAGCGACTACGTTGCCGCACGGCGCGCGCGAGATTCTCTTGATCAACCTCAAGCCGGGCATGATGCTGGCGCAGGATATCGTCAACGCCAGCGGGATGCTGCTCATGGCCAAGGGCCGCGAATTGACGATCGCGTGGCACAACAAGATTCTGAACATCAATAATTCGACTCCGATTAATCCGTTAGTGCGGGTGGTATTCTAACGCGTTTGGCGCGCCGCTCCGATCGGGGATTGTTCCAGCGAGCGTTCCGGCGGTCGTCTGACGCCCTTTCCTGGCCGCTCCGTCTCGGTTCGAAAATCGGCGAACTCCGGGCGGTAGGGCCGGGTTTCTCTGAAACTATTGGACTCCCAATCGCCGCCTGAAAGGGAGGCGATCACACCGGGATGGGTGAGCTTCCGCGTTTGCTTTCCCGTCGAGAATTGACCATGTTCCCGGACGAAGGAACGCGGACGATGACAAACGATACCCTTTCGAGTCAGGCGATGGCGAGCCGACCCATTCACGTGGTCGTCGTGGGCGCCGGTTTCGGCGGATTGACCTTTTGCCAGGCCTTCGATCACCCTTCTGTTCGCGTCACGCTGGTGGATCGACAGAATCACCACCTGTTCCAACCGCTGCTCTATCAGGTCGCCACCGCGGGTCTTTCCGCGCCGGAAATCGCGCAACCAATCCGCTCCATCCTCTCCGCCAAGCCGAACGTGACCGTGTTGATGGAGAACGTGGTGGATTTCAAATTGGCCGAGAAAAAGGTGGCGCTCGACCGGGGCGAGTTGGGCTATGACTACCTGATCCTCGCGATGGGCGGCGTGACGAGTTACTTCGGCCACCCGGAATGGGAGGCGTTTGCGCCGGGGCTGAAATCGCTCGATGAAGCGGTGCGGATCCGACGCCAAGTCCTGCTGGCCTTCGAGCGGGCCGAGACGGAGCCGGACGCGACGGAGCGGGAACGGTTGCTTACCCTGGTCGTGGTGGGTGGCGGACCGACGGGCGTCGAATTGGCCGGGGCGTTCGCCGAGCTAACCCGCCACGTGCTCAACCGTGATTTTCGGCGGATTGATCCAACCAAGGCCCGCGTCCTGCTGATCGAGGGCGGCCCGCGTGTGCTGGCGCATTTGCCGCCCGAGTTGTCCGAACAGGCGCAGCGCCAACTCGAAGCGCTCGGCGTCGAGGTTCGCGTCGGGACGATGGTAAAGGCGATCGGACCGCGACGGGTCGAGCTAAACGGAGCAACGATCGAGGCGGCAACGATCATTTGGGCGGCCGGCGTCGCGGCCAGTCCCTTGACGGCCAGGCTCGGTGTCCCGCTGGATCGCGCGGGACGGGTCAAAGTTGAACCGGACCTCAGCCTGCCCGGCCGGCCCGAGGTATTTGCCATCGGCGACTTGGCTTTGGTCTTCGACGCGGAGGGCAACCCGGTCCCCGGGATCTCGCCGGCGGCGATGCAGATGGCCAGGCACGTGGCGCGTTTGCTCGGCGAGGAATTGTCCGCGCCTGAATTGCGGAGCGCGCCGCGCCCGGCGTTTAGGTATTGGGACAAAGGGACGATGGCGACGATCGGGCGCTCGTCGGCGGTGGCGAAAATCGGCGGCTGGGAATTCTCCGGTTGGTTCGCGTGGCTCGCGTGGCTGTTCGTCCACTTGATTTTCCTCATCGGGTTCCGCAATCGCGTCGCCGTGCTGTTGCAATGGTCCTATTCGTACGTCGCGTACAAGCGAGGCGCGCGGATCATTACCGGCGTACGGACGGAGAAGCCGACGACGCCGGGGCCGATCGCGACAAGCGGACCAATCCGTCCGTCGCCGTGAGGGCGCAATTCAAGGCAACCTCGGCGCCCGCGGGCGCGTTTGCGCGGCCGCGCTGAGGCCCAACTTTACTCCATGTTTCGACCCTGCATTGACCTCCACGACGGCAAAGTGAAACAAATCGTCGGCGGCACGCTGACGGACGCGCCCGGTCAGTTGCGCACCAACTTTGTTTCGGAGCGTCCCAGCGCGTGGTACGCGGAGCTTTACCGGCGGGACGCGCTGCCGGGCGGGCATGTCATCATGCTCGGGCCTGGCAACGAGTCGGCCGCCCGCGAAGCGTTGGCGGCGTATCCGGGCGGATTACAGGTTGGCGGCGGCATTCACGCCGGCAACGCGACCGGTTTCCTGGACGCGGGCGCGTCGCACGTCATCGTGACGTCATGGGTATTTCGCGACGGTCGCCTGGACGCGGAACGGCTGCGGGAAATGCTGCACGCCGTGGGCAGGGAACGATTGACGCTCGACTTGAGTTGTCGGCGGCGTGACGGCGACTATTTCGTGGTGACCGATCGCTGGCAAAAATTCACGGAACTGGTGATCAGTCCCGCCGTGCTGACCGAACTCGCCGCTTCGTGCGCGGAATTCCTCGTGCACGCGGTGGACGTCGAGGGACTCTGTCGGGGGATTGACGCCGAGTTGGTGGAAAAGCTCGGAGCCTGGTCGCCCATTCCAACCACGTACGCCGGCGGCGCCCGCGCGCTGGCCGACCTCGAAGCCGTTACCCGCTTGAGTCAGGGACGCGTCGATCTCACGATTGGGTCGGCGCTCGATATATTTGGCGGCGCCGGCATTCGCTACACGGACGCGGTGGCGTTCAACCGCCGAGCGGAGGCGGCGGGCTGAGCGCGGCGTTGCGGGGGCGCGCTTTTCGGCGGCGTCGCGACGGAAACCACTGGCTCAGAATCAGTTCTAGATTCTGGAGGTTCCCTTTCCCTCCGTTACCGCACCCTGGAGCGGGGTCAATCGGCGGTGGTGGGCGTTTGGAAGCAATTCACGCTGGAGACATTTTCTGAGCCAAAATCAGGACCTGCTCTAATTGTAACGTAGATTTAACATTGACACTCTTCGGTCAGTGACCAAATCTAGGGCGCAGCAACCCAAACTGCGAGCAAAGCACGATCGTCTTCACATTTCTATGAAATCCAAACCTCAGTTTTTTCGAGTGGCCAGCGGCCTGCTCCTCGGCGCCGGAATGTGCGCTACGGCGGGAGCGCAAACGGCCGACGCCTTGATCAACAAATTGGTTGAGAAGGGTATCTTGACCACCAAGGAGGCCGGGGATTTGCGCGTCGAAGCGACCCACGATTCGAGCGCCGCCAGCGTGCCGAAGTCCAGCCTCCCGGATTGGGTCAGCGGGGTGAAGATGAACAGCGATTTTCGGGCGCGATTTGAAGAGAACAACGCGCAGGACGCGGATTATCATGCGCGCGACCGTTACCGCTACCGTCTCCGTCTGGGCGCGGTGGTCTCGCTGCAGGATAATTTCGAGATTGGGGTCCGCCTGGCGTCGGGCAACCCGCAAACCAACCCGGGCGGAACGTTGGTCGGCGGGCAGCCAATTACCGCCAATCAAGACTTCAACTCGCTTGAGACGCGCAAATTCATTTGGATCGACGCCGCGTACGCCCGGTGGACCGCGATTAAAACGACGGAATTGACCGTGAGCGCCACCGTCGGGAAGATGGACAACCCGTTCGCGCTCTCGAACATGATTTACGACTACGACATCGACCCCGAGGGCGCCGCGATCCAATTGACTCACGCGTTGAATTCCCAGCATACGCTCAAACTGAACAACGCCTTCTTCGCGTTGGACGAAATCAATCAGACCGCGGGCGGCGGCGCCGGGGTCAGCCCGATTAGCGCCGGTCACGATCCGTATCTCTACGGCTCGCAGCTCCTGCTGGAATCGAAGTGGGTTCCGCAGTTTGAAACGACGGTGGGCGTCGCGGCGTTCGACATCGCGCACAAGGACGCTCTGCGCGCGAACGTTCAGCCTTTCTATAACTCGGGCAACACTCGTGACCCCGTCACGGACGCGCTCAAGTACAACTTTAATCCAATCGTCGGCTCGGCCGCCGCGATCTACAAGCTGGCGAGCGCGCCGTGCTATCCCGGCGAGTTTCCGCTCAAGGTCACGGGCGAGTACATGGACAACCCGGGGGCGCCAGCGAAAAATCGGGCCTATCGAGCCGGGGCGACAATTGGCAAAGCGGGAAAGAAAGGCGCCTGGGAAATCAACTACCGCTATCAGCGCCTGGAAGCGGACGCCTGGTTCGACGCCCTTGAGGACGACGACAACGGCGCGTTCTACGCTACCGGCAACCCGCAATTGGTCGGGACGGGAAAAGCCAACGGCTGGTTCGGCGGCACGAACGTCAAGGGCCATCTGGTGCAAGCGGCTTATTCTTTCACCGATTTCCTCAACTTCACGCTGACCTATTACCTCAACGATCTGATCGTGAACGTTCCCAATGCGCCTTCGAGCGCCGGGCATTTCATGCTCGACCTCAACTGGAAGTTCTAGGGCTTTTTATCTCGCTGTTTTTTGCGTTGCTTCCGGCCCTCGGATGCATTACAAATCCGGGATGGCTAAATCTACTAAACCTGCTAAACCCGCAAAACCCGCCAAGAGAAAACCCAACGCGGCTTTCATGAAGCCCGTGACGCCTGACGCGCACTTGTCTGCAGTCGTCGGGGCCAACCCCCTTCCGCGCACGGAGTTGACCAAGAAGCTCTGGGAGTACATCCGCAAGCATGGTCTCCAGGACGCCAAGAAAAAGACCCTGATTAACGCTGACGACAAGCTCAAGGCCGTCTTCAACGGCAAGAAGCAAGTCAGCATGTTCGAGATGACCAAGCTGGTCTCCGGCCACTTGAAATAGGCCGTTTCTGCCCCTCAACCGCCGGCTGAACGCGAGACCGCACGGTCTCGCTGCCGGTGGTTGATCCCACACCCTTAGATCCGCCTCCGTTTCTTTTTTGGCCGGCGCCGAGTGGGCCGGCCGAAAAGACTCGTTGGGGTCGTTTTCGCTTCGGCGCGTCCTTCACCGCAGGTACTAGCGCAGGCGCGCCCGCGCGCAATTTGTCCGGGTCAACGGAGCTTTCTCCGGGAATGGCGCCCTTGCTGCTGTATATTCCAATCGAAATGGCGACCGGGTTTCCGCAAGCGGGTTGATTGAACAGCCAGGTTGGCGGCGGGCGTGCGTTTCGGAGCTATGTATCGTGCGCGTCCGATGAAAACTTTAGGCGGTAACCTCGTCGGTTCCCTTTCGCGGGGGATGGCGTTTGGTTTGGGTTTGTGGCTGTGGTCCGGCGCTGGTTTATCGAGCGCCCGCGCGGTGCTGTTTTGGGCCACCGGAGATACGAACTATAATACGACGGCGCCGACTGGGGCGCTGGCCGATAGCGGATGGCAGTATGAGGGATTTTGGGGGGGCTACAGTGGCACCGCGATTGCGCCGCATTATTTCCTCTCGGCGCGCCACATCGGCGGCGCGGTGGGACAGCTATTCTTTTTCGGTGGCGGTTCTTACACGACGACCGCGTACTTCGACGATCCGGGAAGTGATTTGAGGGTGTGGCGGGTTTGTGAGGCGTTGCCGGTCGCCGCCCCGCTCTACTCGGGAAGTGACGAATCTGGCAAGGGCCTCGTCGTCATCGGGCGCGGTACCCAACGGGGCGATCCGGTCATCGTGTCCGGGGTCTTCGGAACGGCGCAAAAGGGATGGTTTTGGGGGCCTTATGACGGGGTGCAACGGTGGGGACAGAACACCGTTTCCGGTATAGTACCGGCCAATCTTCCGCTCAACGGCCCACTCCTGGCGGCGGCGTTCAACGGGAATAACGCGAGCAACGAGGCGACGTTTTCTCTCGGGGATTCGGGCGGGGCGGTGTACTTGCAGGACGGCTCGACCTGGAAGCTGGCGGGGATCAATTACGGGGTCGATGGGCCGTTCAATACTAATACCGTCGGCGCGGGTTTTATGGCTGCGATTTATGATGAGGGTGGTCTCTATGTCCAAGATGCGAATCAAAATTGGACACCCGTCCCGGAAGAGGCTTTCGCTGCCCAGCCGGCGAACTTTTACGCTACGCGAGTGTCGGAACGGTTAAGTTGGATCAACAGCGTCATTTCGGTCGCTCCCGCCGCGGAACCGCTGCCGACGCTTCAAGCGGCGCCGGCGCCGACCGGGCCTTTTGCCGACGTGGTCAACGCGACGTACGACCCTTCCCACCGGCAAATCACCGTGCCGCTGGGCGAAGCGGCCCAGTTTTATCGCGTCCGGGGGTGCAGCCAGTCGCGAGTCTCGGGAATTACGGTGACAGCCAGCGCGGTCGTCCTGACCTACCAATAGGGTCCGTCCATCGGATGATCCGAGTGAGCTGGGCGGCGGTTGACGCGCAGGGCCAAATCCGTGGCTCCTCGCAAACTGCGAGCTAGCGCCGTTATTTGCAATGCGCGCGATCCGGCGACCGTTTTAAGGTTGAAACTGAATCCGCGACTCGTACGCTTGGGCGATGGCTAAAAAAGAATCGCCGGAGGCTGCCCCGCGCGGCTTTGGAGACATTGTCGGCATCGTGCTGGCCATGGCTTCCCTGCTGGTTCTGGTGGCTTTGTTTTCCTACGATCGCAATGATCTGGCGTTCAACCACGTCCCGCCGAACCAACCGTTGCATAACTGGATCGGTCCGGTCGGCGCGCACCTGGCGTACGGCATGTTTTTTTTCCTGGGCGCGGCCGCCTACTTTTCCCCGCTGGTATTGGTGGGGATCGGCTTGGCCTATTTTTTCCCGGCGCTGGGGTATCTGCGCCGTTGCTGGCCTTGGGCGATTGTCTTTTTGATCGCGTGCGTCGGCATGTTGGACCTATACCGCGCGGAGCCGTTCTTCAGCCAATGGCGGGTGAACCTCGAGTCCGGCAGCGCCGGGGGGTTGCTTGGGCTTTCGCTCAACAACTTTGCGTTCGGTCATTACCTTGGCCGCGTGGGCGCCACGATCATCTTCGCGGGACTCTACCTCATCAGCCTCTACTACCTCACCAATTTTCATGTCGGCGAGTGGCTGCGCGCGCTTTGGCCGGAGCGGGCCGCCGCCGCGGGTGAAGCGCCGGCTGAGGAAAAAGCGCTGGAGCGCCGCGCGCGTGAGTTGGAGAAGCAGGCGGCGAAATTGCAGGAAGAGTCGCAGAACTCGGGTTTGGGCGCGGACTTGAAGCCGGTTCCCGAGCCGACCGTCCGCGACTTGAGCGTGCCCGGGTCGCGCTCCCCGGAATCCGGTCCGCGGCCCGCGCGCGTCAAACCCAAGCCCGGGCCGGAGCTGGAAGCGCGACCGGAGACCCCGGGTGTGGAAGGGGAAGTGATCTCCGCGCGTGAACTCGCGGCGGCGACGACCGGGGAGGTTCTCGGGCGGTCGCCCAAGGCCTCCGAGGCGAAGCCGGTCGAAGCGGTCGCGCCGGAGTCCACGCCGTCCACCCCGAACACGGACGATGATCCGCCAGCCGCGGCGGAACCGGCGCCCGCGCCGCCAGCCGCGCCCGCGTCGAACAATTTCGGGCGCCCGAAGCTGGCGGCACGCAAACCCAAGCCAATCGCCGTGGCCGCGACGCCGATGATCGGGAATTATCAGTTGCCGTCGTTTGATTTTCTGCAATATCCCGATCTGACGCTCAAACCGACCGAGTCGAAAGAGGAGTTGGTGGCCAACGCCCAGTTGATAAAGAACACGCTCGCGCAGTTCGATATCGACGTGTCGCTGGGGGACATCACCAAAGGCCCGACCATCACTCGTTACGAATTGCATCCCGCTCCGGGAGTCAAACTCGAGAAAATCAATTCGCTCAACAATAACCTGGCCGCGGCATTGAAGGCCGAGCGGATCAACATTCTCATCCCGGTGCCGGGCAAAAGCTCGGTCGGCATCGAGGTGCCGAACCTCGTCAAGACCAAGGTCATCATGCGCGACCTGCTCGAGTCGGACGAATGGCAAAAAACAAAATGCCGAATCCCCTTGGCGCTGGGCAAGGACGTTTACGGCCACCCGATCGTCGCCGACCTGGCGGAAATGCCGCACTTGCTGATCGCGGGCAGCACCGGCTCCGGCAAATCGGTCTGCATCAACGCGATCGTCACCTCGCTCCTTTACAAGTTTTCGCCGGACGAGCTGCGGTTCGTCATGATCGACCCTAAAGTGGTGGAACTGCAGCAGTACAATTCACTGCCTCACCTCGTCGTCCCGGTGGTGAACGATCCGAAAAAGGTGATCCTGGCGTTGCGCTGGGTCGTCAACGAAATGGAGAAGCGCTACCAGATTTTCGCCCGCGTCGGCGTGCGCAATATCCGTTCGTTCAACGAACGCCCCCGCAATAAGCCGTTGCCGACGCCCGAACCGGAACTGCCGTTGATGGCCCGCAAGGAAAAGATCGAGGCGAACTCCGAAGGTTTCGCCGTGGAACTCGACGAGGAAATCGTCGTGCCGCGCGAGGAGGACATGGTCATCCCGGACAAGCTCAGCTACATCGTCGTGATCATCGATGAATTGGCGGACCTGATGCTCGTCGCCCCGGCCGATGTCGAAATGGCGATTGCGCGCATCACCCAAATGGCGCGCGCGGCCGGCATCCACTGCATCGTGGCGACGCAACGCCCGAGCGTCGATGTCATCACCGGCGTCATTAAGGCGAACATCCCCGCCCGCATCGCGTTCCAAGTCGCGGCGAAGGTGGATTCGCGGACGATTCTGGACGCGATGGGCGCGGACAAGCTGCTTGGCAAGGGCGACATGCTCTACCTGCCGCCGGGTTCGGCGAAGCTGATTCGCGCCCAAGGCGTGCTGATCACCGACCAGGAAATTCAGGAGATCGTCGAATTCATCGCCAAGCAAGGCAAGCCGAGCTACGAGGTCGAAATCCACAAGCAGCTTTCCAAGCCGGTTAGCCAGCTTGAGAAGGAGGACGATGGGAACGATGAGGACGAAGACCTGATCCAGCAGTGCATCGAAGTCATTCGCAGCGAGCAGAAGGCCAGCGTGTCATTAATGCAACGCCGGCTCCGCCTGGGTTACACCCGCGCCGCCCGGATCATGGATGAATTGGAAAACCGCGGAATTGTCGGCCCCAGCAAGGGCGCCGAGCCGCGCGACATCCTTATCGACCTTGACGGCGGCGGCGCTGACGGTAATCCCGGCTAGTCGAGGCAAAACGCATGAGTGACCCGTCCGGGCCGCTGGTCTCGATCCTGATCGTCAATTACAACGGCGCGAGTCTCCTGCGGGATTGTCTTGGCTCGCTCGCGGCTGTGACTTACGCGCGGCGCGAGGTTTTGCTCGTGGACAATGGCTCGACCGATGACTCGCTGAAGGTCGTGACGGCGTTCCCAGGCGTCAAAGTGATCCGCAGCGACCGCAATCTTGGTTTCGCGGGCGGAAATAACCTTGGGTTGCCCCATTGCGTCGGGGATTACGTCCTCTTGCTCAATAGCGACACGATCGTCCGGCCGGATTTTTTGGAGCCGCTGGTCGAGTATATGAACCAAAATCCCCGCGTCGGGGTCGCGCAGGGGAAGATGCTGCTGAGTCGGCATCACGACGTGCTGGATGTGTGCGGCTCGTTTCTGACCCGGTTCGGGTTTCTCTATCATTACGGCTACTGGAAGCCGGACGCCCCAAAATATCATCATGACTACCCGGTCTTCACGGCCAAAGGGGCGTGCATGATGATTCGCCCCAGTTTGATTCCCAAGGTGGGCGGGTATCTTTTCAACGAGGATTTCTTCTGCTATTACGAAGAAACCGATTTTTGCCATCGCGTCTGGCTGGCCGGACACGAAACCCATTTCGTCCATCGCTCGGTCATTCAACACCTGCAGGGCGGCACCGTGGAGCGAACCCAGAAATCGAGTTATCCGCTCGAGCAGTTCCTGGGTAATCAAACGTTTACTCTGCTCGCGAACCTGTCGCTCACGTCGCGCCTGACGATTTTGCCGCCGTACTTCGCGATTTTCGTGGCAAGCATGGTCTTGGCCGGTTTGTTGGGAAAATGGGCCACCTGCCGCGCCCACGGGCGCGCATTGCTCCGTTGCGCAAAAGACTTGAAAAAGATTCGGGCGCAAAGGAGGATGATTCGACAGATTCGCGTCGTCAGCGACCAGGAAATCTTTGGCAAAGTAATGCGAACGCCTAAATTGGACTATTTCTTGAAAACCTTCACGGGGAGGCTGAGCGAGTACGTCGATCGCGAGCCACCGACCGCGGCGTCCGAACCGCGCTGAACCTTGCCGTCCTCGCGCCCACGCCCACTTTTCACCGCCATGTCAAACGCCAACCCTCCCTCCCTGCTCAGCGTGCTCGCCGCCAAAGCGGTGCAGGCCCAAAATACGGTAGTGGACCTGATCCGACCCGCGTCGCCGCATCCGTCCTCGCTCAAGGAACTCGAAGAGATCGTTCAGCGCGCCCGCACGCGCACCGATATAAGCGATCATCTGTCGATTTTGTTTGCCGAGGCGATGGCGTCGCAGCCGCGATTCATCGTTGAGCTGGGCGTGCGCACCGGGGAGAGTACCTTCGTCTTGGAACGAGTCGCGAAACTATGCGGGTCGCGCATCGTCAGCGTCGATATTGACGACTGCTCCAAGGTTAGCTCGAACCCGAACTGGATCTTTGTCCAGAGCGATGACATCACCTTTTCAGAGAAATTCCCGGATTGGTGCAAAGAGCGTCAACTGCCGTTGCCAATCGATCTGCTTTTCATCGACACGAGCCATCTTTTTGAGCACACCGTGCAGGAGATCGAGCACTGGTTTCCGCTGGTTTCCCCGCGGGGCAAAGTGATCTTCCATGACACGAATCAAAAGGAGATTTTCTGGCGTAAGGACGGCTCCTTCGGCCTCGGTTGGAAGAACCGCGGCGTGATCGCGGCAATCGAGAAGTATTTTGGCAAACAATTCAACGAGACGGAGGATTTCGTTGATTTCGTGAACGGGTGGTTGATTCGTCACAACGCCAATTGCAACGGCTTCACGGTGTTGACCCGCCTGCCGGTCGGGCCTGCCGCATAGTGGCCGGTATGCCCGCCGAAACCCCACCTTCCGCCGCGGCCACCGCGGCGCCCGCCCGCGCCGCGCTTTGGGCCGTGGTGATTCTCGCGGTCGTCATTGGGCTGACGTTCTGGCGGAGCTTCGAGCCGGGCCAAGCTCTCTTCTCGAACGATGGACCCCTCGGCGCGAATCAGGCCGCGTCGGCCTCCGTGCCGGAAATTTTCACGGGCGCGTGGCAAGACTTAAACTGGGTCGGCGAGCACCAAGGTAGCGCGGTCCCAGATATTACGTACGGTTTGCTCACGATCATCGGCGCGATCAACTACGCGAAGTTCTACGTCCCGATCGCGCTCTTTGTGCTCGGGTGGACGACGTGGCTGTTCTTCCGCCGGCTTGGCTTTCACCCCCGCGTCTGCGTCCTGGGGGCGCTGGCCTCGGCGCTGAACATGAACGTGTTCTCCAACTCCTGTTGGGGTTTAGCCTCGCGCGCGCTGACGCTGACGGCGGTGTTACTATGCCTGACGGCGTTACCGCGCGGGCAGGTTCGGGCCAGATGGGCGCGCTACATGCTGGCGGGGCTGGCCCTGGGCGTCTCGATCATGGAAGGGTATGACATTGGCGCGATCTTCTCGCTGCTGGTCGCGGCGTATGTCGTTTTCGAGGCTTGCATCGCGGAGGAAGCGTGGCCGAAACGGATTCTCAAAGGCACGTTGGGCGTGTCGGTCGTGGCCGCGTTCTCGGCGTTCATGGCGGCGGCCGCGTTGATCACGCTCATTCAGACCCAAATCCAAGGCGTTTCGGGCGCGAAACAGGACCAGGAGACGAAAAGCGCCCAATGGGATCGGGCCACGCAATGGAGCCTGACCAAAGTAGAAACCTTGCGGGTCATCATTCCTGGGTTGTTCGGCTATCGCATGGACACGCCGGATGGCGGACAGTATTGGGGCGGGGTCGGGCGCGAGCCGGGTTGGGAGCAGACCCATAACGGCTACCCTCGGCATTCCGGCTCGGGCGAATACGCCGGGACGCTCGTCGTCGTGCTCGCGCTTTGGGGCGTGATCCAAACGACGCGCAAGGCGAACAATGTTTTCACCCTGCCCGAGCGGCGCCGGATCTGGTTCTGGAGCGGCATGGCCGTGCTCTCGCTACTGTTCGCGTTTGGCCGGCACGCGCCGTTTTACCGGTTGATTTACGCGTTGCCCTATTTTTCGACGATTCGAAACCCGATCAAGTTCATGCATCCGTTTCACCTTTGCCTCTTGATCGTGTTCGGCTACGCGTTGCAGGGCTTGAACCGGCGCTACATCGAGCGGCCCGGCGCCCGGGTGATTTCACTCTTCGAGCAACTCAAGTCGTGGTGGGCGAATGGGCCGGCGTTCGACAAGAAATGGACGATTGGCGCGATTTCCGCCGTCGCGTTTACGCTGCTCGGGTGGCTGCTTTACGCGTCGTCCCGCTCCGATCTGATGAACTATCTGCGGGTGATGGGCTTCGGCCCGGGCACCGGCCCTTACACGGCCGAGCAGTCGGATTTGGTGGTGCAGGCGATCTCGCGCTTCAGCGTCATCGAGGTCGGATGGTTCGCCCTTTTTCTGAGCCTGAGTATTGGCGCCTTGACGGTGGCCCTCAGCGGCGCCTTGGCGGGGCCGCGCGCCAAATGGGCCGGCATCATCATGGGGTTGATCCTGGTGGTCGATCTGGGCCGGGCGAATTCGCCGTGGATCAAGTATTACAATTGGCACGATGAGTACGCGAGCAATCCGATTCTCGATTTGCTGCGCGATAAACCTTACGAGCATCGCGTCGCGATGCCACGTTTCCTTTTCCCCGATCAGTATGAGCAAGTCTATGCGGGGCTATTCAATCCCGATTGGTTGCAGCATCGGTTCCAGTTTTACAACATCCAATCGCTGGACATCATCCAAATGCCCCGGGCGCACGAGGATTATAACCAGTTCGAGTCCGCGTTCGCGCTGCCGCAGCTTCAGACCCGGCGCTGGCAGCTCACCAACACCCGCTTTCTGCTCGGCGCCTCGCCCTATATCGCGCCGCTAAATCAACAATTGGACCCTGCGGAACATCGGTTCCGAACCTTCACCAACTTCAATTTGACGCAAGGCAGTTCGGGCGGGCTGATTACCGTCCAAACCGAGACGAACGGTCCTTTCGCCCTCTTCGAGTTTACGGGCGCGTTGCCCCGGGCCAGACTTTACGCCAACTGGAAAACGATTCCCGATCGCGACGCGATCCTCCAAACGTTGTCGCTGCCGTTGATCGCGCCCACCAATATTCTCAATCCGGCGGCGTTGGCGGCCAAGCTTGCGCAGGGGGCGGCTCCGGCGGCCGTCTCCCAGTTCTTGCTCACGAATCTCTCGGCCTCAACGCAAAAGTTACTGTTCAATCCGGCCAGCGTTTCACCGGCGGAGTTGGCGGCGATTCTGGCGGCCGACCTTAATCACGTGGTCCGGTCATCGTCGCTCTACGAGTCCGCGCGCTTCGCCGGGGTCAAGCTTTCGGCGATGGCGACGAATCTGCTGGCCTCGCCGAACGTGGACGGCGCCTTTCTGGCGCGGTTGAACTGGGTCCTTCTGACCGACGCCTATCCGCAGGAAATCACGCGAAATCCGTGGGTCGATCCGCTCTTCGACCCGACCCGGACCGTCCTGGTTGAGGCGTCGATTTCCCCCCCTTCTCCGGCGACCGCGACCAACCTGAATCCAGGCTCGGTCACGATCACCCATTACGCGCCGAAACGGGTCGAGCTTCAGGCGCAAGTCACCGTCCCCTCGGTTCTGCTGTTAAACGACAAGGACGACCCCAATTGGAAGCTCTGGGTGGACCGCAAACCGCAGGAAATTCTGCGTTGCAACTACCTCATGCGCGGCGTCCAACTCACGCCGGGAGAACACACGATTCTCTTCAGTTTCGAGCCGACGAACAAGGGCCTTTACATCAGCCTCGCGGCCATATTGCTCGCCGCGGCGCTGTGCGGTTTCCTGGCGTGGTTGCCATCGGAGACCGAGCCGACCGCTCCAGCGCCGACTCCGTCCCCAAAATCCCGCTGACCGTCCGTTAAAAAACCATGGACGTTGCCGCTGAGAGGAATTCTGGATCGCGGCGCGGAGCGAGTCGCGCGCAAGTCCACTTGGACCTGTAAGCGACGAGCGACAAAGCCGCGAGCTAATAGGCCCTCAGCCCGAAGGGCGGCCATCCATTTTGGCTCCGGCTTCGTTCCTCCCTCCTGACAGATCCGCGTGGATAGGCTCGTCGCTCGCGCCTCGCCGGCGCCAAAAACCCCTGGCCGTGAATGACCAGCTGTTTATGAGACACTAAACTAGCGCGGTCATCCAAAACGCGTAACACGACAAGAACCGGCGGAAGCTCCGATTCCCGCCCGTTTCCTCCCTTTCCAAGTTTGATTTCCGCGCCGAATTTCGCGATAACGCTCACATGAATAGTCGGCCTCTCCTTCGGTTGCTACTCGGCTTCTTTTTGCTCACCACGACGATGGGCGCAGAGACGCCCAAGAAACCGTACCCCACGATGGCCGAGCTTCTCGCGGCCTCGCAACCGGGTGATTGGCGCCCGCTCGACCCGGAAAACACCCTCTACCTCGAACTCGCCAGCGGCCGCGTCGTGATCGAACTCGCCCCGAACTTCGCGCCGCGGCACGTCGCCAACGTCAAAGCTTTGGCTCGCGAACATTATTTCGACGGCCTGGCCATCCTGCGCGTTCAGGACAATTACGTGGCCCAGTGGGGCGACCCCAACGGCGAAAAACCCGAACTCGCGCGGAAGATTCTGCACGCCAGCCGGACCCTACCCCCCGAATTTGACCGCGCCATCGATCCCGCTGTGCCCTTTACTCGGTTGGCCGATGGCGACGTTTACGCGCCCGAGGTCGGCTTCAGCGGCGGCTTCCCGATGGCGCGCGACCGCAAGGGCGGCAGGATGTGGCTGTTGCACACCTACGGGATGGTCGGCGCCGGGCGCGACGTCGCCGCCGATAGCGGTGGCGGGACCGAGCTCTACGCCGTCATCGGCCATGCCCCACGCCACCTCGATCGCAACGTCACCCTGCTCGGACGCGTCGTCCAGGGAGTCGAACGCCTCTCTTCCCTCCCACGTGGCACGGGCGCCCTCGGCTTCTACGAACAACCCGAGCAACGCATCCCCATCAAGTCCGTGCGCCTGGCCGCCGACGTCCCCGTCGCCGACCGCACCGCCCTCGAAGTCCTCCGCACCGACACCCCGCTCTTCCAACAGTTGATCGAATCCCGCCGCAACCGCCCCGAGGAATGGTTTCACCACAGCCCCGGCCACATCGAAATCGCCAACGTCCCGATCCCCGTTCGCCCAATCGCGGCGGCAGCGGCGACGCGCTAAAAGTCCACCGGTTGAAAACAACCGGAGAAGCATTTGAACCGCATTGAAATGAACCGCCACTCACTCTAACGTACACAGAATGAGCGTAGCCGCTGAAAAAATCGCCGAGATGCTGGCTCTGCCGGTGGAAGATCGGGCGCTGCTGGCCCACCAACTTATCGCCAGTCTGGATGAGACCGTGGACACCGACTCCGAAGCGAACTGGCGTGAGGTCCTTGAGCGGCCCTCCCGCGAAATCGAAACCGGCCAAGTCCATGGCCGCCCGGTAGCGGAAGCCGTCCGAGACATTCGTGCCAAACTTCATGCGGGTAAACTCCCGTCCTGAGGCAGAACAAGAGTTGGAGGCCGCCGCACGCTGGGTATGAGGAACGACTGCTGGGTCTCGGGGAGGATTTTCTGGATGGCTTTCCGCGCGCGCTTCGCCGCCTAGAAGATGCCCCGGAAACGCCACCTTTTTTTTCAGAGCGAGAATCGCAAACTCAATCTTCACCGATTTCCCTACGCGATTGTTTATCTCCTGCGCCCAGACGCAATTTACATAACGTCCGTCATGCATTTGCACCGTCGCCCTTCTTACTGACGCCACCGCACCCCCGGCATAACTGCCGACGCGAACGCCCAGGGCATGACACGAATGACCTGAGCGCCGGTGAAATGAGCTACGACGAGTAGCTCTACGATTAGCAATCCAATCGCGGCAGCCGTCGAACGGCGGCGGCGACCAAACCGATTCTACTGCACCGCGGGCTGAGGCTGTTGGGGGCGCCGGGCTTTTTCCTCGGCTTCCAGTTTTTGGAGGTCGGGGTTGGAGGGACCGTTGGCGAGGGCGGCGGCGCGTTCGGCTTGCTCTTTGGAAGGAAGCGCTTGAGAGCCACCTGCGCGCTGGGCCTTTAGCTCGGCCTCGAGTTTTTCGATGTTCGGATCGGCGGTGAGGTTTTTGGAGGCCGCGGCGCGTTCGGCCTCGAGTTTCGCTTGGAGCGCCTGGGCCTGGTTTAGTTGCGCTTCGGCTTGACGGCTATGTGACACGGCGACGCTGGCGCCGGCCACCAATAATGTCCCCGCGGCCACGGCCACGGCGGTTTTCGTCTGGATCCAATTCATAATGTGCAATGTTCCTTTTACCAGGGTCAGGGTTGAACCCGCGATGGCTGACCCTTGCAGGGCCATCGTGGAAATCATCGGCGCCAGGGCGGCGGGCGCCGCTTGGACCGAATTGGCCGCGAGCGCGCCGGCGATCGTCACCGTGGTCGAGGCGACCCCGCGCTTGGTGAAACTGGTCCGCAGCTTCTCCAGGGCGCGGCTGACCCGTTTCTGCGCGGCCCGCTCCGCGACCCCGAGCGCCGCGGCCACTTCCGGCAGCGATTTGCTCTCGAAATAACGCATCACCACCGCGTCGCGCTCGGACGTCCTCAAACCCGCCATCGCGTCATCGAGCAGCGGGGCCAGTTCACTCCACATCGCGTCCGTCGGATTTGCCTCGAGAGTCGATTGCATAAAAGCCTCCTGCTCGCGGCGAACCCGGCGTGACTCGGCCCGGCGGAAGTTCGCCGCCGTCAATCGCGCCGCGTGGTAAAGCCAGCCCGAGAGGACCGTCCGGCGCCCGAGCGAGCGGGCCTTGCGCGCGAGAATGACGAAGACCGCCTGGGTGATTTCCTCCGCGTGATGGGGGTTGGCCGTGTGGCGGAGCGCGACGGAATGAACCAAATGAATGTGCCGCTCCACGAGGGCGGCGAACGACCGTTCGCATTCGCCCCGCGCGAACTTCGCCAACAACTCCGCGTCATCAATCTCGTCCATTCACTAGTTATATGTCCGCCCGCGGCAAACGGAGACAAAGTTTTTTAGGACACCGCCGGTTTGAACTCCGCCCAGCCAGGCGCCGCCGAGCTTCAGGCCTTGCGGCGGCTCCCTGACCGCGGATTTTCCGAGATGGCGTCTCAGTATTCGATCATCGCCGAACGGGCTTCCCGCCGACGCCCGGGCACGGTAGATTTCACTCGTGATCGCTTGGACAATCTTTGCGTGAGGACTCGTTCAATCGTACTGGAATTCCACTGAAGATCCGGTCGCCGCGCGCGGCGCGGCTGAAGCCGAGGCAAAACATCAGCCCAGAAACTGCCACTTCATGGCCTTCCTCAACTACCTGCGCCGCCTCATCGTCGTGCTAATCATGGCCACCTGGTGGGGCGGGTTCACTTTCTACGCCCTCGCCGTCATCCCGAGCGGACATCAGGTCTTGCGCAGTCACGTACGCCAGGGGTTTATCACCCAAGTCGTCACGCGTAAATTAAACTGGCTCGGCGTCGTCACGCTGGCGCTCGCGCTGACGGAGACGCTGTCCGAACGGCGTTGGCCCCGGCGATTTCGCGTGAGCGTCGGCGCCTGGCTGATCTGCGTCGCGGCTCAAGCCTCGTTGTTCTATTTGCATCCGCGCATGGACGCGCTATTGGACCCGGAGCGGATGGAGGTAATCGACGACATGCGTTACGAAACGCTTCACCTGCGGTATTTGTGCGGCGCCACCATTGGCTGGTCGGGAGCGTTGATTCTGTTGGCGTTGGCGACGTCCCGTCCGGGCGCTCCTGGTGGTCCCTCGACTTCCGAAGCGGCAAAATGCGTCCGTTAGTGGCGTCGATCTTTCCGGGACGGGAAATGACGCTTAATTGGGATTAGACCGTTCGCCCCACCCGGTCTTTGGGCCGCTCCGCGGCGGGGACGGCGTAGCGCGCGGTCCCGACCACGCAACTGTTTCGGGTCGTCGCGAAGACAGGAAATCCCGCGGCTATTCCTGCAGGACGCGGTAAAACGTCTTGGCGCCGGGGTGTGCGGCGGTATCGAGATAGGATGTCGTCAGGCCACCGGACCCGAGGCCGGTCGTCAGCGGGGTCCAGATGGTCGCGGCGCTGAGATTATCCGTGGATTGCACCGTATAGGTCGCGGCGGGCAGGCTGTACCAAGTCAAATTCACGCCATCGGAACCGGTCGTGATTTGACTGAACAGCGGTTGACTGAGACGCATCGAGAGGTCGTCGATCACCATGACGCCCGTGACGTTGACGGAGCCGCCCGAGGCGAAGTTCACGCGCATTTGCACGACGCCCGCCGGCACGGCGAGGCGCTCGAACCGCGTCTCAAAAGGAGACGTGTCCACGGATCCAGTCCAGCCGGGGCTGGCATCGGTGACGTTGAAATCCTGGGAGGCCAGCGTGTTGTTGGCGGCGTCGAGGAAGGCAAAGCTGAGGCGCATCCCGCCATTGGTCGTGTTGTAAATCTCGAACCATTGAATGTCCACGACGCCGGCGTTCGTCGCGAAGCCGGGCAGGTTCAGGAACATGTACCATTCGCCGTAGCCGCTGTCGTTATTGTCCACCAAAGCGAGTGAATGACTCGGGCTGACCGCGTTGTTCGTCAGCGCCTGGTCGATGGACGCGTCACTGCCGCCCCGTTGCCAGCCGCCGGCCGGCAGAGCCAACGTGGCGTTGTCCAATTGCGCGCCGTCCTCGAAGGTCGGGTTCGGAAAGAGATTGAACGATTGCACCGTGGCCGGAAACGCGTGGCGCGCGACGGAAAGATCGTCGATGAGCATGACGCCGTCCGCCGTCGCATCGCCGCCGGAAACGAGGGAAAGCCGCAGTTTCACCGCGTGCGCGGGCACCAGCAATTGTTGCTTCTCGACGCCGAAGACCGATCCCGCGACCGCGCCCTGCCAACCCGCGCTCGCGCCGGTCACGACGAAATCGCTCTGACCGACGACGCCGTTCGTCGAGTTCAAAAACAGCGCCGTTAAGCGCATCACGCCATTCGTCACGTTATAGAGTTCGAACCATTGGAGGTCCAAAGCGTCGCCCGGGCTGACGTTGCCAGCCAGACTGACGTCCGCGTCCCACTCGCCGTAACCGTTCGTATCCCCATCGACGAGCGCCAGCGAATGACTGGAGCTGGAGTAATTATTGGTACTCACCTGACAGATATTCGTGTCGCTGCCGGCCCGGACCCAATTCGTCGGCGTGCCTTTGACCAGATTCAGATTCGAGCCTGCTTCGAAGGTCGGGTTCGGCCAGAAGTTGCCGGCGAGGAGCGGCGGCGGCGGCGGCGGCGCCGCGGATACATCGTCGATCAACATCAAGCCCGTCGTCGCGGCCGAACCGCCCGAGACCAACGCCACGCGCATCGTGGCCGCGCCGGGCGGAACGACGAGTTGTTGCGTGCGCTTGGTGAACCCCGAGCGCGCGAGCGTGCCTTGCCAGCCGGGGCTTTGGCCCGTCGTGACGAAATGCGTTTCCGCGACGAACGCGCCGGCCGCGCCGTAGAACCCGATCGTTACGCGCATCTCGCCGTTGGTGATGCTGTAAAGCTCGAACCATTGCACCGTCACGACATCACCCGGGTTGGCGCGTCCGCTCAAGCTGACCAGGTCCGAATCCCATTCGCCGTAATCGGCCGCGGTCGTGTCAATCACCGCGAGCGCGTGGCCGCTGCTGACGTAATTATTCGTGCTGACCTGGCAGATATTGGTCTTGCTGCCGCTGCGGGTCCAACCGGTCGGCGAGCCGGTCGCGAGGTCAAGATTCGAGCCGGTCTCAAACGCCGAGTTGGACCAGAAATTGCCCGCGAGCGCGACCGGCGTCGCCGGCGGCCGCACGGAGAGATCATCGATGACCATGACCCCGGTCGTGGCCTCGGAACCGCCGGAAACCAACGCCGCGCGCATCTTCACCGCGCCCGCCGGAACCGCGAGGTTTTGCGTGCGCATGGTAAACGTCGAGGCGTCCACCGTGCCCTGCCACCCGGCGCTCGAGCCAGTCGTCACAAAATGCGTCTCCGTGATCAACGCCCCGTTCGCGCCAAAAAAACCAATCGTCAGCCGCATCTCGCCGCCGACCACGTTGTAAAGCTCATACCATTGCAGCGTCACGACATCGCCGGGATTGGCGTGGCCACTCAGACTGATCAAGTCCGAATCCCATTCGCCGTAACCCGACCCGTCGTCGTCCACGACCGCCAGCGCGTGCGTCGAGCTGACGGCGTTGTTCGTGCTCACCTGACAAATGTTCGTATCACTCCCGGTGCGGCTCCAATTCGTGGGCGTGCCGGTCGGTTGATCCAAATTGGCGCCGGTCTCGAACGCCGGGTTCGGCCAGAAGTTATTGGGCACGTAGTCCGCGCGGGCCAGATTGCCGAGGAGCAGCAGCGTGGCGGCGCCAAAGAAGGCGAGTTTACAATTCATAGCTGATTCACAGAAACGTTGGCGACAATTCAGAACGAACCCGAACGATGGGACGGAAGGGGGCGTTCCACCGAACCTAGCACACAATCGAGGATGCCAAAGTTTTATTTGCCGAATCGCGCCGATTTAATTCCCACCCCGGCGCGGGCGCGCTTCGACCGGACGCGATGCGGGTGGGCGCGATGGGCGGCAGGCCGGCCGAATCCCCGATCTCGATTCAGTTTCATCGAACGCCCTTCAGCGGCCTCCGGATCGATCTTCCGCAAAAATTCTAAGGCCATCCTTCGCTCCGGCCAAGCCCGCTTCGGATCTTTCACGAAGGCGATCAAATCTGATGTCGCCGCGGCGAGCCAGCCTAGTTCCCTTTGCCGCATGGCGCCTTTCATCCGCGTAGTAGAATTCGATGCTTTCAGGTTCCGCTCGCAGCCTGTTGATCTAGGTCGCCGTTCAATAACATGTCATCGCAAATCAATGGGTTACAAACGTGGTATCCACGAATTTGGATCATTTCAACACGCTGCTAGACAAGTTTACCTACGGCGACTGCACCCGGTAAAACCAGGTGGAAACGGGGAGCGGCAGAGTGAACTGATAGCCTCCAGATAGACTATTCGTGGTGAAGATCGCTACCGCATTCGTGGTCCATGGCCCTGTAATCTGACTGGATTGCAAGAGCGTGAACGAGGCGTCAGATCCATTTAACATTGTAAAACCGATGATTAAATTGTTGTCGAGAATGGCGGGGACACTCATTCTAGTACTAGAATTGTGATTGGGCGACCCCAGTGTTAACGTGGCGACCGCGCTGGTCACACTGCCGTACTGGCTGGTGACGATGACTTGGTACTTCCCGGCATTAATGTTGGAAATGTTTTTAAGAGTTAAGCCAGGAAGTCCTCCAAAATGGATTTCGCGGATTCGGTTGTTTCCCGAATCAGCAATGAACAGGTTGCCAGAAGCATCCACCGCCACCCCAGAAGGGTAGGAGAGTCTGGCGTTGGTCGCTGCGCCACCGTCGCCTGCGAATCCGAATGTGCCGTTGCCAGCCACAGTCGTGATGATTCCGTTGACGTCCACTTTGCGTACACGATGGTTGGCAACGTCCGCGATGAACAGGTTGCCGAGCGGGTCGATTGTAACGGCTTGCGCGTCCACGAACCCGGCGTTTGTAGCCGCGCCCCCATCGCCTGAATAGACACTCGACCCATCGCCTGCAACCGTAGTAGAAATCCCGTTAATGCTTAGTTCTAGAATATGAGGTCCATCCGCGACAAAGAGATTGTCGTTGGCACCCACCGCTACTGTGTTTGCTCCGCTGGTCGGAAGCACGCCCGTGATGACGCCGCGGGTATTCAATTCGAGGACGCGTTCATTGAATGAGTCCGAGATGAAAATAGTCCCAGATGCGTCCACCGCGACACTATTTGGACCGGACAGCCTGGCGCTGGCGGCTGTGGTTATGATTCCGTTGGTGTCCACTTTGCGTATTCGGTTGTTGCGATAATCGGAGACGAAAAGGTTGCCGGAGGCATCCAGGGCCGCGTTGAGAGGAAAGTCCAAGCTGGCGTTGGTCGCCGCCCCACCGTCACCGGAGTACGCCGCATTCCCGTTGCCAGCCACGTTCGTGATGATCCCCGTGCTGTCCACTTTCCGAATGCGATTGTTGTTCGAATCCGCGATGAATAGGTTCCCAGACGGGTCCACGGAAACACCAGTCGGGTTGGACAAGCTAGCGTTCGTCGCTTCACCTCCGTCGCCTGAGTAGCGGGCAGTCCCGTTGCCAGCCACGGTGGAAATGATATTGTTCGGCAGATTTGTCCCGTTCAACTGCCACTGGTAGGTAAAGGCGCCGGTTCCGGAGGCCAAGACGCTAAATGTCGTGCCCGCCCCCGCTGGATTGGTTTGACTGGCAGGCTGGTTTATGAGTACTGGCGAAAAGCCAACCGAGAGGTTGGCAACGCGACTGGTTATGCTCCCGAAGGCATTGGTGACGACCACGGTATAACCGCCGGCTTCGGTGAGATTCACATTGGTGAGGGTCAATGTGGAAGCCGTCCCGCCCGTTACCAGATTGGTCCGGTTGAAATACCAGGAATAAAACAACGGCGGGGCTCCAGCCGCTCCGGCGCTTATCGAGGCGGAGCCACCCACGGCGACGGCGACATCGAACGGCTGTTTAACGATGGAGGGCGGAAGCGCCACGGTTAGGGTGGCGACCGCGCTGGTAACGCTGCCGTACGGGCTGGTGATAAGCGCCTGGTACTTGCCGCCCTGTACTACCGAAATACGGTTCTTCCGGAAAGTTTCGCCTTTTCTACCGACAGTCTGTATAAGGCATTGGT
>CAZFVY010000106.1:0-24751 GCA_964522665.1 uncultured Verrucomicrobiota bacterium | reverse complement strand
CGACGAGGCTGACGACGTCGCCCATGCCCAGAATGCGCGAGGCCATGCGCTCGGGGTGAAACGGTTCCAGGTCCTCCAGTTTTTCGCCGACGCCGATGAACTTGATCGGTTTGCCGGTCACCGTCTTGAAGCTGAGCGTGGCGCCGCCGCGCGCGTCGCCGTCGAGTTTGGTCAGGACCGCGCCCGTGATGTTCAGCGCGCGGTCAAAATGGGTGGCGACGTTGACCGCCTCCTGGCCGGTGGCGGCGTCGAGCACGAGCAGGATTTCCCGCGGCTTGACGAGGTCGCGCAAGCGCACTAATTCCTGCACCAATGGCTCGTCGATTTGCAGGCGCCCGGCGGTATCGAAAATGAGCGTGTTGCAACCGTTGGCCGCGGCGAAGGCCAGGGCCTCGCGGGCGATCTTCTGCACGTCCGTCTCGCCCTTGCGGACGAAGACCGGGACCTGGAGGGTCTGGCCGAGCGTTTCCAATTGGTCCATCGCGGCGGGCCGATACACGTCAGCCGCGACCAACAGCGGCGTCCGCCCCTGCTTCTGCAGCAGGCGCGCCAACTTGCCGCTCGTGGTCGTTTTGCCCGAGCCGTGCAAGCCGACCATCATCAGGCAGGTCGGCTCGCCGGTCAGGTCCAGGCCCGTGTTCGCGGCGCCGAGCAGCCCCACCAGTTCATCATGGATGATTTTGACGACCTGCTGGCCCGGTTGAATGCTCTGAAAAACCTTCTGGCCAATCGCCTTCTGCTTGATGCCATCGATAAAATCGCGCGCGACCTTGAAATTGACGTCGGCGTCGAGCAGCGCCAGGCGCACGTCGCGCAAGGAGTCGCTGATATTGGATTCCGAAATCTTGCCCAGACCCCGGAGGTTCTTGAAAACATTCTGGAGCTTGTTGCTCAGTGAATCGAACATGCGCTCAACTTAGAAGATTGGCGCGGCGTTTACAAGCGCAGGGCGGGGCGCCCGCGGGCTCGCTACCGCCGCCGCCCGGCGAGCGGGCCTGACGTCCGCCCTTTTTTGCGCGGCTGACGTCAGAATAAAACAAGACAATCTCCGCGCTCTGGCGCCCCTTTTTGAGTTGAAAGGAACCTGGGGAAGGGTTATGAATCTCCTCAGTCGGCAACCAGACTCAGTTTTCCAATCGCAGGCGATACCTTGTGGATGGACAGAGCAGGCGGGCATCTTCGGGGCGCGGAAGTCGCAAACCAGGCGAACCAGAAAGGACCCCCGGAATCCGGCTCGCGTTGGGCCACGCGCTAGGGCGTGTGTTTTATGCTCTCAACGGGTGAGTTGTTGTCGCACGCGATTGTTACGAAGATGAAACAGAACGGGCCGGGTAAATGCGGGATAAAGCGAATCGTAGGGATGGGGGCGGCGCTGCTGCTCGTCGTAATCGCGGCATCGCGGGCATTGGCCGAGTCAGGCCAGCCCACCCAGCCGGCGCCACCGCCGGCGAGCGAACCAGCGTTGCAGGCTAAAATCGGGTGCTATCTGCTGTTCCTCGGCGATCTGGATTTCCTCAACAAAACCTTCGCCGCCGAGCTCTGGCTGTGGAGCAACACCCCGGGCAAGGAAGAAGGCCCTCTCAAGTCGATCGAATTCGTCAACGCGAAAACCGTCACGCTGAGCCTGGCGCAGGCCGAAGCCTCGACCAATGGAATCTACTTTGCCGAGAAGGCCACCGGCGTCTTTCGCCATCAATGGGACACGCACAATTTTCCGTTCGACCGCCATACGCTCAAAATTGCCTTCGAATCTTCCAAGGACGACCGTTCCGCGCTGATCTTCGCGCCGGACGTGGACAAATCGTCCATCCACCCGGACATCCGCCTGGACGGCTGGGAGATCAAGAAATTCAGCATCGCGGAAAGCCCGTCCGAATATCAGACCGATTTCGGCGACCCGAAGTCGGCGTCGCCCCATTCCCAATTCTCGCGCGTGACGATGTCGGTGGAGATTAAGCGCAACAGCTACATGGGCTTTTTCAAGGTGGCGGCCGGCGTCTATTTCGCGGTCCTGATGGCCGTGCTCTCGTTCTTCCTGGAAACGACTCAACCGAGCCTGATGAGTCCGAAAATGTCGATCCTAGGCGCGGCGCTCTTCGCGATCCTGGTTAATTTGCGAGGGGCGGAAAGCGTGCTGGGCCGGACCGAGATGGTCACGCTGGTGGACAAGCTCCATCACGTCGCGATGATCTACGTGGCGCTGGCCGCGGTCATCGCGGTGCTTTCCCGCCGGCTGGTGGATCAAAAACGGGAGGCGGCGGCGAAGCGGGTTGATAAAGTGGGCTTCTGGGGGTTCGTCTCGACTTATCTTCTAATCAACGTGTTCCTGATCGTGCGGGCCTACTACGTGGGATAGCCGAAGGCGTTCGGACGAGGACGCGCGGCGTACTTGAGCGCCGGAGCCACGACCGGGCGGAACGAATCGAACGGAACGCCAGCAACCCTCAGTCGTTGACGGCGCGGCGGCCAGCCCCGCCGAAGACGGAGGTGAACGCGGGAGGGCCACGGGAAGAAATTGCGTTTCCGGCGGAGCCAAACGACAATGCCCGTGTCTTATCATCATGAAGCAATTTATCTCCCTCGTGCTCAGCCTGTTCATGGCGGTCTTTCTGGCTGACGCGCTGTTTTCGGTCCTGGACGACGGTCTGATTCTGACGCTGGACGTTCACCTCCTGTCGCTGCCGCGGGCGTTGCTGGCGATTCTTTGTTTCCTGGGCGCGCTCGTGGTTTACGTGCTCATGGCGTTGACGCCGATGATTCCGAAGCGCTGGTTCGTTCCCGCGACACTTTTCCTTCCCGCGGGGATGCTCGCCACGATCCCGGTCTCGATCTACGCCTATAACTGGCTCCAAGCCGCCGCCTGGGCGCTCTCACTCGTTCAACTGAGCCTCGCGCTCGAAATCCTATTCCGGGCGCAGGGGCGTCTTGCGCTCCGCTGGCCGCTGGTGCCCAATGAAAAGATCGGCGAGCGCGGTTTCAGCGGGAGGAATCTGGCCGGTTTTATCGCGGCGAACCTTCTCCTCCTGGCGCCGCTGACGCTGGCGTATCTCGCCGTCTGCCTTGCGCTCGCCGCGAGCCATTTTAGCGCGGGCTTCCTGCGGCTCCGCCCGAGCGGCGTCATCCTCCAGGCCCGGAGTTACAGCCGCGCCGACGGGCGGAGGATCGAATTGATTCCGATGATGCACGTGGGTGAAGCGGGATTTTATTCCCAGGTCACAAAATCCTTCCCGAGCAATTCGATCGCCCTGCTCGAGGGGGTGACCGATGAAAAGCGCCTGCTCGAACACAAACTTAGCTACAAGCGGCTGGCAGACTCGCTGGGCCTGGCCGAACAGCACGAGGGCTTCATGCCGCCCCAGGCGTCATCCCGGCGGGCGGACGTGGACATCGATCAATTCTCCCCGACGACGATCGAACTGCTCAATCTGATCACGCAACTCTACAGCGATGGGCTGGACAAGAGCGTCCTGGTCAGGATGGTGGCGAAGAGTTCCGACCCAAAGGTCGGCGAACAACTGTGGGATGATCTGCTGACCAAACGGAACGAGCACCTGCTCCAGGAGATTCACACCGAGCTATCGAAAACAAACACGATCGTGGTTCCATGGGGCGCGATGCACATGCCCGGGCTGGCCGCCGAGATCGAGCAATCCGGCTTCCACGTTTCCAAGACCCGGGACTTTGAGGCGATGAGTTTCCGTTCGATCTTACGGCGAACGCCGGCGAGAAAAGATTAGGACGGATGTTCGAAGTGACATCCGCATCCAGATTGGTTTTGAGGGCTTGCGGCCCCAAACCGAGTTGGGGTGGCGGCGTCTGGCCGGAATCAAGGCTCGGTTGGCAGATCGGGACTCGCGCCGCTTTTTCAGGGCTCGGCGGAGCCTTGCCCCACCGAAAGCAGCGTGGCGTCTAGCCGAGGGTTCGCTCGTCAACTCGTTCCAGCTTGTCCCGCGCCGTGCCGCGGAGCGATCACACCAAGAATGCACCAGCCCGAATGGTGGGGCGAGGCTCGGCCGAGCCGTGATGAGGGTCGAGGCGTCCGCGGCGCCGCACGGACTCAAACCGATTTGGGTTCTCGGCGCCCGGCCGGGCCAAAAGAAGGCTCGCCAAAGCGACAGTGACTTAAGAAAATGGAGCGGTGCAGCGGTGGCCTAAAACTGTGGACCAGCTCGCGGCGGTCGTGCGAGCGTTTTTTCAACGGCATTGGGCGGACCTCCTGCGTCTGCGGGAACGGCTCCACTTCAGCGAGGACGCTTTCCATTTGTTGCTCGCCGGTGGCGTCGGCGTCCTCGGCGGCTTGACGAACCTGGCGTACAAGGCGTGCAACGGCGCGATTGAATGGCTCGTAATGGGGCAGACCGGAGATCCGGCGGAGATCGCGGCGATCTTGCCGGACTGGGCGCGTTTGGTGGTCCCCGCGGTCGGCGGACTGGCGGCGGGGTTGGTTTTGTATTGGGGTTTCCGCCTGGTCGGAAAGCAAGGTTCGAGCAATCTGCTCGAGGTGGTGGTGGCGGGAGACGGGCGGCTGCCGTTTCGCACGGCGATCATCAAGGCGGGTTCGTCGCTCCTAAGCATCAGCACCGGGGGATCGATCGGACGGGAGGGGCTCATCACCCAGCTTTCGGCGACCCTCGCCTCCAAGTGGGGCCAATTGGCGGGTTGGCAGCCATACCGGCTGCGGCTGCTGGTGGCGTGCGGCGCCGCGTCCGGGATCGCGGCGGCCTACAACGCGCCCGTGGCGGGCGCCGTCTTCGCCGCCCAAATCGTGCTCGGCAACTTCTCGATGAATCTGTTCGCGCCGCTGGTGTTCGCGTCCGTGGTGGCGACGATGGTTTCGCGCAGCTTTTTCGGCATTGATCCGTGGTATCAGGTGCCGGCCTTCGACTTCACGCGTCTAAGCCAATTGCCCTGGTTCGTCTGCCTCGGCGGGCTGTCGGGCCTGCTGGGCGCGGGGTTTCTGAAGGCGCTGCGGGAAAGCGAGAATTGGTTTGGGAAGCAGCCGGTTCCACTCTACGCGCGCATGGCCGTCGGGGGATTGTGCGTCGGCGCGATCAGCCTCCTCTACCCGGAGGTTTGGGGCAACGGCTACACCGCGACCAACCATGTTCTGCATCAGGAGCGCCTGACGCTTTGGTATCTGACAGGTCTGGTCGCCGCCAAATTCCTGGCGACGTTGGCGACGGTCGGTTCCGGGGCGGTCGGCGGCGTCTTTACGCCCACGCTCTTCCTCGGCGCCGGTTTGGGCAGCGCCTTTGGCGCGCTGCTGCATTTGATCCACTGGGCGCAACCGCTGCCGTTGGGCGCCTTCGCCATCGTCGGCATGGGGAGCATGCTCGCGGCCACCACGCATTCGCCGCTCCTGGCGATGATCATGGTATTCGAGATTTCCCTCGATTACTCGATCATGCCGCCGCTCATGGTGGCGTGCGTGGTCGCCACGCTGGTGACCCGCCGCCTCCGGCCCGAGAGCGTCTATACCGAGCCGCTGCGGCAAAAGGGCCTGGACACCGACCGCGAAAGCGCCCAGATCGGCGCGGCCACGCAAATCACCGTGGGCGACGTGATGCGGGCGCCCGTGCCCCCGATCCGGGAAGTGCTGAAGTTCCGACAGATCGCCGACCGCTTCCTGACCGGGCCGAACAATTTCCTGCCGGTGGTGGACGCGGAGGAGCGGCTGCTCGGGGTGGTGGCGCTGCACGACATGAAGGAGTATCTGAGCGCGGGGCAGGAATTGTCCGCGGTGATCGCCTTTGACCTGATGCGGCCGCCCCCGCCGTGCCTGACGCCGAATCAGCGTTTGCTCGACGCGCTGCCGATCCTGCTGACGAGCGAATTGCGCAACGTGCCGGTGGTCAATTCCCTGACGCAGCGGCGGTTGGTCGGCGCCATCGCGCGCGCGGAGGCGCTGGGCATGTTATCCGAGGCGATCGCGGCGCGCGGGGCCGCGCGCGAATAGCGGCGGGCGGGTCAGCAGTAAACCAGCACGTACGGCTCGAGCGGGCTGACGCGGTTGATGCTGAAAATCTTGTTGATGTGGACGTCGCTCAGTTCGCGGCCCTTGGGGAGCAGGAGGAAATTGTTCGCGTTGAGAATGTCCTTGGCGAGCACCATGCCGGCCTTTAGCTCGATCAGCAGGATTTCGCGCTCACCGCGGGGCATGGTCGTGAGCGGGACCGCCTTGGCCACCGCCTGAATCGCCTCGGGGTCGAACATCTTCTCCGCCTGCGACTCGATGTCCACCATGACCTGGACGCTGGCGCTGTGCTTGTTGCAGAAATAGATCACCACGGCCAGCAGCCGGCTCAGGTAGTTGATCATCTCCCCCTTCATGCCGTCCGGGTAGCCGCTGCCGTCCCAGTTTTCATGGTGCATCCGGATAATCTCGCCGGCGTCCTTGAAGATCGGGCAGAATTGCAGCATTTCCTCCGCTTTGGCCGGGTGGCGCTTGATTTCCACCATTTCCTCGTCGGTGCACTTCTCGGGGCCGCGAATCCAGCGGCGCACGATATCGCGGTTGATCTGCACCAAACCGATGTCGAAGAGCGCGGCCGCCCACAGCAGGTCCTTCAAGTCCTTCGAGTTCAACTCGAGGGTTTCGCCCAGCGTCTGGCAGAGCGCGACCGAGCGCATCGCGGTATTGCCGAGGTTGGGATGGAAGGTGTAAAGCATCTTGACGAACGCCTGGACCGCCAGATCGACGCCTTCCGGCGCCACCTCCGCGCCGCCTTCCTGGGTTTCGCCGCCACCGCCGTAGGTTTGCTCGCCGCCTTCGCCCGCGACCATGCCGGCCTCGCCGCCGGAGTCGGCCGCGGGCGCGGCGTTCGCCATCTGGCTGATCTTGAGATTCAGGGCGACGTTGCGGGCGTGGAGCGCCGCCTTCTCGGTGAGCAATTCATACCGCTCGACCGCGTTGCGCAGGGTCAGCACCAACTCGGAGTGCAGCCAAGGCTTGGAAATAAAACGATAGACCAACCCGGAATTGGCGGCGTCCGTGATCTCGGACATCCCGAGCCGTCCGGTAATGAGCAGGCGGGTCGTGGTGGGAAACAGTTCCTTGACCTTCCCGAGCAATACCAGGCCCGTCATGTCCGGCATTTCCTGGTCACTGAGCACCACCGAGAAGTGATCGCGCTGCAAAAGCTCCAGCGCCTTGGTCGGATGGTTTACCGCGGTGACGTGGTAACCTTCCATTTGCAGTAACTCACGCAGCGTGGACAGCACCACCTCCTCGTCATCGACGATCAGGATTTTGCGCGCGCTGGGGTCGTTGTGGCTAATCTCGGCAGACATAAATCAGGCCCGGGATTATCTTGGCGGGTCGGAAGGAAGTCAAGCGTCGCGGCGCGCGCGCGAGGAATTGCGGCCGAACGGCTTGGCGTTCGGCCAGTTTGGCGAATGAATTCAGCCGACGCTTACGCGGCGCGGACGAGCTTTTTCACGAGCACTTTGGAATGCCGTCCGCTCTGGTCGTATTTCTCACGGCGCGCGGGCGGCAAATCGTCGGGCGAGCCTTCCACGAAGCCGCCCTTGGATTGGAAATAGGTGAACGCCTGGGTCGAAAGCGTCAGGAGTTCATGCAACCCGGCCTCGCGCGCCTTGTTTTCGACGAACTGAATCAGCTTGCGGCCAATGCCCTGGTTTTCATGCGACGGATCGACGTAGAGGCAGGCCAACTCCCCTTTGCCGTGCTCGGCATAGACGTGGAGCGCGACGCACGCGACCGGGTTTTTGTCGATCTCGAAGATGTAGTAGTCGCCCAACTGTTTTTCGATGCCGGGGCGGGTGCGCCGGACGAGTTCCTCGTTCTGCACCGAATTCTTGGTCAACGCCAGAATGCTCCGCACATCCTTCTTCTGGGCGCGGCGCACCTGCTGATATTCGTTCGCGTAAATCAGCGTGCCGATGCCTTCGTTCGAGAACACCTCCGCCAGCAAGCCCTCGTCCACCTGGCCGTTGATAATGTGGACGCGCGGGACGCCCGCGCGGCAGGCCGCCGAGGCGTGCTGCGCTTTGGACAGAATCGACGGCGCGAATTCACCCTTCTGATTGGCCAGCAAGCCGTCGAGATCGGCCACCAGCATCTGCCGGATCAATTGGCCGCCAAAAATCAACCCGTCTTCCGTCGTGACGTAGATCAGCTTGATCGCCTTCAGCGCCTCGGCGACGGCCACGGCGACGCTGTCCGAATTCACGCGATAGGTTTTCCCGTCGCCGTCGAAACCGAGCGGCGGAATGACCGGCACGATCCCCTGGGCGAGCAACGTCTGCAGCAATTCGACATCGACGCGCTCGACTTTGCCGGTGAAGAGGTGATCGACGCCGTGAAGGATCCCGAGCGGGTGCGCGATGATCGCGTTCGAGCTGGCGGCCCGCAGGTCATTGGCGGAAAGCCCCTCGAGCAACTCGTGGGTCAGGCGGTTCGCCGCCGTGAGCGCCAGCTTGAGGGTTTCGGCGTCGGTGATGCCGCTGCCGTCGAGGTTCGACGCCACCATGTTGCCCTGCTCGGCCAGGTTCTTGATCTGGAGGGCCGCGCCGTGGACGAGCACCACGCGGATGTTCAGCGAGCGGAGGACCGCGACGTCCAGGAGGAGGTTCGAAAAATTCTCGGCGGTGATGATCGCTCCATCCAGGGCGAGGATGAAGGTCTTTTCCCGGAACCGCGGAATATACTGCAATATTCCCCGGAGGTCAGTTGGTTTCACTTTGGTTTCGTATCAATCGCGCGCGCGGCGGCCGCCGTTTCGCGGGCCGCTCAATCAGGTATAACTATTCAGTTCTGGCCGGGTTTCAATCCCAATTTGCGCAACGCGCCGAGAAAACGCGCGTTTTCGGAGGCTGTGCCAACCGTGACGCGCAGCCATTCCGGCATTTGGTAAACGCCCAGCGGGCGCACGATCACGCCCTGCCGCTGCAACTCGGCGAAGACCCGCTGCCCGTCCCCGACCCGGAAGATCACGAAGTTCGCGGCGGACGGCACGTAATCGAGGCCCATTTCGCGAAACCCCTCAGTCAGGACCCGCATCCCGGCGGCGTTATTCTGGCGCGTCTTGCGAACGTGGTCATGGTCGTCCAAGGCGGCGAGCGCCGCCGTCTGCGCCACGGAATTCAGGTTGAATGGTTGGCGAACTTTCTCGAGGGCGGCGATCATCTCCGGGTGTCCGACGCCGTAGCCGACTCGCAGGCCCGCGAGGCCGTAAATCTTCGAGAACGTGCGCATCAGGACCAGATTCAAGCGTCCGCCTTCGCGCACCAACGGCAGCAAATCGGCCGGCTCGTCGAGGAATTCGATATAAGCCTCGTCGATCACCAGCAGCACGTCTGGCGGAACCTCGCGCACGAACGCGAGCAACTCCGCGGCCGAGGCGAGCGTGCCGGTCGGATTGTTCGGATTGGCGACGAATACGATTCGCGTGCGCGGCGTGATGGCGCGCAGCATGGCTGGCAGGTCGTGGCCGAAGGCGCGGGCGGGCACGGTCACGAGTTCCGCGCCGCAAAGCGCCGTCACGATCGGATAGACCGCGAAGCAATATTGGGAAACCACCACCTCGGCTCCGGGTCCAAGCAGGGCGTGGCCGACGAACTCGATGATTTCATTCGAGCCGTTCCCCACGATCAGATGCTCGGCGCCGAGGCCCAGCGTGGCGGCCAGTTTGCGCTTGAAATAGTAGGCGTTGCCATCCGGGTAGAGGTTGAGTTGGCCGAGCGTTTTGGCAATCGCGTCCAACGCGGCGGGCGACGGCCCCAAAGGGTTTTCGTTGGACGCCAATTTGATGATGTCCGACGGCGGCAAGCCGATTTCGCGGGCGACTTCCTCGATTGGGCGGCCGGGCTGATAAACCGGGAGCGAGCGCAGGTTGGGATTCAACGGCAGAGGCATGAGGGTTCCAAATAAGGCAAACGTTGCGACCGGCGGAGATCAGAGCGCCGCCAGGATCTTATCGACATCCACGTGAGTGGCGATAATGTCGCGGATCAGGGCGATCTTTTCGGTGTCGCCGGGGCGGGTCTTGACGATGAGATCGTGGACCTTGGAGGCGACTTCATAAATCTCCTCGGGTGCGAGCAGCACGGGGAACGGCATTTCGCGAATGACTTTAAGCAGGGCGGCGCCGGGACGCATGTTGCTCGTCAAGACGATGCCGGCCAGCCCGCCCTGGTCCTCGCGAATCAGGGTCGTCGCCGCCGCGAGGACGATGTCTTCGCGGTCGCCCGGGGTAATGATCAGCACCCCTTTCTTGAAATGGTTCATGACGTGATGAACTCCCATCGCGCCCACCACGACCTCGCTGACCAGATTGTGGATTTGGCCGCGGTCGTTGAGCACCTCGGCCTTGAGTTCGTCCGCGATCAACTCGAGCGTTGGACTCGACAAGATTGGCTGATGCGGGACGACGCCGAGTAATTCCATGCCCTTGCGCTTGAGGCCGCGCCGCACGATCTCGGTGATCGAGTCAATTTTGCTCACGATGACTTTGTTCAAGATGACGCCGATGATCTCGACCCCTTCCTTCTCGAACAGCGCTTGATTGATGACCAGTTCGTCGATCGGCTTGCCGATGCCGCCCTGGGTCACCACGATGACTTTCGCCCCCAACAATTTGGCGACGCGGGCGTTCGACAGGTCGAAGACCGAGCCGACGCCGGCGTGGCCCGAGCCTTCGCACAGGACAAATTCCTTCTCCCACGCGACGCGGTCGAAGGCTTTCTTGATGCGCTTGACCAGCGTTTCGTAGTTCGCGGACTCGAGATACTTGCGGGTGAAATCGGGTTCCACCGCGATCGGACTCATGTCCACCAACGGACAGTTCAACTGGTAAACCTTGTCCATCAAGACAGTGTCTTCGTCGATCTTCTGCTCGTCGATTTCGACGAAGCGCTGGCCGACGGGCTTGATGTAGCCGACGCGCGGATAGACTTTTTGCAGGGCCGAAAGGAGGCCGAGCGAGGTGGTGGTCTTGCCGTCGTTCTGACGGGTGGCCGCGATAAAGACCCGCGGCGTCGTAGTATTCATACGCGCTCAATCGCCCGGGAGGCGCCGCGACGCTTCCGGATAAAGCTGGCTGTAGGCAATCGACTGAATGCCGACGATCGCCGCGACGCCGAGGATGTCGTGGGCGTTGGCGCCGCGCGAGACATCCGCCGCCGGCCGGTCCAAGCCGAGCAGAATCTGGCCGTAGGCGTTGGCGCGGGACATGTGCTGGATCAATTTGCTGGAGATATTGCCTGAGTTCAAATCGGGGAAAATCAAGACGTTCGCGTGGCCGGCCACCTTACTGGAGGGCAGCTTGCGCGCCGCGATCTCCGGAATCAAGGCCGCGTCCACCTGCAACTCGCCGTCAAAATCGGCCTCGACCATCTGCTGCTGGGCTTTTTGCTCGGCCAGCGCGGTCGCGGCCTGAACTTTGCCAATCGAGGGATGGCTGGCGCTCCCTTTGGTCGAGAAGGAAAGCAACGCGACGCGGGGCCGCTTGCCGACCAATTGTTTGGCCAATTGCGCCGTCGAAACTGCGATGTCCGCCAATTGACTCACCGTCGGCTCGGGAATGACGCCGCAATCCGCCATGAAAAGCACCCCGAGATCGCCGAAACGGGTATCCTCGACTTCCATGACCATGCAACTGGAGGCCGTGGAGGCTTGCGGCGCGACCTTGATGATTTGGAAAAACGGCCGCAACACGCTGCCGGAAATCTCGCTCGTGCCCGA
The DNA here is from genome assembly GCA_964522665.1 of uncultured Verrucomicrobiota bacterium. Lineage (GTDB taxonomy): Bacteria > Verrucomicrobiota > Verrucomicrobiia > Limisphaerales > CAZFVY01 > CAZFVY01. The sequence continues at coordinate 13,047 of CAZFVY010000106.1, read as the reverse complement.
CACGATGCCGTCGGCTTGATGCATCGCGACCATCATGGCGCCGAAGTAGTTCGGCTTCATCATCGCCTCGCGCGCCTCGCGTTCCTTGATCCCTTTGTAGCGCCTCAGCAACTCGAAGCGCCGCGCGAAATTGTCCAGTTCATCGCTCTCGGCGGGATTGATGATGCGCACGCCGTCCAAAGGCACGTTCAACGCCTCGGCGGCTTCCTTCACTTTGGTGCGATCACCCAGGAGAATCGGCGCGCCCAAGCGCAACGACGAGAACTGGCGCGCGGCCTGAAGTACGCGCGGCTCCGTCCCTTCCGGAAAGACAATCCGCTTGGGATGGCGCTGCAGCTTCTCGATGACACTGCCGATAAATCGCATGGCAGTTAAGTAACCGACGGCGCCGCAAACTGCAACTGCCAATGTCCCATTGGCCCGCCGCTCACCGGTGTGCGGAAACCGTCCGCCAACCTCGCAATTTCGACCGGCGGACGCCGCGTCCGGCGCCCCAAGTCTGACCCTGCGGGGTGCGCGGTTCAAGCGACCGTTGCCCGGTGAGCGCCGCCCGCGCCGTTTGGACCGCTTCGCGCCCCCCGATTTCAACTGGACCCATCGTATTCGAGGCGGGTTCCGGCGCCTTTACGCTTGCTAGTGTCCACCGTCGCGGGCCAACAATGGCCGCATCGAAAACATCGTGACCGAGACTCCGCCGACCAATCGGTGGGAAAAGCCGCAGCGAGTCTTCATTATTATCCTCGCGGTTTGGCTGGCGGTCGTGAGCGGCCTGATTTTGGCGATCACGTGGCGAAAACCCGTTCAACGCGCCGTGATCGGCATGGCCTGGGGGTTGATATTGCTCTGGATCGCGGCCGGGGGATTCGTGATGTGGCGCTGGCAGGCGCTCTGGCGTCGGTGGTCCGACCGGGTTCGCTGGCCGTGGCAATTGAAATTCGTGCTCGGTTGCACCGCGCTGGCGCTGGCGGAAGAGGCGATCACCACTTTGATGACGAACTGCGCGCCACTGTTCGGAGTCAGGCTCGGCCAGGCCTACATTACGGCGTCCGCGAATTTTTTCGACGTCGTGCTGCATCATAGCGTGGTCGTTTTCGTCCCGCTGTTCGTCGGCTGGGCGGTCATGCTCAAATGGTGGCGATTCTCGCCGTTCGCGGTCTTCCTCTTATTCGGTCTGACCGGAATTCTCGCGGAGACCGTGTCGTTCGGAGTGCAAAACCTCGGCGGTTTTGGCCTGTGGATTTTCGTCTATGGGCTGATGGTCTGGTTGCCGGCGAAATGCCTACCGGAAGACCGGCCGGCCCGGCCACCCCGCTGGTGGCATTATCCATTGGCGGTCGTCCTGCCTTTCCTTTTCCTGCCGCTGAACTTCGTCCTTGCCCCCTGGGTGTGGCTCGGCGCCAAACATCCGTCGATCCATTTCCCGCCGATCGGAAGCGGCTAGCGCGGAAATCTCTGCCTGGTCCATCCCTGAATAAGCGCGGCCCTGACGTCGCGGTCGGAGGGTGCGATTCTAAAGCCAACCGGAATGGGCATCGCCTACCGGCATAGGCAGCGTCATGCCGGCAACGCCGACGTCTGGCGTTCGTTCAACCAACCCGCTCGACAGCGTCGCGGCTAAGAAATCGATCTTTGCCAATTGGCATGGCAAATGGCACAATTAGTGAATGGAAGACATCGTGGCTATGGATAGATTCGGACGTTTGGTTCTCCCAGGACGCATTCGCAAGGCGCTGCACATCGCTTCACCCGCGGCGTTCAAGGTCGAAGTGACGGGCAACAAAGTCGAGCTTACCCCGGTGCTGCCGGAGAGCGGAAGGATCCTCAAGAAGAGCCGGGGCCTTCTGGTCGTCTCCACGGGCGGGAAGAAGTTCGACGCCGCCGAGGCGGTGAGAATCGCGCGCGAGAATCGACCGTGAGGACTTATTTTGACTCGTCGGTTCTCGTGGCGGCCGTGGTCGTGGAAGAGGCGCACCACGGTCGGGCGCTCAAGGCGCTAGCGGAATCATCGGAAGGTTTCACCTCCACCCACGCGGTGGCGGAAGTCTTCTCGACTTTGACGAGCGGCCGCCTCGACATTCAACTGAGTCCGAACGATGCCCTCTTGGTCATCGAGACGAACGTCTGTCAGCGTCTTGAGATCATCGAGTTGGCCTTGGCCGATTATCTTGAAGCGATCCGTGGCAGCCAACGCGTCGGAGCCAGGGGCGGCGCGATCTTCGACATGCTTCATCTGCAAGCCGCGCGACATTGCAAAGCCGCCCGCATCCTGACGCTTAATCTTCGCCATTTCCTGGCCTTCGCGCCGGACCTGAAGGAGGCGATTGCGTTGCCTGGCTGAAGGCGCTCCCGGCCAAACGGTCAACCAAGCCCGTCCCGAAAATTAACCACGCTTTTTTCTAACGGGATCGCGGCGCCGCGGTCGAACGAGATAGATTTGTTCACGCAAATCCGACCGGTCGTGGAGATAAACAGAATCGCAAGCGCCGCCGCCTCACCGGTGTCGCTACGAGGTTTGTTTCGGCGTGTTCGCGACGGAGGGCGCCCTGTCGAAAGGACATGGCGCGGGAGGGAGGCATCCACGGATTGGGGGAAGCGTGAGTAGGATTTCCAAACGATTCGCCGCCGCGGGGGCCATCGCGCTCACCGCGGGGTTGGCGCTGGTGTGGCTCGGTTCGGCAGGCGCGCCGCGCTATCAGGCGCGGTCACGCGTGTTCGCGACTCCCTACGCCACCAAGCTTTTCTCGCGTGGGTTTGAGGCACGCGTAAGCCAGGATTTTCCGGGCGTGCTCCGCTTGGAGGTGGGCGCTGGGTTCGGCACCGTGCCGAACTCGGCGGTATTATCGACCGGCGTCGATATAGTAATCATCGCGGGTGGCTCGACCGCCGACGAGGCGGAAAGCGCCGCGAACGACTGCGCCACCAGACTCTCTGGCGCGGTCTTGACCAATTACGGCGTCACCAGTTACGTCACGGACCTCGCCGACAGCGCCCACGATTACGCGGCTTTCCCGGAAGCCTTGCACGCCGCGATCCGGCGGCTCTCCCGCCGCGCGCCGCCGCGGTGATACCCAGAGCGTCTAATGAAACAAGAACCCACGCTATTTCAGGCATTGCCAGAAAACTGAAACGAGTCACCCACCATTGGCATGGCGAAGCAGACTTCCGCCACCTCAAACTGAAGCATTCGGCGTTACCCGTTAAGGTTATTTCCCCGGTAACGAGCAGGCGACGCCGACTTGGCCCAGGACGCCGCGGACTTCGGCCAGCGTCGTGGCGCCGGACTCGGCCTTGGTAAGGCCGTCGTTCAGGAGGCAGGCGCGGCCGTGCTGACGGATGTGGCGGCGAAAAGCCAGTTCATCCGTCCCCGCCAGGATGAGATCGTAGTCCGCGTCGTCTTTGCGCCAGATTTCGAAAAGCCCGGTGCGTCCGAGGTAGCCGGTCTGACGGCAGGCGGCGCAACCGATCGCATGCCAGGTCTTGGCCGGAGCCGGTTGGCCGACCGCGGCAAGCCAGGCCTTTTCGCTCGCGTTGGGCGCCTCGAGCCGCCGGCATTTGGTACAAAGGCAGCGAACGAGGCGCTGCGCGATGACCAATTCAACGGCGGTCGCGATTTCATGATTCTCGATCCGCCAATTGCGCAGGGTCGTGAGGACGCCCGCGATATCGCGCGCGTGGAGCGTGCTCATCACGACCCGCCCGCTGGCCGACACTTCGACGGCGGCGCGGGCTGATTCATGATCGCGAATCTCGCCCACCAGGATGAAATCCGGGTCCAAGCGCAGCATGCCTTTGATCCCTTGCGAGAAACTCATCCCGTGGCGCAAATCGACCTGAATCTGGGTAATGCCGTCGATGTGATACTCGACCGGATCTTCAATCGTGATGACCGCCTTGTTCAACAGGCGCAACTCATGCAGGAGCGCGTAGAGCGTGGTCGTCTTGCCGCTGCCAATCGGACCGCAGACCAGGCACATGCCGCTGATTTCGCTGATCCAGCCTTCAAATTGTTTTTCGTGCTCCGCGCTCAGGCCCAGTTCCTTGATGCGGCGCTGGACGCGTTGGGGGTCGAGGAGGCGCAAGGCCAGTTTCTCGCCGAAACGCGACGGCGCGCACGCCACGCGCAGATCGAGCTTGCGCCCGTCCAGTTCATACTCGATGCGGGCGTCTTGCGGAAGAAACGTGGCGACCGGATCGAGTCCGGCCATCGTTTTGTAATGGCGGATGAGGCGCATTCCCTGCTCCTGCGACAATTGCACCGCGTCGTGCAACAGCCCGTCGATGCGCAGGCGCACCCGCACGCCGCCGGCGGACGGATCAAGGTGGATGTCCGAAGCCTTCTCGCGCGCGGCGTCCTGAAGAATAAGGTGCGCCCAACGCTCTGGCGGCGGACCCGCCTCTTCCACGATGATCTGAGCTTCTTCGGCCTTCAAGTCGGCCTGAAGCGCCAGCGCCAGGCTGTCGCGCAAAGGTCGCGCGTCGGTTTCGAGTGACGTTTCTGGCATAATCTCTAGGGGTTGATGAGACCGTTTGACGAAGTTCGCGTGGGACGGTTTATCCCGGGAAATTCATCCGTTTCGCGTCTGGTTTCAAGCTCAAAAAACCTCGGCTTTCAGACCGGCGCCTTCACGCACCCGCTTGGCGATATCGGACAACGTCCGCAACGGCAGATGGCCGCAGGTGGAATGAGGCGTCGGCCGGGTGGCCGAATAAATTTGCACCAACGGGATTTGCGCCCCCGCGGCCTTGAGTTCCGCCAAGCGTTGGACGTAAGCTTCGATTTCCGCCGGCGGCGGCGCGCCGGAACCTTCCGCCGGAAACAGGCTTTGAATCACGACCGGACGCCGGCGGGCGAGCGCCAGAATATTGCCGAGAACCTTTTCGAGCGTGCAATCGGCCTTGTTGATCCGCTGGAAACGGTCTTCCGAGCCGGCCTCCAATTTAGCCCAAATCTCGTCGTGAGAGGTAAACAGCCGCAGCCCCGGCTCGATCTCGGGGCGGTCCAACCCGCTGGCGTTGGTGATCAAGACGAGTTTGAAAAAGGGAAAACCACCACTGGCGCGCAGATGGACGACGGCCTCGACCGCGTCCGCGAAATTCGGGCAAAACGTCGGCTCCCCGTCGCCGCTCAGCGCCACGTGCCGAAGTTGCAACAGTTCCTCGGGCAGATTCTGGTATTCCGGCCGCTGGCGGATGCGGCCCGAGTGGACCAGCTCCAGCGTGCGCGAAAGCTCCGCGGTCATCGCCGCGACGTCCAGGCGCGTCTCGCTCACCGGCTCACGGCGATTGACCTCGCAATAGACGCAGTCAAAATTGCAGAATCGGTCCGGGTTCATGTTGACGCCCACCGATAAGCCGCGCGCGCGGGGGGAAATCACGGTGTAGATAAACCGGTTGTCGAGGAAATCGCGCCGGCAGCCGAAGGCGGTGCCAGCGCCGCCCGGGCGGGGCGGCGACGAGGATTTAGGGTTGGCATCCAAGGCAAGCGTCGAGTTCATAAGTTTTTGGTTTGGGGCGGCCGTCCAAAGGGTGAGGCAAAGTCGCGCTCGCATTCGCGGACGATCAGGACCGGGCACGGCGCGGAGCGGAGCACATGCTCGGCGACGCTCCCGAGCCAGGCACGCTTGATTCCGGCGCGGCCGTGAGTCGAAATCACGATCAAGTCCGAGCAGAGGCGGCGCGCGGCGGAGACGATCTCCACGGCGGGCGAGCCCGACTCGACCAAGGTGTCGGTGACCACCTCCTGGGCGGCCAGCTGGGCGGCGAGATTGGCCAACGCCTTCACCGCGCTGGCGCGCATGTCCACCTCGAAAGCGGCGAAATCCATCGCCCCGAATTCCCCCACCGCGACCGGCGCGTGGATGACGTAGAGCAACTCGATCACGGCGTGATGTTCGCGGGCCAGCGGCAGCGCGTATTGCAACGCTTTCTTGGAGCATTCGGAAAAATCAACGGGAACCAGAATTCGCTCGAGTCGGAAGGGCGAAACGCTCCGTTGGGCTGCTCCGGCCAATAGCGGCTCGTCCGCCGGATTCAACTCCAGCGCGACCCCGCCGTGATCACCGATCGGTTTTGCCTTCATATCAGTCCTCTCTCCTCAACCGCGCCCGCCGCCCGGCGCGAGCAGATTAGATTTATTCAATTTGATGTTCACTTGGGTTAAACCTTGCATGATCCGCGGCGACCGCCTACACGGCGGTTGGGAATAGTTGGCCTTATTTTGATCGCCGCTCACGCCCAACCAAACTCTTTGATGTCCAGATACCAATCGCTGCCGTCGGTCACGCGCGTGTCACGGCCTTTGCTCTCATAGCGAATCTTATCCAGCTCGATCGTCGGAGGTATCACGTTGACAAACACGTCGCCCGCCGTCAGCGAAATGATCCGCGTGCGCGGCTCAGATTTTTTGCGAAACATGTTTTCCTTTTGATCTTCGATGACGAAGACGTGGCCGACCGCGCGCACCAGCCCATTCTCGTAGGCCTCGACCTCGCCGATGAAATGCTTCCTTAAATCCTTTTCGAATCGCCGCCGATGCACGACGTGTATTTTTTCGCCTTTCAACAGAATCATAATCGTTTTGCTCGTGGCCCGCGCCCGTCGCTGACCGGAACATCACCGGTTCGTCAGGCCCGCCGCGGAGCCGTTGCGGAAAGATTACGGTTCGGCGTCGAACTCGCTCAACCGATCTTGCCCAATGGCGCCCCATTTTTGGGCTATACCAAACTTTGAGGACTCGTCGCGTGGTGAAGCGTCTGAAGCGTGGCGAATCGCTCGCCAGAGAAACACGGCCTCCTGAATGTCGGCTCCAAGAACCGGGCCGGGCCGCAGGGGTAGCTGCGGCATAGCTCGAGGCCTTCCCGACGCGGGTGGGGCGAGGCTCAGCCGAGCCGTGGAAAGTTCGGGCGAGCCGCTGCCGCCCAAACCCATTCACGGCTCGGCAGAGCCTCGCCCCACCAAGAGTGTGACCTTACGGCGGCGCGGAATCCCCAGCGCCGAATAACGTTCTGGACGCGGCGTGCTTTCCCAATAAAACGACGCGGGGTTTGGGCTACCCGCTCCGGGCGCCTCCGCAAACGCCGGACCGAGCCACGCTCAAAACCGCCATCACCGGTCGCCACCAACGGCGCTCCATTCGCTCAAACTCGGCCCAAATTATGCTAACAATTCAATCGTATGGCGGGTGGGATCAAGATTGGCATGAACGCTCGGCGGCGGCGCGGGTTGACGCTGCTAGAGGTGTTATTCGTTCTCACGGCGCTTGGCGTGCTGGCGATGCTATTCTTGCCGCGGTTCGGAAAGAACCACACTTTTGAATCCCGAATTGGCTGTGTTAACAATCTTAAGAATCTCGGGTTGGCGTTTCGAATCTGGTCCACCGATCACGGAGATCGCTTCCCGATGGAAGTTTCGCAAAGGAATGGTGGAACGCTCGAACTCGGGTATAACCGGATCGTCGCAGAGCATCCGTTCGTCCCGGTCTATGCCAGTTTTCGCGCGCTTTCAAATGAGCTATCGACGCCCCTGATCCTCGTCTGCCCAGCTGACACTCGCCGAGCCGCGACGAATTTCGCGGCCTTGCGCTCAAACTCGAACGTAAGTTATTTCCTCGGCTGGGGCGCGGCGCGGGCCACGCCGGCGATGATGCTGGCGGGCGACCGCAACGTGACGAACAACTGGGGCGCCACGGAGCGGCTTTTCCCCGCGGAACTCTTGGCCGGAGCCGATCGATCGGTGGGCTGGGCGACAAACATCCATGTCAATAACGGCAATGTCGTTCTCGCCGATGGCAGCGTGCAACAATTCAACGGGCCAAGACTCGACGCCGCCATGCGTTCGTTGGCGGTCGTCTCGAACGCGTGCCTGCTGTTCCCCGTGGAGCGCTCGGTCCCGTAGAGTGGCCATTTGCGCGCCTCGACGCTTCGACGGCGCCGGGCTGCGGCGCGGCCCGCGGCGCCGCTCCATACCTCGTTGCTTGGTGGGGCGAGGCTCTGCCGAGCCGTGAATGGGTTTGGGCGGCAGCGGCTCGCCCGAACTTTCCACGGCTCGGCGGAGCCTCGCCCCACCAAGAGTGTGACCTTGCGGCGCCGCGGAAGCCACAGCGCCGAATCATGTACTGGACGCGGTGTGCTTTCCCAATAAAGCGGCGCCAGTCCGCGGTACGCTACCTCGGCGACCCGTTCGCGGGCGACGCCGCCCCGCCCGGTCCGAGCACTGCTATCTGCACTTCCGGCGGCAGGCCGGCGACGGCGTCCCGGAGGGCGCCCGGCCCGCCGGCGGAGCCGCGATTCCAAAGGTCCAACGTGGCGGTCCCGATCCGCCCGCCGGCGTCGCGCCAGCGCAGTTCCGCGGGGCCAAGGCCCGCGAGCGGGCCGTTTGAGTGCGTGGTCTGCCGCGCTTGAGCGAGGAACGCCTCGAGCCGCTCGCCGGTGAATGCCGCGTCTTCGCCGGCGACCCGCGCGGGCGGCCCCATGAGTTCCAACCAAGGCTGGTCGGCCCGATTGCGCCGCGCCCCGGTGAACCGGGGTTGACGCGCGTCCAACGGGCCGGCCAGAAACATCCAGACGCCGGCCGCGTGCGCCAACTGGGGGTTCAACGGATCGGGACGCGCTTCCCCCACCCGTCGCGCGACCACCGCCGGGTCGAACCGCAGTTCGTCCCCGCCACCAATCAACGCCACCGCGGGGCGGTCCGGCGCGTAGTCACCGCGCCACAACGTCGCATTCGGAAACACGTCAAGAAACGTGGCGGCGACGATGTTGAATTCCGCCTCGGAGAGTTGGAAGAGCGGCAGCCATTGGCAGAACAGCCCGCCGGGCGCGAGCGCGCGCCGGCCCGCTTGAAAATGGTCGGCCAGGTAGAGCGCGGCTTCCCCGCGGCGCCACGGCACCACCAAGTCCCCGACGATCACGTCGAACTTCTCGGCGGTTCCCCGCAGAAAATGCCGCGCGTCGGCGGCGACGACGCGCGTTCGGGGCGCGGCGAGCAGGCCGAGGTTGGCGGCGCCAAAGTAATCCGTCGCGGCCGCCACAACTCCCGGGACCAACTCGACCGCCGTGACTTGTTCGACCGGGTGCAGCATCGCCGCGCCCGCGGTGATCCCGGTGCCGAGACCGAGGAACGCCACCCGTTTAGGCGCCGGATGCAGCAACAAGGGCAGATGTCCCTGCATTCGTTCGTCGCCGGCGGAGGCGGTGCCGCCCAGGAGGTAGTAATTGTCGAGCTTGACCCGTCGCTCACCCCGGCGCTCGATAACCGCGGTGATGGCGTAACTGTCCTCGGTCAACGTCAGGAGTCGCTCTCCTTGCGCGGGCGCGAACCGCACCCTGGGCAGACGTGACGGATTCACGGCGAGCGCCGCGACGGCCGTCAAGGCCAGCGCAAGCGCGGGCCGCCCTGCCCGGCGCGGATCACCCGCCCACCAGAGCCAGGCGCCGGTCGCCGCCATCACCGCGCCAGCCCCGGCAATCGTCCACCAAAGCCCGAGCCACCCGGGAAAAAGAAACGCCGCCGCCAGGGAGCCGAGCAGGGAACCGGCGGTGTTGACGGCCAGCAAGCCGCCCAGGACCCGGCCGGGCGGTCGTTGGCCGATGGCGCCCCCCAAATCCATCAGCGCGGGCAAGGCCAGCCCGGCCAGCAGCGTCGGCGCCAAAACGGTCGGCGCGGCCAACCAGAGCAGTTTGATGCCTTGCGCGGCCCAGGTTCGTTCCGCGCCGAGATACGCCAGCCCATGGGTCAGGCGGTAGAACAGCCAGGGCGACGCGATGACCGCCACGCCCCCCGCCAGCCACCCGCCGATAAGGAGGTTCCGCGCGTCCCAACCGCGCCCCAGGCCCGTCCGCGCGAGCGCGCTGGCTCCCGCCAAACCGGCCAGAAACAACGCGAGCACGATGGCGAAGGAATAGATCGAATTCTCGTGCGCCTGCGCGAACATCCGGCCCCACGCGACTTCCAGCGTCAACAGCAGCGCGCCGGACAACCCCGCCACGCCGAGCGCTTGCCAATTGGGCAACGACCGACGCCGTTCGCCGTGAATGGCCGACGGCGCCACCGCTCGCGCCCGGGTTGGTTCGGCGCCGCGCGTGATGAATCGGTCGCGCCCCGGCGTCGCGGCCGACCGCCGATCAAGGATCCACGCGACCACGCCGATCAAGAGGCTGGCGCCGACGCAAACCCGGTAGCTCACGACGGCGCCAAACCGCGGCAGCCAGAAGAACGGGACACTCAGCGCGCCGACCGCCGCGCCAGCGGTGTTCAACGCGTAGAGGCTGCCGGCGCTGATGCCCAGCCGGCGCCGTTCGTCCGCCGTGGCATGTCCAAGCAAGGGCACCGTACCGCCCATGCAGAACGTCGCCGGAAACAGCGCGGCCAGCGCGAGCAGCGACTTGAGCGCGGTCAGCGCCACGGGCGAAGTTAAATTCTGGGCAATTGAAAAATAATGTCGCTCGTAAAAGCCGATCAGCCAGGCTCCGGCGAGCGCGCTCAATCCGGCGGCGGCTTCGAGCGCGCCGTAGGCCCGGATCGGCCGCGCCCAACGCGCCGCCCGCGCGCCGAGCGCCGCGCTGCCCACCGTGAATCCGAGCAGCACGGCGGCGAGGGTGACGGCCGTCGCCGGGGTGGTGGCGCCAAAAATATCCGTGAACCAGCGCAGCCAGAGGAGTTCATAAACCAGCGCGAGCGCGCCTGAAAAGAAGAGGAGGAGATGAATCGCGGCCAGCCGGCCGCCGCGGCCTCCCCCCCGGCTTAAATGGTCGCTCATGCGAAATCAAACCGCCGCGGAATCCCGCTCAACGAGGAGGGGCGGCGGCAGGAAAAAGACATTGGCTGGCACGCGGCATGAGCGGACGATTTCATCCGGTTGCGCGGCAGAGCAAGGAAATTCGACGGGGAGCGGACATGCTGCGGTTGGCGGCGGAAGACCGGGCGCCGGAAGCGCACGAACGCTTGGCGCTGCGGAAATTGCCCCGCTTTGGACCAAGAATCGATCACTCGCCTCGCGCTAAAACCGTTTCGCCCCAACGCCGCGCCCGTTCGCCCCAAAGTCGTTCGCTTTTGGGAGTCGGCGCCTATGATGCGCGGACCAAACAACCGATTCAAACTACTCAACACAATCATGAACAGTACTCAAAAACTACTTTCAGCCGGCGCGGGGTTCCTCGTGGCGCTCGCTTTTGCGGCGCCGGCTTATGGGCAGGGGTGCGTGCAATCGCGCGGGGCCGGGGCCGGGGTAATCATCGGGGAAGACACCTATCTTTCCGGGGGCGAATGGCAGGCCAGCCTCGGCTATCGCTGGCTGCATTCGGATCGGCACTTCGCCGGAACCGATGAATTCACCGGCCAGGATGTCGGCGGCGGCAACGAAAATAAGAGCCGCAACATTGCCGGCGATCAAATCATCAACAACCAGAATTTCATCGATATGACGGCGACGTACGCGTTGACCAAACGCTACAGCATGAGCTTCACGCTGCCGTTCGTCGATTCCACCCGCTCCCAACCGGTCGCGGTCAAGACCAAGCCGACCGCGACGACGCTGGGCACGGTGACGATTTACGACCGGTTCCAGACTGAGGCCGCGGGCGTGGGTGACGCGAGCCTGCGGGCCAATGCCTGGGTGTTCGACCCGGACAAACACCCGGACGGCAACCTGCAGTTGGGCTTGGGGATTAAATTTCCCACGGGCGACAACCGCGCGAAGGATGTCTTCGAGAGCCGGCTGGCGAACGGGACGATCGTCGCGCAGCAGAATTTCGTGGACCAATCGATCCAGCCGGGCGATGGCGGTTGGGGAGCGATCCTGCAAATTGAGGGTTTCCAAAAGATCGTCTCGAACACCTACGCCTACCTCGATATGAATTACCTGATCAATCCGCAGGAGAAGGACGCGGCGCCGCCGGTCGGCACCGGCTATTCGATTCCCGACACCTACCTGTTGCGCTCCGGTTTGACCTACGTCATCTGGCCCGCCCAGGGCCTCTCGCTGAGTTTGGGCGCCCGCATGGAAGGCGTGCCGGTCGAGGATTGGATCGGTGGCAGCGCCGGCTCCCGGCGCCCCGGTTACGCGATCTCGATTGAACCGGGTGTCACTTGGGTTTACAAAAAATGGGCGTTCACCGTGACCGCTCCGGTCGCCATCGAGCGCAATCGCGAGCGCAGCGTCTCGGACATCGCCAACGGCTCGCACGGCGACGCGGCGTTCGCCGACTACATCATCACCAGCGCGGTCTCCTACCGGTTCTAAATCCGAGCCGGACAGCTTGTTCCCCCTAGCGAAACGCGCCCTGGCTGGGTTTTCACCCGCCAGGGCGCGCCTCGTTTACGCTTGGTTCGATTCCTGTGATTCACCGGCCGAGGCAGCTCTAAGAGTAGCTCGGGACCCCCGGCGCCGAAACGGTTGGTTGTCCACGCTCGCGTCGACACCATGTTTGCGCTACCCTGCGCGGCTGATGAACGGCGCTGTCCATCTCATCCTCTCGACCGGCACGCGCATCGTCACGCGCAACGAGGCCAACCGCATCGGCGGCGGACAGCTCATCCCGTGCGGCGCCGTGGCGGTCATCACCGATTCACCAGCCGACGCGCAGCACGCTTACAAGGTCCGCTTCAACGATGGCGCGGTGGCCATGCTGCGCCGCGCGGAGTTTTCCGTGCTAAAGGAGTTTAAGACCAACGAAGCGGTCGGACGCGACGCCGCTCCGGCGAATTCCGATTTTGACTTTTGGAAACCTCACGTCATTTACCGCTGCATTGTCGGTTCACAAGCGTTCGGCTTGAGCGAAGTAAACTCCGACGTGGACCGCCGCGGCATTTACTTGCCGCCGGCCGAACTTCACTGGTCGCTCTACGGCGTACCCGAGCAGATCGAGAACAACGACACGGAAGAAGCCTACTGGGAGATCCAGAAATTCCTGGTTATGGCGCTCAAAGCTAATCCGAACATTCTCGAATGTCTGCATACGCCACTCGTCGAGCACGCAACGCCGCTGGCTCAGGAACTGGGTGTGTGACGGCTAAGTAACCCAACTTGAAACAAGCGGTAATGGCGGTCTT
>CAZFVY010000105.1:0-24871 GCA_964522665.1 uncultured Verrucomicrobiota bacterium | reverse complement strand
CATCGAGGCCGCCCGCTATCCGAACGAATCTTGTGGGTTCTCAACCAGTGAACTCACAAGCCTCCCCGCGCCCGTGCAACGTTTCTTCCGTGCCGCGTTGTCGGACGGACAACGGATGGTTAGCGCAGTCAGAATGGAGCAGACCGGCACATTCAACCTCGACGAGATGTCCGGTTACTGGAAACCGTTTGCCGCCGTCCAGCGCGTGGTTACACGTCGCCCCGGGTTCATCTGGGATGCCCGCATCATGATGTTTCCCGGCATACCGGTGCGCGTGCGTGACGCCTATGTAGCGGGTGAGGGGGTCCTTCAGGCGGCGGTGTTCGGATTGTTTCCCGTCGCCAATCTGCGTGGCAAGGAAGAATTGGCGAGGGGTGAGCTGATGCGCTTTCTGGCGGAGGCGGCCTGGTATCCTACGGCGCTTCTCCCAAGCCAGGGCGTCTTCTGGAGCGCCGTGGACGATTGTTCAGCGAACGCGACGCTCCGTGAACACGACGTCACGGTCACGTTGCTTTTCCGCTTCAATGAGAATGACGCTCTGATTGATACCGTCCGCGCCGAGAGGCGCGCACGGACGACAGGAGCCGCGGTGGTGACGATGCCATGGCAATGCCGGGTCTGGAACTATTCCATCCGAGACGGCCTGCGCGTGCCGCTGGAAGGTGAAGCGGCGTGGGTCCATCCGACCGGACCGAAGCCCTACTGGCTCGGGCAAATCACCAGGGCGAGTTACGAATTCTCCAAATGAAAACCAAGACCCTCTCTGCTGAACTGCTCGCCAATATGGACGCTTCCTGGCGTGCGGCGAACTACCTCTCCGTCGGCCAGATTTACCTCGCCAATAATCCGCTGCTGAAACGCCCACTCGCGCTCACCGACGTGGGGCACATGCTACTGCGACACTGGGGCACGACTCCGGGGCAGAACTTCATTCACGTCCACCTGAACCGGGTCATCAAGAAATATGACCTCAACATGATTTATGTCTCCGGACCGGGACACGGCGGGCCGGCCGTCGTGGGCAACACCTATCTCGAGGGCACCTACGGCGAAATCTATCCCAACGTCAGCCAGGATGAAGCCGGGTTGCAAAGGCTCTTTCTGCAGTTTTCCTTTCCCGGCGGCATTCCCAGTCACGCCTCACCGGAGTGCCCCGGATCGATCCATGAGGGTGGCGAACTAGGGTATTCGCTTAGCCATTCTTTTGGCGCCGTCTTCGACAATCCCGAGCTGATTGTAGCCTGCGTCGTGGGCGACGGCGAGGCGGAGACCGGGCCGCTGGCCACGGCGTGGCATTCGAACAAATTCCTGAATCCGTCCACCGACGGCGCAGTGCTACCTATTCTGCACTTGAATGGCTACAAGATCTCCAACCCGACCCTCCTGGCCAGGATCACGCGCGAGGAATCGGAGCAGTTGCTACGTGGTTACGGCTGGACGCCCTACTTCGTCGAGGGTCACGAGCCTCGCCTGATGCATGACGCGATGGCCGCGACGCTCGACGTGGCGGTCGAGCAGATCAAATCCATCCAGCGAGACGCCCGGCTTCCGGTCGCCTTCACGCGTCCGCGCTGGCCGATGATCGTCCTCAATTCACCCAAGGGGTGGACGGGGCCAAAGGTGGTGGATGGCCTCCCGGTCGAAGGAACCTTTCGCGCGCATCAAGTGCCGCTTTCTGACCCGGCGATCCATCCCGAACACCTCAAGCTCCTGGAAGAATGGCTGCGGAGCTACCGGCCACAAGAACTTTTTGATGAATCAGGCCGACTGAGAACCGATTTGGCAGAATTGGCGCCCAAAGGCGACCGCCGCATGGGCGCGAATCCACATGCCAACGGCGGACTGCTCCTCCGTGATCTGCGGTTGCCGGATTTCCGCGAGTATGCGGCGGACGTCGCCGCTCCCGGGGTGCGCGGCATCGGTGACGTTCATGTGCTCGGTCCTTTCCTGCGGAATGTCGCCAAGCTCAACCGGGAACAGCGGAATTTTCGCGTCTTTGGCCCGGACGAAACGCTTTCCAATGGGCTTGAGGCCCTCTTCCAAGTGACCCAACGCCAGTGGGGCGCCGCCACCTTGCCGAACGACGAATTTCTCGCTCGCGACGGACGCGTGCTGGACTCGATGCTCAGCGAGCATCAATGCGAAGGCTGGCTCGAAGGCTACCTGCTTACGGGGCGGCACGGCGTCTTCAATTGTTACGAAGCGTTCATTCACATCATTGATTCGATGTTCAACCAACACGCCAAGTGGCTGAAGGTCACCTCGAGCCTGCCGTGGCGGGGTAAAATCGCTTCGTTGAACCACCTGCTCGCCTCGCACGTTTGGCGGCAGGACCACAACGGCTTCACGCATCAAGACCCTGGTTTTATCGATCACGTCGTTAACAAGAAAGCGGAGATTGTGCGCGTTTACCTGCCACCGGACGCAAATTGCCTGCTGTCGGTCATGGATCATTGTCTGCGCAGCCGGCATTACGTCAACGTCGTTATTGCCGGCAAGCATCCCGCGCCGCAATGGCTGAAGATGGACGAAGCCGTTGAACACTGCGCCGAGGGGATCGGCATCTGGCAGTGGGCCAGCAATGACCAGCAAGCGTCACCGGACGTGGTGATGGCGTGTTGCGGCGATGTTCCCACCCTCGAGACGCTCGCCGCCGCCTCGATTCTGCGCGAACACCTTCCCGACCTGAGAATCCGGGTGGTCAACGTCGTTGACCTCATGAAGCTGCAGCCCCAAACCGAGCATCCGCACGGCTTGAATGACCTCGATTTTGACGAGCTATTCACCAAGGACAAGCCGGTGATTTTTGCGTTCCACGCCTACCCGTGGTTGATCCACCGGCTGACTTATCGACGTGCCAATCATCGGAATCTGCACGTCCGCGGCTACAAGGAAGAGGGCACGAGCACAACGCCGTTCGACATGACCGTCTTGAACGATCTCGACGGCTTCCATCTAGTGATGGACGCGATCGACCGCCTGCCGCAGACCGGTGATCGGGGCATCTTCCTGAAACAGCGACTGCAGGACAAATTGATCGAACACAAGCAATACATTGATAAACACGGTCAAGATTTGCCGGAAATCCGCGACTGGATGTGGAATCGGCGCGCAATTGCTCCACAAACGCCAGGGCGCTCAGAAACAACCGGATCGATTCCCGGCGAGGTATCCACGCGCTAAAATCATGAGCCTCGACACCGCCACGCCGATCCAGAATGAAGCAATCGTCGCCACCGGTCTGACCAAATGCTTCGGTGCAGGCGAAACCAAAAAGATCGCGGTAAATGGTGTCGGGTTGGTCGCTCACTTTGGTGAGATGCTATTCATTGTCGGGCCCTCCGGCAGTGGCAAGACCACGATGCTCAGCATGATCTCCGGCATCCTTCGTCCCGACTCCGGCACGGTCAAAGTCAAAGGAAACGATATCTGGACTCAGACCAATGACCAGTTAGCCGACTTCCGTTTAAACACCATTGGATTCGTCTTTCAAGACTATCATTTGTTCCCGCGGTTGACGACGGCTGAGAACGTCGCCATTCCGCTCATCCTCCAGCGGCGCGACTGGAATCAATCCATCAACGAGGCCCGAAAGCAGCTTGAAATTGTCGGCCTGGGCAATCGGGGCAATATTCTGCCCGTGAAGCTTTCGGGCGGCGAACAACAGCGCGTGGCGATCGCCCGCGCGATCATCAGCCGACCGGAGATATTGATTCTCGATGAACCAACCGCGTCGTTGGACGGTGACACCGGGAGAATGATCATCGCTTTTGTAAAGGAACAAATTCTCAATGAACACCGTTGCATACTGATTGTGACCCATGACGCGCGCATCAACGAGTATGCGGATCGCATCCTCCATATGGAAGATGGACAGCTCACCGCGGGGGACAAGGGAACCGAATGAACCCAAACGAATCCAAACCCGAATCGCAAACGTCCGAGCCGGCGGCGGAAACAGCCAAGACGACACCTACTCCCAAACCGACGGAGTCCAAGCCCGAAATCAGAGCGCAGCCCAAACTCCCAGGCAACGAGACAAAGACGGAACCCAACGCGGTCGCGCCAAAAATGGCCGTCGCGAACAAGATTATATTCGCGTTCGCCATTGTCGGCATCCTCGCCGGCCTGATTGCCGCTTATA
Source organism: uncultured Verrucomicrobiota bacterium (assembly GCA_964522665.1). Taxonomy (GTDB): domain Bacteria; phylum Verrucomicrobiota; class Verrucomicrobiia; order Limisphaerales; family CAZFVY01; genus CAZFVY01. The sequence continues at coordinate 20,727 of CAZFVY010000105.1, read as the reverse complement.
CTTTTGGCCTTGAGCGCAAGGCGCAGCCGCCTGTGTTCAAGCCGGTCACCAATCCTTTCGAGTCGGCCATCTACGCCAATGGCATGGTCGAGAGCGATCAGCCGAGCGGCGCGAATATCAATATCTTTCCAGACGTTTCCGGGGCGATTACGAAGGTGTTGGCGCATGAAGGTCAGCAGGTGAAGGCCGGCGCCGCGCTCTTTACCATTGACGATTCCGTCCAGCGAGCCACCACGGCGCAGCTAAAACTGCAATCCGAGGCCGCGTTGGCCCTCCTGAACGAACTCAAAGCGGAGCCGCGACCCGAGACACTGACAATCGCCGCCGCGCAAGTGGGATTGGCCGAAGCCAGCCTTAAACTAGCGCGCGACCAATATGACAAGGACCGCGCCGCCTATGACGCTGATCCCAAATCCATCATCAAGAACGTGCTCGACACGGCGGAGGACACAGTCGCGCAAACGACCGCCGCCTTGGATGTCGCCCGACAGCAATATAACCTAACCAAAGCCGGCGCGTGGAGTTACGACATCACCAACCAGACCAAGCAATTCGAAGCGCTTCAGCAGGCCTATCAAGCGGCCAACGCGCTGCTGAAGCGCTATTCGCTCAAGGCGCCGGTTGACGGAGTGGTGCTTGCCGTCAACGCCACGCTCGGTGGCTATGTGTCTTCGCAGGGCGCCTACGACACTTACACGGAATTATTCGATCCGCCGGTGATTATGAGTGGCCCGCAAGACCATCTCCAAGTGCGTTGTTACGTGGACGAGATTCTGGTCTCACGGCTCCCCACCGCCTGGCATATCGAGGCAGAGATGCAAATCACGGGAACCGATCTCAAAGTGCCACTGGAGTTCGTTCGGGTGCAACCGTACATCTCGCCCAAGATAGAGTTGTCCAATCAGAAGCAGGAACAGGTAGATTTGCGCGTCTTGCCGGTGATTTTCCGATTTGAGAAAAAAGACGCTCCAGTCTATCCCGGCCAGATGGTGGACGTCTTCATCGGGCGGAAATAGCTAAGGACAACGCGATGAATGCCGTTCGATCATCAAGCCGGCGGGTCGGTCATTTCGGCGGGATTCTTCCGGGCTCCAGCGGTGGCCAGGTCAGCTGGAAAGGGCGGATACCGTGAGATACAGCGGCATCCTCCGAATCGGTTTCAAGCTCCTGGTCAATGACCGAGCCAAATTCTTCGCCCTGTTGATCGGAATTACGTTCGCGGTATTCCTGATGATGCAAATGACCGCCATGTTTGCCGGCATTCTTAACCGTGCCTTTTCCCCGGTCACAAACATCGGCTCCGCGATGTGGATCATGGACCCATCAGTCAATACGGCCACGAGTCCGATTCCGATGCCGAATTATGTCTTGGACGTTGCGCGCAGCATGGACGGCGTCAGCTATGCGGTGCCCCTGTTTATGGGCGGCGCGCTGGTCAAGCTTGCCGACGGCGCCTATCAAGGCGTCAATGTGGTCGGACTCGACGACAGCAGCCTGTTTGGCCGACCCGAAGTCGAACAGGGCAACATTCAGGACATCTATGCCGATAACACGTTCTTCGTGGTGAACGATGCTGAGTTCTCCAAATTGAGGAACCCCAAGGTCGGAACTGCCTTCGAACTCAATGATCACCGGGGGCGGATAGTGGGAATCGTTCGGGTCGCCGCCAACGGACTGAACGGCGTGCCTACTCTTTATACCACCTACCACCGGGCCATCGAATATCTCCCGTCAACCCGCTTTACGATGTCCTATGTGTTGGTGCAGCCTAAAAGCGCGGAGGCGGTCGCCTCCATCAAACAGCAGGTGTCCAAGCTCGGCTATGTCGCTTTGACGAAGGAGGAATTTAACCATCAGATTACCAACTACTACACCTATAAGACCGGGATCGGCACCAACATCCTCTTAATGACCGTGATCAGCTTCATCGTCGGGCTTTCCATCTCCGGTCAGACGTTTTACACTTTCATCCTCGAAAACTTGGAAAAGTTTGGCGCCTTAAAGGCCATTGGCGCCAAGGGGCGCGAGTTGATCTACATGATCCTGTTCATGGCGTTCTTCACGGCTATCATTGGTTATGGCCTGGGAATTGGCTTGGTGACATTGATGATCACCGTTGCCAAATACCGATTGCCGAATTACGCGGCGACGATCACGTTCGGAAACTTGGCTCTGGCTTTTGGCATGGTTGTGCTGATCGCCGGAATTTCAAGTTATATTGGAATTCGCAAGGTTCTCAAAATTGAGCCGTTTGACATCTTCCGCGGGTAGCCAGGAGCCCCTCGATGAAAGCCATGATTTCACCGCGCAAAAAGAAAGCCGACCTGACTGTCGTTATGCTGGCGTCGGTGGTTCTGCTCGACGGATGCAGCTTCGCGCCTAAGTACTCGCCGCCGGTCGTGGCCACGCCCGCGACTTTCAAGGAATTGACGCGGCAGGAATTCAGCAAAACCGACGGGTGGAAATCCGCGGAGCCAAAGGACGACCAGATTCGCGCCCAGTGGTGGGAGGTCTTTCATGATCCGGAGTTAAACGCTTTTGAAAATCAAGCGAACGTGGCCAACCAGAGCGTCGCCGCAGCGCTCGGGAATTTCCTCGCTGCTCGGGCCGTGGTTAGGCAAACTCGGTCGCAATATTTTCCGACAGTGTCCGCCAGTCCTTCGGTCATGAGGGCACGCGAGTCATCAGTTCCCAGCAGATCAAGCTCGTCTTCTGACCCTTTTACCGCAACCATCTACTCGCTGCCGTTTGACGCCTCGTGGGAACTCGATCTCTGGGGGAGGATTCGCAACTCCGTAAAGGCCAACTCGCTGGAAGTGCAAGCGACATTCGCCGATCTCCAAAACGTGCGCCTGAGCGTTCAGGCGGAATTGGCGGCCGATTATTTTCAACTTCGAACGCTGGACACGCAGAGGTGGTTGCTCGATACGGCTGCGTTGGCTTATCAGCAGGCGCTTAGACTGACCCAGGTCCAGCAGGGAACAGGCCTCGCGTCCGGCCAGGACACCGCGCAGGCCGAAACACAGAGCGAAACCACCCGCGCGCAGGCGACCGACCTCGGAATTCAGCGCGCCCAACTTGAACACGCCATCGCAATGCTTCTGGGCGAACCCGCGTCATCTTTCTCCATCGCGACCAATTCAGTGGCTGCCAAACCGGTCGCCGTTCCCCTCGGTGTGCCGTCGCAACTACTCGAGCGCCGTCCCGATGTCGCCGCCGCCGAGCGTCGCGTCGCGGAGGCGAACGCGCAAATCGGCGTGGCTCGGGCGGCTTATTATCCCACAATCAGTTTAAGCGGGGCGGCGGGATACCAGGGCGCGTCGCTGGGGAATCTCGCTTCGGCGTCCGGCCTTGCCTGGTCAGTGGGAGCCACCCTGGCGCAAACACTCTTTGACGGAGGAAAACGCAAAGCGGTGACTGAACAATCCCGCGCGATCTACCAAGGGACGGTCGCCAATTACCGCCAGACCGTGCTCACCGCTTTTCGAGAGGTCGAAGACAACCTCTCGGCGCTGCGAATCCTGTCGCAGGAGCTTCAACAACAGAATGCCGCCATCGAATCATCGCAAAGCTACCTCACACTCGCGAGCGCGCGCTACAAAGCCGGGTTGGATGGCTATCTTAATGTGATTACCGCGCAAATCACGCTCCTAACCAATCAACGAACGGCCGCGAATCTCCAGATGGAGCAATTGACCGCGAGCGTCCAGTTGATCAAGGCATTGGGCGGAGGATGGGAGGTTTCGCGGAGGGCGCCCGCGGCTACCCATTGACGTAAAACCCATTTATGAACTCAGAAATAATCAATACCGCCTAGGCGATGGTCGCGAGCGACAAATGGGCGCGGGCAATGGACGAAAGCAATCCTACCTGCAACCAACGATTCGCGAATTGCGGTGATTTGCCAGGTCACGTTCATCCTCGTGGGGTGGTGCCGGGCGCAATACCCCAACATCGTAACGCCGGATGTCACCGGGACGAACGCGCATGCCCCGGAAATCACCTTGCGCCTAATTATCCTCGCGTTGGGCGCGGGCGCGGGCGTCTTGCTACCGTCGCGGGCTTTCGTGTTTCACCTTTTCAAGGGGAAGGAAAGCGGTTGACGCAGAAATTCATCGTGAAATCAAATACAACATCGGTCCTGACAATCAATGGCGGTTCGTCGAGCATCAAGTTCGCTCTGTACGAGATCGGCGAACCGCTGAAACGATGCCTGCATGGCAAGGTTGATCGCATCGGCCTGAGCGGGACAACCCTGACGTTCACCGTCCTGGATGGAAAGCCACAGGCCAATCTCAGTCTCACCGCCGCCGATCATAAATCAGCGGCCAACTTCTTGATTGATTGGCTCGAAGAGCGGATTGAATTTGAATTCGTCAGGGTGGTGGGACACCGCGTTGTTCACGGAATGCAACATACCGAGCCGGAAATAGTCTCCCAGGAATTACTGAATGAGCTACATCGCATCAGTCCGAACGAGCCGGATCATTTGCCCGGAGAGATTGAACTGATCGAGTCGTTTCGCCTGCGTCATCCCAAATTGCCGCAGGTGGCCTGCTTTGACACCGCGTTTCACCGGACGATGCCGCGTGTGGCCAAGTTGCTGCCGATCCCGCGTCGCTTCGACGCAAAAGGAGTTCAACGCTACGGTTTCCACGGTTTATCCTACGCCTATCTGATGGAAGAACTCGCGCGCCTCGGTGACCCGGCGGCGAAGGAGGGGCGGGTGATTCTCGCCCATCTCGGCAATGGCGCGAGCCTGGCCGCCGTGCGCGATGGCAAGAGCGTGGACACCAGCATGGGCTTCACGCCAACCGCAGGATTGGTGATGAGCACGCGCTCCGGCGATCTGGATCCGGGCCTCGCGCCGTATCTGGCCCGAACCGAACAAATGACCACCAAACAATTCTCCGAAATGGTCAACCACGAGTCCGGGCTGTTTGGCGTTTCGGAGACCAGCTCCGACATGCGAGACCTGCTCGACCATGAAAAGGAGGACCTGCGGGCGGCGGAGGCCGTGGCGTTGTTCTGTTATCAGGCAAAAAAGTGGATCGGCGCCTTTGCCGCCGCGCTCGGTGGCTTGGACACACTTGTCTTCTCTGGAGGCATCGGCGAAAACGCAGCGGTGATCCGCGCGCGCGTCTGCGACGATTTAAACTTTCTCGGGATTGAACTGAATGAACCGCGCAACGCGGAAGCCGCGTCGGTGATTTCCTCGGCGGCCGGCCGCGTAATCGTTCGCGTCATTCCCACGGACGAAGAGCTGATGATCGCGCGGTCGGTTCAGCGCATCTGTTCCGGCAACGCTCCGCGTGAGACTGCCTCGCCGTAGGGTTAAGACCCCAAAGAAATGACACCAGTAGGCGACTAGCGTCATTCGGTGACGGCAAATGCCTTGTCGTCAAATACCGAAAGCTTGAAAAAATGAAAACTAACGCGGAATTGCAACAAGACGTTCAGGACGCCATCAAATGGCAGCCGTTATTGAACGCAGCAGAAATTGGTGTTACGGCCAAAGATGGGGTTGTTTCACTGACCGGTGTGGTTGACAGTTATGCCAAGAAAACAGAAGCGGAAGACGCGGCAAAAAACGTCGGCGGCGTAACGGCGTTGGTCGAAAACATCAAAGTCCAATATCCAAGTTCCTATAGCAAAACCAACGGTGAAATTGCCACCGAGGTTTTGGCCGCCCTGAAGGCGCGCTGGGACGTTGCCGAAGAGAAAGTTAAGGTGAAGGTTGAAGCCGGTTGGGTTACCTTGACCGGTGAACTCCATTGGCACTTTCAAAAGGAGGCCGCTGAAGACGCGATCAAAAGCCTGATGGGCGTAACCGGTGTGACGAACAACATTACGATCAAATCCGAATCAATGGAGTCCATTGAAAAAGCCGGCATCGAAAGCGCCTTGAAACGCAATTGGGCCTTTTATGAAAATGATATTCGCGTGAACGTGTCCGGGCATCGAGCAACCTTGACCGGCACGGTTGACTCATTGTATCAAAAAGACGAGGCGGGAAGCATTGCATGGAATGCCCCTGGCGTTTGGTCAGTAGACAATGAATTGGTTGTTGACTGGAATTGACCACGAAGCGGGAGGTGTTCCCTCCCGCTCAATCTGAAAGACTTCATCGACAACCGCGCAAGAGTTTTCACTCGCGCAAGTTTGTCAACGGAATCCGGACCGCTCGCGGTGAAGGCGAGTTTTCACCCGCGCTGTCTGCCGGATGCCAGCAACGACAACAGACGAAAGCATCATCATGTTAATCAAAGCCAAGAAAGTCAACGGTTACAAACTCGACGGGCTCGACGGCGAAATCGGCAAGGTCAAAGAATTCTATTTTGACGACCGGCACTGGACCATCCGCTATCTGGTCGCCGATACGGGAGGCTGGCTCGCGACGCGGAAAGTCCTGATCTCGCCATATGCGCTGAACAGCGTGGTCCCGAGCGAAAAGATCATCTCCGTCAACCTGACCAAACAACAGATTGAGAAAAGTCCTTCCCTCGACAGCCACAAGCCGGTCTCCCGACAATTCGAGGACGACTACTACGGTTATTACGGTTGGCCAACGTATTGGAGCGGATCGTCCGTGTGGGGATATTCGTCCTGCCTTGAGCGCGACCGCAATAAGTGGGGACAATTCACCAAGGGCGCGAAAGCATGGGATCGCCATCTGCGCAGCACGCAGGCGGTGACGGGCTACCACCTCCAGGCGCTGGATGGCGAAATCGGTCACGTCGAGGATTTCATCATCGATGACGAGAATTGGACCATTCGTTACCTGGTCGTCGCCACGAAGAACTGGTGGCCGGGAAAACAGGTCCTGGTATCGCCGCACTGGATTGAGCGCGTGAGCTGGGCCGATTCGAAGGTTTTCATAAACCTTTCCCGCGAGACCATCAAAGAGTCACCGGAATATACTGAAGAGTCGCTGGTGACCCGGGATTATGAAATCGGCCTGCATCGCCATTACAATCGTAAAGGATACTGGATTGACGAACTGGCGGCAGTTTAGCTTTCCAATTGTTCTGCGGTGGCTGCCCGCGACCGGGGTCGCCCGGTCGCGGGGTTGATCGCTTTCCCATTTTCGCGTTCAACCCACGGAAGCGCAAACTGCAAAACAATCCTGAATTTTTGGGACACTTCGCGGAACCGCTCGTGGGTCGTAATTTCCGGCGGACTTCAACAACCCCCGAAGGGTGCGTGACTCACGGGCGTACTTCCGGCGGCGGCAGGCCAGAAGCTCCACGTCGGGCACTTGCCCAAATCTTGATTCCTCGTCGGAGATTTTCATTTCGTCGGTAGCAGATTGTAAAACCGTTCTGCTTCGTCGCTGCTGACGCGGCCCTGGTAGTGGTTTTTTATGATCGTTTCTGAATTGCCGAATTGCTCCGCGGTTCGGCTGTAGCTGCCCGTCGCGCGGAAGAAATGGGAGACCGCTGTGTGCCGCATCACGTCCGCGGTCCAGTCCGCGATTTTCGCCGTTGCCCTGTGCTCGAGGTCTATTCAAGCATCGCCTACGGCGCCGACACTCTGGCGGTTGAGACGGCGCGGGCGGTTGAATTGCCGGTGCACCTGGTCCTCCCCAAGCCGGTCATGAAGCAGGATGACGGAAGCGTCGATACGAAGTCCGGTTTTGCGGCGGACTTTTGGGAGAAGGACGCGTCCGGAGAGTTTGTCCGGTTTCGCACCGGGGATTGGGAGCGCACCTTAAAACAGATCACCGATGCGGAATCGGGCATCGGCGGTGGCACGTTGCGCCTGACACACGGTTCCCAGAATCAGCCGGAATGCTATTACGATACGTGTCTTGATATCCTGGAGTGCTGCGATGTTCTGGTCGCGGTTTGGGATGGAAAGAAATCTCGCGGTCTGGGCGGCACCGCGCAGATGGTAGTCCACGCGAGGAAATTGGCGCTGCCGATTCTCCTCATCGATTCGAACATAGGCACGATCACCCGCGAACGTCCGGAGCGGTTCGCCGTAAAGGACGATGCGGGTTGCAAATTGATTAAAGATGTGGATGTGTTCAGTCGGTCATACGCGGACATCGCAGGCGGACCTGACGAAACCACGGACGAGATATTTGGCCGCCTCGAAGCTTGCTCGAACAAAGAGTCGGAGCACTTTCGCGGTTACCTCGTCCGCATTATCACGATCCATGGATGCGCCACATTCGTAGCGGCGGTGGCCTGCATACTCCCCCACGATTCCGCTTTTTGGAAAGCGGCGCTCGCCGTTCTCGCGTTGTCCGAGTTCTGCATGGTTGCATGGGCGCTCTGGCAAACGAAGCGGCTCAACCGCCACGACATTCACCAACGTTGGATGAAAACGCGGTTCGCAACCGAACTGTTGCGAGCCATGAAGACTTTCGGTGGGCTGCTCGATCCGACCCATCCGCTGGTGGGGCGGCACGAGAGAGCCTGGCATCGATTCGCTGTCACGCTGGGCCTGATGTTGCACCGCGAACATGGATCCCCATCCGACTGGCGATCCGCGCGCGATGCCTATGTGGCGAGCCGCCTGCGCCATCCCGACATGCGCATCGGGCAGATCAAGTATTTCACGGAAAAACAGGCGCTCGCGGAGCCGCACTTCCACCGGACCGTCCGTTGGGGTAGTGCGTTGACGACTGCCGCATTCCTCTTTGTTCTTGGTGCATTCCTTTACAAGACCCGTGCCTGGCTTACTGACACCGGGCACGGTCTTCCCACAGCACTCGAACTGACACATGGCTGGACTTGGCGGGCGGCATCGGCTGATGTCGCATTTCGTCTGATGCCGATTTCGTTGCCGCTGGCGGCAGGAGTGTTCATTTCACTCCGATCCGCGCTGGATAGCGGACGCCGCACCTATCGATACCAGGAACTGGCCAAATTCTTGGATGACTCCGCAAACCACCTGGAAGCGCTACAAACCGAGGCGTCAGTCCGACGAGCTGTCGCGGCGACGGAGGAGGTGTTGCTGGACGAACTTATCGAATGGCACTTGGCCGAACAGCAGAATGGCGCGCATTGAGATACTCCAACTGTTTATTAGCTCCACGATTTTATCAACGAGCGGAATCAGATTCCTCTCCGAAACCTGTCACCCGCACGGTGTTTGCGAACGGGACGTCGCCGAACAAGCCACCACCGCGCGCCATGCGCCCGACGCGTCCTGTCGCTCCCATTGATAGGCGGAGGCTGGTCCAGTGGGGCCGCCGGGTATTGCATACCTGACGGCGACCGAAAGAGTCGCGCTTTCTCAGTCGTTCAGCCAGCCAAAGAATAGATCATCGCCGTCGACCGTCTCGGGCGGCCCGCCTCCACCCGGCTTCGGCGGGACTGGCGGCGGGGCTGCTGTGAATTCCACCCATAGGAGGCTGGGAGCGATGATGAGCGTTGGCGCCAGGGCGGCCGGCATTGACAGAGCGGGCGGGATGGACCCCGCACTCCATCGCTCGGCGGCCTCGGCGATGCGTTTCTTCAGGGCCGGCCAAGCGGCATCGAGGGTGGCCTCGTCGATGGTCTGGCTACCGCCGGCGGCGAAGTCAGCGGCGGCGTGTTCGAGCAGCTCCGCGAGGTTGATCTCGTGCGGGTTTTCGCCGAGCAGCTTGCCGTCGAGCACCAGCTCCGCGCTGTCCGCCTTCTCGGCCAGCGAGGATTCGAGCCGCCGGTCAATCGTGCCGTCGCAAATAATCCTATAGCTGTTGACATCGGCCGGGGAGTTGAGGCGGTGGACGCGATTGTCGCCTTGCTCCATCCGGTCGGCCGCCCAGGTGTAATCCACGAAGATGACGTTACGGCAGAGATGGAAGGAGTAGCCTTCGCTCATACATTCGGTGGACGCGAGCAGGATCGGGACCCGGCCTTCGCTCTCCGAGCTTCGTCGCGGCAGGCGTGCGTCAGCGGGCGGGCTTGTCGCGCCGTAGCGTAGCGAAGGCGGACCTTTCTTAAACTGCGCGGCGAGGTTGCCGCGCTGGGTTTCGGAGAGACGGCCGTCGAGCAGATAATGCCGCACTCCGGCCTGGCGCAGACGGCGGTCGAGGTCGTCGAGCGGATCATGGAACGCGCTGAACACGATGGCCTGCTCGCCCCGTTCGAGGGTCTCCGCGATCAGCGTGAGCGCGGCGGAATGTTTCGGCGTGTGCGTGATGTAGGGATTCGGGAACTTGAGCAGCGTCGAGGCGGGCGCGCTGGCCGCGATGCGCAGCGCCTGAAGCTTGGCGCCGATGGCCGGCCGGCCGTTCTTATCCTTGGGATTCCAATCGAGATGCTTCTTGTACACTTCCGCCTGGCGCTGTCCCATCGGCACGCGCAGGACGTGCCGCACTTTCTTGGGGATGGCCTCGCCGGCGTCGGCCTTGCGCCGGCGCAGGGTGAGCGGTCCGTTGAGTTTCCAGAAACGATGGATGTTGCAGACTTGGTTCGTGAGCTTGACGAAGCGTTGCGGTTTTTTCATAAGGCGGGCGTTTTGTTCCTTGGTCAGGTTGCGTTCGGAGACACTGAAGGTGGCGGCGAAGTCGGCTTGATCTTCGCGGCCGTAAGGGAATCGGGCGGTGGCTTTCTCATGGCCGCCGGCGGCCCACCACGCGAGGTAGAAGTAATCCGGAATGCGATTCTTAATCGGCGTTGCGGTGAGCACGAGGCGATACTTGGGCTGGAGCGTGCGGACGCCCTCGGCGATCAACGTGTCGGCGCCCTTCAGACGCACGCCTTCGTCGATGACCACGCAATCGAACGCGGTCGCGCACAGGTCCGCGAGCGTGGCCGGCCGGTGGCGGTTATCCGCGTGGCCTTCGGCGGGTTTCGGGCCGATGGGTTGCGCGCCGTTCACGCCGAGCTGGGTGTAGCTGGTGAGGTAGAAGCCGTCCGGTAACCACGTCCCTCCTTCGCCAAGGCTACGGAGGGCAGGCACGCGGGCGAGCGCGTGGAAGGTCGCCTGGCTATCGAGGGACGTGAGCGTGAGGCCGAGCACGCGCGCGGCCTCCGCGCGGATCTGCTGGTGCAGTCCGCCCGGGGCCACGATCAGGATCGCGCCATGGGGTCGCAGGCGCGGGCCGCTTGACCCGCTTTCGCTGGGATGCTTCAGCGCGGTGAAACCTAGTTTCAGCAACGGCCAGACGAGCGCGGCAATGCCTTTGCCTAAGCCGGTGTCGTGCGCCAGAATCAGGCCGTCGTGCAGGGCGGCTCGCGCATAGTCTTGGATTTGGAATTGTTTGAAGGGCATGGGTGTATTCGGGTTGGGGGTACTCAGACAAATGGAAAAGCCTCACGCGAAGGCGCGAAGGCGCGAAAGGGAAAAACGGAAACGGGAAAGGAAACCGAAAAGATCGCTTAGTTCGTGGGGGCGCTGGGTGCCTAGGGGGGCGGGGCGCGCTCGATGAGCGCGGCGCGTTCAGATTCGGTGATCTGGGGTGGCGGGTTCATGGCTGGACCGGTACGCGACCGAGTGATCCAGCTCGGCCGCCGGATACAGGATCAAGCGGGCGGTGGCGGGGTTGGTCACCGTGCCGAAGGCTTCGCGCGGATGATCCTTGGCGCTGTCCAGGTGTGTGGTGGCCAGGGGATCGAGATTTCCGACTCGCAAGGTAAACCGGACCTCCTGGTGTGCGCGGCGCAGGCACCTGTGGATTTCGTGGCGTTCCACCAGCGCGGCGGACCATCCGATGATTCGGTGGGGTTGTTCATAGGGTCATCAGGGTTTCGAGTTCCGCCAGGAGGGCGAGGTTTTTGGCGAAGGCATCCGGGGCGACGGACGCCACGTCCGCGACCTCCGGGATCTCAAAGTGCGCGATCAACTGGTCCACGGTATGCCGGACCCGCACTGGCTGGCCGGCGGCCGGCCCGCGCGTGCGTCCGCTCGGGGGCAGCGCGACGTTCACGAGCACACCCTCGGCCTGGTGGCGCGCTTCCATGAAGCACTCTTCGCCGTCGTCGCCGGTGAGGTAGATGGCCAGTTCCTGCCCGGAGTATTCGATGGACTCGGATTCGCCCGAGAAGTTCGGCCGCGTGCCGTGGCGCGTGACGAGCACGGTGCGGCTGGTGATCGGGTACCGTTGGCCGGCCACGAAGGGATGACTGCGCGGATTCGATTCGGTCATCCCGCCGAAGCTTTGCACGCAGAGAATCTTGTCCTGCTCATCGAGGTAGCCGAGCCGCTGGATGGTCGGGAGCGGGTAGAGCGGCGCGCGGCAGGCGTGGTACGCCTGCACCGCTTCCTTGACCGCGGCTTGAAGCTTCGGACAAACGGTCCACGGGGAATTAAAGGCGGCGCGTTCGAGCGTCTTGCGGTCGTGGCGCTGCATCACGAGCTGCATGGGCGAGCGGCCGTTGAGCGAGTGCAACTCTTGCGCCATGGCTTTATCGGTGCGGTTCGAGTGCTTCTGGAAGAGCGAGAGCGCGGTCTGCACCGTTCCGCCTCCGGTCTCCGAGCTTCGGCGCGACTCGCTTCGCTCGGCCGCCAGCCACAGATTGAAGGCTGGTTTGGGTACTGCCGCGATGCGCTCGGACCATTCCTGGGACACTGCGGTCCATTTTTCGAGGGTGTCCTGGCAGCGGGCGTACAGGCCGGTGATCGTGGCGCCGCGGCGGTGATGCCGGCTTACCGGCCCGCCGGGGTCGAGCTGGCCGTGAAGGTGGGCGGGAGCGAAGTAGAGGACGCCCACCGGCGGCCCTCCTTCGCCGAGGCTACGGAGGGCAGGCGCGTCCAGCGCGCCCGGCTTGGCCCAAGGCGAAGGGGTGGTCACATAGGCCCACACATGCCGTGCGAGCGCCCGGTGGGGCGCGTGGGGCGCGAAGACCAGGCGTTGCAGCGTCGAGTCGTTCGCGATGAGCAGGCCCTCGCCGTAGATCGTCAGGCGGTCCAGCGCGATCATCAGCCCGGCCACGGTCGAGTCGATCGTGTCCCGGCTGGTCCGGCCGTCGTGCGCCGCGAAGGCTTCCCGCACGGCCGGCAGGCTCGAGTCGGCCAGGCCGGCGAGCCGGTCCCGGTACCAGTGGCAATCCCACGGCAGGTTCAGGACGAAGAGGTCGGCCTCGAAATTGGCCTCGGTCAGCAAGGGGTAGAGCCGGGTGAGGTCGGCGGTGATTTGGTGCGCGCGGATTTTCGTGGACCCGCCTTCGCTCTCCGAGCTACGGCGCGGCAAGCCCTCGGCGGGCTTGATGGACTGCGACGAATCAATTTCGCAGCCGAGCAGCAGTTCGGTGGTGGCGTTGCGGCAGGCGTGGAGCAGGTCGCCGGCACCGCTGGCCAGGTCCACGATCAACGGACGAGCGCCGGGCAGGTGGGCGGCGAACGGCCTGGCGAAGTCCGGCGGGGTGAAGTATTGCGCCTGGCCTTTGGCCCCGGCGTTTTTGGCGGAGTCGAGCAGCTCTTGATAGATGGCGGGTTTGATTTGGTTCTTTTGCATAGGGGTAACAGGTGGGTTAAGCGCCAGTGGATGACTCCTCATCGTCCGGCGCGGGCCGCGGGTTCAAGCCGAATTCTTTCCCGTTCACGTGCAGGTATTCGGCGAGTTCATCGCCGAGCGCCTGGAGCAAGGCGCCGGAATCGCGCCCGCCTTGTTCCTGGAAGGTGAGAAATTCCGCATGGCCCGGCGCGGTGGCGATCTGCGAGAGGATCAGGCCCGACTCGATCCGTTCGTAGATCATCACGGGATGTTGCAGGCGGATGACGAACTGGCGGCCGCGGTCCGAGTGGGCAATGGCGAACTATTGCAGCTCGGGGGAGTCCGGTCGGGGGGGGGCGATGCGTGCCTCAGTTGCGGCCTTGCAGTTGGGCGCGGTAGCCGACGAGGCGGACCTGCGTCGTGGCGATGTCGCGGATCAGGCTCTGGTCCACATGATCATCCTCCCGCTCGATCGAGCGGCGGGCTTTGGCCTGGAGAAAAGCCAGGCGGCGTTCCATCTCCGCCACGCCGGCCTCGGGGCTGAGCAGGGGGATGAGGTTCGGGTTCGCGCTCTCGATGTCGATGGCTTTCTGGAGTTCCATCTCGGCCTGTTCCAAGGCGTCCTCGGCCAGCTCCGCGGCGGTGAGCGGTTCCTCATCTGAATCAGGATTGGGCGTTGGGGCGTAGTCCGCCTTGGGCGGCGTGGTTTCGTCGGGTTGATCGTAGAATTTCATAGTTTTCGGGGTAAGTGAATCACACCGCCTCGATGCAGTCCATGGGCACCGCGTATTTCCTGGCGCCGTCCCAACGGACGCGGACCACGAGCAGGCGCGGCGGGACGTCCACGACGGGGGCGCCCGACCGCAACGTCGTAACGGCTTGCACGGTGCCGCGCCGACGGGCGATCTCGGCGGGGTCAATGTGGCAGTATTGGATCAGGTCCAGCCGGTGGCGCTGTTGGGTGAAGTCTTTAATCATCGCGTCGTTGTAACGCACGCGGTCGCCGGGCTGGATCCGGCCTTCACCAAGGCTTCGGCGCGACTCGCTGTGCTGCACTTCGCTCGGGTTCATGCCGCGAGCCTTTCGGATTGCAGGGCGGTCTGCGCTTCGAGCAGGGCCTGCCGGACGTTGCCGCAGCAGAGCACGGCGAGATGTTTGGCCAGCGCGGGCGCGTGGCCAAGGAAGGTCAGGAGCAGCGCCTCGATCTCGTCCGGCTCCGGCCCCAGCACTTCAAACGCCTGGAAGCGGGTTTGAAACCGTTCCTCAAACTGGTCGATCTGACAGTTGCTGGTGCAGACGATGGCGCAATTCTGCGGCAGGTCGTCGATGATGGTGAGCAGGCGGACCTGCGCCTGCGCGGACATCTTGTCCGCTTCCTCGATCTGGAAGTAACGGTACTCGGGGAACATGCTGGTGAATTGGAGCGAGCGGGCGATCTCTTCGGCCTGCTCGATCTTGAGGCTCGTGCCGTTCAGCTTGAGCGTGGACCATTTACTCGAGCCGATGCGCTGGTGCAGATAGTTCGCCAGCGTGGTCTTGCCGGTGCCGGGCGGCCCGTTGAGCAGGATCTTAATCGGGTCGCCGGTGGGTTTCGAGTCGGCCACGACGCGATCCAGTATCTGCGCGATCTGCCGGGCGGGGCCGACGAATTCAGACGGGGACTTGGGACAGTATTTGGAGGGGTTCATAGTGCTCGCCGCACGGGCCTACAAGCTGGCGCCTGGTGTGGCATTCCTTGGGTTGAGGTTGAGTTCTCAGACTGAAACCGAGTCAATAATCATCCGTTCGCGGAAGGTTAGACCGTAGTTTTCGACACCCCGACGCCTCGCGGATTCAGCGTCGGGCGCTTCAATGGTGTAATCGACAGTGGCAACGTACGGGTACGGCCCCGCCGCGTGGCCTACTACTTTCGCAACAAACGTTCGGCGTCGGGGTTTTCTGGACCTTGAGGTTGACATCAGGCGGCTTTCTCTTGTTCCTGCTTCCGGTCGTATTCGTCCAGGAAGCGGAGGGTGTGGTTGTTGGACAGGGTTTTGGCGACGTTGCCGGACTGCCAGCCGCCGACGATGCCGGTCTTGGTGCGGACGCCGCACTTGTTCAGCTCCGCGGCGATGGCGTGGAAGGACATTTTGAAGATCTCGCGCAGGTTGCGCATCTTCAGCAGCCATTCCTGCTCGGTCGGGTTGTCGATGAGTTCCATGATCTCGACGGGGAGCGCGTCTTTCGATTTGGCAGCCTTGAAGCGGCCGCTGCCGATGGCGTCGAAGCCGTACGGGACGTGGCCGATGACTTCGCGCGCCTCAAACTTGCGCTCGAACGTCTCGCGGATGCGCCCGCCGATCATCTCGCGCTCGAATTCCGCCATGCCGGCGAGCAGCGTGAACATGAGGCGGCCGGCCGGTCCCTGGGTGCTGAGCGTGTCGCCGTTCATGTCCACGATATGCAGAGTGATGTCCAGTTTCTTGAGGGCCTCGACGGTCTGGAGCAGGTCGCGGGCGCTGCGGCCGAGGCGGTCCAGTTTGGCGACGACGAGATGGCGGATGGGCGGGAGCTTGAGCCGGACGCGCAGGGCGACGGCGTTAAAGAACGTCTTGCCGCCGGGCCGTTCCATCAGGGGGATGCTGCCGGACTTGGCTTCATCACTGAATTCCGTTTCGGGGAGGATGAGCAGGTCCTTGAAAGCGCAGTATTGATCGCACTTGGCCTCCTGGGTTTTCAGGGATTCCTCCTGCTTCTTGGTGGAGACGCGCCGGTAGATGGCGGCGATTTCGCGGGTCGGTGTTGCGGTGGTTTTCATGGGTTCTCGCGGAGGGTGGCGTAGTATTTGGCCTCGGTGGCGTCGGTCTTAATTTGATCGGCATCGACGCCCTCGAGGTTGGAGTCGCGAAACTCGACGATGAGCGGACCGAGGCCGGCCGGGAACGTGACGTTATGAATGACGCCGCCTTCGATATCGATTATGAGGCGTGGGGTTTCAGCAGGCATAGTGGTTTTCCTTGGGGTGAATGGTTCAACCAAAATACATGCGTTGGTACGGCTGTCCCTGACGATTCTTACGTATCATCGGGCCTGAGTCCTCTTGTACGTCGAAGTCTAGGATCTCGACGGTGACGTTGTTTTTGGCGGCGCCCCGGAATGAGACATCCTGGACGGCGCCGCCTTCGATCGTGATGACGATCTTGCCTTTCGGCGGTGGTTTAGGTGTTGCGGTTTTCATGTTGCGGTGGTTGCGGGTTGCGGCGCCAGGGCTTTGAAGCCGGGCGGAAGATCTTCGTGAAACGAAAAGAACACGGCGGTAACAGTCCCGTGCTTGGTGAGCCTGGCGTAAACGTTCACGCGGCCGTCGCCGTAGGGTGGATGGATGCAGATGCCGGCGCCGGGGTGGCCGAGCCGGAACTTGTGTTGCTTGGCGTCGTTCAGGTAGCCGGGATCGCCGGCGTAGGGCTGGCAGCAATCATCATAGGTGAATTCGGGCGGCTCCACGGCTTCTTGACGGGCGACGGTGTAAGCGGGATCGTCGATGACGAGCTGGCCGGGGCCCATCGAGGCGCGACCGACGAGGTGCCATTTGCCTTGGTTGTTCTCCCAGCGGGCGAGCATTTCTTTCAAGGCCCGGTCGTCAACGGCGGTCCGGCCGGTGAGCACCGTTTTCGGCGGGCCGTTGGCCGGGGCGGTCTTGGTGGGGACGGGTGGCCCGCCAGCGTCGGACTTCGGTGCGGCTCGCGGCCCCTGGCGCCGCTCGGTGGTTGGGTTCTTCTTCATGGGTACCGGACGGGAGATTGCCATCGCTCAGCGATGGCTTGGGTGGTTGGTTAAGTCCTCGCTCGCGCGGGGGAAATAGTTCAGCGTGGTTACGCTGAGAAGGCGCCCCCCTTGGCTGGCCCGGACGCGCTCAACGGCGGCCCGGCGCGCGCCGGGGCCGTAGTCGCGGTCGGAGTAATACGGATTAAGCGCGTTGCCGGACAGGTCCTCTTAGATCGGGCGGCCCTGGCAATAATTAAAGTTGAGTTGACCCTCGGCGAGAAACTCCCGGGCCGCTTCCTGGGGCAGTGGTCCGAGCACGAAGTGGCGCTTGCCGAATCCGATGAGCTTGGCGCCGGCATAGAGTTCGCGCAGGAGCGCCACCCTTTCAATGCCGCGGATGTCGATGAGGTCGCTCGTTCAGGAGGGTCACTTGAGCCAACCGAAGAAGTCGATCGGTTCGTCCGTTTCAACGGCTTCCTCCTTCGCTAAAGCTACGGAGGACGGGTCCGCGGCGCAGGCGAGCACGGCCTTCTCGAACGGCGCGAACGGGATGATGTTCGTGGGCGCCGGGGCGGAGGCCACTACGGGGACCGGGATGGGTGGCTCAGGGATGGGAATGGCCACGTAGGCGACGCCGCCGGCGGCGGTGCGGATCGGCACGATCTCGGCCTTTTTCCAGGTGACGGTCACGCCGTCGGCCTGGGCTTGGGCGGCGGCTTCCTGCTCCCACGCGGCGACGGCGGCTTCGCGCGTCAGAACGGGGGTGGCCGGTTTGGCGCTCGGGAGTTTAGCGTCGCGGCCGCTCATCAGGGCGGCGATGGCGGTTTTCTGGCTGGCGGCGGCTTCCGCCTCGAGAGCGACGGCTTCAGCTTCGGCGGCTTCCTCGGCCTCGTCCACCGGGGGAACGGGCGGCGCCATGCTCCGCGGGATGAGCACGCCTCGGCGGTATTCGCTGGCGCTCGGGCGGATTTCGACGCGGTGCGGTCCGCTGGGCTGCGTTAACAGGCGGACCACTTCGCCCTCCGCGGGCAGGTAGGGGAGAACGATCGTGCCCGGGGCGACTTCCTTTTTGAACGTGGCCGGTCCGCCTTCGTCCGACTTCGGCGCGACTCGCTTGGCGGCGCCAAGCTCGGGCGCGGTGGCCACGGTCCCGCGGGCCGCAACGGCGTCCGTCTGGCTCACATGAAAGACGGTGGTAAAGACGGGGCGGGAGCGACCGGCTCCCGTGCGGGTGGCGGGCGGCTCGCCCGCATACTCGGCGCGCTCGGCTTCCGCCTGGTCGGCGGCGGCGGCGTCCGCGCCGGGCTGGCAGGGGATACGGCTGCACACCTTGACGCCGTGCTGGCCTTTGCGCACGGACCGGCCTTGCGCGAGCCACGCATGGAACGTGAACACGTTTTCACGCGGCCGGATCTCGCTTTCGGGAATGCCCATCTTCGCAAAGCCTTCGATGATGGCCGGGTAGTTCGCGAGGCTGGTGTTGTTCAGCGCGCGGCCGAGGGCTTCGTGCGCGATCACCGAGCGAGAGGGGCGGTCGCCGCGGTTCGCTGCGCGACGGCCCGCCTTCGTCCGAGTCCCTCCTTCGCTATTCGAGCTACGGAGGGCAGGCTGGCGCGGCTCGTTCGGAGGGGCCTCGCTCGGGCGCGGTGGAATGCCCGCCGGGGCGAGACTCGCAGCGCGGCCCTCCTGCGCTCGCGGATCGCGAGCTACAGAGGGCGGGCCGGGTGTGGGGGCAACCGGGACCGGGATGGAGTCTGCCGTCAGCGGGCTAATCGACCTTGGTGAAGCCGTGGGGCGCACGGCCGCGAGCGGATTGAAACGTTGTTTGGGAGGAGGATTCGATTGTTTCATAGAGTAGTGGATCATTGAGTTGAGGAAAGTGACCGAGTTCGCGCAGGGATACCCAAGAGGGCCGGTGGCGGGTGGCGAGCGCAGGATGTGACGGCCGCGCGCCAACACGGCCGCGGCTTTAGGGTCGGACGGGCAGGGAGTGGGATCGCCGTTGGGGTGATTGTGGACGAGCAGGAGCGCGGCCGCTCCGATGGCGACGGCCAACCGGATGACTTCGGCCGCATGAAACATCAGGGCGTTTTCCACGCCGATGCAGATGAGGTAAAACTTCAGGATGCGCCGCTCGGCGCCGAGCATGGAGTTGACGCGAAATTCCGGCTGGGGTCGGCGCGAGGAGATAGGAGCGGTAGACGAGGCGTTTGTAGCCACCGTTAGCTTCCACGCCGAGATCGGCCCACACCAAGCCCTCGGGAACCACGCCACAAATGGTGCGGGCGCTTACATGTTCTCGAGTGAGTTTCACCGAGCGAAATACCCCTGATCGCGCAGGGAGCTGCGCTCGCCATGGCCGATGATGATGTGATCGAGCACGTCGATTCTCAACACCTGGCCGCCGCGGATCAATTCGCGGGTGACCTTGATGTCCGCCTCGGACGGCGAGGATTCGCCTGACGGGTGATTGTGCATGAGCAGGATACCGGCGGAGGCGGAGATGATGGCGGCGCGAAAGACTTCGCGCGGATGGACCAGGAGGCTGTCGAGCGAGCCGGTGGAAATGAGATGGTGACCTTTCACGCGCCGGCGGGTGTTCACGAGCAGGACGACGAAGCATTCGACGTCCGGATTGTAGTTCGCGCCGGTGACCACGTTCATTTGCCAATAGGCCACGGCGCGGTCGGGCGTGTCGCAGAGTTGCAGGCTGGCCGGCAGCGGGCATTCGCGCAGCGCCACGATGCGATATTCGCTGGGCCGGTAGCGCAACGGCTCATCGGAGGGCGGCTCGAGCGGCCGCGGGAAACCGGGGAGGGCTTGATCGTTCATAATTCACGCTCGTTTCTCCAAGTGGACTTGGCCTGCTCGACGGCTTTCTCAAAATCAAAGCCTTCGTGGTCGCACAGGTGGCCGAGGTCCGCGAGCAACTCCGCGACGGACTCGCGGTCATCGTCAGCTTTCGGGAAGCCCGGCCAGGCGATCATGGCTTGCAACGCCCAATTCGCGCGCTGCTCGGTCGTGCGATTATCGCGCGAGGATTGGATGGCCGGATTGAAATGAAATGGATCTTCGTCGTGATCGTCATCTTGGTCTTGGGGCATGGGAGTTCCTTTCGGTTGAGGATGGCCTAACAACTGCGGTTGCCGGACGTCGCGAGGGCGTCCGGCAACCGCGGGGGTCAGAAGGCGGGCGGGTTAATGACGGCCGGCGCGGGCGGCGCGAGGATGAAACCAACTTGACCGTCGGCGCTGATGTCGCGGACGCGGCCCTCGGCGCGGGCGGCATCGACCTGCGCCTTGGTCATCACCGCCTTGATCTTGTCGAAGGCGATTGTCTCGGTGAACGGCTTGGGCGAGAACTGATGGCGCCGATGAATCGTGACGCTTACCTGGTTCACTTTCAGGATCGGGGACCAACCGGCGTTTCCGAAATTGGGCGAGGTCCAGCAACGGATGGCGCCGCCTTTCTCGGGGCCGGTCTTGTCCGCCACGGTGCCGCCGTCCGCGGCGAGCATCGCGCGCTCGTAGGCGAGTCGGTTCTCGTAGTGGGCAATCTAGTGTAGTGTTCAGTAAATAAGGGGTCATAACTGGGCTGCTCCGGCCTGCGCC
>CAZFVY010000104.1:0-25228 GCA_964522665.1 uncultured Verrucomicrobiota bacterium | reverse complement strand
CATGCGCGTTGTCGTCCTTTTTGTTCGGTCGGCTCCGCGTCATGTAGACCGGCCGGGGCCGCTGCTGCAGCCAACGCAGCACATGGTAGTTGAGGAACTCGCCCCCGTTGTCACTGTCCAGACCCAGCAAGGCAAAGGGCAGCCTTTGCTCCATATCCATGAGGGCCGCCAGCGTGGCCGCCTGACCGCGATTCCAGATCGCGCGCACGCTCACCCAGGCCGTGCAATAATCCACCCCGTCCACCATCCAGACGAAATCCCCGGCCACGCTCCCACCGCAGAGCGCGACGGTGTCGACCTCCAACCAGCCCGGCTTGTTCTCCTCCCACACGCTGCCGCGGATGGGGATTTGGTGGCGCAGCAGACTGCCGGGGCGCGTCAGGCTCGGCCGCCGCGCGCCCGCGCGCAAGGGCGAGAGCAAGCGGTCCAGCGTCCGCGGGCTGGCCTGGAGCAGTTGTTCCTCCACCCCGGCCGAGACGCTCTTTTCATGCTGCTGATAACCAGCCAGCCAGTCCGGCAACATGGCCGCCAGACGTTTGCCGCACGGATAGCTGGCCGCTGGCCAGATGGCCCGCAACACCGGCAGCAACTCTTTGGCCTCATACTCGCGCGGTCGACCGGTCGAAACGCCCCGCGCGCCGCCGGCCACTCCGTTCAAGGCCCGGACGGCGGCCTTGCGATGGTAGTTTAGCAGCGCCACCGCTTGATCAATCAATTTGGTTTTGTGCTCCGGCCCCGCCGTTTGATAGCGGCGCCGCAGCTTCTCCAACACTTCCGTTTTGGTCGTTTTGCTCATCAGTTTATCCACGCTTGCTAGGGTAACAGGACTTTTGGCGCAACGACCCTTTCTCCTCCCCTTCTCATCAGCCGCTCGGGTAACAATACTTTTGGCGCAATTCGTTTGGCCGGCACGATCGCAATTTGAATTTGTCACGTCGGCGGCCGCTGGGCACTCTGCGCTGATGATCCTTCGTCCAAAAGCATGGTTGGTGGTACGTTGCCTCGTCGCGATCGCGTTCGCCGCGACGCCCAACGCGCGAGCGCAGGCGCCGGCGGCCGGCGCCGCCCAACCGCCCGCCGTTGATTGGAGCGCCGCCCTCGGGCCAACGAATCGACTAGGAAGTTGCGAGATTAAAGCGCCGCGAGGCTATCCCGGTGTTCGGTTCTTCCTGCCGACTCCGGCGCCGAACTTAACCGGCGTTTACGGGATTGACGGACTCGACCGCGAACCGTTGATCTGGGAATTCAATGCGGATGCCAGCCAACTGGAAATCAAGGGCCCGGCCATGACAACCCGCCGGGCGGCGCGGGAGATCCTGATTGAAACTGCGGAGAAGACCGCGCAATTCGGCGACGGGCGCATTGTCTTCAGCGCGTTGGACGCGCAAGTCAGCGGCCAGCGCGCGAAGTTGGAGACGTCGCCGGGCAACCACCGCATCGGGTTCTGGACCGACCCTGGCGATTCCGTCTCGTGGCCGTTCAAGCCGACCCGTTGGGGCGCGTACGATTTGGAACTCACCTATTCAGCGGACGGCGGCGACGGCACGGAATTGGTTTTTGAAATCGCCGGGCAGACGTTTACCGTGGCGCGGCCCGCCACCGGGAGTTGGTATCGCTACACGACCTTGCCGGTTGGACGCCTTCACCTTGCCAAATCTGACCCGTTCACGTTGCGCGTGAGTTGCCGCAAAATGACCGGTGGGGCCGTGATGAATCTCAAGGCGGTGACGCTGCGTCCGGCCCCCGAGGGCGGCGCCGTCGCGCAAGATCAATCCGGGGCCGTGACGCTCCGGGCGGGCGACGCGATCACCCACAGCGTGACGATGCGCTACGAACCGGCGAGCGCGAAGAATTGTCTCGGTTACTGGGTGAATCCGAGTGATTGGGCGGAGTGGCAATTTACCGTCAGCCGGCCGGGAACGTTTGAAATGGAATTGACCCAAGGTTGCGGCAAGGGCCAGGGCGGGAGCGACGTGGCGGTGGAGTTGGCCGGGAAACGCGTTGAGTTTGTGGTGGCCGAGACCGGCCATTTTCAGATCTTCCTGCCGCGACGTCTCGGACGTTTCGAAATCCCAGCCGCGGGGACCTACTCGCTCGCGGTGCGCCCGCAACGCAAACAGGCCGGGGCGATCATGGATTGCCGACAGGTTAAACTCGTGCCTGTGACGCCGCCCGCTAAGTCGGCGGTGGCCAACTCCAACCCGGGTTCCCGGGGCGCGCTGCCCGACGAAATTCAATTTCCCGGCAAGCGTTCGCTCTGGTTCGGGTTTGAGCGATTTGATTTTGAAGTGGATGGCAAACCGGTCCTGGTGGTGGCGCCAAAGCAGGCGGCGCCGGGGCGGCCGTGGGCCTGGCACGGTGAGTTCTTCGGTCACAAACCAGAACCTGACCTGGCGTTGCTCGGGCGCGGCTTTCACATCGTTTACCTGAGCGTTCCCGACATGTTGGGCTGTCCCGAGGCCGTCGGACATTGGAACGCGCTCTATCGCGAATTGACCGCGAAATATGGACTGGCGAAGAAAGCGGCGTTGGTGGGCCTCAGCCGCGGCGGACTCTATTGCTACAACTGGGCGACGGAGAATCCAACGCGCGTCGCGTGTATTTATGGCGACGCGCCGGTGTGCGATTTCAAGAGCTGGCCGGGCGGCAAAGGCAAAGGCCCGGGCAGTCCGCGAGATTGGCAATTGGTCCTCGAACGTTATCACTTTGCGTCCGAGTCCGAGGCGCTCGCCTATCCGAAAAACCCCATCGACCGACTCGCGCCGCTCGCCGCCGCGAAGGTGCCCTTGCTCCACGTTTACGGCGACGCCGACGAAGTCGTGCCGTGGCAGGAAAACACCGGCATCATCGCGGAGCGCTATCGGAGGTTGGGCGGGAAAATCCAGCTTATTGCGAAGGCGGGCGTGAAACATCACCCGCATGGTTTGGACGACTCGACGCCGATCGTCGATTTCATCTGGGCGAACGCGACCACCCCGGAGGCAAAAGCCTGGCTCGCGTCGCGCGGCGGCGGACCGCAGAATGCCGATGGCCGGCCGTTGATTCGCCGGCTCGGAACTATTGACCTCGATCTCGTCGAAACCACACCGGTCGTTTTTCACGGCCAATTGCTCCGGTTCGAATGGGTCCGGGAAGGTTATTGGGACAACCAAAGGAAGACGAATTACTTCCGTTTCGTCAACCATGAGACGGGCGAAGTCTCCGCGCCGTTCGGTGACGGGCATGAATTTGGGAGCGCGTACGTCGAGGGCGACACGGTTTACGTGACCGGCACGATAGGCCGCGGGGCGGTGGACTTGTTCGTCTCGCGAGACCTCAAGAACTGGGAGACGAGACCCGTCATTGCGGACGGACGCTACGGCATCTTCAATACCTCGATGTGGAAGGCGGCGAACGAGTATGTGCTCATGTTTGAAATCGACCGACCGCTCGAGGAAGCGGGGACGCCGTTCACGGCCCGGTTCGCCCGGTCGAGCGACCTCCGCTCGTGGCAAATCACGCCTCCCGAATGCAACTACGCGAAAGATCGCTACACCGCGCCGCATTGCCTCCGTTGGCTCGACGGTTGGTATTACGATTTTTACCTGGAGGCCCACGACGGCTACGAGCTGCGCGTGGTGCGCTCGCGGGACCTGATTCACTGGGAGCCAAGCCCGCTCAATCCCGTGCTCCGCGCGGCGCCCGAAGACAAGCTCATCGCCAACGCCAAGCTCACCGAGGCGCAACGCGGCCGCGTGGCCAACGCGGTGAACCTCAATAATTCGGACATCGATTTTTGCGAATGGCAGGGTCGCCTGCAAATCAATTACTCGTGGGGCAATCAACAAGGCGTCGAACATCTGGCCGAGGCGCTGTACGACGGGTCGCTCGCGCAATTCCTCCACGGCTGGTTCCCGGGCAAATGATCGTCCGGGCAAGAGAGACCGAGACGACTCGAGGTCCCGCCGCCATGGCGAGAGCTACGGTTGTGAAAACGCTGAAAGGAGCACGCCTAGGGTGTTTCCGTCGTCCGATTGCCTCTGGCGGCTCAGCACGAACACGCCCTTTCCTTTCGGAATTTGAATCCGGGCACGCACCGCGAAATTGGTATGCATCGATAGGGGGCTGGCCCGCGCGTGACCGGCGCCGACAGTCGGGATGTTGGTGATGGCCTCGGTCTGAGACATCGACATGGTGAGGTCGATTAGCCCACGGTGAACCCGCGGCAAGAAATTGGCGCTGAAGCCGACGCTCAGCGGAATACCACCGATCGGAACCGAACTCCCGGAAAAGATCGAGGACTCGACTCCATCGGCCGTCTGGACGCTCGGCTGGAACAGTGGTGGAGTCGAGGCTTCTCGTGAGTAATAACCACGCAGCGCCTTGGCCTGCGCCTCGTCCACAAGCCAAATGCCCAGGCCGTTGGTTTCGACATGTGTTTCAGTATCCAAACCAAGGCTAGCCAATTCTGTCGCGGAAATACCGTTCTTTCCCCACACGATCGCCCGAAGCGCAACGGGCGCCCGTGGACCAAGAACATAACCTCGCAAACGCGCCGCCCAAATGGAAACAGGCGGTCGCCAGAATTGTCGTAGCCACGCTTTCAATGCCGATGACTTTTCGGTCAAAGGCAGAATCACGACGGACGGTGGCGTGGGAAGCAAGGCGATGCCAACCATGACGCCCGACACGAGTAATGCCAGCAGGAAGAGAACAGCGCGGCGACGTAGCGAGACGAACCGTGAGATCGCCGCCGAGAGATATTTCATCGATCTCTTGCACACCAGGGAGCAGCCGAAGTTGCGAAAAATCGGTGTTCCGGGCGCCTGTTGAAACGGCCAGCGCCGCCAACCAGGAACTTCATGCGAGCGCCAGATGGACGCTCTTCGCCGTCAAGATTCGCCGCGAAAACTCATGGCAGGCCAGGATGTCCTCGCGCTCCAAATCAGGAAACTCCCTTAGCAAGTCCTCGTTCGAATCTCCGCCGGCAAGGTACTCCAGAATCGTCTCCACCGGGTAACGCAGACCTCGGAGACATGGCTTTCCGTGACAGATTTCCGGCTCGACCGTGACGCGCGAAAGCAGCTTGTCGTTCGACATGCCAGCGCTATAGCTCAAAGTTGGCGGTTGCCAAGCTGGACGCCTTCGTCTTCGAGATCTAATTCACGCAGTAGAGATGTTCCTGCGTCCGAATATAAACCCGCCCGTGACTGATCGTCGGCGTGCAGAGCGTCGCTTCATTAAGCTCGTTGGTCGCCAGTATTTCGAGTTTGGTCGCCGCCTTCACGACGGCGCAGTTGCCCTGGCCGTTCATGAAATAGATTTTACCGGCGGCCGCGACGGGTGAAACCTTGACGTTCGCGGAGAAGAGGCGTTCCTGCCAATACGGTTCACCCGTCTTCAGGTCCACGCACGAGGCGATCCCGTCATCGCGGATGTAGAAGACGTTGCCGCCGTAGATGACCGGCGTTGGACAGTCGGGCGAGAATTTCGGGCTTGTCCACAAGCGGTCCGGGGCGGCGCCGTCGCCTTTGACGCGCAAGGCCTCGACGAAACCTTTATTGCCGAAACCGGACGCGACGGCCACGACGATGTCACCCGACGCGGTCGGCCCCGAAATCGTCCGGCCATACGGCGTGGCCACCCGCATCCCGCCCGAGACCCACACCTGATTGCCGCTGGCGGTATCGTAGGCGTTGACATTCTCGGCGCCCGCGATAACCAGTTGGGCGCCGTTCTTGCCTTCGAGAAAGAGCGGGCTTGAGTAGGAATCCTGCGCCTCGTCCTTCGGCTCAAAGTTGCGGTCCCGTTTCCACAGGTTTTGGCCCGTCACGGCGTCCAACGCGAGCGCGTACGACGGCCCCTGATGCATGCAGACGACGAACAACTTCCCGTCCCGAAGCATCGGCGAGGAACCGTAACCATGATTGAATTTGTACTCGCCGTATTCCTTCACCAAGTTCCGCTGCCAAACCGTCTTGCCCTCGCGGTCGAGGCAGGCCACGTCGCCCGTGCCGAACATCACCCAGACGAGCTTGCCGTCCGACGCCGGGGTCGGGGTGGCCATGTTGTGCAGCTTGTTCGCGTGGAGGCTGCCGCGGGCGATTTCCCGATCCCAAATCACCGTCCCATGCTCGCGATCCACGGCTACCAGGTGCAGGCCGGTGTCCTCCGTCTGAGAACTGACGTAGAGCCGATCGCCGACGACGATCGGCGAGGAGGCGCCGGCGCCGGGCACGGTCAGTTTCCAGGCGATATTCTTGTCTTTGCCCCATTCGCTCGGGGCGGATGTTTCCGAGCTAACTCCCAATCCGTCCGGTCCCCGCCAGTTCGCCCAATCCGCGGCGTTCGTTGGGGCGTTGATCAAGGTGAGCGAACCGACGATGACTGTGGCGAGCAGGCGCATATATTTCTCGATTAGATTAAGCTTCCCCGAGACACTCAATTTCCGGGGAGTCTGTTTAGTCCATTAGGCTTCCCGAATCATGCCGCGCTGTCAATCCGCCGCGCGGAGTCGGCCGGGGCAGACGCGTCAAAATCCTGCGGTGCGAGTCGTGTCGGCCCAGTATTTCTGCAATGGTCGCTTCCTTCGGTTTTAGGAGACGAGCGGGTGAAAGAATCCTGGAGGGATTCCGTCCTAAAGCCCAAGGTTGCCCCGCGACGCGGGCAACCTTGGGTTTGCGGTCTGTCCCGATCCAACCTCGAAGCGGGTTGTGGCTCCGGCCGCCGCCACAACCCGCTTCGGGGTTGGCAAACAGAGTCGTCTAAACTCATTGAAAGCCGCGTTGGGCCATCGTCGGGCTTTAGGACTCAGCCCCGCATAAGGAAGGCGCGGGCGCAAAAATGGATGACCTCCTGAATAGGAATCCGGTTACGGCAACAAGTTCCTCGCGACTACAACGGGGTCGAATCGAGAATCCCTTGGGATTGCTAACAACCGTCGGTGGGTTCCACATTTAGATGCGTTTGCCCGGCGGAGTCGGCCAACCGCGCGCGGAACGAAATGGACCAAATCGGTCAGAAAAACTATACTCAGTTCTGACGTCATCGCTATCATCTTGGTCTCATGTTACCAACCGTTCGCGAGCCGCAAGGCGTGCGGCCCTGAAGCGTGAAGATACCTCAACATTTTACGGTCCGCGCGATGTCACCGCTCGATCTCGGCGCGGCCGATGAACTGCGCCGGTTGGCTGGCTGGAACCAGACGCGGTCAGATTGGGAACGCTGCCTCGCGCTGGAGCCGGACGGCTGTTTTGTCGCGATGAACGAGGGAAGGGTAGGTGGCACGGTGACGACGATTTGTTACGGCCAGACTTTGGCCTGGATTGGCATGATGTTGGTTCACCCGGATTTCCGACGTCAGGGAATTGGCGCGAGCTTGATGCGGCGAGCGTTGGATTACCTGCGGGGCCGAGCGATCTCCTGTGTGAAATTGGACGCCACCCCGCTTGGGCTGCCGGTCTATGAAAAGTTGGGTTTCGTGGCGGAGTCCAGTCTAACTCGTTGGCTGCGTCCGCCGCGGTCCGCTGAAGCGGTCGCGTCCGACTCGGCCCTGACGGCTCGACGTTTGGAGGCGTCAGATTGGGACGCTGTCGAGGCTCTCGATCGTCGAGGTTTCGGCGTTTCCCGGGAGCGCTTGATTCGCGCGTTGGTTAAAGCGGGCAGGGGCGCTTGGGTTTGGCCCGCCGAAGGCTCAGTGGCCGGTTGGGGCGCCAGTCGTGCGGGCGCGGAGGCGGATTACCTTGGTCCAGTCGTCTGTTCGGACGCCGTGGGTGTCACAGCGTTGACCGCCGTTTTGGCTCGGGACGCGGAAGGCCGTGCGACGATCTGGGATATCCCGGACGAGAACGCGTCGGCCGTCGCGCGCGCGCGCGAGTTGGGATTCGCGCCCTTGCGCCGTTTGACGCGAATGCGCCTCGGCGCGCCGATTACGGGCGGGGATAGTCTCTCCTGCGCGGCGATCGCCGACCCGTCGGTCGGTTAGGAGTCGCCCTGACGGTTCCTTAAGACGAAGGCCCCACGACGAACTGGCGAAACGTCTGCCGCGCGGGGCGGTCTAACTTGCCTTGGGAAACCAAACGAACGCTTGATGAGAACCGTTCCGCTCACGCCACTTTCTTTCTTCACCGGCAGCCTCGCGGCCTGCTATCGGGCTGGGCTTCCTCATCGACAGGCGCTCAAGACTGCCGGTCGGTTGCTCGGCAGGCGCGTCTATGCGTCCGACATTCTGCCCGCGCTCCAGCGATTGGACGAGGGGCATACCCTGTCCGAGGCGCTGTCGCAGCTGGGATCCCATTTTCCCCAGTTTTATCTCGCCGCGCTCGCGTGCGGTGAACGGAGCGGTCGGCTGGAAATGGTCCTCGACCGCTTGGCCCACCTTTTCCAGATGCTCGCGCCGGCGGCCGAGGTCGTCCGGAAAACGTGGCAATACCCAGTCGCCATAGTGTTGTTCGGACTGGCGTTCCGGCTCGGCGCGCTGGCGGTATTCAAGCGCTACGCGCTGGCCGGGGAGCTGCTCGTTCAATGGGCGGAGAATCTGGTCATCGTGGGGCTGCTCGTCACCCTGATTTGGAAATGGCCGACTGGGCGCCGGGCGTTCGACTGGTGCAAGCTTCAGGTTCCGATTCTCGGGGGCGCGGAACGCTCGGTTTGCGCGGTGTTATTCCTGCAAAACCTCGGCACGCTTTACGAGGCCGGTTCGTTGGGGGTCGTGGAAACGCTTGATCTGGCCACCGCGACTGTGCCCAATCTTATTCTCCGCGCGGACCTTATCCGCATTGGGAAACAGTTTCGCGAGGCGCCCGACTTCGAGGAGTTGTTTCGCGGAATCCGCTGGTTGCCCGATTACGTTCTGGGTCCAATTTTCACGGGAGTTCAGTCCGGCAGCTTGGATCAAGCGCTCGACTATGCGACGAAACAGATTGGCCAAAAACTCGAAGCCGACCTGAACGTGGTCAATGCCTTCCTTTGGCGCATCATGGCATTCAGCGTGACCATGTCGATCGCGGGCACGCTTAGCTATTGTCTCGCGGGACTGGCGCCATAAATCGCCTCGAGAATATCGAGGTCGATGAGGAGGCGGTACTCCACCTTCTAGTTCTTCAGTTTCTCGCGAAGGTCGTCCAACTCGACCCAGTGGGCGGGATCGGAATCGTCAATTTTATCCGCGAGACGCCTTTTGAAGTGTGGCTCTCGTTCGGTCTGAACGGAAACAATATACGCGGCCAACTCCCGTTGTTCCCGTGGGTCCAGCCGGGCGACCTCAACTTTCAATTGGTCCAATGAGACACTTTCAAATTACAGAGGTATTGACGACCGTCAAGGGGGTTGGTTTGTCCCGTCCCACTACTCGGCTCTTGGCTATTTCTTTTTCTCCGCCGCCTTATCGTCTTTGGGCGCGTCGGTTTTGGCTTTGTCGCCCTCATCGTTTTTAACCAACGCCTTGATGTCCCAACCGCGGTTGATCACGAGTTTAGGCAGCGCCGTTTGTAAATCCGCCACGCCGGCGTCGGTCACCTTTGTTTCGAACAGGTAAATGTTCTTGAGGTTGGTCAATCCTTGAAGTTGTTGCAGCCCGGCGTCGGTGATCGCGGTGTCGAACAGGTTGAGATAGGTCAGATTGGAGAGCCGTTTCAAATGGGCGAGGGCGGCGTCGTGAATCGGGGTGTGCTCCAGGTGCAGCACGTGAAGCTGGGTCAGCCCGGCGATGTTGGCCAGGTCCGCGTCGCTGATCTTAACCGTGGCGAGATTCAGTTCGTAGAGGTTTGCGATGTCTCTGAGCAACGTGAAAACCTGCGGTTTGAATTCGGCGCCCGCCGCGCGGAAATTTGCCTGCCGCCAATTGATCCCCATCGCGATCTCTTGCGCCGTGACGCCGTTCTTGGCTAATTCCGCCACCGCTTTGACCTCGGCGTCGCTCGGTTTCGGACCGGGCGCCATCGTCTCGGCTGGCGCCGCCGCAGCCGCCGACTTCGCGATCTCGTCGGGCCAGACCGCGCCTTCCTTGATCCAGTCGCGGATCAATTCGATTTGCGCTTTCGTCAGTGGATCGGCGTCGTGCGGCATGAAATCATCGTCGTTCTGCGGGAGGATGATCCGGCGATAGAGTTCGCTCTTTTCCGCGTTGCCGGGGAGAATGACGGCGCCATCCTTCCCGCCTTTGAACGCGGCTTCCTTGCCGTCGAGGCGCAGTTTGCCCTTTTGCTTGTCCGGGCCGTGGCATTCCTTGCAGGACTTGTCGAAGATCGGCTGAATTTGCTTGGCGAAATCAACCGCCGCTCGGGCCTGCCCGGCGCCGCACGCGAGCAATCCCGCGAGGACCAACGCCGTTTTCTGAATCTGCTTTGCGTTCTTCATAAATCAATTCGTTCCGCGCCGGCCATCGGCCTCAACCCGCGCCTCGACCCGCCGCATTGGGCGTTCGGTTCACCGCGAGTCAGGCCCCGCTTACACCGGCTGAGCGCGACTGACCGGGAAGGGTGGCTATGATGAGTTAACTATGGCCGCTCGACCCGCGGCTTTCAACCGGAAATCCACGCCATATTAGAATTCTCCGCGGCGATTAATCCGCTCCAGGCGAGAGTTCTGCCCCCGACTCCAAAACGATCTCCACCTCAAAACCCGCTGGCTCGAGATTCCGCGCGGAAACCGTGCCGCGACAGGCTTCGACGCAAGTCTTGACGATGGCCAAGCCCAGCCCGGCGCCACCGCTGTCACGCGAGCGCGAGGGATCGACCCGAAAGAACGGATCGAAGATGCGTTCCAAGGTCTCCGCCGGAACGCCCGGGCCATTGTCGATCACGCGCAGGACGACCTCTCGGCCTCGCGCTTCGGCCGAAACCAGCGCGTGGCCGGCGTAATGGAGGGCGTTGCGGACCAAATTCGCGAGCGCGCGTGAGAGGAGGTCCGGATCGGCGGCGACCTCCAGTGTTTCGTCTATTTGCAGTACCACCTGCGAATTATCCTTCGCCTCGCGCGCCGCGACGGCCCGGGCGGTGGCCGCGAGGTTGACCGATTGGAGTTTGGTTTCGCGCCCCTGCCAGCTCGCCTTGGAAAACGAGAGCAGCTCATGCACCAGCCCGGACATGAATTCCACCTCTTCACGAACGTCCTGCAGATACTCACTCTGTTTGGCGTCGGCGCCGCGGTCAAGTATTCCGAGCGCGACTTGGATGCGCGCGAGCGGCGAGCAAAGCTCGTGGGCCACGTCGCCGAGAAAACGCTTCTGGCCCGTCACGAACCCGGCCAGACGCGCGGCCATGCGATTGATCGCGTCACCCAGCCGGCCAAGCTCATCCCGCCTTTTCGCCCGGACTTCGACTTCGAAATGGCCCTGAGCGATCTGCTCCGTCGTTTGCGTCATCTGCGAAATCGAGCGGGTAATGCCTCGCACTAATGGGAACCAAAACAAAACCGAGATCAGCACCACCGCCGCCGCGCCGTAGAGCCACGGCAGAAAATCAAAAAACAGTCCTCCTGCTCGCAACGAAGGCGACATGGTGACCAGGAGCAGCATCCCGGGTCGCGGGCCTCGCATTCCGTTCAGCGGCAACGGCGTGACCATCCAGTACCGATCCGGTTCGCGCGTGTGCACGAGAGTCTTCGGGGGAATTCTCGGGGTCGGGGGTCCGGCCCCCGGTGGTCCGCCGTTCGGCGGACCCGCGTCCTGGCCGGGAGGGGCAAACGGTCGCTCTCCGCCAGGCCCGAAGGGTCGGTCACCGTTCGGCGGGCCGGCGAAAGGGCGTCCAGGCGGACCCACGCCGCGGGGGCGCAGTCGGGCCAGCACTTCCGCCGGCAGCTTGGTCGGCGTTCCGGCCACTTGTTCGCCCCCGGGATGATAAAGGAGAAATTCGACCTGATAGGATTTGCTGAATCGTTTGAGTGAGTCGGCCCACTCCGATTCGTCCCGGTCGGTCAACTCGCGGCCGAGGATATCCGCGACCCGTTGAATCTGGTCGCTCGAGAATTCCGTCAGCAAGGTATCGAAACCAAAGCGGAATTGCGCTTTGATGACGATCAGGAAAATCACCCCGAGCAGAATCAGGTTCAGGAAAAACCAGAGGAGGATCTTCAGATACAGCGGGATGGCGATCTTCATCGGTTTGCCCTCAAGCGCTCGGCGGGGGACTGTCGCCGTTCATCAAGGTGTAGCCAGCCGCGCGGACCGTTCGGATGAAGCGCGGCTCGCGGGCGTCATCGCCCAGCTTCTTGCGCAGCGCCGAGATATGGACGTCGATCGAGCGGTCGAAGACGTCGTAGTTCCGGTCCCGAATCTCTTCGAGCATCTGTTCGCGCGTGCGGACCCGACCCGGCGCCCGCGCCAGGCACGCCAGAAGGTCAAACTCCACCGGCGTGAGCGTGAGCGGAAGGTCGCGCAGGGTCGCGGTCCGGGCGCTGACGTTCACGCGCAACGGGCCGACCAAGTATTCTTCTGCGGCCTCGGCGTCCGTTTTGTCGGGAGCCAGCGCTGACCGCC
Organism: uncultured Verrucomicrobiota bacterium; assembly: GCA_964522665.1. GTDB lineage: Bacteria > Verrucomicrobiota > Verrucomicrobiia > Limisphaerales > CAZFVY01 > CAZFVY01. The sequence continues at coordinate 12,774 of CAZFVY010000104.1, read as the reverse complement.
GCGTCACCGCCCGCAGACGAGCCAGCAGTTCGCGGGTGGAAAAAGTCTTCGGCAAGTAATCATCCGCGCCGATCTCCAGGCCGACGATTCGGTCCGCTTCGTCGCCCCGCGCGGTGAGCATCAAAACCGGAACCGCCGAGCGCTGACGGATTCGTTTCAAGACTTCGAAGCCATCCAACCCGGGCAACATCACGTCGAGGATCACCGCGTTCCATTTCCCGGTCACCGCTTTCTCGACCCCCTCGGGTCCGGTATGCACGGCCTCGACGGCGTAGCCCATCGGCTCCAAATAGTCGCGGATCAACCGGCAGAGTTTGCGATCATCGTCGATGACCAGCACGCGAGTGGCGCCTCCCTCGGAGGCTTCGGCCGGGTCGTTGTTTTCACGCCGTGTCATACTTGATGTGAGGAGCTTAGCGGCCTATTCGGATGAAATCCCACACTTTTACACTTCCTTAACAATTTAGCGCTTCCGTCCACACACAAGCTTAACAGGACGGGCGTCTGATTGAATTAGAAACGATATGAAAACGCTCTCGTTCGAAACCACCGCCGAAGGCCGCCGGGATACCGGAGCGGCCCGAAGCTTAACCGCGTCATGGCTGACGCGAGTGGTCCGGACGACGGGCGGTCACTACAGGAATAACATGAAAACCACGCACTCACTCATGACCGCGCTCGCCCTGGCTTGGCCCGCGCTCGGCGCGCTCGCCCAACAAGACAATCAGCCCGCGCCGCGCTTCGCGGGACCGCCCATGCCGCCGATCATCGCCGCGCTCGACGCCAATCATGACGGCGTCATCGATGCCGATGAAATCGCGAACGCCGTCGCCGCGCTCAAGAAACTGGACGTCAATGGCGACGGCAAACTGACCCGCGACGAATTCCTCGGCGCCCGTCCTCCGGGCGGCCCCCGCGGGATGATGGGGCCTCCCGACGGCCCGGATGGCCAGCGGCCGCCAGGCCCGGGACACCCGCCGCGCGAATTCGGCGCTCAGCAAGGCCCACCTCCCGGCGCGCCGCAGGGCGGTCCGCAAGCGGGACCATACGGCGGACCGCAAGCCGGGCCACAGGGCGGACAGCCGGGCGGACCGCAGGGTGGACCGGGCATGGGACCGCGCCGCCCGATGCTTCCTCCTCTGCTCGCCGCGCTCGACGCGAATCATGACGGCGTGATCGACGCCGAAGAGATCGCGAACGCCGTGGCGGCGCTCAAGAAGCTGGACCGCAATGGCGACGGCCAATTGACCCGGGACGAGTATCAACCGCCGCGTCCTCCTCGTGGTCCCGGCTTTGGCCCTGGCCCTGGCCCCGACCGTCAAGGACTCGATGCGCCGGATCATGGCAATCCTCCCGGCGGACCGAATCAACGCCCGCCTGCCCCGGAAGATGCGCCTGACGCTCCACCGCAAGACGCGCCCGAGCCGCCGCCCTTCCGCTAATCAACCACGCGGAAGACGACTAGCTCCGTCCGCGGTCCGGACGCCGCCGCCGAAAGGCGCCGGTTCCGGCCACGGACGGAGCGGCTTTTTTTTACGAAACCGCCCAAGAGATGCGCCCGGAAACCCAGGCGGTCACAATCAAATTGGAAGGATGACCGCTCGCCAGCCCTTGAACCACCGTGTTGGTGTCAAGGCAGACAATCATCTCTGGCGCAACGCGGCGCGAGCTTCGCCGATTATTTCCGGCAACCTCTCGTTTAGTCCGGAACGTCGATCCCCCTCCGCTTCGGCCGACAACTCACGCCAAAGGCGATCCTTCTCGATGTGCAGCAAGACGCGATGGAGCACTAGCAAGCTTTCGTCGTCGAGGGCTTCGATCCGGCGGGCAATTTCCGGTCGCAGTTTTTGCGACTTTGGCGTAATCGCGTTCATACGGCTATTCTCTCGCATTCTCGCGGCGGGCGCCGGCCGTTTTGTTTAACGCACGAGTGTATTACGTTCGGCATGGAGTGAGGGATAACCAAGTCGGGGGCATACCGCCGCCTGCTGAATTGCCCCGCTAAGGCGACAATCAGACTGCTTTTTTCACCCCATTTTGACCCGGTTTCTTGTTTTGCCAATTCCGCAATTGAAGTATAGTTTCGTGCGTTACAACGATTTAACGCGCTTCTCATGAAAAACCGCATCCGCCACTCATTCTCGCTCCATATTCGCTCCCTCGCTGTCGTGTTGGCCGCAGTCTGGTTCTTGCTCCCGGTCGCGCCGCTGCAAGCGAAGGATTTGCCGCACGACACCCGCATCCTGACCGGGAAACTGGATAACGGGGTCACTTGGATGTACCGGCAGCACGACAATCCGCCCGGCAAGATGGCTCTGATGATGCGCGTGGGCACCGGTTCGTTGAACGAGTCCGACGCGCAGAAGGGACTCGCGCATTTTATGGAGCACATGTGCTTCAACGGCAGCGAGCACTTTCCCCCGGGCAAGCTGATCCCGTATTTCGAGAGCATCGGCATGCAATTCGGCGCCGACCTCAACGCGTTTACGAGTTTCGACGAGACCGCCTACATGCTCTTTACGCCCGACACGAAAGCCGAGCAAATCGATAAAGCGCTCATGGTGATGAGCGATTACGCTTTCCACGTGACGTTGCCAGTCGAGGAAATCGACAAAGAACGCGGCGTTGTCCTGGAGGAGGCGCGGAGCGGCAAGAGCGCCGCGCAACGAATTCGTGACAAGTTGTGGCCTGAGCTTTTCAGCGGCTCACGCTTCGCCGCCCGCCTGCCGATCGGCGACGAGAAGATCATATCCACCGCGCAACGCGCCACTTTTCTCGATTATTATCAGACCTATTACCGTCCCGAGAATATCACCGTGGTGCTCGTCGGTGACTCAAAACCCGACGACTTGATTCCGCTCATTAAGAAATGGTTCGGGGAGTTCAAATCGACCGCGCCGGCGCGCCCAGAAAAGGGGCCGGAATTCAAACCGTTCACCAGCGAGCGCGCGATCGTCGTGACCGATCCGGAAATGGCCTATTGCCAGATTCAGATGCTGAATATCCGACCCGGCCGGCCGCCGACCACCACCGTCGAACGGGCGCGCACCGACCTCATCGAGGCCCTTGGCGGTTGGATCATCGGCCGGCGCTTCGATGACCGCGTCAAGAAGGGCCTGGCCAGCTATCGCGGGGCGGGCGCCGGCGTCGAAGACTTCTTCCACGACGCCGTGCTCGTGGCCGGTTACGCCACCGGCGAAGCCAAGGACTGGTCGAAAATGCTCGATGAAATGGAGACCGAAATCGTCCGCGCCCGCGAGTTCGGGTTCACCGAGCGCGAACTTGATTTGGCTAAGAAAAACCTGCTTGCCGACGCCGAACGCGCGGTTCGCACCGAGTCCACGCGCAACGCCCGCGAAATCATTAACGAAATCATTTCGTCGGTGAATGATCGCACGCCGGTGCTTTCGGCCCAACAGAACCTCGAGCTTTACCAAGAGCTATTCCCGACGATCCAGATTTCCGAAGTCAGTGGAACCTTCAAGGAAGAGTACACGCCGGGGACATTTGCCTACGTCGTCACCACTTCCGGCAAGGACGGCAGTGTCGTCCCGTCGCGCGAGGAAGTAGCCAAAGTCGCCGACGCGGCCCTGGCCCGCAAGGTCGAGCCGATCAAAGAGGACGCCGCCGCCAATAGTCTGCTCGCGAGCGAGCCGAAACCCGGCAAAGCCGTCGAGAGTACCGTGGACTCGGACCTCGGCATCACCAGCGCCTGGCTTGAAAACGGCGTTCGCGTCCATCACCGGTTCATGGATTATAAGAAAGATTCGATCCTCATCAGCATCAGCCTGGCGGGCGGTGAAATTGAAGAAACCGCGGAGAATCGCGGCGTGACCGAAGTGGCCAGTCTCGCGCTCAACGAGGCCGCGACCCATCGGCTTCCTTCGAGCGCGATTCGCGATTTGATGACCGGGAAAAACATCAGCGTCTCCGGTGGCGGCGCGGGCGACACCTTCGTCATTCACGTCACCGGTTCGCCCAAGGACCTGGAGGCCGGATTGCAGGAAGCGTACGCGCTGCTCACCGACGGGATCGTCGAGGAGACCGCGTTCAATAATTGGAAGCTCAGCACGCTGCAAAACATCGAGCAGCAGGAAACCAAGCCGCAATTCAAAGCCATCGAAGCCCGGGAGGAGTTGCTCTCCGGTGGCGACCCGCGTCGAAAGGCGCTGACCAAGGCGAATGTCGAAGCGTTGTCCGTGGCCAAGGCCCAAGCGTGGCTGGAACGGCTCAGCGCGACGGCTCCGATCGAAGTGGCCATCGTCGGCGATATGAAGCTCGACGCCGTAATGCCGTTGATCGAGAAGTATCTCGGCTCGCTCCCGAAGCGCAATCGGTCGGCCGATAACTTGCAGAAATTGCGCCTCCTCCACCGGCTGCCCGGGCCGCTCTCGCGGCACGTCGAAGTCAGCACCGTCACGCCGCAGGCGATCGCCATCGCCGGGTTCGCCAGTTCTGACGGTCGGAACACCGCCGATTCGCGCGCGCTCGCGTTGGCCGCGAATATTTTGACCAGTAAACTGATTAAGCGCGTGCGCGAGGACCTGTCGCTGGTCTATTCGATCAGCGCCAACAACACGCCGGCCTGGATTTATCAGGACGGCGGCCGGTTCGGCTCAGGCGCACCGTGCGATCCGTCGAATGCCTCCAAGGTGGTGGACGAAATCATGAAAATGTTTAAGGAGTTCGCCGCCGCGGGTCCGACCGACGAGGAACTCGCCAATGGCAAAAAACAGATCGCCAATCACCTCGACGAAAGCATGCGCGAGCCTTCGTATTGGTGGGGCATCCTCAGTTCCTACGACCTCCAGGGCCACAATCTCGAGGAAGAAAAGCGGGTGAAAGAAGCCTTTGCGGCGCTGACGAAGGAGCAGGTGCAGCAGGTCTTCCAGAAATACTTCACGCCGACGCGGACCTACGAGGTCATCGCCGTCCCGGTGAAGCCGAAGCCATGATCGCGCGGCCGCTTATCTCGGTGGTAGAGACCTCCCTACCTGCTCGGCGCCCGTGCCGCGCTTATCTCGGTGGGGCGAGGCTCTGCCGAGCCCTGATTAGCTCTTCGCCGCATCCATCTAGTACGAGCCAGCCACACGAGATCGAGTTCATCCTCGCAAACCCATGAGCTCTCCCCTTCATCGTCGCGAATTCATCAAAAGATCCGGCCTCCTCGCGGCCGGCCTCTCCGCCTGGCAAAGCGCCAGCTTGCTTCGCGGCGCGGACAGCCCGGGGGAAAAGATTGTCCTGGCCGTCATGGGGACCAACGGGCGCGGGTTGGACTTGATCGCTGGCTTTACCGCGATACCCGGCGTCGAAATCGCCTATATCTGCGACGTCGATACCCGCGCCATCGCGAAAGGGATCACCGCGACGAACCGCAAACAGGCGAAAGAACCGAAAGGTCTGGGCGATTTTCGCCGGGCGTTGGATGACAAGGAGGTGGACGCGCTGGTCATCGCCGCGCCCGACCACTGGCATGGCCCGGCCACGATCATGGCCTGCGCCGCCGGCAAACACGTCTATGTCGAGAAGCCCGCCTGTCACAATCCTCATGAAGGCGAATTGATGATCGCCGCCGCGCGCAAGCACAGGCGCGTCGTGCAGTTAGGTACGCAACGCCGCAGCATGCCGGGGATCATCGAGGCCATTGACAAGCTTCAGGCCGGCGCGATTGGTCCCGTGCGCTACGCCCGCGCGTGGTACAACAACGCCCGCGGGACCATCGGCCGGGGCCAAGTGGTTCCGGTTCCGTCGTGGCTTGAATATTCGCTCTGGCAAGGCCCCGCGCCGGAACGCCCGTACCACGACAACGTCATTCATTACAACTGGCACTGGTTCTGGCACTGGGGCACTGGCGAGCTGGGCAATAACGGTATCCACGCGCTCGACGTTTGCCGCTGGGGTCTCGGCGTCGAGTTTCCTCACCGCGTCACGTCGGGCGGCGGCCGCTACCATTTCCAGGACGATTGGGAAACGCCCGACACCCAGGTCGTCACGTATGATTTCGGCGACAAGGGCCTGGTTTGGGAAGGTCACAGTTGCGATCCCTACGACGCGGAGCACACCGGCTTCGGCGCCTCGTTCTACGGCGACGGCGGCGCGATGGTCGTCGGCAGTTCGGGCTATCGCATTCTCGATGGCAAAGGCAAGGAAGTGAGCCAGGGCAGCGGCCCCGGCAGCGATTCACCGCACCAGCGGAATTTCCTCGATTGCATCCGCTCCGGCAAATCGCCCAACGCCGAGATCGAAGTCGGTTTCAAAAGCACCTTGCTTTGCCACTTGGGCAACATCGCTCAACGAACCGGGCGAACGGTTAGTCTCGACCCCGACACTCACCGGATCACCGGCGACCTCAACGCCGCCGCGCTCTGGCGCCGCGAATACCGTCCTGGTTGGGAACCGAGATTTTAGATTCCGAGGCTCGTTGGGGGCCTTGACGTGGGTATCATTGTGTGGAAGGTTCAGACGTTGGGTCTCCGCTGATGATGGTGAGCGTCTCGAGTCGATTCCCCACTGCGGCGAGACCTTATTTGGATTGCGCGTTTCTTGAGGAGTTTTCGCGCGGTGGACGTTTTGACCCCGCCGTTTTACCTTGGAACCCGTTAATACGACGAAGACGGGCTCTATGAACAGAACGTTTCTATTGTTTTTGGCCGCCGTCCTTAAAACCGTCTGGCTTGCCCAAGCGGACGCGCTTGATAAATGGCATTGGCGCAACCCGACTCCGACGATGAATAATCTCCGGACCGTTGCCTACGCTGGCGGCAATTTCGTAGCTGCGGGCGACGCAGGAGCGTTCTTAACCTCATCGAACGGCGTTGACTGGATTCAAGTTACGAGCGTGTCCGGCCTGGATAGTCTCACGAGCGTGGCGTTCGGCGGCGGCACTTATGTCGTGGGTGGTGTTTCGGCTGCCGATCATTTGCAAGCTCCGAATTACTCTGCAAACGGGATCTGCCTTGTCTCGACGAATGGCGCCGATTGGGTGAGGCAAATACTTCCCGATAGCCCGCTCTCGCTGGTAACCTACGGCGCCGGGCGATACGTTGCCGTGCAAGGCAGCAACTACATCATTGCCTCTTCGGATGGCATCCATTGGGCGGACGCAATCGGGTTCGGAATCTATTTCAGCGGACTTACTTACGGGAACGGCGTATTCGTCGCGGTCGGTTACGGTTTTGCCCACGCGATTCCTGTGCCGTACGTGATCGCTTCAAAGGATGGTCTAACCTGGTCCGTATATCAACCCGAAGGGCTCGTCAGTTTGGATAGGGTCGAATTGAATGGGGTCGCATTTGGGAACGGCAAGTTTGTGGCGACGTCCAGTCCGACAAATATTTTTACCTCAACGGATGGCGCCGTGTGGACGGCGTCATCGTTTGCCACTAACTACCCGTCCGCTGCCGTCTCGTTCGGAGACGGCCAGTTCTTGATCGTCGATGGCAATACGCTTAGGACTTCAATTGATGGAACCAATTGGACAAGCAAGGTAATTCCCGGGAATCAAGCTATCCGAAGTGTCACGCGGGGAAATGGCGAATACGTTGTGGTGGGAGACGGCGGAGCGATTGCCGGCTCAACCGATGGAACCAATTGGCTGAGTCCCTCTCGAAGCGTCACGTCGCGGTACCTAAACGACGTGGCCTTTGCCGAGGGCGTGTTCGTGAGCGTGGGCGAATACGGAACTATCCTTGCGTCCACGAATCGGACGGCGTGGGCGGATCATTCCGTTGGCGTGACGAACTGGTTTAATCGCGTCGCTTTTGGTGGCGGGAGATTCCTGGCCGTTGGGGAATCGTTCCCACAAGTCCCGACGCCACCCGGAACAGTCCAAACTGCGAGCGGGGCCATGTACACTTCCTCGGATGGAAATCGGTGGACGCCGCAAACAGCGCCCACCACGAACGAACTAGTGGCCATCTTTTATCGCGAAGGCGAATTCTATCTTAAGGACCAGAGCGGCGCCATCTTCACGTCGCCGGACGGGGCCACGTGGACCAGGGCGCTGCCTGCCACCGGTTATTCGCTTGGGGGAATGGCGTATGGAAATGGCCGACTCATTTCTGTTTGGGGTGGGGCGTTCACGTCAACCAACGGCGCCACTTGGTCGGCTGCCGTCAACCTTCGAGACCCAAATTATAACAATGACGAGGAGGTTCTTTCGGACATAGCGTTTGGTAATGGCCTTTTCGCCACTGTCGGTCTCGAAGGGTTAATTGCCACCTCAGTTGACGGGATCAATTGGCAATTTCGCGATTTTCAGCAGCAAAGTGGGGGTGCCAACACTCCGTTCGCGAGAATCGTCTTCGCCAACGGGATGTTCTTCGCCGTCGGCAGAACGATTGTTGTTACCTCCGCCGACGGGGTTAAGTGGACACCCCATTACCCGGGCGTCGAGCTGGGCTTGCTCGGGTGCGCATTTGGGCCCGAGTCGAACGTCATCGTGGGTGAGTTCGGCGCGATCCTTGAGTCCGACCCGTTCTCCTTCGGGCCCGGAATCAGCTTTTCCCTTGTCGGTTCGGCTTTATCCCTTTCCTGGCCAACAAATTTCTCAATTCAAGCGTCACCAACTCTTTCCGGAACCTTCAATTGGTCGAATTTCAACTCCGCCGCGACGGTCAGTTTTGGTCGTAATTATTTGAACGTGGACGTCTCCCGCGGGTCGCAATTCTTTCGGTTGGCGCCGTAAACTCTCCGCCCAAAGCCGCTGTCACGCGGCGCGGGCAAGACTGTTTACCGCCATTTGATGAGTGCTTCGCGTCGGAGGGTTTGGGGCCACGTTGCTCGGTTGCGCGATTCCTTGGAAAAACGTCGACGCAAGGATGCCAGTCCGCCAGGGTTTTAGGGAGGCGGCCGACGAGATGGTCGCCCAAGAGTTGACGTGAGAACCGCAGTACGAACGGATCGTGAGCTTGAGTGCCCGCGTGTGGACGCCGGATTGCGCGCGCGCGGCGTCGAATTGATCACGTTGCCTGAGGGCATACCGGAGGCAGAGTTAATTGAGGCGGTGGCCGACGCGGAGTTGCTGCTGATGTGTTACACCCCGATTACCGCGCGGGTCATTGCTGGCGCCCGCCACCTTCGAGGCATCGTCAAGTATGGCGTGGGCATCGACGCGATCGATATCGAAGCCGCCCGTCAACGCCGCGTCCCGGTTGTTAACATCCCCGAATACGCCGAGGAAACCGTGGCGGAAGGCGCGTTCGCCTTGATGATCGCGCTGGCGCGCAAGCTCGGTCCGTTGCATCGCGAAATGCAGGCCGCCGGTTGGGCTTGGCCGGTAAACCAATGGCTGGGGCACGATCTGGCGGGCAAAACGCTCGGCCTGATCGGCGTGGGCCGCATCGGGCGCAGCCTCGCGCGGATGGCTGGCGCCGGTTTTCGGATGCGCGTCCTCGGTTTCGATCCGTTCGTGGACCGCGAATCCATGCGGCGCGCGGGCGTCGAAAAATGCGATCAATTGACCGACCTCCTTTCGTCGTCGGATTTCGTCTCCCTGCATTCGGTTCTAAACGCCGATACCCGCCACCTCATCGGCCGCGCCGAGTTGGCGGCGATGAAACCGTCCGCGACGCTGATCAACGTTTCCCGTGGCGCCCTCGTGGATGAAGACGCGTTGGTCGAGGCGCTCGTTTCCGGCCGTCTGGCGGGCGCGGGTTTGGATGTGTTCAGCCAGGAACCGCTGGCCACGATCGGCCATCCGCTGAGCCGCCTATTCGGCCTTCCGAACGTCCTCCTCACGCCCCATCTCACCTTCTACACCCACGAGGCCATGGAACGTTTGGAGGACGAAACTCTGGCTCGCTGCGACGAACTCCTCGAAGGCCGCCCCGTCCTCGTAAAATCCCACGACCCCCGCCTCCGAAGCCAGACCCACGGCGTCGTTCTCGCGTAACCGGAGGCGCACCTCAACGTTTGCAAATCCCGTTGACGGGAAACGTGTGGTAGGTCAGACATATTGTTATGAAGGTCGCCAATTATGCGAACTCCGTCCGGTTCACGTCTGGAGGCCGGGTCGTCATTCCCGCTTCGATCCGGAAACAATTCCAAATTACGAAAGGCACCAGGGTTGCGGTTCTGGCGGTGCGGGACGGCATTCTTCTACGACCGGAAACCGCCGAGGTAATCAGGCGTGGGCGAGGGGTCTTGAAGCGTTTTACATCCAAGGGGGCCTTTGGGGAGGAACGGGCAGAACACAAACGGACGGAATGCCAACTTGAGGACCGGCTTGTCCATAGGTGCGAAATTTAGATGTGCTGGTGACTGGGTGTTTACGAAGGCCCCGGAATTGGCGAACTTTTTCCGAGCGATACTTAGGCTTGTAATCAAATCCTCGACACGGGATTCCTCCGCGAGCTATTCTATTGGTGAGGCGCAATGGGGCAGCGGGGCTGTCCGGCCTTTGGTGGAACTGCTGTGCTCATCGTGAATGTGGGTTGGGGAGTCAGATTGTTCAAACGCTTGCTGGCTTTCAAAGGCGAGGCGATGAACGGTAGCGGCGAGGAATCGGCGATTTGCGTCATGGGCAACCGTAAGGAATTGACAACATGAATGCTAAGCGATTTCGTGTGGCGTTCTCTTTTGCCGGCGAAAAAAGGGACTATGTCTCCAAAGTGGCGGCAATCCTCGCGCAACGGTTCGGCGAGGACAATATTCTTTATGACAAATTCCACGAGTCCGAGTTTGCCCGCTACGATCTCGGAACCTATCTGCCAAAGCTTTACAGGGAGCAATCCGAACTCATCGTAGCGGTCGTTTGCCCAGCGTACGACAGCAAGCTCTGGACAGGTTGGGAATGGATGGCAATTCACGCTCAGCTTTCCAAACCCGAGGGTAGCCGAATTGTTCTCTGTCGCTTTGAAAACGCAAGTGTTGAAGGTCTCTACGAAAACGCTGGATTCATCGAACTCGATCAAAAGACTCCTGATCAAGCCGCGATACTCATCCTTGAGCGCCTCGCGTTGAACGAAGGGAAACCCAAGCCACATTACCTCTCCGACGGGGCAGCGATCGGTCAGTTCCCGCCGTCACCGCCGGGTTTCTGGCCTTGGCTGTTTGACAAATATGCCCCCTGGGTCTATCGGATGTGGAGGAGATGGTTCCGCAATGGCCAGTCGGCTGATCCACCGGGAGCGCGTGCCTATTTGGAAGACTTTCGAGCTCGAATGGCGAACGATCTTCGGGAGAAAACCTACGTTCCCGTGGACGCCCGTTCCGTTAGTCAAACCGTCTTGGACGATGCTCCACCGGATGATCCGTTCCTCTGGCCCGTTCACGCGTACATCCGCGAACTGGTCGGAGACGCAGCCGGTGGTGACTCTGCCAATGCCCAAATTGCCGCTGTCAATCGCCGGAGCCGATTGGTGCGAAACCTTCTGCGAAAACTTGATCGCGCGAAGCGCCCATTGATCCTGCTCGGAGATCCAGGCAGCGGTAAGACCATGACACTTCAACAGGCGGCGCTCGTATTGGCGGAACGGGAGCTTGGGCGAGCCTTTCCCCTCATTCCGGTGTATGTCCGGCTTGGCGATTTCCACGTCCATGAGGGGCCAGTGACTCCGGAACACGTGATGGCCCATGTCCGGCGGTCGCTACCTTCTGCACTCGCGCAGTACGCGGACAGGCTCGCCGAAGATGGGCGCTTGGTTATCTTTTTCGACGGAATGGATGAGATGAGTAGGAATCGCTACAACGACCACACCGAAGCTCTTAGCGTTTTTGCGAGTCGCTACTCGCAGCAGCGCGACGTCCTAGTTGGCGTCGAAGGGACTAAAACGCTCTATTCGTGTCGCATCACTGATTTCAGCCCTAAATTCATCCATGAGCGGTTAGTTCTTTTACCGTTTGATCGCCGACAAATCCGCGAATTCCTGCACCGGTACTTGAAAGCCTTTCCGATTGAGATCGAGGGCCAGATGTGGAGCCTCTCGGCTTTATCCGAATATTTGGTCTCGCCGAGCATAACCGTAGATGCAACAAATCCATTTGCTCTTTGGCTCTTGTGTGTTTATTTGAGGGGCCAACGGAAGTGGCCAGGATCGCGTGTTGAAATGCTCCGCTTTTACAATCGTTTTAACTATGAACGTAAGAATGAGGAACTACGCAAGTCCGGTGAATCGCCATTGGCCCGAATGGATGAGACATTTCTGCATTGGGGAATAATCGCCTTTGAAATCAGTTCTCGAAACCGCGGAGGGTCCATTCCCATCGCTGCTCTTGCTTTGGGAGATGATCAGCAAATAGCGAGGCAAGCGATTGACGCCGGCAAGCTGTGCGGCGTGTTGCGGGAGTCGAAAGAGCAGCATGAGCACCTATTGCGCTTCAATCACCATCGTTTTCAAGAATACTTTACGGCTCTCTATATTGACAAGGTAGGGCCCGAGATTCTGTGGCTTGACAAGCTCGACGCGCCGCGGTGGCAGGAAACGATGTTCAATTTAATTCTTATGGGGAGTGCGGACGATGTCGTCAAGATGTTCGCCCGTGAGTTGGCGAGATTGCTCAACGCCCTGCAAATTGACGGGGCGTTGGATCGTGCGGAAGTTTTGGCGCCGACGCCGGAGGCGGGAACACTTCGAGGTCTCCTTTTTCCTGAGGGCTTGGTATTCTCTGGCCCGGCTCTGGAATTTGACAGTGAAACTATTCTGGCAGACCGGGTCGAAATGGCCGCCCGAATTCTTAAGCAGAAGTCGGATCGATCTGGCATTTTGCGTGAGATTTTGAGGTTCTTCCGGAAAGTTTCGCCTTTTCTACCGACAGTCTGTATAAGGCATTGGT
>CAZFVY010000103.1:0-25272 GCA_964522665.1 uncultured Verrucomicrobiota bacterium | reverse complement strand
GATGCCGTTGGCGCTGGTCGCGTCGAGATCGCGGTAGGCGCTCTCGGCTTCGACGATCAGCGGCGCGGTCTTGGCGCCGGTCAATTGGCAGTAGCGCTGGGGGTAGCCGACATGGATCAACAACTCGACGTAGCGAGCCATATTCAAATCGCCCGTCGGAATGTCCACGAACTGCATCGCCCGTCCTTGCCAGCCCGGTTCCATCATTCGCAGGGGAATATTTGGCCGGATGACGAAGTTTTTAACATGGCAGGCTTGGATGCGCGGACCGACTTTGAGGAAACGCGTCTCCCAACTCTCACCTTCCCAGCAGTGGGAAGGATCGGCGTTCACCGTGAGGCATTTGTCGCCCCCGCAAATCTCGACAAGCATGTTGAAGTCGTCCGCGCACATGGCCGCAGTGCCGGGATGAATCTCGTGCGCTAGGTAGATACCGAGTTTATTGGCGTGCTGTCGGATTTTCTTCGTTTTCTCCACGAAGCGATCCTGGCCCTCTTTAATCAAATCGTAATCGCCGCCCTTCCAGAAGCCCCAAGGATAACCCGTGGCCAGTTCCCAGCCGAACGCGACGCCCCAGAACATCGGCAACGTTTTGATGCCCAATTCGGCCGCTAAATCCATTAACCCCAAGAGATAGTTCTCCGCCCACGCCTCGATCGCCGCCGGTTTTTTCTTCGCGACATCGGCGGGAATGAAAGGCCGGATCGTGGGGCTGCCCGTCCACGCGGTCGTATGAACCCAGACCGGGCAATGGCACGAGATGCCGTCCAAGCTCAAACCACGATCGGCGAACGCCGCCTGGATTTCCTTGGCCGACTTGAACCGTTTTCCATCCTGCAGCATGTAGTTCGAAGGCTGCGCCCCGGCGGCCCCAGAGCGCTTCGCGTAATCGAGGAAGTCCCCGAGGCTCTTGGCTCCATGTTGGGCGCCTTCGATGCTGGAATGAAAACAGGGTTGTGGCATAAACAGTTTGCGTTAAAGCTTAGTTTCGGGCCACAAGTACTTAGTCCTGCGGAGGATTGCAATTGCAAAACGCATCGCGGCGGACGTTTTCTCGCGGGCCGAAATCACCTGCGCCGCGTTTCGCGAGCGGCGGTCGGTGATCTGATTCCGGACGAGTCCGGCGATCTTACGCCGAGTGGAAACGCCAATCCTGCGAGGGCTTCACGGAGCCACGGCTCGGTAGAAACGCTGTGGAAAATCACCGGAGACCGGGTCGGTAACGTTTTGGAGGCTGGTGGCATTCGTGACGCCGCTAAGCGGTGACCAGTTCCGCAGGTCGAGGGAAGACTCGACACGATAGAAACGGCCCGGTTCTCCGGTCACGCTAAAACTGACGCTGCCGTTAGCCGCTCGTGTCGGGACGCTCAGTCGCGGCGGAATGGCGGCCGAGCCGGATTGAAACCGAGCCAAGCTTACGTGCGCTTGGCTCCCGAGATTGGGGAAAATTCCACCGACGAAAAAGCTGCCGTCGGGCTGAATTGCAAGGGCCTGCGCGCTGGAGCTGAGCAGGGCGCCGCCGACACTGTTCTGAAATCCGGTCGTTGTAATTGCGGTGAAACTGGAGTCCAGCGTCAGGTCGGTGTTCAGGCGAACGACGATCAGAGTGGACGATGGAGGCGGTTGTGGGCAGCAACCCGTGTAGTTCCCGGACGCAATGAGTTTTCCATCCGGCTGCGTCGCCAGAGCGAGTACGGACCCGCCGAAGATCGACAACAGTGTCTGTTTATCCACGCTGCCATCGGCGTGGAATCGAGTGATGTTCCCGCCGACGCCAACGACGACCGCGCCATCCGATTGGATCAGGGCCGCAGTGATGCCGGCAAAGTTGTTCCACGTGCCGGACGGTTGAAAGCTCGGGTCGAGGCTTCCGTCCTGATTAAGCCTGGCGACGCTGGCCAATTTGTTGCCATTCTTGTCGGTGACGTATCCGCTCGCGACAACGCGGCCGTCGTTTTGCAACGCCAGGGCCTGAACCGCGCCAGTGAATTGAATGCCTCCGGTAAAACTGGGGTCGAGGGTTCCGTCAATATTCAGGCGAACGATATTTGGCGTCGTGAGGCCGGCGGCATTGGTTGATCGACCGCCGACGAGGAGCTTGCCGTCCGGTTGCAGCAAAACCGCGTTGACCGTGGCGGGCAAAACGTCGGCACGCGGATGGAAGCTGAGGTCGATCGTTCCATCAGGCGTCAGGCGCATCAGATTTGTGATCGCGAATGGGGCGCCCACGCGGAAATTGCCAGCGACTACCATATTTCCGTCCGTCTGGAATTGGAGACTTTGGATTGGGGCAGCATTGGTTCCGGCAAGGAGCGGTGGGGCGAAGCTGGCATCCACGCTGCCGCTTGAGCACAGTCGAGCAAGATTGCCGCGAGCGATTCCGTTAACCCGGGAAAACTGGCCGGCGATCATCAGCCTGCCGTCGTTCTGCGCGACGGCGGTGGTTACCGTTCCCGCGGTTTCGAATTCCGCCGAGAAACTCTGATCCAAGCTTCCGTCGGCGTTAAGCCGGGCGAAGCCTGGGCTGGCCAACCCACTGACTCCCATGAAGGCGCCGCTAATGAGGACTTTGCCGTCGGGCTGGATCGCGATTCCCGAGATGGAAACCGAGAGGGGTGAGCTTCCGGAAATGATGGGATTGAAACTGGCGTCCAGTGTGCCGTCCGCGTTCAGGCGCGCAATTCCCGGACGGCTTACCCCTCGCGCGAGCCCGAACGCGCCGCTTACGATTACTTTTGCGTCCGGCTGGAGCGCGATGCTTTGAATGAGGGTTCCCCCGAGGGGCAGCGGACCCGCGGCGACCCCCGTTCCGCTGTTGAATGAAAGATCCGGACTGCCGTTTGGATTCAATCGGACCACGGTCCCGTTGACGCCGAGGATGGGCTTGCCATCAGCTTGAACCGCGATCGCGTAGAGCCCATCTTGCGCGCTCGCGGTAAACGTTGAGTCCGGGATGCCGTCCGGGTTGAGTCGCACGAGTCCCTTAAACCCGCTGAGGACCATCAGTTTTCCGCCGGCAGCGAGCGCCAATGGGTAGCCCCCAACAAAGATCGCTCCGTTGTAGATCTGGCCCGGCATGAACGTGGCGTCGGGAGTACCGTCGGGGTTCAAACGCACGACTCCTGGGCTGAACGTCCCTCCGAGGATGATTTTGCCGTCCAATCCGAGAGCGAGCTCATTGATTATATTAGGGCTACCACCGAAATTGGCGAACGCCGTGAAACTGGAATCACCGCTACCGTCCGAGTTAAGGCGGATGACGTCAGCATTAGCGTTGCCGTGGCCGGTATAATACTCGCGACAGAGCACGATCTTGCCATCTGGTTGCGCGGCGACCAACGACGGGGTCGCGTTATTTGCGTTCAACGTCACGCTGGGCTGAAAACTAGGATCGACGCTGCCGTCACGATTGAGCCGAGTCACGCCTGGGAACGCCGTTCCATTCACCGCCACGAACGAACCGGCAGCGACTATCTTGCCATCCGGCTGGAGCACGAAATTCGGACCTGACAAGGCCGGCCAGGTCACAGTCGGAGAGTAGGTTGGGTCGAGGCGAATTTCTTGCGCCCGAGCGACAATTCCGAGGATAAGAACGGTCGCCACAGCGAACCCGGTGGACCGGCAAGATTTCAATGTGTCGTTGGTCATGGTCATTGATGCTGGGATACTTCCGAAACGTGAGTCTGATCGTCTATCGTCTTCGCGGTGAATATCGGGAGCTTCATTCGGATATCCTTTGACCGCCTCGCGTGTCGGGTATCTTAGTCCAGTTTTGGTGCGCCCGCAAGTCGCTCGCCGCTTTTGACTGGTCCGCGCAGAACGAAACGGCTCGCGTAGGATGAAATTGAAATGGGCTGGCCCTCCGGGTCCGGCGCGAATGGTTTTGCCCGCGTCGAGTTGTAACCGGAGCCGAAGTGTGCTTTCGTAAGGATGTGGTCGTGCGAATGTGGCGGTGATGGGGAGACGCGATCACGGCGCTCAATACTTATGAACTTGTTCAAACGATTTTTGACCTTCCGGCTCTCCGTGATGGTTGGGCTTTCGGCCGTTGAGGGGATGCACGCAGTCGCCGCCGGGCTGACGCAGCGGGTTCCGAATACGACACTCCGCCTGCCATCGACTCCGCCGGTATTCGGATTCGCGACGACGAACGCGTTCGGCGCCCTCAGTTTCACCGATCCGATTGTGATCGCGTCGCCGCCGGGCGAGACGAACCGATTATTCATCGCGGAGCAGCGGGGTCGAGTGGCGGTAATTACCAACCTGGCGGCTTCGACCCGCACGGTTTTTCTCGACATTACGAGCCGGGTCGTGGGGGGGATTCCCACGGATGAACGTGGCTTACTTGGCCTCACTTTTGACCCGGGTTACGCCACGAACCGCTATTTTTATGTCTTCTACTCGACGGTGGTTTCGGCGCCCGGGGTGCCTAGCGGCGCTTTGCATCAGCGCCTTAGCCGTTTTCAGGCTTCGGTGGCCGACCCGAGTCAGGCCGATCCGAATTCCGAGCTAGTTCTGATCGATCAATATGATCAAGCGAGCAATCACAACGGTGGCGATCTGCATTTCGGCCCGGACGGTTACCTCTACGTCTCTCTCGGGGACGGCGGCGACCAGAACGACACGCAGGGAAACGCGCAGCATATCGACAAAAATTTCTTCTCCGGAATTCTGCGTCTGGATGTCGATAACCGGCCGGGAAGCCTGGCGCCGAACGTCCACGCCGCGAATACGAATAATCCGACCCGTTCGCTCAACTACAAGATTCCGGCGGATAATCCTTTTATTGGCGCGACCAGCTTCGACGGAATCGCGGTCAATCCGGCCAACGTTCGCACCGAGTTCTGGGCGGTGGGGATGCGCAACCCGTGGCGCTATTCGTTCGACTCGGCGACCGGCCGACTTTACCTCGGTGACGTCGGGCAGGATACTTGGGAGGAGGTAGATATCGTGGTGAAAGGCGGCAATTACGGTTGGTCTTACCGGGAGGCGAGTCATCCTGGATCGCGGACCGCTCCGGCGGGATTCACATCGATCGACCCGATCGCCGAGTACCACCACGGCAGCGCGACCAACCAGGGCAACGCCGTCATCGGTGGCGTGGTTTATCGTGGCAGCAGAATCTCGCAGCTTGCCGGGGCGTACGTCTTTGCCGACAACGTTTCGGGCAACATTTGGATGCTGAGGTACGACGGAATCAACACGACGCCGTTCACGCGGATTGCCGGGAATGCCGGCATCTCGGCGTTTGGCGTCGATCCCTCCAACGGCGACGTCCTGATTGCGGATCAGAGCGCGGACACGATCAAGCGGCTGGTCTATAACGCTGCCGTGGGGTCCGGCACGCCGCTCCCGCCGACGCTCGCCGAGACCGGAGCGTTCCAAGATTTGCCGTCGCTGACCGTGAATCCCGGGATCGTCGCGTATGAAATCAACGCGCCTTTTTGGTCCGACAACGCGCAAAAGTCCCGCTGGCTCTCCGTGCCCGACGCGAGCCAAACGGTCGCGTTCAACCCGACCGGGAGTTGGTCGTTTCCGGCCGGTTCGGTTTGGATCAAACACTTTGAACTGGAGTTGACCAACGGCGTGCCCGAGTCGCGGCGGCGGTTGGAGACGCGCTTTCTCGTTCGCAACGCGGCTGGCGTTTATGGGGTTACTTATCGTTGGGGCAATTCGTTGACGAACGCCACGCTCGTCCCCGAGGCAGGCCTCGACGAATCGTTCGTCGTTCACGATGGTGGAAACACGCGCACGCAAGTCTGGCATTACCCAGGGCGAACGGAATGTCTCAGTTGCCACACGACAGTCGGTGGCCTGGCGCTGGGGATGAATACCGCGCAGATGAATCGTGAACACGACTACGGCGCCGGCCCCGAGAGCCAGATCGCGGCGTTGTCACGGGTAGGCTACTTTGCTTCGCCAGTTGCAAACGTGAGCGAATTGCCGGCCTTGGCGAGCGTGACGAATACCGCGTACAGCCGCGAGTATCGGGTCCATTCCTATCTCGCGGCGAATTGCGCTCAGTGTCACCAACCGGGCGGCTCGGCCATCGCCAACTGGGACGCGCGCCTCTCGACGCCCCTTTCGGGCGCCAACGTCATCGATGGACTGCTCTACAACGATTTGGGGGACCCAAACCATCGGGTGATCGCGCCCGGTTCGCTCGTGAATTCAACTCTTTTGACGCGCATTTCGACGCGGGGCCAGAACCAGATGCCGCCACTTGCGACGACGTTGCTCGACACCAACGCGATGAATCTCTTGAGCGCGTGGATTACCAACGATTTGCCCGCTTATCAAAGTTTTGCGCAGTGGCAATTGGCCAATTTCGGCACGACCAACGCCCCGAATGCGGCGCCCACTGCGGACCCGGATCAGGACGGCGCGAACAACTACCTGGAGTACCTGACCGGCAGCAATCCGCAGAGCGGCGGCGACGCCTGGAAAGTCGCCGTGCGGCAGAACGGGAACGCGGTGGAGATCAGCTTTCCGCAGGTGGCGAATCGTGGTTTCGTCGTGGAATGGACCGCCAGTTTGTCGGCGCCGATCGTTTGGCAGCCGGTGGCGCTCCCAACGAGTCAGACCTTTTTCGCGCCCACCAATTCCACGGCCGTTGTCGCGGATACGATTTCCGACGCGCCTTTCAAGTTCTACCGCGTGCGGGTGGTGGAGCCTTAGTTTGCTGGTGATCTGATCGGGTGCGCCTTCGGTAGGTTGGAAAGCCCGGCTGAAGGGAATTCTGGCGACCGGTTCAGTGGGGCGAAACATTCGGCCACCAACTTGCACCCTCGCCCGGACGAGTATCCAACCCATAGTTGCCCTTCGACTGCGGATCGGGCAGGCTCGCAAAAGATGAAGAGGACATGCAGGTGTGGTTACACTTTCTCGCTCAATGCGCCCGCGGCCCAGCGAGAGTTTGAATCGTATGCGTTGGTCCGCGACAAAGACTACGGGAAATTCCTCGAATCGGAGAGGAAAGCGCGTCAGTCGGGCTGCGAATCGGAACGACTGCGGGCAATCGCGCGCTCATCGAGGCATGTAGGGTCCGTGCTCGAGTGTCCAAAATGCTCAAGGTTGTTGTTGGTCAAGCCGAACGCACGCGGAGCAACGAAGGTGGCGACGTTTTATTTGAAAGACGACCACACGTTGGACTAAGTGGTTTCGGAGTTCGATCAGCTGATGAGTCGCCGTCCGACATCGAAGCGGCCCGGCGTTCGCGCGAAGGTAGGATCGCGGAGTAAGAAAGATTGCTTGCTGCGCGTGGCCGGCGCCGACCATATTGACCGACGAAATAGCCGCGACGTTACTAAAGTGAGCCAAATTGTTTTCGGCTTTGACGCCCGTCGGTTTTTCGCTGAGTTGATTGATCGCGATGAAGCCGTTGTTCTTAATCCGCCGCGGACGCCGTGCGTGGCTCGCCGCGCTGGTGTGTTGTCACGTCGCGAGCGCGGTGATCGCCTCGGCGGCGGAGGCCAACAATCCGGTCGCGGGTGGCCCTTTTCCCGTGACGCTGCGGGTCGATGCGTCCCAGGCCAAAGGTGAGTTGCGTCCCATCTGGCGCTTCTTCGGGGCCGACGAACCGAACTACGCCTACATGCGGAATGGGCGGAAGCTGATCGGTGAGTTGGGCCAGCTTCGTCCTCATGACGTCTATTTTCGCGCGCATAATTTGTTGACCTCCGGCGACGGCACGCCCGCTTTGAAATGGGGTTCGACGGGAGCGTACCAGGAGGACGCCGCCGGCGCCGCGCGGTACGATTGGACCATCGTGGACCGCATCTTCGACGTTTATCACGAACGCGGGGTCAAGCCGTACGTCGAAATTGGGTTCATGCCAAAGGAACTATCGGTAAAGCCCGAGCCGTACCAACATCACTGGACGCCTACCGCGCGCTACGAGGAGATTTACACCGGGTGGGCGTATCCGCCGAAAGATTACGCCCGCTGGGCGGAACTGGTTTATCAATGGACCCGCCACGCGGTGGAACGTTATGGTCGCGCCGAGGTCGAGTCGTGGTATTGGGAAGCGTGGAACGAACCAAACATCGGCTACTGGCGCGGCACGCCGGAGGAATTTCGCAAGCTCCACGATTTCGCCATCGACGCCGTCCGGCGCGGGTTGCCGACCGCGCGCGTCGGTGGGCCGGACACCGCCGGGAGTGGCGGCCAGTTCATGCGGGACTTTCTGGAGCATTGCCTGCGCGGGACGAACTACGCCACGGGGCGGGTCGGGACGCCGATTGACTTTGTCTCGTTCCATGCGAAAGGCGCGCCGCGGTTCATCGATGGGCATGTGCGCATGGGGATCGCCGAGCAGTTGCGGACGATCGACGATGGCTTTCGGATCATCGCGTCGTATCCCGAGTTGAAACAGAAGCCGATCGTGATCGGCGAATCGGACCCGGAAGGCTGCGCGGCGTGCCAAGGTCCGCAATTGGCGTACCGCAATGGGACGATGTATTCGAGCTACACGGCGGCGAGTTTCGCGCGCGAACACGAGTTGGCCGATCGCCGCGGCGTCAATTTCGACGGCGCTTTGACCTGGGCGTTTGAATTCGAGAATCAGCCTTATTTCGCGGGTTTTCGGTCACTGGCCAGCAATGGCATCGACAAGCCGGTGCTCAACGTATTCCGCATGTTTAGCCGCATGACGGGACGGCGCGTGCCGGTCACGAGCAGTCATGCCGTCGAACTGGACACGATGCTTCGCGATGGCGTGCGGGGGGAACCGGACGTCGCCGGCCTAGCCAGCCTGGACCAGCGCCGGCTTTGCTTGCTCGCGTGGCATTATCACGACGACGATCTGCCGGGGCCGGAGGCGGCCATCGAAGCGACGTTCGACCATTTGCCGCTGGCCAACGGCAAGGCGCGGCTTGAGCAGTTCCGCATCGATGAAGAGAACAGCAACGGCTTCGCCGCCTGGAAAGAAATGGGTTCCCCGCCACAACCGACGCCGGAGCAATACGCCGAATTGGAGAAGGCCGGCGCCTTGGCGGAATTGCACCCGGCCGAAACGGTGACGGTCAAAGATTCGCGGACGGTGATCCATCTCTGGTTGCCGCGACAGGCTGTTTCCTTGTTGACGCTAAGCTGGTAGCGTTGGCGCGAATCGCCCGTGAAATGATTTTATTACGAAACGTTTGCCCATAACCAAAACCTCATTCCCGAATTCTATGCGCTCCATGTTCTCGTCTTCGACGGTTATTCCGCGGTCAACGCGCCGGGCTTTACGGCGGCAATCGCCCCCCCGCGTCGCTCCCTTGGCCGCCGCGCTGGCGCTGTTCATCACCGGCGGATGCGCTTCGTTCCACGCGGAGTCCCATCACACGACGATCACGTGGGAGGCATTTGGAAAACTGCCCGAAGGTGGTGAGGCGAACCTTTACACCCTAAAAAACTCGCACGGCATGACCGCCAAGGTGACAAGTCTGGGGGCGGCTCTCACGGAGTTGGACGTGCCGGATCGGAACGGCGCGATCACAAACGTCGTCGTCGGTTTCGATACCCTCGATCAATACTTAAGCAATAACGGCGTTGGCGCCACGACCGGGCGGGTGGCGAACCGCATCGGCCAGGCGCGTTTCGTCTTGGACGGAAAGGAGATTCATGTCACGGCGAACTCCGGTCGGCATCAGATTCACGGCGGACGAATCGGCTTTAGCCGGGTGCTTTGGGAGGGGAGCGTGGGGACGGACAATGATCGGTCGAGCGTGACGTTTACCTATCACAGTCGCGACGGGGAAGAGGGTTTCCCGGGCAATTTGCTCGTCACGGTTAAGTACTCATTGACCGACGCCAACGAATTGATTCTCGAATACACCGCGACGACGGACAAGCCGACCGTGGTCAACCTGACGAATCACAGCTACTTCAATCTCGGCGGGTCCGGGGACGTGCTCGGGGAACAACTGCAGATTTTTGCGGACCAATACACGATCGCGGATCGGGATTTGATTCCGACGGGCGAGATCGCGCCGGTGAAAGGAACCGGTCTCGACTTCACTAAACCAGTCAAGGTCGGCGCGCATATCGGCGAGTACGTGAACGGCACGGGCGGATACGATCATAACTTCATCGTGAGAGGCGAGGCAGGGAAATTGCGGCCCGCGGCGCGCGTGTTTGACCCGAAGTCCGGGCGCGTGATGGAATGCTTGACCACCGAGCCCGCGGTGCAGCTCTACACCGCAAATCACTTCAACGGCAGCCTGAAGGGCATCGGCGGCGTACATTACCCACCCCACGGCGCGCTGTGTCTGGAAACGCAGCATTATCCTGATTCGATCAATCATCCGAATTTCCCTTCGACCGTGCTACGTCCCGGCGAGACGTTTCACTCGGTGACCGAGTATAAGTTCTCGACCGCCAATCAATGAGACGCCGGTCGTTCTTGAAACGCTGCGCCGGGCTCGCGGCCGGGACCGCGTTGACGGCCTTGCGCGCGCGCGCGGAAGCGCAGGTGGCGGCGGCGAAAAGCTCCGGCGGCGCGATCCTGGTGGACCCCAAACCGGTCGGCGACATTTCGCCTTATCTCTACATGCAATTCATGGAGCCGCTGGGCACCGCGGACTCCTCGGTCGAGGCGTCGTGGTCGTATGACGCCGACGATTGGCGCAAGGACTTCGTCGAAACGACCAAAGACCTCGCGCCGGGCGTGGTTCGTTTCGGCGGACTCTTCTGCCGTTACTACAAATGGCGGGAAGGGGTCGGGCCGGTCGAACGGCGACCGTCGATGCGGAACTACGTTTGGGGCGGGAAGGAAACGAATCGAGTCGGAACGCATGAATTCGTGGATTTCTGTCGGCGGGTTGGCGCCGAGCCGCTCTATTGCGTCAATTTCCAGAGTGATGGCCGCGTCCAGTACGCGACCACCCGCGAGGGTAACCGCTCCGCCGACGCGCGCGAGGCGGCCGATTGGGTGGGCTACGCCAACGACCCGGACGATCCCACGCGGAAAGCGCACGGGCATCCGGAGCCGTACGGAATCAAACTTTGGCAGCTTGGCAACGAAACGAGCTACGGCCGCGGTGGGTTCACCAAGGACGAATCCATCGCCGCAACGCTCGATTTCGCGCGGGAGATGCGGCGGCGCGATCCAGGCGTGCAACTGGTTGGATGGGGTGACAGCGGTTGGGCGGGCGACCTTTGCCGCCGCGCGGGCGACGCGATCAATTACGTCGCGATCCACATGATGGGCCAAACGCCGTTGCGCGCGGACACCGTATTGAACGGCCTCGAATATCAGGCCACGCCCGAGCGGGCGTGGGACGAGTTGATGGCGCTGACCGCGGAACGCGTCGAAAAGAAGCTGCTGGCGCTCGAAGCGGAGTTGGACGCAGCCGGTTCGAAGGCGCGGATCGCCATCACGGAGGGCCACCTCAGCCTGGCGCCGTCGAACACGAATCCGATTTTAACCGAATGGCTGACCGGCGTCTATCACGCCCGCGCGCTCAATCTCTACCAGCGCCACTGCGAGCGCGTAAAAATCTGCACCGCGGCGGACTTCAACGGCGCCCGCTGGACGACCAACGCCTTGATGCTGGCCGTTCCTTCTGGTCCGAGTTTTTTGTTGCCCGCGGGCGCGGTCATGCGCTTGTTCAAACGACACAATGGTCCGAGCGGCGCGTCCGTCAAGTCGGCGCCCTCGTCGCTGGATGTCGCGGCCAGTCGAAATGGAAGTCGGGTCTTTCTGCACGTCGCGAATATGGATTACCGCGCCGACGTGGACGCGACGTTCGCGGTCGAGGGCTGGAACGTGACGGGCGGCCGCGTCTTCGCCATAGCGCCGGAGAATCCCCGTCAGGCGATTGCCTCAAACCACGTTGACGTTTTCAAACCGCGCGAACACGCGTTGACAAAGGCTGACGTTTTGCGGTGGCGTTTCCCGGCCCGGTCCGTTTCCGCGGTCGAATTGGAGTGTGAACCAGGCTGAAGAATACGAGGCGCCCGGATTGTGCGGAGGCGGTCCCTCCAGGCGAATTCGGTTGAGTCAAACCAAATGAAGATCGAGACTAAAATGAAACACCCCCTGAATTTCGCCACTTGGGCCGCGCTGGCATTGGTGGCCTTATTTCCTCGTCCGATAAACGCCGCCGCCGAAGCGAGCCTGCGTCCGCCCGCCGTGCCGCTGGTGGCGTGCGACCCATATTTTAGTATTTGGTCGGCCGCTGACCGGTTGACCGACGCGCCGACGACTCACTGGACCAAGCGTCCGCATCGCCTCACCAGTATAATCCGCGTTGATGGCAAACCATTCCGTCTGATGGGTTCTGAACCGGCCAATATACCGCCGTTGCGCCAAGCCTCGCTGGAAGTATTGCCGACGCGCACGATCTATCAATTCGAGGGCGAGGGGGTACAGGTCTCGCTTACGTTTATGACGCCGGCGCTACCGGATGATCTGGACGTTTTGTCTCGGCCGGTCACCTATTTGACCTGGGAGGTCCGGTCCGCGGACGCCCGACCGCACGCGGTTTCCATCTACTACGACAACACGGCCGAGCCGGTGGTGGATCAGCCCTCGCAGCCGGTGGTTTGGGCCGAAGAAAAGTTTAGCGGCTTGGTGGCGCTCAGGTTTGGCGCGCGCGATCAGGCGGTGCTCCAAAAGAAAGGTGACGATCGGCGAATCGATTGGGGATACCTGTACGCCGCCGCCTCTCGCTCGTCGGTCTCGGCCCACGAAATCGCGCCGCCAACCTGCCGGCAGACTTTCGCGAATAGCGGGATGCTCCCTGGTCAAATGGACCAGCGGATGCCCCGTGCCGTGAACGACGATGGTCCGGTCGCCGCCTTCGTGTTCGACCTCGGCGCGGTGAACTCGAAGCCGGTGTCACGCTGGCTGATTCTGGCGTATGACGACGTCTATGCCATCCAGTATTTCCGCCGGAATCTGCGTCCCTATTGGCGGCGCCACGGCGGCGGCGCCGAGCAGCTACTGCAGACTTCCGCGCGGGAATACGCCGCGTTGCAACGGCGCTGCGCGGCGTTCGACGCGGAGTTGATGGCCGACCTGCGCAAAGAAGGCGGCGAAAAGTACGCCCAAATGTGCGCGCTGGCGTACCGGCAATGTTTCGCGGGCAATAAGATCGCCGCCGACGCCCATGGCCAGCCGCTCATCTTTCCCAAGGAAAACACCAGCAATGGCTGCATTGGCACGGTCGATGTCATTTATCCGATGGCGCCGCAATTCCTGTTCTTCGGACCGTCGCTGGCCAAAGCGATCCTGGTGTCGAACCTGGACTACGCCAGTTCAACGCGCTGGAAATTTCCGTTCGCGCCGCATGATTTGGGCACTTACCCGCAAGCGAACGCGCAGGTCTATGGCGGTGGCGAGCGGACCGAGGAAGACCAGATGCCGGTCGAGGAAACCGGTAACATGATCATCCTGGTCGCGGCCGTCGCGCAAATGGAAGGCAACGCGAAATTCGCCAGCCACTATTGGCCGGTCCTGCAAAAATGGGCCGACTACCTGAAGGCGAAGGGCTTTGATCCCGAGAACCAATTATGCACGGACGATTTCGCCGGGCACCTGGCGCACAACGTGAATCTTTCTGGCAAGGCGATCGTCGCGCTCGGTGCCTTCGGCAAGCTGTGCGCGATGCGCGGCGACCGCGCGTTGGCCGAGCAATACCACGAATTGGCCAAAACGTCGGCGGCGCGCTGGGTCAAGGAAGCGGATGATGGTGATCATTTCCGCCTCGCGTTTGACCGGCCCGGGACCTGGAGCCAGAAATACAACCTTGTCTGGGATCGCATCCTCGGCCTCGACCTTTTTCCGGCGGGCGCGCTCCGCAAGGAAATGGACTTCTACAAACGCAGCCTGAATCAATACGGGCTGTCGCTCGATAACCGTCAGCCGTACGCCAAGATCGACTGGACGCTCTGGACCGCGACGTTGACCGGCTCGGCGGAGGACTTCGACGCGCTGGTTGAGCCGGCGTGGCGTTATTTGAATGAGACGCGGGATCGGGTGCCGGTCAACGACCTCTATTGGACCAAGACCGGACGCGAAACCTCGATGCACGCGCGCCCGGTGGTGGGGGGGTTCTTCATCAAGATGCTTTATGATCAACCGGTGTGGCGGAAATGGGCGACGCGTGACCGCACGCGGGCCGGCGGATGGGCCGCATTGCCGAAACCACCCGCCGTCACGGTGGTCGTCCCAACCTCCGAATCCGAACCGCTCAACTGGCGATATACGATTAAGGCGCCGCCGAAGGAATGGTTCACGCCCGATTTCGACGCGTCGGCGTGGATGGAAGGGCCAGGCGGATTTGGCACCAAAGGCACGCCGGGCGCAATCGTGCGCACGGAATGGAAAACGGACGACATCTGGTTGCGGCGGGAGTTCACGTTGCCGTCGGGCGCATGGCCCGGTCTCGCGTTGCGCATGCATCACGATGAAGACGCGGACGTTTACCTCAACGGAATATTGGTGACCTCGGTCCCGGGTTGGACCAGCAGCTACGAAGAGTTTCCGTTGACGCAGTCCGCCCGCGCCGCGCTGAAGCCGGGCAAGAACGTGATCGCGATCCATTGCAAGCAAACCACCGGCGGCCAGTATATCGACGCGGGCTTCGTGAGCGTGAGCGAGCGGTGATCGGGATGAAACGCCGCGCTGAGGGCTTGTCGGTCTGGCCAACGGACGTTATTTTATCACCTTGAGCACGGTTGCGGAAATTGAGGCGGCGATTGAGCGTTTGTCTGCGTTGGAGCAAGCGCAGTCGAGGACTCGACTGATCGAAGGCTCACGCAACAAGGCCAAGACGGGGGCGGAACTTGCGTTGGCATGGCCGACGCGTTTCCATTTGACTCCCAAAGAGGCAGATGACTTGGCGCGTGATCTGGAAGGGCCAACAACCTCGCGGTGGCGACATTGAATCTCGGTGAATTTGAGCGGGTATCAGGCCTAAGCCTCTGGGAAACGATGCCGTTTGTTTACGGCCCCAGTCGGGTTGATTGATGTTCGGCAGGCTTCTCTCTCACAAGCGACCAATCAAGCATCGACGCCATGAACCCCAAGGCAAAACTCGATCTCTACAAATTCCACAAATCAGACTACGCGACTCCGCGGAAGCCTGTCCTCGTGCAACTGAAATCGGCGACTTATCTTACGGTAACTGGTCAGGGAGAGCCGGGCGGACCGGAATTCACCGAGAAAATTGGCGCGCTTTACGGCGCCGCCTTCACGGTCAAGATGACGCGAAAGTTCGCCGGCGAACAAGACTACGCCGTATGCAAATTGGAGGGCCAATGGTGGGGACCGGAGGGAGAAGGCGATTTCGCGCGATTGCCCAAGGCGCAATGGCGCTGGCGCCTGCTGATCCGCTCACCTGATTTTCTAGGCGCCGCTGATCTTGCGAACGCGGTCGAAACGCTGCTGAAGCGAGGCAAGAGCGCGATGGTCCGTGAGGTCAAGCTGGTGTCTTTTAGCGAGGGCGACTGCGTGCAGATGCTGCACGTGGGGCCGTACGACCGCGAATGCGAGAGCATCGCGTTAATGCGCGCGTTCGCGGACGCGGCGGGCTGGAAGTTCGAGGGCCGACACCACGAGATCTATCTTTCCGATCCTCGCCGCGTCGCGCCGGAAAGGCTGAGAACAATCCTGCGACAGCCGGTGGTCAAGGCGTAAACGCCCGATCGGCCACCAAAGCGCTGAAGAGTACGCAAATAGCGTTTTCACCCACGTTTCGTTTCGCGCAGACTTGACATCCGACGAGCGCGAGTCAATTGTAAGTCGCTTTGCAACCGGTCAAAAAGCCATTTGGAAAGTTCGCGGCATCGGTCGTCGCGATCTTGATGATTGGTTTTATGTTGTTCGCCGCAGCCGCGGCGCACAGCGCGCCCCTTCACGAACTCATCCATCCGGACGCCGCGAACCTCGATCATAATTGCGTGATCACGATGCTGGCCCAGGGGCAATTCTACGCCCCGGCGGGCGTGTTCGTCGTCGTCGGTTGCGCGGTGTTTGTCGGTGGGCTGCTCCGCCTGCCGGAAAT
Source organism: uncultured Verrucomicrobiota bacterium (assembly GCA_964522665.1). Classification (GTDB taxonomy): domain Bacteria; phylum Verrucomicrobiota; class Verrucomicrobiia; order Limisphaerales; family CAZFVY01; genus CAZFVY01. The sequence continues at coordinate 9,277 of CAZFVY010000103.1, read as the reverse complement.
CCTCGTCACGCGTCCGGCGGAGCACGGATTGCCGTCTGGCCGCGCCCCTCCTTTCTTCTCCGTCCTTCCCTAGTTCGTTAGTTCGTCCGTTCTAGACCCAATTAGACTGCGCTTTGGCGTGCCCGCTTGGGCGGGCCTTGCCGGCGCTCGGAGAAGAAAAACATGAAATCTGCAGCCATTCTTGACCTGTCCCGTGGAATTACCCGGTCGGTAATTTCGCAATTCGGAAATCAAATCTTCGTCGGTTCAATCACCAAGTCCCAGCGCTCGCAACGACTCGAACGCTTCGCGCTGACGCTGGCGATCATCGCGTGCGCCGCCGGACCCGGGCGCGCGCGCGCCGAGGAGGCGCCATCCGCGGCACCCGTGCCGCCCAGCTCGGGGGCGAGCACGAACGCCACGCGGCTGGATACCGTGGTGGTGGTCGGGCATCTGGATGAAGCGCGGGAACAAATCGTGCCCAGCCTTGGCGCGACCGCTTATAGCATGACGGCGGATGAAATCACCGCCCAGGCCCAGGGGCCTAACGCATCGTTCAATCAAGTCTTGCTCCGCGCCCCGGGGATGGCGGACGACAACTTCGGCCAATTGCACCTCCGGGGTGAACATGCCAACCTACAATATCGGATCAACGACGTTGTCCTTCCGGAGGGGATTACCGGTTTCGGCTCCGAGCTGGACACGCGCTTCGTGGATTCCATGCAGCTCATCACCGGTTCGCTCCCGGCGCAATACGGATTCCGCACCGCTGGCATCGTCGATATTCACACGAAGAGCGGGGCGTTCGCCGAAGGGGGAGAAGCCTCGATCTATGGCGGCAGCTTTGACACCGTCAAGCCGAGCTTCGAGTACGGCGGTTCGGTGGGGAAACTGAACTACTTCTTCAACGCCAGCTACACCCACGACAATCTCGGGATCGAGAATCCAACCGCAGGCTCGACGGCCATTCACGATGTCACCGATCAATACAAGGCGTTTACCTATCTCTCCTGGGTGCTGGATGACACCAGCCGCGTGAGCGTGATGTTGAGCGCTTCGTACAGTGATTTTCAAGTGCCCAACACGCCTGGACTCGACCCGGGAACTTCGCCCAACGGCAACCAATGGCTCCCCGGCGCTTTTGATTCGACGACTCTGAATGAAAATCAGAATGAACAAAACTATTACGGCGTCGTCGCCTACCAAAAATCGGTCGGTGATCTGAATCTTCAGGTCGCGGCGTACGGGCGCAGCAGCAGCGCGCATTTCCTGCCAGATTCGGTCGGCGACCTCTATTTCGACGGGGTCTCCAGTGACGTTGGACGGACGCTTTACTCGGGTGGATTCCAGGCGGACGCGAGTTACGCGATCAACGATCAGCATACGTTGCGCGGCGGCGCCATGCTCTTGCAGGAGGCGCTCTCGGCGCACACGACGACGGGCGTTTTCCCGGTGGACGCGGACGGAACTCCGACCGGCCCGGCGTTTCCCGTCTTTGACGACAACGTGCAGCATAGTCTGTTCTATGGCCTCTATCTGCAGGACGAGTGGAAGGTCACGCCCGAGTTCACGTTGAACTTCGGCGGACGATTCGACGTCGTTTCCGGGACGATTCACGAGAACCAACTCAGTCCGCGGGTCAACGCCATCTACAAGGTGACCGATTCCACGACGTTGCACGCGGGCTACGCTCGCTATTTTACGCCGCCGCCGCTGGAATCGATTCAATCGCGGAGCATCGTCAAGTTCGACGGCACGTCCAACGCGTCGGAAGTCACGCAGAATGACCCAATCCGTTCGGAGCGGTCGCATTACTTCGACGCCGGCATCACCCAAAAGATCACGAAGGAATTGCAGGTGGGCGTGGATGGCTACTACAAGATGGCCAAAAACCAGTTGGATGACGGACTGTTTGGCGCTTCGCTGATTCCCTCGGCGTTCAACTATCGCGTCGGGGCGGTGGAGGGCGTCGAGCTATCGGTGTCTTACGCGTCCGGTGGTTTCTCGACCTACGCGAACGTGGCGCTCTCCGACGCGCTGGGCAAGGAGATCACCTCGGGACAATTCCTGTTCGGCGCGGATGATCTGGCGTACATCCACGACAACTTCGTGCATCTGGATCACGATCAGCGGATAACCGGTTCATTCGGTACGTCTTACGTTTGGAAGGAATCCTGGGGGAGCACGCGGGCGCTGTTCGACGCCCTCTACGGCAGCGGATTGCGGACTGACTTGGGTTTGGCCGACGGATCGGTGATTCCCAACGGAGGAAGCGTGGGGCCGTATTATTCCTTGAACGTCGGCGTCGAGCAGACGTTCAAATTGCGGGGCAATCATTCCTTGCGCGCGCGTCTGGACTTGGTGAATTTGACGGATAACGTTTACGAGTTGCGCGACGGCGGCGGGATTGGTGTCAACGCGGCTTCGTTCGGCATGCGGCGAGGTTTCTTTGGCTCGCTTAGCTACGCATTCTAGGTCGCTCGGCGAGCAGGATTCGGCTCATGTTTGGCTCACGATCAAACCGCACGGTGAAGGCGGCGGCTGGCTCGGTATCCGGGGCGTCGGCAGGCATTGTGTTTCACGATGCCGCGACGCCCGGTGAGATCGACCTGGTGGCGGTGTTTGTGCTGGCGCTCTGGCTGGCTTGCCTCGTCGTCGGGGGGCTGGGCTTGATTCTGCCAGAAAACCGGCCGCTCGCCCCACCACCGCGGCCGGCGCCGTTCATCGCGGATCAACTGCAGGTCGAACTAACGCCGGATCAAAAGCCGCCGCCCGAAACGCCGCCCATCCCGCTCGATCCCCTGGCCCCACCGCCACCGGCCGACGCCTTGGCTCCGCCGCCGATCGCGGAGCCGATTGCGGTGGCGCGGCCGACGCCGGCGATCGCGTTCGCCTTGCCGGTGGACGGGGCGACGCGGGTCGTTTCCGCGCGGCGGGCCGAGTACGCCAACCGTCCGTCGGCCAGCGCGGTGGCGTCGCCCGCCCCCGCGCGGCCACCAGTCCAGGCGCTGAAGTTCGGCGAAGGTGAAGGCCGGCAGCCGGCGCCCGAGTATCCGGCCGAAGCGGTGCAACACGGGGAAGAGGGGATCGTGGTGATTCGTCTCACCGTGGCGGCGGACGGGCGGGTCGCGAGCGCGGAAGCCGTGACGCCTTGCCCCTGGCAGACGCTCAATCTCGCCGCCGTGCGCGCCGTGCGGCAGAGATGGCATTTTCCAACCGGCGCGGAACGGATCTATGAGGTGGCGATCCGCTTTAGCATCGCCAAGTGAGTTATCCAAATTTCCCAGCTATGAAATCACTATTCGGTAACGTCGTGGTCGAAATGTTTCTCAAAGGCGGCCCGGTCATGTGGCCAATTCTCGCGTGCCTGCTGGCCGCGCTCGTCGTCGTCACGGAACGGGCGCTCTGGTGGTGGGGTCTCAAGCGGCGCCGACAAGAGCAGACGTTGAGTTCAACCTTTGACGCTATCAGCGAGGGTGATTTCCCGCGCGCGTTTGAACTGGCGGACGACGGCCATGATCCGCTGGTCATGACCGTTCGGGAAGGGCTGGCGCACGCGCATTCTTCGTTGCTCGGCGCGATGCAATTGCGGGCCACGGACGAGTTGGATCGGGCGGAGAAGCGGCTGTGGCTCCTGGGGACGTTTATCACGCTCGCGCCGCTGCTCGGATTGCTGGGCACCGTCACTGGCATCATGCGTTCATTTCGCTTTGTGGGACAGGAGGAGTTGGCGGCCGTCAAGGTGAGCGGCGGCATCGCGGAAGCCCTGATCGCGACGGCTTGCGGCTTGGGGATCGCCATCCTCTGCCTGCTGCCCTACAACTTTTTCCATCGGCAGCTCAATCGCTTTCGGTCGCGGTTGGAGCGGACGATCAACCACACTGAGTTGCTGGTTGAGTCCGCCAAGCAGCACGGCCACGATTTGGAAGCGTTCGCGCGCGACCGGGCCCGATCACAGCGCGCGCCGGTCGCCGCCCATCGCGATTGATCGCCGCGCGAGGAGAACCCCATGCCTGTCAAACTTGGTTCCAAGTCGTCGCCGGAAAACGACGCGCGCATCGAGATCATCCCGTTGATTGACATCATGTTCTTTTTGCTCGCGAGCTTCATGCTCGTCAGCCTGAGCATGGTGAACCTCAAGAGCGTGAAGGTAAATCTCCCCACCGCCACGGTCGCCACGCTCGAGACCAAGAGCGATTTCATCAGCATTTCCGTGGACCGGAGCGGAACGGCGTACCTTGACAAGCAACCGATCGGGATGAACGAGCTGGCCCAGCGCCTGACGGCGCGACATCGAACGAATGAAACGGTTCGCGTGTTTATCAGCGGCGACGCCGACGCCCGGCACGGTGACGTGATCCGCGTGCTCGACGCCGTTCGTTCGGCGGGCGTCGAAAAAGTAGCGTTTGAAATCCGGCCGGAAAATGGCGCCACGGGAGGCGCTCGGTGAAGCGCCTCCACTACTTCAATTTTGCCGGCGTGCTCGCCCTCGCGCTCCTCTGCGCGGTCCAGTGGCGGCGCGACGTTCGGTTAAACCAACAGATTAATCGCCTGGAACGAGCCGGGGCCGAGCAAACGAACAAGCTCGCGAGCCAGGAGGAGTTGACCCGCGGTTTGTCCGCCGACCTTGATGAATTCAAGACGGCGCTGACAAAGTCGCAAGCCGACGCGACGAGTTCCCGACAAAAGGCGCTCGCCGCGGAAAGGCAGGTCGCCCAACTCACGAGCGAACGCGATCAACTGAAGAGTGGGATCACGAATTGGGCGGCCGCCGTAACCGTCCGCGAAGAACGTCTGAAACAGGCCGCGCGGGAAATGGACCGCTTGGGCGCGGACTTGAACGCCTCGATTCGCAAATTCAACGAGTTGGCGACCAACTACAACGTCGTCGTTAAGGAATTGAACGAGCTGCGCGCCCAGACGCCACCGTCCGTCCCCAAACCGGCGGAAACCCAGGCTCCGCCGTGAGCTTGACGCGCGCAGCTCAAGCCAATCCCACTTTCCTCGCGGTCCTGCTGGCAATCCTTTCAACCGCTGTAATTCCTTTTCCTGGTCGTTGACTTTCCACTTCGTTCACGTTATTGGTTAAACGTGCTGGTCAAGCTTTCAAGATGGCTGCTGGTGGTTGCGCTCTCCCTTTCCATTGGCGCGCACTGGGTCGTTTTGCAATCGGTCGCCTGGGTTGGCATGGCGGTTAGCTATTCTCAGGATTCATCCCTCAAGGAAGCTTTGGTCAAAACGTTCGACGGCATGCACCCTTGCAAGTTGTGCAAATTCGTGGCCGAAGGGAAGAAATCCGAGAAAAAGCACGAGGTGCAAAAAGTTGAGACCAAACTCGACCTTTGCTGTCCCGGCAAGCCGATGTTCATCATTTCTCCGCCCGTAGCATCCTTCCAAAGCCGCGCTTGCGTTTTGCTCGCCGCGCGAATTGACCCGCCTCCCACGCCTCCCCCTCGCTCCCTCCTCGGTTAGTCTGTCTGGTCCATCATGCCGGTGACTCGCGTACGCGGTCGCCTTGGCAGCTTCACCCGATCATCTGTTCAAGCTGAGAAGGCCGTGTCCCTTTTCAAAACCGCGGAATCTTTATGACAGTATTTGGTTGGTTCGCGCGAGCGGCCGACGCGTTCTCTCTGGCCGGTCCGGCGCCTGGTCACCGCGCTGGTTTTGGCGAGTGTGGTCTGGTGGTTTCAGGCGCCAGGGATCAGATCTTGGCGACGCTGTAATCCTCAGACCGGCAAATCCATTAGTGGCGCAATCATGAGACGACTGGGGTTTACCTTGATCGAACTGCTGGTGGTCATCGCCATCATCGCGGCGCTGGCTGCGTTGTTATTGCCAGCGTTGGCTCGGGCTAAACAAAAGGCGAAATCCATTCAGTGCGTATCAAACCTCAAGCAATTGGGGTTTGGCTGCTCGCTTTACGCGCTGGACAATAATGATCGGCTGCCGGAAACCTCGCACCAAACGGCCTCGTGGATTGGCAAGCTCGCGGTTTACGGCCTCACCAACGTTTATACCTGCCCGCTGGATACCAATCGTAATAACCGGATCACCAGTTATGCCATTAACGATTTTCTGACGCCCAATCCGTTCGGCGCTCCGCAACTCGATTTTTCCAGATTCACGTCCATCCCATCTACCGCCGAGACTCTCCACCTCGCGGAGTTGTGGGGGGGCGAAATTGGCTCCGACCATTTCCACTTCGCCGACGCGTCCTCGGGCGGCTACTCCGCCCTCGCGTTCATGTCGCAAGTGGCGGTGACGGTGCATCAGGGACGGGCCAATTATCTTTTTGCGGACGGCCATGTTTCGTCGCTGTCGTGGCCGCAGGCGAGGTCCTTGCTGCCGCCGGCGATCACGCGCTTTGTCCAACCAAATAATTAACTATTGATTCGATAGCCATCACACAACCCAACCGAAAAACATGAAAACTACCTCACGCCTGAAAATCTCAACGATCCTAGCTTTGGCCATGTTCTGCCTGCGCCTTCAGGCGCACGATCATATGCCCGCGGCGGCTACGAGCAGCTCACCGGGGGCGACTCTGGAGTACGACCCCGCCGCCACCGATTATACCACGAACAGCGGCTTCGTGTTTGCCCTTACCGCCGGGACCACGAATGATCCGTATAACGGTTACTACTACACGGACGATCAGGTATTTATCGCCCTGGCGGCGACCCCGGACAACGGCGGACCTGAAGCCGGCCACGCCGCCCCCGGAACCTTCGTCCAGGTCAAGTTGCTCAGCGTGGAGGGTCCTCCTGGAGCCAGCTTCGGCTTTTGGGAAACCGGCCAGGACAATGTAGATAGCACCAATCTCACCTGGAGTGTGCCGGTGCCTTCCGCAAATGGAACGAATTTGATTTTTGTCAGTCAGAGTAACGGTTCACCAGGTTCGGACCCTTACGGCCACTTGCACGGTCGCATCTACAGCGTGACGAAGCCAGGCTTCTATAAAGCGACCTGGCAATTCGTGGACACCTCTACGAATGGCCCAGGCGGCGGACCGGTCGATTTGCCTTCCGCCCCGTTCTCAACCTATTACCAAGCCGACCTAACGATCGTCGCCATCTCGACCGCCACTAATGGCGTCAACGTTACTTTTGCCGCGCCTTCAAACCAGCCGGACGACCTGAGCACGCCGCCCACTAACTACACGCTCCAAAGTTCGCCGGTCCTCGGTCCTGGCGCCGTGTGGAGGCAGGTCGGAGGCGTGATCGTTGGAGACGATACATTACACACCGTCACCGTCCCCAAGACCAATTCGACGGCTTTTTTCCGGCTTGGATCAGACGGTAATTGACGCGACCAAGCTAACCCTGGTTCGCCTTCAAGGCGCGAGGCTTTCCCCGCCCGAAAGAATGCCGTTGAACGTGTTGTGAGGCGGCGATTCCCACGTCACCACCGTCGCGGAGCCGACTAACCTCATCGCGATGTCGACGCGATCAGGGCGCGCCTGGACGGGGTGTCGAGGATTCGCGGGCGACGGGAGCGTTGACGTACGTCGGTCAACCCGCCGGGACCGCGAGCACGGGGCACCGGGCGCCTTGCAACACCCGCTCGGTCGTGCTGCCGCGCAGCGCGTCGAGAAATCCTCGGCGGCCTTCGGTAGCCATCGCGATCAGGTCCGCGTTGCGATCCTCGGCGACGGCCAAGATATGCTCCACGACGCTGCCCTTCCACGCGGATTGCTCGAATGTCCAGCCGGCCGGCGGCGAGACGTGGCATTCCGGCATGTCCGAATCTTCGCCCACGTAAATGAGTGAGAGGTGGGCGGGTCCGGCCCCAAGCGCCGCGCCGAGCGCGATCGCGGCTTCGATGGCGCGTTGCGGTCGCGGCGATTGGGCCACCGGGATGACGATGTTGCGCAATCGCACCAGGCCGGTCTCGGCGGAGACGAAGCCCATGATTCGGCGCGGCACGAAGAGCGTGATGGACTGCGATTGGCGGGCGATCGGTTCCGCCATCGCCTTGTGCAGCAGGCGCGCGAGTCCGGCCCGCTGGTGGGTCGCCAGGACGATCAGGTCGGGCTGGTTTTCGTAGGCGTAACCCAGGATGCCTTCCATCACGTCCCGCGCGGTGCGCAAGACTTTATGCACATCTAGGCCGAGGGCGGTGACGGCCTCACGATCAGCGCCCGCGGGCGCGAGCCCCCACCGGGACAGCGTCTCGCGGACCCCGGGAAAATCGCTCCAGTGCGCGTCCTCGTCCGGGCCGCCGACATGCAGCAGGCTCAGTTTGCCCCGGACCGACAGGGCGATCTTCAGGGCGTGGGCGAACGCCGCCTCATCGCCGGTGGTGAAGTCGGACGGATGAAAAACACTGGTAAAGGCGATCATAGCGATTGGCCCGTCGGGGCATTTAGTGGCCTAAGATGGCGTCAAATTCCGCGTCGGTGAATAGTTGCGCGGTTTTCGTGGTGACGTTGCCGGCGGAAACCAATTCGGCCAGGCAGTGGAGGGCGTCCTCGGGCTTGGCGGCCTCGAGAATCAGGACGCCGTCATAGTCGCCGACGGTCCAATATTGTCCCACGATCGTAACGCCCGCTTTTTTGGCGGCATTGTCGAAGGCATGAGCGCGCTTGGTCGATTTCTTGATCGCGCGAGCGCCCGTTTCCGTGAAGGTCAGTAGGCTGATGTATTTTGGCATAGTTTTATAATGATTCGACGTTCGCCAAAATATGGAGCGGCGGCGGCCAGTGGGCTAACCAAGGATTGTCAGAGAATATCCCTCTCTTGCCGCCCCGCGTTTGCCGGGACGCCGCGCGTGAGCGAGCGGTCGCCGCCATCGACGTGCAGTAAAACAAGCAGTATCGATTTGAACCGGCGGCGCTGAGCGAGCGCATCCCTCAATCTGGCATCGAATTGGCGAAACCGCAAATGGGGGGATCAACCCCGTTTACCGCTTGGTTCCGAGGATCGAGCCTAACTCATGAACGCTTCACTTGATCCCAATTTTTGGGGCATTTTCGCGATGCCGGTCGGCATTCTGCTCTGCTATGGAGCGACGATTGTCGCCTGGTTGATCGTCGAGGCCCACCACCGCCACCATCCCGGCGGCAAGCGCCATCATCCGTAAAATTACGGTGGCGCGCTGGCTAAAGTAGAGTGGCCAAGCCCCGGGCGTTGGCCGCGGGGCTTCACGTCTCACGGGCGGTTAGTGTAGTGTCTCATAAATAACTGGTCATTCGCGGCCGGGGATTTTTGGCGCCGGCGAGGCGCGAGCGACGAGCATATCCACGCGGATCTGTAAGGAGGGAGCAACGAAGCCGGCGTCAAAAAGGACTGCCGCCCTT
>CAZFVY010000102.1:0-25798 GCA_964522665.1 uncultured Verrucomicrobiota bacterium | reverse complement strand
AGCTTGAGCTTTTGGTTTGCTTTCGGGTCAGCCAACGCGCCCGCGGCGATCGCCGAACCGTTGGCGACCGAGGAACTCATGCCGCCGACCCAGGCGAATTTATCCAAATTGTTTAGCCCGACGTAAAGCGACTGGCCGCCGCCCATAGAGAGACCGATCACGGCGTGGTCAGTCCGATCTTTTTTCACCCGGTAAGACTGTTCCACCAGCGGGATCACGTCGGTCAGCAGGTCGCGGGAAAAGTCAATTACGTTGCGGGAAAGCGTGTTGGTCGGGGCGGAACCCGGCGCCGGGAAACTCGCGTGCCCATCGGACATCACGACGATCATCGGCTTGGCTTTTCCAGCGGCGATCAGATTGTCGAGTATGTAGTTGGCGCGGCCCAGTTCGGTCCACGTGGCTTCGTTATCGCCGGAGCCGTGAAAGAGATAGAGAATTGGGTAGCGCGCCCGGGATTGATCGTATCCGGGCGGCGTATAGACCCGCAGGCGCCGCAGGACGCCGAGCGACTTCGATTGGTAATCGTGGAGATGGACGACGCCATGGGGCACGTTCTGAAACTCATGGATCAGGGGCGGATCACCGGGGATTTCCAAAATGCTGGTGGTGGGGGACCGCATCGGTTTGAGGCGCGGGTTTGAAGGATCGGAGATGCGCACCGAATCCAAGAGAAAGCCGTAGCCATAAATCTCGGGCGCGAGCGGGCCGATGGTGACGCTCCAGACGCCCAAGTCGTCTTTGAGCATTTCCTTCGTCCCGTTCGGCCACTCGCCCGCGACCTTCGCATCCTTGGCGCTCGGCGCGCGCAGCCGGAAGGTGACGGTGTGATCGGGATTGATTTGGGGCGATTGCAGCGGCGGGGCGGCATTTGTCCTCCGGGCGGCGGCGTTCTCGCGCCGGGTTTCGAGGGCGTTTTGGGCGTGGGCGAGGTCCGACGCCGCCAGGAAGACGAAGAACGCGCAAGCCAACGTAACCCGAAGAGCGGCGAATGGTTTCATGGGGAAAGTCTAGGGCAAATGCGGGAGGAATCACGTTCATAGTTTAGAGGGGCACGGGCGCCCGAAGGTCGCTTCAATTCGGGTTGACGTTGAGCTTGATGTGTAACATATTTGTGTTACATGAAAACTGCGACCGTGAGGCAACTGAGGCACGACTTCGGCAGCGTGATCGCGTGGGTGGAGCAGGGGGAGGCGGTCGAAATCAGCAAGCGCGGGAAGGTCATCGCCACACTTTCACCTCCGTTGGAGGGCAAACCGGGCAAGTCCAAAAAGCGACCTGACTTTTTCGCTCGTCTGAAGCGAATCTACGGGGACACAGTACTTCCTGGCGACGTGGTCGTTGAGGAGCGTAACACGCGGTCGTACTGACGGCGAGACCGATCAAGGATCGCGATGTCTGCTTACGCTGACACGAGTTTTCTGGTTCGGATCTACTCACCTCACCATGACTCGGCAAAGGCCCTGACATGGCTGCGTGACGCGCGCGCGCCTTTGCCGGTCACGCCACTCCACCGGCACGAATTGCGGACGGCGATTCGATTGCGCGTGTTCCGCCGCGAGGTCACTCCAGATCAGCGTCGGCTGGCCCTAGAGGAATTTGAATCGGATCTGGCCGATAACATTCTTATTCACGCGCCCATTCCGTGGACCGATGCCTTTCGCGAAGCGGAAAAAATGGGAGCCGCCCACGCCGAGATATTGGGAGTCCGCAGCATCGATCTGTTACACGTGGGAATTGCGGCCGCCTTGCGGGCTGAAGTATTTTTGACGTTCGATACGCGCCAGGGGAAGCTCGCCAATGTCGCTGGCTTGAGGGTGCTGCCTTAGCGTGAGCTTCGACCCAGGTTTCACCGCGCAAAGGGCAGCTAAGTCGCGGGGTCGTCTTTGACGCCTATGCTCGTTACGGGCGCCAAATGACCGCGTTGACGACGAGCTGACCGTAGTTCGGGTCTTCGAAATCGTGTTGGGTGTGGCCGGGGGCGAAATAGATGATCCACCCTTTACCCGCACGTTTGGCCCAGCCCGCGCGATCCTGCGCGTAGGTAATGCCCGTTTTGGCGTCGGTGTACTTCAACCCCATCAACAGTTCGTGCGGTTCAGTATGCACATGATTCAAATAGACCTCGGTGTCGTGAAGTGTGAATACTGGGAGAGTCCTGGGGCTGTTGGTGGCGCTGGCGCTCGCGAAGGAAATGCATTTAGGGTAGCTGAGCTTGTTAGTCATGATGAAGTGATTCGTCGCGAGGTTCACTAAATCAAAATCGACGCCCTCGATCCATTTGTACCCGCCGTGATTCAATTCGCCCTCCGGCAGGGCGACGCCCAGGAAGGAGAACCAGCGCCGGTTTTTCCGTTTGCCCGAACTGATCGAGTGGTGCAGCACAACGAGCTTGCCGCCGTTCTCAGCGTATTCGATGAACGCGTCTTCCGCCGGCGCGGAAAGTTCCTTGTGGATGTAAACGATTACGGCCTGGAATGGCGCCAGGGCGGGCGGCAGGTTGGTTTGCCAGACCAACTTGGTCTCGAGGTTTTCGTCCCGTTTCAATTTGTCCGCGATCACCTGCATCGCGGGGAACTCGTCGGCGACGATCAAGACTTCGGCTTGGGTGGCGCGGGAGACAGTGATGAAAAGCGCCAGGATTTGGGCAAATCGCTTGAGCATTAGGGAAGCATTGAGCGCCGGGTTGGGCGAGACCAGAAAAAATCGAACCGAGTGAGGGTGGCGGAGGATGAGAGCGGGCGGGAGCGGCGCCTGGGCTGGTGAAAACGGAGGTTATCCCCGCGCTCCGCGCCGCCCAAAGCGGTGTTGCTCCCGATTCTGAATCGGGATTGCCACCGCAAAATCTTGCGCGTTGCGGGCGCGCAAAGTTCCTTGCCTGAAGAACGGCGCGGCCTAGACTACGGATTATGAAGCGTCTCCTTTTTTCACTCGTGGTGAGCTGCGCTTTGGTTCGGGCCGTTCGGGCGGCCGATGTGCCGACTCTTCCGCTCGGCGCCGCGGCGCCGGAATTCGATTTGCCGGGCGTGGATGGTCGCCATTGGGCTTTGAAGGATTTCGCGACGTCAAAAATCCTCGTCGTAATTTTCACCTGCGTTCACTGCCCGACCGCCCAGTATTACGAGGAACGGATCAAGCGCCTCGTCGCTGACTACCAGGGAAAGGGCGTCGCGTTCGTCGCCATCTCGCCGAACGACCCACGCTCGGTGCGCTTGGACGAATTGGGTTACACCGATTTGAGCGACACTTTCGAGGAAATGAAGATTCGCGCGAAGTACAAGGAATTTAATTTCCCGTTCCTTTATGACGGCGACACCGAGGCAGTCGCTCGCGCGTACGGCCCGGTGGCGACGCCGCATGTGTTCATTTTCGACGCGGCGCGCAAACTGCGGTTCAACGGCCGGATTGATGATTCCGAGCGGGTTCAATTTGTCAAAACCCAGGACACGCGCAACGCCCTCGACGCGCTGCTCGCGGGCCAGGAGCTGACCGTCACGCAAACGAAGGTCGTCGGATGCTCGGTTAAGTGGTCCGGCAAGGCCGAGAACGTGCAGGCGTATCTGAACAAGCTCGCGGCTGAACCGGTAACGGTCGAAAAGGTGGACGCGGATGGCCTGCGCGCATTGCGCAAGAACGACTCCGGCAAAGTGCGCCTCGTTGGTTTTTGGGCGACGTGGTGCGCGCCCTGCGTCGCGGAGTTTTCTGAATTTGTCACGATGAACCGCATGTATCGCCACCGTGATTTTGAGATGGTGATGGTGGCGTTGAACCGGCCCGACGAGGAGAAGGACGTGCTCGGTTTCCTCAAAAAGCAACAGGCCTCGAACCGCAACCTTTTGTTCGCCTCGCCGGACCGTGACAAGTTGATCGACGCCTTCGATCCTTCATGGGCGGGACCGGTCCCGTTCACGGTGTTGATCGGGCCGGATGGCAAGGAGCTTTATCGTGAGGTGGGCAGCGTGGACACCCTCGCGCTCAAGCGTGCAATCGTGAAGGCGCTCAACGAACTCAAGCCCTGGTGAGAGGAGGTCGCTTCACCGCGGCAAATTTTCTGTGCATCGGAATTCGCGCCTGTTACGTTGCGCGAAAGTAACTGAATTGAAGCCGGAAGACCATGACAACCCCGACTGATCCAAACGTCCTTGCGACCCAAGTCGCCGCCGAAGCGGCGCCGACGCCTCCGCCGTCCGATTTTGTGCGCGATATTGTCGCCCACGATCTCGCGACGAATAAGCACGGCGGGAGGGTGGTGACCCGTTTTCCGCCCGAGCCGAATGGTTACCTGCATATCGGTCACGCCAAATCGATCTGCCTGAACTTTGGCATCGCGGGAGAGAACGCCGGCGGCGTTTGCCATTTGCGTTTCGACGACACGAATCCGGCGCGGGAGGATGTCGAGTATGTCGATTCGATCCAGGAGGATGTGAAATGGATGGGGTTCGACTGGGGCACGCATCGGTATTACGCGTCCGATTATTTTGAGAAGCTTTATGGATACGCGGTCGAATTGATCAAACTGGGCAAAGCGTACGTCTGTGATCTGACGGCGGAGGAACTGATCGAATATCGGGGCGCGCCGACCGCGCCGGGCAAGGAAAGTCCGTACCGCAACCGGTCGGTCGAGGAGAATCTGGATCTTTTTGGGCGGATGCGGGCGGGCGAATTTCCGGACGGCGCGAAGACGTTGCGGGCCAAGATCGATATGGCGTCCTCGAATATTCACCTGCGCGACCCCGCGATCTATCGGATTCGCAAAGTAGCGCATCATCGGACGGGGGAGCAGTGGTGCATCTATCCGATGTACGACTACGCGCATTGCCTGTCGGATTCGATTGAGGGAATCACGCATTCGATTTGCACATTGGAATTTGAGGTCCACCGGCCGCTTTACGATTGGATTTTGGATGAACTGAAGACGCCGTGCCACCCGCAGCAAATCGAGTTCGCGCGGTTGAATCTGAGCTACACGGTGCTGAGCAAACGGAAACTGCTGGAGCTGGTCAACGGCGGCTTCGTCAGCGGTTGGGACGATCCGCGGATGCCGACGCTCGCGGGATTGCGCCGGCGTGGCTATACGCCGGAAGGCATTCGCAGCTTCTGTCGGCGAATCGGCGTGACCAAATTCAACGGACTGACCGACATCGCGCTGCTGGAGTACAGCCTGCGCGAGGATTTGAACAAACACGCCTTGCGGGTGATGGGCGTTTTGCGGCCGCTCAAGGTCATCATCGATAATTATCCCGCGGGCCAAGTCGAGGAGTTGGAGGCGGTCAACAACCCCGAAGACCCCGCCGCCGGGACGCGCAAGGTCCCGTTCTCGCGTGAGATTTACATCGAGCGCGAGGATTTCATGGAGATTCCGCCGAAGAAATTCTTCCGGCTCTTTCCCGGCTCCGAGGTGCGGCTCCGGTATGCGTACATTCTTAAGTGCAACCAGGTGGAGAAAGACCCCGCGAGCGGGCAGATCACCGCGCTTCGTTGCACGATCGATCCCGATTCCAAGGCCGGCGGACCGACGGCTGGGCGCAAAATTAAGGGGACAGTTCATTGGGTTTCCGCGGCGCATGCGGTTCCGGCGGAGGTTCGGCTTTACGACCGGTTATTCGCGGTCGAGGACGCCGGCGCGGAAACGGAAGGAGTCGATTTCAAGAGCCATCTGAATCCGCATTCCCTGGAGACGCTGACCGCTTGCATGGTCGAGCCGAGCTTGGCGAACGCGACGCCGGGACAGCGTTATCAATTCGAGCGGCAGGGCTATTTTTGCGTCGATATTCCCACGACGGTTGGCGCCAGCAAGTCGGTCGAAAAGGGAGCGAAGCTGGTTTTCAACCGGACTGTCACGCTGCGGGATTCGTGGGCGAAGATCGAACAGGGCGAAAAGAAGTGAGCCGTGGGGATTCGAGCGCCGTCACGGCCGCGGCGGCATCGAAGACCCGTCAGAACCGGCGGCGCTGAAGCAGTGAGGCAAAGAGCCGCTCGCCGTGGGTTGGGCGAAGCAAAATAGCCAACCCGCCAGCCGAACATCGCCCTTATTTGACCGCGCAACCGATTTTGCCGACGGCGAGAATGAAGCAGATGGCAGAAATGATGAGCAGCCAGAGGCTGCCCTTCGCGGCCAGCAAGATTCCCAGCCCGAGAATGAACGCCATAATCAGCCAAGCCGCGCTCGCGTAAATAAAACTCATGGGAGTAGGGTAATGATGACGCCAGACGATTCAAGTCAAAAACGGGACGCCTCGATGGCGGCGGGAATTGATTCAGATCACGACACGTTGCCAGACTTATTGGCAGTGGATCGGCGGAGCCGGGTCGAGTTTGGAGCGACGCGCTGGAGGTTTCTGAAGGCCTCGGCGACGTTAACCGCCGGGCTGGTCGGCGTTCCCTGGCTCGGCCGCTTGGCGGGGGCGGAGATGGCGGCGGGAACGATCATCGATACGCACACCCATTTCTACGATCCGACGCGTCCGCAGGGCGTGCCGTGGCCGGACAAGGGTGACCGGCTGCTTTATCGCAAGGTTCTGCCGCCCGATTATCGAGCGCTGCCGCAACCGCGCAAGGTGACGGGCACAGTGGTGGTCGAGGCCAGTTCGTGGGTCGAAGACAACCAGTGGGTCCTTGATTTGGCGGCGAACGACCCGTTTATCGTTGGAATGGTGGGAAACTTGACACCGGGATCGGACGCCTTCAGCGGTCAGCTTCGCCGATTCGCGGGCAATCCCTTGTTTCGGGGCATACGTATCGGTGGGGATCGGCTCGGCGCCGCAGTAGGCGAGGCAAGCTTTCGAAAGGACCTCGGGCGACTGGCCGACGCGGGCCTCGAGTTGGACGTCAACGGTTCGCCGGAATCTTTACCGGGGGTGGCCCGCTTGGCCGCCGAAGTCCCCGACCTGCGAATCGTCATCAACCATGTGGCGAACGTCCGGATCGACGGACGAGCGGCGCCGGCGGACTGGTTGCGCGGGATGAACGCGGCGAGCCAAAAGCCTCACGTCTATTGCAAGGTGTCCGGGTTGGTGGAAGGCTCGGGTCGGGCCGATGGAAAAGCGCCCGCCGATGTGGAATTCTACCGGCCGATTCTCGACGGGATCTGGAACGCGTTCGGCGCCGACCGCTTGATCTACGGGAGCAATTGGCCGGTGAGCGAACGCTTCGCGCCCTGCGGCGTAGTGCAAGGCATTGTGAGCGGCTACTTCCAGACGCGTGGGCCAGCCGCGGTGGAGAAGGTTTTTTGGCGTAACGCGTCGGCGGCCTATCGGTGGGTCACGCGGGCACGGTGAACGTTCGCCAAGGCCTGACGTATCTTTCTCCAGTTGGGGCCTCCGCCAGATTCCTAAGGCGCCGACATGGTCGGATTGCCGAGCGGTTTCAGATGGGGCTGATGGTCGCGATTCCAGCGCCGGTTCGCGGTTTCGGACGGCGTAATCCAGCGCGTTTGTTTCGCGAATTCAACGTGCCCATCGCAAAATGTGACATTGTCGCCTCCGTTGTGCAGAGGATTCGGCTGGAAATACTCGTTGAACGGATCGATCCAGTCATTGAAATCGACCGGGGTGGCTGAATTGTCGCCGAGCGCGATCATATCCGACGGGCAAAGCACGCTCGCTTCCGAGACGAATTGAATCTGGCCGAAGTTTTCCGGGGCGCCGCTTTGGACGGGCGCAAGGCCCAGCATGACGCGGCTATCGCCGTCCCAGGCGCCGCCCGTGACGTTGTAGCCGTAGTCGATGCGGCGGCCGGGAAGCGAGTTCGAGGCTTTTTTCGCCGGACAAATGAACAGCGGTGGAGTCTGCAGCAATCCCGGCGCGTTGACCGTCAGGTAGGGCGCCAGGCCGGGGTAAGGCTCGTCGTCCCAGAGGCTGCTCACGACGAGCATGGCCCCGCGGGGACCGATCGCCTGCACGCTGGCGAGCTGCGGGTAGTATTGGAAGTCGCCCAGGTACATGAGCATCGCGAGATCGATCTGCCGCAGGTTGCTCTTGCAGCGAGCGGAGTAGGCGCTGGCTTTGGCCTTGGCCAACGTTGGCAGCAACAACGTGGCTAAAACCCCGAGAAGGGCCAGCGCCACCAACAATTCAATCAACGTGAAGCCGGGCGCCCGCGCCCGGCGGCGGCGCGCGAAGTTCCCGTAAGGCCAGCGGAGCTGGGAGCTTACTTGATCCCGATCATCCATCTTTGAAGCGTTTTTGAGAGGAGGATAAGCGCGATGCCGACGAGGATTGGGGCCGTCACTACCTGCATGAACAGAGCCGGCATTTGGGCGACCGAGTCAGCGCGGAATTGACCCGCGACCAGTCCCGCGATCAAATTCCCAAGCGAGGTCGCCAGGAACCAGGCGCCGAGCATCTGTCCCACCAGCCGGCGCGGCGCCAGCTTGGTGACGGAACTGAGGCCGATCGGACTGAGGCATAACTCGGCGACCGTGTGAATCAGATAGGTCGTGGTGAGCCACATCGGACCGGCTCGATGACCGGCAACGACCAGACGGGCGGCGCCGGCCATGACGATGAATCCGAACGCCATCAAGATCAGGCCGAGGCCAAATTTGATGGAGAGCGACGGATTGAGATTGCGCCGCCCCAAACGAAGCCAAACCGCCGCCACCACGGGCGCCAGAATGATGATGAAGGCTGGCTCCAGTGACTGAAACCAACCCGCAGGAATTTCAAAGTTGAGCCAGTTTAGATGCCGGTCCGTGTAGCGCTCGGCGAAGAGATTGAGGGATGAGCCGGCTTGCTCGAACCCAGCCCAGAAGAGCGCTGAGGAAACGAACAGAATAACGATGATCCCGACGCGTTGTTTTTCGACGCGCTCCAATTTCATGAAGAGGAGCACGTAGAGAAAATAAATGACCGCCACGCTGACGATGAACGTCGAGGTGTTTTGCGCGACTTTGACGGGGTTAACCTGGATCACGCCAGTGAGACAGAGCGTAAGAATGGCCACCCCTGACGCGCCAGTCACAAAGAGGCCCGTTCGAAGCCCCGGCGTCAGACCGCCGGCGTGTCCGGGACGCAGTCCGGCTTCGCCCAAATGTCTCGCCGTCAGGCGGAATTGAATCAGTCCGAGAACCATTCCGACGCCTGCGGCGCCGAAGCCGTAATGCCAGTTCAGTTTCTCACCGAGGGCGCTGCAAAACAACGGACCGAGCGCGGCGCCGAGATTGATCCCCATGTAGAAAACGGTGAAGCCGGCGTCGCGGCGGGCGCCGCCCTCCGGATATAATTCCCCGACGACCGCGCTGATGTTTGGTTTCAACAGGCCGGTGCCGGCGACGACGAACGCAAGTCCGAGGTAAAAAGTTTCATCACGGGGAATGGCCAGGATGAAATGTCCCGTCGCGATGAGGATGCCACCGTACCAAATCGATTTTTGCGCGCCGAAAAGCCGGTCGGCCAACCAGCCGCCCGGCAGCGCCGCCAGATAAACGGCCGCGGTGTAAAGCCCGTAGATCGAGGTGGCGATCTTGTCGGTCAATCCCATGCCACCGTGTTTCATGGCATCGACCATGAACAGGACCAGCAACGCCCGCATCCCATAGTAGCTGAAGCGTTCCCACATTTCGGTGAAGAACAGCGTCTGCAAGCCGCGCGGGTGGCGCTCGTTGGTCTGGGTAGCGGGCGCGCCGCCGGTGGGTTCGAGTGTCATTTGGCCGTCGGGGAAGTCGGGACGATTACGGTTTTGCCGGGGTCGTAAGGCGGCGCGTCGAAGGTCAGCAGCAACGCGTGTTCGCCTTTCGTCGGCACGTCGTAACAGTGCCGCACTCCCCTGGGAATGATGATGAGATCGCCGACCGTGGCGGTCACGGTGTTCGTCCCGGCGGTCACCCGTACGTTTCCCTCTAGGACGTAGAGCTTGTGATCCGCGTCCGGATGAAAGTGCATGCCCGTGCGCCCGGAGACTTCGACATAATTCATGCGCGCTTCCGGGCTGGAGTAAAGCGGCCAAAGGCGCATGACCGAGGCGTTCGTTGAATCGCGATTACGGATGACGGCCGAGCGGTGGATGATCTGCGCCTCGCCTTCGCGTTCGGTTGCGGCTGGCGCAGTCGCGGGGTCTCCGGCGAAAACGCCGGTTTGGATCGCGAGGAGGGCGAGGCAGACGAGGCGCGCCCGGCCTCGGACGAACCGCAAACAATGAGGTTTCATATAGCAACGCCCGTTGGCATCCCTTTCTTGGTGAGGTTAGCGCGGCCGTTGGAGCCGGGCGCGGACGAGTTCGGGGAGATATTTGACCGGCACCGAGCCGTGATCGATGACGGCTTCGTGAAAACGACCTAGGTCGAAGCGGTCGCCGAGTTCGCGTTCGATTTGCTGGCGCAGCCGGTAAATCGCCATGCGGCCGACGAAATAGGTGCTCAGTTGCACGGAGCTTTGCTTGGCGCGGATCAGCTTGAGGCGGGCCTCGCCCTCCGATTGAAAGGCGTCGTCGGTAAGAAATTTGTAGGCGTCGTCGTCGGTAAGTCCGGCGCAATGCATTTTGTAGTCGAGCATCGCGTTGGCGACGGCGCGGAGGTAGAATTTGAGTTGCATCATGCGCAACGGCAACGCGCCGTCGCCATAGCCTTGGTCCAACATCGTTTGTTCCGTGTAAACGGCCCAGCCTTCAATAAAGGTCCCCGATTGCAGTACGCGCCGGATGGGGGATCGAGTGCGATTCGAATACTCCAATTGAACGTAATGCCCGGGATAAGCCTCATGGATCGTCAGAATCTGGAGCATGTTGCGGTTGTACTCTTCGAGAAAGCTGTTAACGCGTTGCGGGGTCCAGTCAGCGGGAGGCGGGCTGACCGCGTACAGACTGGCGGCGTCGGGATCGAGTGGTGGGGCGGAGTCGAGGTAGGCGACCGAATTGCCGCGCTTGAACTCGGGCATTTCAATGACCTGGCAGTGGTCGGGATCGGGCAAATGCAGAATATCATGCGATCGGATAAACGTCTTGATGCGTTCCACCGTCACCCGGGCGTCGCCGACTAATTCCTCCGGTTTGCCATGGTCCTGGTTGATCGCGGCCAGAACTTTTTGAATCGTGGCGCGGCGTCCTTCAGCGTCGTCGGGAGGCGCGGCCGCGCGCGGAAAATAGCGGCTCCAGAGTTGGCGCGCGACGAGGAACATGTCGCGGGTCACACGGGCGAACTCGGTCTCGGCGTCCGCCACGACCTGATCGGTGTTCATGCCCGCGTCCAACTCGAGGTCGAGTTTTTGCGCGAAGCGCCGCTTGCCCAGGCGCCATTCGCCCGTCGCTCGGGGCCGCAGGTCGCGTTCGAGGAAGGTTTGGTAGTCCTTTAAGGCGGCGGCGGCCCGCGCGGAGACCGACCGCAACGCGCTTAGTTGTGGCGTGGCGCCGGCCAATTCGAAAATGCCGTGTTCGTAGAAGTCAATCGAGCCACGGTTCTGACGGATCGCCGTGTCGAGAATAGGAGCGGGCGGGCGCGTCAGGTTTTGTCGGGCGGCGGCGACGATGTCCGGGATTTTTCCGATACGGATGACGCAGTTGGCCAGGTTGGTTTCCTTCGGCCGCGTCGATTGCGCCAGGAGCATGAAAACGCTGTCGTTGATGTAGTCGTTATAAATGCGAGGGTCTTCGGCGAAGGGGTTGGTATTCTCCGCCTGCCAAATGGTTTTCAGCAGATCATGGCGAAAGATTTCGAAATCAATCTGCGCGTCGCGCGAGAGCTTGGCGTAATCGACGCGCACGGGGAGGTCCTTCAAGGTTCGCCGAGCGTGCTCGAGCCAACGCGCGCGGGAAGGGCGCGAAAGGTCTTCCAAAAGGTGATCAAACCGATGGTCGCCTAAACGCGTGGCTTCCAAGGGTTGCAAGGCAAAATGCTCGTCCAGGTACTGCTTGAAAAAGGCGTCAAGCGCGGCGTCGGAGGACTGCGCGTGGACGGCGGGAAGGCGCGCGAACAAAACGGTGACCAGAATGAGCCGGGAAAGGATTCTCATGCGATGGCGGTGGCGGTTTTCAAACTATGATGGATTGGAGCGCTCGGGTGGTTCGCGAGTTTCACGATGGGGCGGATGAATGTTCGCGTGTTTACGGGGCAAGAGATGCCACTGGGCGAGCGGAGGCGGAGGCTCCTGATTCCAGCAGAGTTCGCACAAAGAATTGTTGGAGGCGATGCCGTCCGTACGGCGTGCCGGCCACGCCGTGGCCGCGTCCGGGCATCACGACCAGATCGAAATCCTTGTTCGCCTTAATCAGGGCGTTGACGACCTGCATCGTGCTCGCGGGGTCCACGTTCTTGTCCATCTCACCGACCATCAGCATCAGTTTGCCGGTGAGACGACTCGCCTGGGTCACGTTCGATTGTTCATCGTAGTGCGGGCCAATCGGCCAGCCCATCCACAATTCGTTCCACCAGATTTTATCCATGCGATTGTCGTGGCAACCGGAGTCAGCGACGCCCGCCTTATAAAAATCGCCGTGGGCCAGCAGCCCCCGCAACGCGTTTTGTCCACCGGCGGAGGTGCCGTAGATGCCGACGCGCGAGAGGTCGAGCGAGGGATACTTCTCGGCGGCCGCTTTGATCCAGAGGATGCGATCGGGGAAGCCGGCGTCGCCAAGGTTTTTCCAGCAGACGTCGTGAAATTTCTTGGAGCGATTGGAGGTGCCCATTCCGTCGATTTGCACGACGACGAAACCAAGGTCGGCCAACCCGCTCTGGGTCAAGGTCGGGCGGAAGGCTTTCGGCACGAATGAATCTTGCGGCCCGGCGTAGATGCTTTCAATGATGGGATACTTCTTGGTGGCATCAAAATCCTTCGGACGAACGATGATCCCGCAAATATCGGTCACACCATCGCGCCCCTTGGCGACAAAGCGTTCCGGCGCTTTCCAGCCGGACGCGAATAGTTGACTCGCGTCGGCTTCTTCCAATTTGCAGAGGAGTTGGCCGTCCTCACAACGACGCAATTCCGTGATCGGCGGCTGGTCCACGCGCGACCAGGTGTCGATCAGGAATCGGTGATCCGGCGAGAACTGTGCCGCGTGCGTGCCATCGGCGTCCGTCAAGCGCGTGAAATCCGAGCCATCAAAATTCACGCGACAGTACTGGATGTAATAAGGGTCCTGGCCCGGGTAAAGGCCGCCCGCGTGGAACCAAATCTGGCGTTTTTCGCGGTCCACCCGATCCACGCCGCGGACGACCCATTCGCCTTTCGTAATCTGGCGCTTCACCTGTCCGGCGCGCGCGTCGTACAAATAAAGGTGATTCCAACCGTCTCGTTCTGACATCCAGATGATTTCGCCGCTGGCCGGAACGGATTCGCTGAAAAACTTGCCGGCGTAGTCGATGAAGGTCTTGCTCTGTTCGTCGATTACGGCCTTGGCCTCGCCGGACAGGCCGTCCACGGCGACGACGCGCAGAACTTGGTGGCCGCGTTGATTGTAAAGGAAATTGAACCGGGAGGAATCGGGGTCCCATTGTAAATCGCTTAACGACCAGGGATTGGAGAAAAGAGCGTCATCGACTGGAATCTCGCGCTTCGTCTCAACGTCGAAAAGATGTGGCTTGCGCAAGGGGATTTCGTCGCCCGGCTTGAGATAGGGATACGAGTCGAGCTTGGGTTGGAGTTGGTCGGCGGGCGACGATTCGACCAGATAAACCCGCCGCTGCGTTCCCGCCCGGGTGCGGATGGCGACCAGCCGACGTGAATCCGGGGACCAATAAACTTCCGGGACCGGCGCTTCGGGGTCGGGCGCGTCGTACTGCATGTCAATGGCGCGGTCGCGCTGAACGTCGCGGGCATAGGAATTATCGGGGTCGCCGTTATAGGTGAGGGCTTGTTCCTTGCCATTGGCCGTTTCCCGCAGGAACAAGTTGTGGCCACGCGCGAGGGCTTCCCATTTACCGTCCGGCGACTTCAGCCCGGCCTCCAGCCGAGCGCGGCTGCGGCGACGTTGGGAATCGGTCGGGGCGCTCTCGCCGCTTTTAGAGGGCTTCTCGGTCTTTGACGGCGTGAGCGAATAAGTCTGCAGGTCGCACGTCCAGTCGGAGGATTCCCCGATGAGTTCCATGGTCGTCAGGTCATCCGCAAAGCGGATACTGGAGACGGGCAGGTGGTCAGCTTGCGTCGGTTTATGGGTAAAGATCGTGAGGGCTTGGGCCAGTTGCTCGTGGTCGAACGCCGGCAGGCGAGTCCCATTGGTCGCGTTCACCAAGATAAATTGGCGCCGGTCGTCCGGGAGGTCGAGGCGGTACCAGAATTTATTGTTACTCGCGAACCAATGAGGCTCGATCTTGTCGCGGTACACTTTCGGGCGCGGCGGCGTGTTTTCGGCGGCGGCGGCGCTGGCCGCGATGGCGCCGGCGGGGCGATCGGCCGGCGCGGCAGGTGTGGCGTCCGCGCGTTTCGAGGTTTCGAGATTGTAAAAGCGCCACGAAGACTTGAATTCCCGGCTCAATGACTGGCCGGTCAGCCGGGCGCGAATCATCTCGATCGGGATCATGTTCTCCTTGAGAATCGCGTCGTGAAATTCCCGGGCGCTCAACTTGCCCGACTCGACTAATTCGTGATGCAGCGAGCGAATCTGCAATCCGCCCAACATGTAGGCCGCCTGGTAAAGCGGACTGTAGTCGCCGGCGAACGAGCGGCGCACCTCCGCGGTGGCATTGCGCCGCTCGTGGCCCACCCGGTCCACGAGGAAATCGATGGCCTGTTGCGGCGTCATTTTCCCGAGGTGGAAATTGAGCGAGAAAATGATCCGCGCGCAGCGATGCGCGCGCCAAAACAGAGCGCCTACCCGCTCCTCGGGCGTGCGGTGGAAGTTCATGTCCCACAACAACATCTCCCAATATAAGGCCCAGCCTTCGACGACGAATGGCGTGCGGAAAACGCGCCGATAGGATTTGTAACGCGAGGCCATGTAGCCTTGGAGATGGTGCCCCGGAATCACCTCGTGGAACACGGTCGCGTGGCTGAACGGGATGTTGTTGCCCCGCATGCTCATCTCTTTGTCTTCGTAGCCCATTGACGCCGTCGGATACGAGACCGAGATCACCTCGCCGCCGGTGAAATAGGGGTTCACCTTCTGGCGCTCGGCGGTCATCATCTCCATGCGCCAGATTTCCTTGCAGAGCGGAGGGATGGTGACGAGGTCGTGATCTTCGACGAATTTGATCGCTTCATTCGAAAGGTCACGGATCAACTTCGGTTGCTCGCCCGCCTTGACGTGCAGGTGGCTGACGTGTTCGAGGGCCTTGTGCCAGTCGTCGCCGAACCCAAGCTCCTGCGAGGCTCGGTGCATTTCTTTCTCGCACCAGGCGAACTCTTGATTCGCCAGGTCGATCAATTCCTCGGGCGTATACGGGATCATCTCGCGTTCAAGCGCGTCGAAGAGCGCCTCGCGGCCAATCGGGTCGCCAATAATCGGGTCGTCGCCTTCCTCGCTGAAGCCAGCCAGTTTCTTGCGGAGGAAACTGGCGTAATCCTGCAAGTCCTTATCGAGCTTTTGAAACGGTTGATCGGCCCACCAGGTGAATTCGGGATCGTAACCGGAATAGAACTCGTGCCAGCGTTGCAAGGTACCGCGCAGTTCGCCGACCTCGCGCGCCGCCCGGTTAGCCGCGACCTTGCCGGGGCCGGTCGAATCGGATTCCTTGGCAGATTTGAGCTGCTTCTCGACGGCCTTTCGCGCGTTGGCGACTTGCTCGTCAACCTCGTTGAGGACCTTGGCGCTGAGTTCGGGATCGTTCGGCTCCATGCGCCGGCGCGCCTCCTCCAACTCGATGATCGGCTTGGAGAACGGAACCAATGTCGAGATTTCGCCAAGCTTTTGTTGGTCGTGGCGCAGTTCGGCCAACTCGAAGCGAAGTTGATTTTTGAGCAGCAGGTAATCGATGCGGCCGTCTTGGTCCAAAGCCGCGAAATCGAGGTGATCCAGCCGATCCGTTTCCTCGGTGTAGAAACGTCGCAAGCGGTCGGTCCTAGATTCCGACGAGGCGATGTTGTGGTAGCGCTGGAGGGCGTTCAGGTCGGTACTGAACTGTTCGATCACATCGCGCATGACGCTGAGCGTCGTATCGTGTCCCGTCGGCGCGACGTTGGCGGCTACGAGGGAGTTGGTCGCGGTTTCGGCAAGGAGTTGGGAACCGGCGGTCAGGAAGAGCGCGGCGATGAACAGCGGCCAGACGGCCATAGCGGAGGTGGTCAGGCGTGAGGGAGACGGTTCAAAGCAATCGTGAACGCGCATAGGCTGAGCCGGTTTTCTACAACCGCGCAAGGGCCAACGCCAGCTAATATTCGCGCCGCCGGGAGCGGCGGGCGCAACTTCGAGTTGTTGACGTTTTGTCCGTGGCATTGGAAGCGTAGGTCATCCGAACCCGCTCGCGCACACTAGCGCGAGCGTGCCGCCGCAGCGCGGCGGCCCCACCACGCGAGACGCGGTTGCCCACGGCTCTTTCGACTCCGCAACAACTCGAAGTTACGCCCGGGAGCGACGGAGCAGGGGCAGCCGGTGGATTCGCGGGCAACCTACCGCTGGAGCGTAATTCGGTGCGCCGTCATCAACGGACAGCGCTAACCTGGCGAAAAATGAACGATGAAATGGGGCGAAACCGAAACGGACTTGAAAACGTGAGGACCTGTGCGAGGTTCGGCGCGGATTGGATGGAAAGGAAATCGATTGGTTTTTCACAATCGACTTTTTGGCCCAAATGCGGGCACAACTCTATGAGGATTATTCTTTGTCGTTCGATGTGGATCATCGCGCTTTGGGCGGGGTTGCCGGCGGTTACTCGATCGCAAGTCTTGGAGGTCTCGACCCTCGCCGGCGCCACGCAAATTGGCAGCGCCGACGGCCCGGGAGCCCAGGCGCGGTTTAATAATCCGTACGGCGTGGCAACGGATAAAGCAGGCGCTGTCTATGTCGCGGATCAGGCGAATTCCACGATTCGCAAGATTACCGCCGGGGGAGTGGTCAGCACGTTTGCTGGAACGGTAGACGAGAGGGGATGGCAAGACGGGAGCCGAACGAACGCCCGATTTGCTGAACCGATCGGGCTGGCGGTGGATGCAAATGGCACGGTCTTTGTTTCTGATCTCGTTGGTGACACAATTCGACGAATCAACGTTGATGGCGCGGTGACGACCATCGCAGGTCTTTCGGGGGTTTCAGGAATCGCTGATGGCGAGGGAAGCGGAGCCCGTTTCTTTGGCCCGGCGGGACTTGCGGTGGATGGCGCGGGTAATGTTTTTGTAGCCGACGCCGGGAATCATACCATCCGGAAAGTCGCGGCGGGTGGGTTGGTGAGCACGGTCGCCGGGATGCCACGCGTGTCGGGGAGAGTTGACGGCGTCGGGGCGAACGCTCGGTTCAATTCTCCCTGGGGTCTCGCGTTGGATCCCGCCGGTAGTCTTTACGTCACCGATCATAACAATAACACGATTCGAAAAATCGCTCCGGATGGAACGGTCAGCACCTTGGCCGGTCTGGCGGGTACCGCTGGCAGCGCCGACGGCCAGGGCGGCGCCGCCCGATTTAACGGCCCGTGGGGACTCGCGGTGGACGGCGTCGGAAACGTGTATGTGACCGATTACTGGAATTCGACAATTCGGAGGATTACTCCGTCTGGATTGGTTACGACCGTTGCCGGCGTTGCGGGAATTTCTGGAAGCGCTGACGGATTGGGGAGCGCGTCGCGGTTTTCTAATCCAACGGGCGTCGCGGTTGATTTAAACGGTAATGTTTATGTTGCGGATTCGTTCAATAATGCCGTTCGCTTGGGACTCCCGGGCGTGTCGTCGGCATCGCCGTCGTTGACCGTACGTTTGACGGACGACTCCACCGGGCCCGAGGTCGTTCTGACTTGGCCGACGAATGCGGTGAGTTACCGTTTGGAAAGCAGCGCAAGTCTTTCGGCCGGTGCGGTGTGGGTGCCCAGTTCTGGAGCCGTGACGCTCGTGGGCGGCAGCTTTCAGGTCTCAGAAGGCGCGGGTATTGGATCGCGTTTCTATCGTTTGATTGCGTCGCCTTAGGATCGGTAACCTCAGGGTTGTTTCGGTCGGCTTCTCATTGGCAGTCAACGGCCCTGGCCAGCGTCGCGCGCGTTCCTGATAGAGAATTCTTGGCCGACTCGCCGACCCTCTCGGAACTGTTTCTTTGGCTTGGGTATCTCGCGCCGTTGATTTTGGTCGAATCGCTCCTTGACAGGGGGAGGGCCGTCCTGAAAAATCGCGGTTCCTTTATGGGAACGAGATGTGCCAGAAACCAAACGTGTCACCGCCGGTCAGGACGGCGTGACGTTGGCTTTTTGGGCGCGCCGAGAGTTTGAAATAACTGATCATCAGCCATGCCCAGCACGCGCGATTTACGCCGACGCATCAAGTCGATTAAGAACACCGCCCAGATCACCAAGGCGATGCAAATGGTGGCGGCGTCCAAGATGCGCCGCGCGCAGCAAGCCGCGCTCGCGGGGCGGCCGTACGCGGAATTGATGAACAGCGTCCTGGCCGAGGTGAGTGTTCACTCCGGCGATTTTGCCGATCCGCTCATGGAAGTACGCGAAGGGCGCCGCCGGGCGTTGATCGTCGTGAGCACCGATAAGGGATTGTGCGGCGGCTTGAACAGCAACGTCACTCGCGAAGCGGCCAAGTTCGATAAGAATGACACCCAATATGTCACGGCGGGACGTAAAGCGTCGCAATTCATCGCTCGCACGAAACGCCAACTGATCGCCGAGTTCACCTACAAGGACACGCCGACGTTCGCGGAGGCCCGGGCGATTTCGAAGTTCGCGCAAGATCTTTTTCTGAAGGGTGAAGTGGACCGCGTCGATATTCTGTTCACGAATTTTATCTCGACCCTGAACCAAAAGCCCGAGGTCCGGCCGTTTCTGCCGGTTGGCCAAGTCACGGGTGTGACGTCCGGCGTGCCCGAAGGGAAAGCGCCGCCGTTGCTCAAGGGAGCGACCGAATTCATATTCGAACCGGGGGCGGAAGCGGTATTCGGCGCCTTGCTGCCCCACTATTTGAATTTTCAAGTTTATCAAATCCTCTTGGAAGCCAAGGCGAGCGAACAAAGCGCCCGCATGGTCGCCATGAAGAACGCGACGGACAACGCGAAGCAGCTCATCAAGGATTTGACACTCGAGTACAACAAGCTGCGCCAGGCGAACATCACCAAAGAACTCCTGGAAATCACCAGCGCGGCGATGTCCATGGGCTAAGCGCGACGCCCGAAAACTTTCATCAAGCAATATTGACCAAATGAATAAAGGTAAAATCGTTCAAGTCATCGGCCCCGTGGTGGATGTCGAGTTTCCGGACGTGAAACTTCTGCCCGCCATTTACGACGCGCTGACCATTACTTACACGGTGCAGGGACAGCCGGCCAGCCTCACGCTCGAGGTCCAGCAGCATCTCGGCGACAACTGGGTTCGCGCCGTCGCCATGTCCTCGACCGAAGGTCTCAAACGCGGTTTCGAAGTGGTCGCCACCGGGGCGCCGATCTCGATGCCGGTCGGCGAAGGGGTCATGGGCCGGGTGTTCAACGTCATTGGCGAGCCGGTCGATGAACGCGGACCCGTGAAATTCGAGAAGCGGTATCCCATTCACCGCGCGGCGCCACTGTTGGTGGACCAAAGCACCTCGCCGCAAGTCTTGACCACCGGTATCAAGGTGATCGATTTGATCTGCCCGTTCTTAAAGGGCGGAAAAGTCGGGGCGTTCGGTGGGGCGGGCGTCGGCAAGACGGTCGTCATCATGGAGCTGATCAATAACATCGCGCTGCTGCACGGTGGGTATTCGGTATTCGCCGGCGTCGGCGAGCGGACGCGCGAGGGCAACGATCTTTATCACGAAATGTCCGAGGCCGGCGTCATCAATCAGAAGGAGCTCTCGAAGTCCAAGATTGCGCTGGTTTACGGGCAAATGAACGAGCCACCCGGCGCCCGTCTGCGCGTCGCGCTCTCCGGACTTGCGATCACGGAGTATTTCCGCGACGAAAAGAACCAGGACGTGTTGCTTTTCGTGGACAACATTTTCCGCTTCTCGCAGGCCGGTTCGGAAGTTTCCGCGCTCCTCGGGCGCACGCCGAGCGCGGTCGGTTATCAACCGACCCTCGCGGCGGAAATGGGTGACCTCCAGGAACGGATCACCTCGACGACCAAAGGTTCGATTACGTCGTTCCAGGCGGTTTATGTGCCGGCGGACGACCTGACCGACCCGGCGCCAGCGACCACGTTCGCGCATCTTGACGCGACCATCGTCTTGGAACGTTCGATTGCCGAGTTGGGCATCTACCCCGCCGTCGATCCGCTGGCGTCGAACTCGCGCGCTTTGACGCCGGATATCGTCGGCCAGGAGCATTACGACGTGGCCCGCGGCGTGCAAAAGGTGTTGCAACGCTACAAAGACCTCCAGGACATCATCGCGATTCTGGGCATGGACGAACTTTCGCCGGACGACAAACAAACCGTTTTCCGGGCGCGCAAAATCCAACGTTTCCTCAGCCAGCCGTTCACGGTGGCGGAAGTGTTCACGGGCCATAAAGGCAAGCAGGTGCCGATCGCGGAGACCGTCAAAGGCTTTAAGGAAATCCTCGAAGGCAAACATGACGACGTGGGCGAAGGCAACTTCTACATGAAGGGCGGGATCGAGGAAATCAAGGAAGCTTGATGCCCTCGGCGTCGCGTTTTGCTGATCTATCGATCGCGTCGAACGACTCGTTATGGCGAATCTATTAAGGCTCGAAATCGTAACCCCGGAAGCGAAGTCGTATTCCGAAGATGTGGAGATGGTCACCTTGCCGGCGATCGAGGGGGAATTGGGCGTTTATCCCGCCCACGTTCCCCTTATGACCCAAATCAAGGCGGGCGAAGTGGCCGTGCGCAAGGACGGTCAGGATTACTTCCTGGCGGTCGGCGAGGGTTTCGTCGAGATCACCGGCGACCGTGTGGCGGTCCTGACCGACATGGCGATCAAGGCGGACGATATCGACGAGATGAAGGCCGAAGAGGCCCGCAAGCGTGCCGAAGCCCGGCTGCAAGAGAAGCTGAGCGATGAGGAAACCGCGCTCGTCAGCGCGGCGCTCATGCGCTCGATGGCGCAGTTGCACGTCAAGCGCCGGCAACGCCGGTAACGCGCGCCGGCCGGGCGCGCGGCCCGGAGCGGAGATTTTGGTCGCGACGTTCGCCCCGCCGACGTTCGTGGGAACGGGGCGCGACGCCAGGCGTGGGGCGACCATGGGGTTGGGCGCCGCGCAGACTTTCAAATGGGAAAAGAAACGAAAAAACCGTCCCCATTGCCGGCGTGGGAGTGTGATTTTCGCTCGAATACGCGCGAGGAGTCGGCCGCGTGCGTTGTCTGGGAATACGGCCGCCAGCATCCGCAGCTTAAAGTGGACGTGCTAGCGTGGCGGGAATTCGATGAGCAGGCGCGGACCCGTCCGCGGCTGGCGGATGAGTTGGGTGAGGCGTCCGCGGGGGAGTCCGGGGCGCCGATGGAGGAAGAGATTAGGGATCTGCTCGAATCGTTAGGCCAGGAAAAGTCCGACGAAGTCAAACAGTTCGTCCGGCGAATCGTCGAGAGCAAACAAACGATGATCAAAAGCAACGTGGCGGAACTCGCGTTCCAAGCCGAAGTAGGCAAAGCCGCGTTCCGCCTCGTCCGTTTCCTGGAGAAAAAGATTCGCGAATTCCAGGATGAGTTCCTGGCCTTGAGCGTCGAACCGACCACCGAACCGGCCGCGACCGGCGCGCTGCGGCACAAGTCCGCGCCCGCTTTTTTGCATCGCTTCGCTCGTTTTTTATACGAAAGTCCCGATTTTCCCGGGCGCGCGTGGCGGCAATTGAGTTTAGCGGAGCGCCGGGCCGCGGTGGGGCGGTTTACGGCGATCACTGAGGTTCCGAAGCTGCGCGTTTGGAGCTACCACGAGCACCTCGCGACCGCCGGCCTCGCACGGCACGATTTTGATCCGTCCGGCAGCGAGTATATCATGGCGATCGATTGGGAGGCGCCGAAAGCGGAGTTGGTGCGCGGGTTCACTGAATTTCTCAAGCAGCACCCCGCCGACAAGACTGGCCGCGCCACCGTCATTGGGCAGCCGCCGCCGACGCAACTAAAGTGGTTAAGCGCGTGGCGGCTGCACGAACATTACGGCGATACCAGCGTTGCGATTCGGAGACTCGGCGCGCTTTATCCGTTCATGGCGAACTACAGCGCGAGTTCGCTCGCGACGGTCGAGAACAAGGCCAAGACGCTGATGGCGGCGCTTTTCCCGGATTATCCGTGAGCCGTTGCGGCGATGGGGCGCCGCTCTTGAACTCTGCGAGCTTCGGATCTCGG
Source organism: uncultured Verrucomicrobiota bacterium (assembly GCA_964522665.1). Lineage (GTDB taxonomy): Bacteria > Verrucomicrobiota > Verrucomicrobiia > Limisphaerales > CAZFVY01 > CAZFVY01. The sequence goes on along the minus strand of CAZFVY010000102.1, from coordinate 3,518 downwards.
CGGCCAACCGAGGCTCATCGTTGGCTCTCGGTGTCTAGTGGACGAGGTGGACCCGATGGACTACCTGAGCGCGATTCTGATATCGATCGCCAACTCGCGATCGAGCCGACCACGATCAAGACGCTGCCGAGGCCGAGCCGAGCGCTCGGAACCACCTGGAGATAGGCGCAACTGATCAGCGTCGAAAGCAGAGGCGTAAGATACGAACACGCCGCGACAAACGTCAGGTTCCCGCGCCGCATTGCGAGGTCCCACAGGCCGTACGCGACCGCGGTTATCGTGCCTAGAAAGCCCGCTTCGATCATCGCGCGGGCGGTCCAGACCGCGTGCCTCGTCGAAAACGAGCCAGCCGCCAGCAGGATCACTCCCGTCGCCAAGACAAACCATTCGACGGCTCCGCCGTCTGGCGACCAACGCCGCGTCAGGTTGGAATAGAGCGCCCAGGAGATCGCTCCCGCCAGCGCGGCCGCGTAGGCGACGGGATTTCCACGAACGTGATCCACCAACGATGCCCACGAAACCGGGCTGCCTTGGGTCATCACGAACGCGACGCCGGCCCACGCAACCATCGTCCCGGGCAGAAGGAACGGTCCGGCCCGCTTGCCGAGCAGAGGGACCGACAGCAATATCGTCGTGGCTGGCCACAGATAATTCACCAAGCCAACTTCAAGCGCTTGTTCCCGATCATGAGCCAGGCCCACCGCCGAGTAGAGCATCAGGGTATAGAAGATGAACAAACCACCGCAGCCGAACAGGTACTTGCGCGGCAATCTGAGGAGCGTGTGGGATGGCGTGCCGAGCCATTGGAGTCGAGCGCGCCCGGCCAATCCGCCAATGAGATAGACCGCCGTCGCCGCGTTGAGCGCGCCGACCTGTTCCGAAAGGCTGCGCGCGATCGCGATGGTGCAGCTCCACAATAGAATCGCGGCAATCCCCGCGCGCGTCGCCGCGTTCGTGGTTGTCATCTCTCTCGCAGCGGTTTCACCAAGCCTGATTGAAGGGCTCCCAGGCTATGGATGTACGGACTGGCCCCTGAAGATCAGGGAAGTTGCACCGCGCGGTAGAAGCGTCGGGGCTGATTGGTCGAACTGACGTCCACCCAAAAATAGGGGTTCGTCGGCAGGACGTTGGTGGCGAGCGGCGCCCAGCTATTGGTGTTGCTGAGATCGGTCAGGTAGTCAAGGCGGTAGGTCTTGCCCACGGTCCCGTGAACGTTAACGCCGGCCAGCAGGAAAATCTCCAGGAAGTCGGGCGGCGGGCCTGAATTCCCAAAGGCGGCGGCGGCGCTGGTTTGACCCAGCCCGCTGACGGTTACCGGGACTTGACCTGCGGGAAGGCCGGGCGGAACCACGACCAGGAGTTGCGAGGCGCCACCGCTAACTATCAGTGCTTCCAGATTCCCGAAGAGAACGTAGTTATTGGTGGCGATTGGATCGAAGTTGCTGCCGATAACGGTAATCTCCGCTCCCGCCGGAGCGCTGGGTGGGGTCAGCGAAGTGATTGACGGCGCCGGGCCGGTCGGCGCCGGGCCGACGACGAAGAAGGGCGCCAGGTCGATGGCGGTGGAATGGTAGGCGCCGTCCGACCCGAGTGATTCGGCTTTGTAACGGAGAGTGCGGGGGCCGATGGCTGGCGTCGAATTGAAGTTGGCCGAGTTATCAGAGTAAAGGCCGTCATTTTTCACCGCGTCACCGGAGGCGCCGTCATCATGCAGCGTGGAGCCTTGCCAGGTCGCCGGGTCCGAAATGCCGTGGTACAGGACGCCGGCTTGGGCGCCGCCGCCGGGAACCAGGCCGCCGGCAGGCACGGGACGGAACGCAAAAACCGGGCTGGGGCCGTTCGTTCGGATGTAAGCGGGAGCAACCGAGGCGTTGGTAATCGACGGGGCGAGGCCGAGACTGACGGGATTGATTTCTGCGGTAGCCACTTGCAAATGGCTGCTGTCACCATTAATCGGGGTCAAAAAGGCGAAGCGGGTTCCACTGCCGTCCATCACGCCGCGATAATAGAACCCCCATTGCAGAATCTTGCTGGCGGCGAAGCGAGCCGCCCAGCCGAGTTCGAGCCGCCCGCTGCCGTCACCGTTGTAAAGCCAGCTCGTCTCACCGAATAAGACCTTGCCGCCGTCGTAGCTGGCCGATACCTCGTGAAGGTCCAGCGCGCCGCTACTTTGATTTGTGCTGTAGCTGCTGAACAACACCCGGCGCGCGCCGCCATCCCAATCAAAGATCCCCATTTCCTCGCCGCTGGAGCAGCACGGGGTGTAACTCAGATAATAAAACGCTTTGGTTCCGTCGCCGCTGAAGCCGACCTTGTTGAACCCATTGACCGGCGTGGAAGAAACGACAAATTCACGCAGCCCGGTTCCGGTGGAATTCAGACCGAGCAACCGATAACCGTTGGTCGGCGTCCAAGTATAGCAGATGAGCTTTGCGCCGTCCGCCGAGACGCCGAACGGCGTGCCGCCGTTCCAGCCGTAGAGGTAGCCGTCGGGCGCCAGTTTGGCGGGCGTGCTGCTGAAGAACTGGGCGAAATTGGCCAGGCCGGCGATCTCGCGCAGGCCGCTGCCGTCCGCGTTGACGACGTACAGCCCCGGCTCCCGGCTGCCGGTATCCGGGGTGGTTCCGAAGGTGCGATCGTTGGAAAAAAACACCTGCGAACCGTCCCCGGAAATCCGGAAGTCGGGATACCCGCCATTGACCTGGATTACGGGATGCGGGTTGCTGCCGTCGGAGTTAACCATGCGCACCGTGCCGCCGTCCCACGAAAGAATGCGGGAACCGTCGGCGCTGATGTCCACGCTGGCGTAGGCGCTGCCCGGCCAGCTATCGACGAGCCTGAGATTGGAACCATCGAAGTTTACCGCGTAAATGAGATTGGTTCGCTGGGGCGAAGAATACCACGGGCTGGCCATCGCGATCCTCCCATCGTTGGGGCTCATGACCAGCGACCGTCCGTACGTGTGAATGGTCGTGTTGGTGAACTGCGTTATTTGATGGTAGGCCAGAGTGCGCAGGACGGTTTGAGCGCGGGCCGTCCCGGTCGCCAGCGCGGCCAGGAGAATAGTGGCAATGAGGCGAACCGTCGGTGGCGGATTCGAAACGGGAAGTTTCATGGGCGTTGGTGGGTTGGTATCGCGGACGATTTGGCTCGAAAAGTTGACAACTGGCCGAATAAGCCGCTCGTCTTTCGGCCTGGGTTCGGCGATCGAAATACTGAAATACCTATCTTCAGCTAATACGGTCGATCAGAGCACGAAACTTAAAATGACACAAGAGCGAAGTCCGCGCCAATGCGGAGGACTTTTTTTCGCAATAAGAGTCGTGTGCTTACGGTCGCGCTCGGCCGGAGCAAGGCCTTGGGCGGGTGAGAGGCGTCCTACTTGCCACCCGCTGGTGGGGTTGGTTGGGGTTGGTTGGTCGTTCTCGCGAACGATTCGGCCGTCGCTTGAGTTGGGGGGAGGATGGTGCGCGCTGCAGGTTTCGAACCTGCGACCCCTACCGTGTGAAGGTAATGCT
>CAZFVY010000101.1:0-26065 GCA_964522665.1 uncultured Verrucomicrobiota bacterium | reverse complement strand
TGGTTCGCGCTAACGCCCCGCCAGTCTGCCACACCCCCTCGCCCGCTGTCTCCATCGCTTTGTGCAAAGTATTCTAAAAATTGTGCACTCCAGACCCGGGAGTTGTGCCTGAGGTCGCGAATCCGAAACCCGGCCAGCCCTGGCGACAACGACGTTTCCGTCCCGTCGCCTGCCACCCCCGTTTTTTCTTACTGACAACTCCCGCCCGTGGCGGCTATATTCCCCGGCCCTAGCACGACCCTATCGTCTAGCGGTTAGGACACCGCCCTTTCACGGCGGCGGCACGGGTTCGATTCCCGTTAGGGTCGCCATTTTCTACCCGGCGCTACTCGAGTCTCCGCGGCGGCGCGGTTGGTTGATCGGACCGCCCAAACTCAAAAAAGGGGGGGCCGGTGGTGTGAATATAGGCGCCGCCGCGTTCCAATTTGAAGGCATGACTACCGCTAACAAAATCACGATCATCCGGATCCTGCTGGTGCCGTTCTTCATGGTGCAACTCTTGTACTATGTGAGCCGGGGGGAGGAGGTGTATCGGGCCTTGGCGATCGGTTCGTTCCTGCTGGCGGCGATCAGCGATGGCGTGGATGGTTTCGTGGCGCGGCGTTTCAATCAGCGGAGCGAATTGGGAGCGATCCTCGATCCGTTGGCCGACAAGCTTTTGCTCGTACTCGGCCTGGTGGCGCTGAGTCTGGACAACTATCCGTACTTGCCCCGCATTCCGCTCTGGCTCGTGGCGACGGTTTTGAGTCGCGACGTTTTGATTTTAATCGGCTTCGTGGTCATTTATTATTCCTGCGGGAAAATCGAAGTGCGCGCGCATCCGGTCGGCAAGGTCGCGACGGTACTGCAGATGGCGACGATTCTTTGGGCCTTATTCAAATGGAACGCGGGCGGGCTGGCGGCGTTGACGCTGGCCGCCGCGCTCGGCACGGGTATTTCGGCGCTGCTGTATGTGCGAGACGGCGTGCGACAATTGAGCGCCAGTCCAACCAGCGGTCCGACACCGCCGTCCGGAGGTAGTTCAGGTTCGAAGTAGCGGGAGCGGAATTTGATCCCCATGCCCGAACCTTCGCGGTGATCGTCACCTGACGGCCGTGACGATCCGGCCGCCTGAACCGTCGAAGGGAGGTGATTCGCTCAGCGCTGAAATCGAGAGGCTCAACGCCGGCGACACAATGCGACGGTGGCGACGCCGGCGGGGCGCGTCTATTTCGCTCCCGTGCCCAGGAGCACCACCGGGACGGTACGGCAAAGGATTTTGAAGTCCAACCAGAGCGACCAGTTGTCGATGTATTCCAAGTCCAAGCGGACCCATTCCTTAAAGTCGGTTACGTTGTTCCGACCGCTGACTTGCCAGAGACAGGTGAGGCCCGGTTTGACGCTTAGACGGCGGCGATGCGCGAGGTCGTCGAAGCGTTGAACCTCATCGACGGGCAGGGGGCGCGGCCCCACCAAACTCATTTCACCGCGCAGGACGTTGAACAGTTGCGGGAACTCGTCAATGCTGGACTTGCGAATGATTCTGCCCACCCAGGTGGTGCGCGGGTCGCGGCTGATCTTGAAGACTGGTCCTGCCATTTCGTTTAGCGCCGCCAGTTCGCTCTTGAGTTGCTCCGCGTTGCTCACCATCGAGCGGAATTTAATCATGGTGAACGGCTGGCCATTACGTCCGCTGCGTTGCTGCCGAAAGAAGACGGGTCCGGGCGAAGTGAGCTTGATCGCAATCGCCACGGCGATCATCAGCGGCGAGAAAATGACCAAAAGGGCGAGCGCTCCCGTAAAATCGATGGCCTGCTTGGCCAACGCCTGCCAGGAGGCCTCGGGCGTGGACCGAAACACGAGCATGGGGTGTCCGTGGAGTTCGTCCACGGTGGTGCGGGAGACCCGGGTGCGAAAAAAGTCCGCCAGCAGCCACACTTCGACGCCCTCCAGTTCACACGCTTGGATCGCTTTCTCGATTTGGTCAAAATAGATATGTTGCGCGGCGAGAATCACGCCATTGGCGGAATGCTCGTGGAGAAGGTCGGTCAACCGTTCGACCGGTGATTCATTTAGGTTTAGTTGCGCGACGATTTCCAAGTCATCGTGCGAATCGCGTCCGAGGTCGGCGCGGAGCCGCTCGGTTTCACCTCCGGCGCCGACCAGAATCAAGCGCGTCCGTAATTGCGCGCGACCGATCGAGGTTTGCAGCCAGTAACGCAAACACTCTTCCTTGAAGAGAATTAAACCGAACGCGATCAGTCCGAAAAGAATGATGACCGCGCGGGCGAGCTGGGTACGGGTCAGGAAGAGGACGATGATGACGCTCAGCGAAACCGAGACCGTCGCCCAGAGCAATTGCCATACGGTTTGGCGCCGCGACGGAAGCATCGGCCGGTCGTAAAAGCCTTGCACGGCAAGATAGAGCGGCGCGAGCGGAAAGATCACCATCAGCAGCCAAGCGTAATCCCCGAACGGTTGAATCTCTCTTGAGCCGCCAAAAATCTGAATACCGGACGCGGCTCGAGCCCAGTGGGCGAGCCAAAGACTGAAGGAAAAGAGGCCGGCATCCACCAAACGGTGAATCTGAACGCGAATTCGTCTTTGCCGGCCTAACATGTGTTGGTTTATTTGGCGTTAAAATCGGGCGCCGGTAAATACCAAACTCATGGTCGGGGGCCAGTCTATGAGAAGCGTCATGGGCGTCGTCGTCTTGTCCCTCAGCGAGGTTCCCGCAGCAAGGCGGAAGTCGAGGCGACTTTTTCGACGGGGGCGCCGGCGGTTAATTGAAATTGCGGAACCGCGGCGCCGAGGAAGCGTTTCATTTTTTCGAAGGTCGCTTCTTCCTGTCCGGGATAACAGAGGGATAGGCAAGAAACGTAGGCCCAACGCTGCAGGACGCCGGTCCTGAGCAAGCCGGTCGCCATCCACCACATGCGCTCACCATGCAAGGCGGTGAGCTGCTCGTCGGAAACAAACCAGTAAACGTAAACGCTGCGGGCGGTTACTCGCTGGCCTTGAGCGTTGGCGAATTCTTTCGTGGCGAGCATTTTCATCGCGGGTAACGAATAGGGCCGGGGCTCAGCGATGGGAATCCGCACGACTTCCGACTGGTCGATTTTCCAGCCTTGGCCGGTCAAACAAATCTGTGGCTTGTGGATGCTGGTGCGATCGGTGCCCATCAGAACGACGGTCATGGTCGTGGGAGCCACCTCGTCCGGCGTGTGGTAGGTGCGCCGGCCAAAGGTGGTATCCTTCGGCAGCCAATCCAATTCGACTTGATAGATTGGGGAAGCTTCGGACGAGTAATCAAGCACTCGGGCGGGCAGCGCGACCTGATTGGTTCCCACCACTTCGCCTTTTTCGCCCAGGATCGGCTGGTGGACGACCTTTACCCCTGGGCTACCGAGGACATGGTGCGACTGCAGGCGCGCGAGGAGGGCGGCGGCAACTAGGATCATCGCCGCCGCCGCCGAGAACATCGACCACTGGGCGCGATTCATGCGGGGCTGGTCCGTGAGGGAAGCGGCTCTTCAGGAGCGTAACGATTGAGCAGTGTCGCGACACCCAAAAGGCCGGCAATCGAGACCGCGAACGTGAGAAAACCAGATGGGTGTTCCACCATTTTCCCGGCGTCCTGGCCGAACGCCTCGGCGACCGCGATGACGCCGGTGAGCCGTAGCACATTGCCAAGCACCGCCAACGGGATCGCCAGGAGGACGATCAAGACGCGCTTCCAGTTGGTTCTAAAGGTGACGAAGCCGTAGATGATCGTCAGGGCCAATAGGGAGGATAGGCTGCGAATTCCGCTGCAGGCCGGCGCCACTTCGTAGGCAAACGTATGTCGGGAGTCGAAGATTTGCGAACCTTCCCGCAGCACATCAATGCCAAGGCCGGTTTGACTAATGAAAACCGCGACTCGCGCGACGATGACGCGCAACGGAAGCGTAATCGCATCCGCCATCGTTCCGAGGGGAATGCAAAAGACAAAAAGCACGTACGGAAAGAAACTGGCGCGCAACCACGCGGGTCCCCAGGCCATGCCCATTAAACCATACAAACCAGTAAAGAAACCGACGATCGAAACGCGGGATTGTTGCACCGCGAAGCCTAGCAGGTGAATGAGCACGCCCGCCCCCACCAGAGCGAGGCCGGGCCACCACTCCCGCTTGGGCGTTGCGAGTAAATCCTTCCGCTTGAGCCAGAAGAGCGCGACGACCACGATCGGAACCAGCAGGCCCAGGTCATCGTCAGGTGAGGTGCTGAAGACGTAATACATCCATCCGAAAAGCGACGGGGTGTCCACGTATCCGAAAGTGGAATTCCCAAGGAATTGAAAAAGGATGAGCCACCCCGCCAGGAGGCTAAAGAAAAGCCGCTTGGATGGCATCTGCCGCCAGAACTCTTGGAGTTCCAGCCACACTGCCCCTCGATCCGTCAATGATTCAGCTTTGCCGTTCGCCATCGTCCGTCCAAGCCATTAGACACATCTCGTCCACATTCACTCAATCAAATAATAGCGCGCGTTCGGCCCCGTTTTCTTGACGTCTAGCCCCTCTTTGCGCGTCTCGCTGCTCCGCCAAGAATCCTGCGGCTGAATGATTTGCAATGTTTCATCGGCGCGGCCGACAGGGCACGCAAACGCGGATCGGGGACAGGCTCTCAATTGCCCTCCATCCCCGACCGCGCGGCTTAACCGCGGACGTAAATTGGTTGCCGAATACCACTAAGCTCGTCGAAATGGCTCAAGCGGTCGAGAAGGAAAGCGGAAATACTGTTGCCGGCGGTCACCAGGGTCGTGCCGTCGTTCGTTTCGATGGCCTCTTTCAGGACGTGGCCGACCCGGAGTTCGGCCAAACTGACCGGTTTCGCTCCCTTTGGCGGAGCCAGCAAGATGGCGACAATCGCCTGCTTCAAGAGCGCGGGATCGTATTTGCCGGTGGCATGGGTCATCGTTTCGATCATGGCGTCGCGCGGTTGATTCTCGGATTGGTAGCGGACGACATCGATCAGTATGCGCAAGACGCGCGCGCCGAGGGGGATACTCAAACCGGCGACGGAATCGCGCGGAAAGCCGCCCCCGTCGAAGTCCTTGGCTTGATATTGGACCATTTGGGCGACGTTAACCAGCGGAGGGAGGCGGCCCAACAGCTCGCGGCCAAATTCCGGCGCGCGGGTCACCATTTCGGCCTCCAACGTTTGGAGCGTGACCCCGGTATTGAGTTTCTGAAGGAGCGTTACCGGCAGCGTCACGAAACCGACACGGCAGAGCAGCGCCGCCAGCTCGAATTCCCAAGCCGGCGTAAGCTTTAGAGCTTGGGTTAGAATTACCACGAGGTCTTTCAGCTTTTGCGAGAAGGCGAACGCGGCCGGTTCGACCATCGAAAGGACCTCGGTCAGCGCGCGGACGCTTCCATTAAGCATCTTCTCGGCCCGCTCGCGGTCGGTCCGATGTTTGTAAAGCGCCAGGGAAACGGTCGCATCAAGCTGACCGTCGGCGAACGGAATGAGGACGAAACCGTACGGTTCGACAGCGTTTGCCCGCTCGATCACGCCGGGTTCGACGCCGTCAGCGACGAATACGACCGGTATATGGAAGCGCTCGCGCGCCACCGCCGCGGTGGTAATTCCGTCCGTTGGCTCGCCGGTGCGGAGGTCGATCAGTACTAAATCGGGCAGGTCCGCTGCGATTTTTTCAAGCGTCGCCTCGCCGGATGGCGCTTCGCCGGCGACCTCGTAACCGAGATTTGTCAGACGGGCGTGGAATTCCGCGGTCGCCGCCGGCCTCTCTCCGACGATCCAGATTCGCGGCTTCGGATCGTTGGGAGAACTGCTCGCGGCCATTTTCTAGAGTGGTAAGGGTGGCTGATTCGATCGGCCGCTTTTTCGCCAATAGCCGAGCCAGAAACCAGTTTCCGGGCGGGGACTGGAGGCATCCGTGGCCAGCCACCAATTTCTCAGCGATGGGGTTATGCGACGAGGCCAGAGTCCGCCACTTGGCGCGAAAAGGCAAATCTGATTTGTGAGGGCAGCCAGGCGACGGGGCCACCGAGACCGCGCCCGGCCTGAGTTTGGCCTGGATTAGTCAGTCGCGCGGGTCCGCTGGCGACGTCCGCGAACTTTTCTCCGGCCCGTTGGGGCCGTGAAAGAAGATATTGCACCAGAACGCCAAAGCCGCATAATTTGCGATATGGTTCAGACCATTGTAGGTCGCGAATCGGAGACTGAGTCCGCTCCGTTCCGTGAACAGTATGTGAAAGCATTCCGGTGGATGTTGCTGGCGCGAGTCATGGAAGACAAACTCGCGAGCCTCTACCGTGGCGGCAAGATTCACGGGGGCGTTTACGTCGGTCGCGGCCAGGAAGCGTTGAGCGTCGCGACGGGGCTTTCGTTGTGCAAGGGCGACGTATTTGCGCCGTTGATTCGGGACGCCGCCGGTCGCCTGGCGTTCGGGGAACCGATTATCGACGCCGTCCGGACCTATCTGGGTTCGGCTTTGGGGCCGATGCGCGGACGTGATGGCAATGTCCATCGCGGCCGTCCGCGTGAGGGGCTATTGCCGATGCTCAGTCATTTGGGCGCGATGATTTCCGTCGTCAATGGGATGCTCATGGCTCGCCGTTTTAAGGGCGTGACCGACACAGTTGGCGCCGCATGCATCGGCGACGGCGCCACTTCGACCGGGGCTTTTCATGAGGCGATCAACCAAGCGGCCGTTGAGCGGCTGCCATTGATTTTGGTCGTGGCAAACAACCAATACGCTTATTCCACGCCCACGTCGCGCCAGTTTGCCTGCGCCAACCTCGTTGATCGCGCGGTGGGCTACGGCGTTGATGGCCACACGGTGGACGGAACCGAGCTGGGCGCGTGTCTCCGGGGCTTGGAGAAGGCGGTAGCCCAGGCGCGGCAAGGACGTGGACCGCAGTTGGTCGTGGCCAAGCTATTGCGGCAAGGCGGACACGGTGAGCATGACGACGCCAGCTACATCGATCCCAAGCTCAAGGAATCGTCGCTCGGGCGGGATTGCCTCAAGGTGGCGGAGGATTGTCTGCGGCAGAAAAAGTGGGTGGACGAGAAAACGCTGCGAGCCTGGCGGGACGAGGTTTCCGCGAGGGTCGATGAAACGGTCGCGAAAGTTCAACGCGAGCCGGGACCTGATCCGTTCAAGGAAAACTGGTGCGCCTTGGCCTCCAAGCATTTGCAGGAAGCCCATATCTAAGCGACCCGGTTCCGTCTTGCCAAACTCATCCGCGAACGCGAGTCTGACACTCGGTTAATGAGCATCACTTACCTTGAAGCGATCCGCGCGGCGCAGGCCCGCGCGTTGGCGGATGATCCCCGGGTGTTTATCTACGGGCAGGACGTGGGCGACTTTGGCGGCGCTTTTAAGGCGACCAAGAATCTCGCGCGCGAGTTTCCCGGCCGAGTGAAGGACGCGCCGATCAGCGAGGATGCGATCATGGGCGCGGCCATCGGCGCGGCGATCGAGGGAATGCGCCCGATCATCGAAATGCAATTCGCCGATTTTTCCACGGTGGGATTCAATCAAATCGTAAACCACGCCGCGGCTTTTTTTTGGCGGACCAACGTGCCGTGCCCGATCACCATTCGCTTGCCCTCGGGAGGCACCTCGGGCAGCGGGCCGTTCCACAGCCAAAGCCTCGAGGCGATTTACGCCCATTATCCAGGCTTGATCGTGATGACCCCGGCGACCGTTGAGGACGCCTATAGCATGTTGTTGGAGGCGGTCGCCATTGATGATCCCGTGATTTTTTGCGAACATAAGTTTCTCTACTACCATCTGAAAGCCGACTGCCTCCCGACCGAAGCGATGCCGGTGGGGCGGGCGCGAATCGCGCGTGCGGGGCGCGACATGACCATCGTGGCGTACAGCGCCATGGTGCATGAAGCGTTGGCGGTGGCCGACGAGTTGGCCGCGGAAGGCACCGAGGTTGAAGTGGTTGATCTGCGATCGATCAAACCGCTGGATACGGACACGGTCGTGGCGTCGGTCGCCCGCACGGGGCGGTTGCTTTGCGTCGGGGAGGCGTTTCCGTGGGGCGGCGTCACGGCTGAGGTGATCGCGCGCGTGGCGGTCGAGGGCTTTGGCCTGCTGGACGCGCCGCCGCAGCGTCTCAACGCAAAAGACACCCCGGTGCCGTTTCATCCCGATCTGTGGTCCGTGCATCGCCCCACCGCCCGCAGTATCGCGGCGGCGGCCCGAAATCTTCTCCGGCTTTGATCCTATGGCGCAGATTCCCATCATCATGCCCCAATTAGGCGAGTCGATCGCCGAGGCGACGATCGTCAACCTGCTGGTCAAAGTCGGCGACTCGGTGAACGCCGATCAAGACGTCATCGAGGTCGAAACCAACAAGGCGACCATGAATGTCACGGCGCCGTGCCCGGGCCGAGTCCATGAGTTGCGGATTAAATTGCAGTCGAGCTATCCGGTTGGCGCGGTGCTGGGTTACCTGGAGGTCGATGACGCGGAGGCCGCACGGCTTGGCTTTGATCTTTCGCCTTCGGCGGGCAAACAATCGGCTCCATCCGAGCAAAACGGCCACTCGGCCGAGCCGACTCAATCGCAAACGAAGTTTGGCGTGGAGCCTACCGTCCGCGGCCTGCCGGTGCCGGCCAATATGACCGGCGCGAGCTATATGTCTCCACGGATGAAGGCCCGCATGCTTGAACTTGGGCTGCACGCGGCGGACCTCGCCGGCGTGGCCGGCAGCGGCGCGGCGGGGCGCGTGACCATCCAGGATTTGGAAAAATTTCTGGCCGACCTCCAGACCCACAAACTTTCACCGGCCTCGAGCATGCGCGTCGCGGTGGCCGACGCGATGCGACGGAGTTGGACCCGACCGCTGGCGACCGTCGGGCTGCCGGTTTGCCTGGACCCGGTTCTCGCGCATCGCAAAACCTGCGACCCCAAACCAGGCCCGGCGCTCTACGCGCTGCGAGCGCTCGCGCTGGCGCTGGCGGAGAACAGCGCCCCGGCCGGGCGTTTGATCGGACACAAAATCGTCCACCCGCTGGCGATCGACGTTGGTTTCGCGGTCGAGGCCGAGGATGGGGTTCTGGTCCCCGTGCTTCGCGCGGTCGATCAACGGCCGCTCAAGGAATTGGTCGGTCGTTACAACGAATTAGTCGAACTCGCGCGGCAACGACGCCTTCCGACCGACGCGACCGGTGGTTCGATCGCCACGGTAACGAATTACGGCACGTTCGGCCTCGATTGGGCCACGCCGATCCCGCTGCCCGAACAAACGCTCGTGTTGGGCATGGGCGCCGGACGCCGCGCGCCGAGTTGGGACGAGCCTAGCGGCCAGTTTGTCCCGGTGACGGAGGCGAACCTGACACTGAGCTTCGACCATCGCGTGCTCGATGGTGGCGCCGCCGGTCGGCTCCTTACTCGCATCAGCGCGTTGATGCGTCGGCCGGAATTGCTGTGATACAACGGACGGGCGATTTTGAATCTTTGATATGAAATTCGGCGCGCACATGTCCACCAGCGGCGGCGTCTGGAAAGCGTTGGAACGCGGCGCCGGGATTCACTGCGAGGTTGTTCAAATCTTTGTGAAGAACAACATGCAGTGGTTCGGCAAGCCGTACGCGCCGGCCGACCTCGCCAAATACGCGAACGAATTGGCGGCGGACAAATTCGCGTGCGTTTTCGGGCACACCGGCTACCTGATCAACTTGGGCGCGCCCGCGTCGCCCAACCGGGACCAATCGATCAAGTCGCTCACGCAGGAGATCGGCTTGGCCACCGATTTGGGAATTCCATTTTTGGTGTTGCATCCCGGCGCGCATTTGGGCGCCGGCGATGACACGGGTTTGCAACAAATCGTCGCGGGCCTCGACGAGGCGTTGCGGATCACCAAGGATTCACCGGTGCGCATCGCGCTCGAGAACACCGCGGGGCAGGGGACTTGTCTCGGCCACCAGATCGCGCATCTCGCGGCCATCTTTGACCGAGTCGAACAACCTCAGCGCCTCGGCGTCTGCCTGGATACCGCCCATTTCTTCGCCGCCGGCTACGACGTGCGGACGCCGGCCGGTTGGAAAAAGGCGATCCGAGAAGTTGAGGAATTGATCGGCCTGAAGCAAATCCTGGCGTTTCACTTGAACGATTCCAAAACCGACCTTGGCTCGCGGGTGGATCGCCACGCCGGCATTGGCGAAGGCAAGATCGGCCGCGAGGCCTTTCGGCACATCGTCAACGACAAGCGTTTCAAAAATCTCCCGGGCTGCCTTGAGACGCCCAAATCGCCCGACCTCCATGAGGACGTCCAGAATCTTGCGATCTTGCGCTCGCTCGTCGAATCGTAGGGCGGACGAAGTTCCGGCCCGCGCGGCGGGTTTCGCGTGACGAGCATGAGCGCCAAGGGCGAGCACGTTTGGAAGCCGAGATTGGCCGGTTCCGGGGACGTGCCGGCGTTGGCGCGATTGATTCCACTTTCGGTCCGCGGCCTGCAGTCGGCCTATTACACCGCGGCGCAAATGGAAGCGGCGCTCGGACCGGTCTTCGGCGTGGACCGACAGCTAATAGAAGACGGAACCTACTATGTGATCGAGACCGCGGACGAGATCATAGGTTGCGGAGGCTGGAGCAAACGAAAATCCCTCTTTGGCGGTGACGCCGGCCGAGAATCCGCCGACCCAGAGCTTGATCCACAACTCGATCCGGCGCGCATCCGCGCGTACTTTGTGCATCCGGCGTGGGCGCGGCGCGGCGTCGGAAGTTGCTTGTTAGCGACGTGCGAATCCGCCATCCGCGCCGCCGGGTTTCGTTCGATCGAACTGGTGGCTACCTTGGCGGGCGAGCCGCTTTACGCGGCGCACGGCTACGTCGCCGTCGCGCGCTACGAGATTCCATTGCCCGGGGAATTGAGCCTCCCAGCGGTCGGGATGGCGAAGTCGATCGGCGGGGCGGGCTGACCTCCGTCATGGGAGCCGTCCGTGAGTCCTCTCGGTCGGCTCCCGCTTCGTTTCTGCTCACTTTCCGAAACGCTCAAGCGCCCAATCGCGAAATACCCCCTGGGCCTTTCCGCCATCTCCCGGGTAGCCGGCGTGCTGGACCATCCAGACGAGGACGAGTCCTTTCTCGGGCCGGATTTCCATATTTGTCGCTTGCGCGCCGCCGTGACCAAACCAGTCGGAACCGACCGCCAGTCCGAAGCCGTAGCTTTCCTTCACCGACATTGGCGTCTGGCGTTTCGTCAGTTCCTTGAATGCGGCTTCACTAAGGTAACGGCGCCCGTTCAACTGGCCGCCGTTCAGCAGCATCTGGCAGAACCGGGCCGTGTCCTGCGCGGTGGAAAAGAGTCCGCCGGCGGGCATCGGGAAGCGCCGCGTCCGGTCGGTCAGCGGGTAGATCAGTTGACTGACGGCGATCTTCTGTAGATTCGTTTTGGAGGCGTCCGGGCGATACGATTGCGCGATGCGCCGGACCTGTTTTTCATTCGGCCAAAACGTGGTGTCGTTCATCCCCAGCGGGCCAAACAGCCGTTGCCGCATGAAATCCTCGTACTTCATCCCGCTCACGACTTCCAAAACCCGCGCCGCCGTATTGATACCGGCGTTCGAGTATTGGTAATGGGTCCCCGGCTCGGTTTGAAGCGGCGTCATCGCGTAGCTGCGCACCGCGGCGGCCAGCGGCAGGCCGTCGAGCGTGGGCGTTTCGACGGCCGATTGGAACGGCAATCCGCTCATGTGGCTGAGCGCTTCGCGGATCGTAAAGGGATGGCTCGGCTTGCGTAGCAATTCGTGACTCTCGTCCTTCTCGGCCACCACCATTTGGCCGCGGAACTCCGGCAGGTACTTCTCCACGGGATCATCGAGAGCGATCTTCTGTTCGTCCACCAGCATCATGACGGCCGTTGCGGTCATCGCCTTGGATTGAGAGGCGATCCAGAACATCGTGTCCGCCTTCATCGTCTTGCCGGCTTCAATGTCGGCCGCGCCCACGGTCGTGACCGAGAGTAACTTGTCTTTGTCCGCGACGAGCGCGACGGCGCCGGCCAGGACGTGCCGATCGACGAACGGCTGCAACGCCGCATTAGCGTTGGCGGGGGCTCCAGCGAGTAGATTGCTGGTGAAATACAAGGCGGCAAAAAGCGCGAGAAATACGCGGGCGGGTTTCATGTGGCACGGATAATTCCATCGGCTCGGGCGGAGAGTCAACCGTTAGATTATGACGCCGGTTGTGGGTCGTATTCTCCGTTTGCTTTTGGCGCCAATCGCTGACGAACCCGAGCCGTCAAATCGCGCGGGATTGGACGCAGAGAGGCCTCGAATTGAGCGCGTGGAGAAACTGCTTTGGCCCTTGGTATCGAGAAGGACGCCGCCCGAAAGCTTCAATCCGTGAATTGGCTGCTTGCGCTGATCTAAAATGATCTGATACTTCTAGGGCGGCTGACTGGCGGGCGAAGAGTAGGGGATCGTGATCGGTTTGCGGGTAACTCTGCATCAACTCGCCCGCGGAAGGGTAGCCAGATCAGCTTTGGAGTTTTCGGAAGCGCGAAAACCTGGACGAACTCAGGATTGCCGGTATGGCGAAATGGCAGACGCACAGGACTTAAAATCCTGGGACCTTAAAAAGTCGTGTCGGTTCGAGTCCGACTACCGGCACCACTTCCGACTTCCGGCGCTTCGGATACTCTCGCTGCTACCGTGCGCCTGCGGCTTCCACACTGTTCCCCAGCAACTCCTTTTTTCGCTCGATCAACTGTTGGGCCATT
This sequence comes from uncultured Verrucomicrobiota bacterium, assembly GCA_964522665.1. GTDB lineage: Bacteria > Verrucomicrobiota > Verrucomicrobiia > Limisphaerales > CAZFVY01 > CAZFVY01. Next base: position 13,340 of record CAZFVY010000101.1, on the reverse strand, counting down.
CTCAGTCCGGCGCGGACGGCGCCTTCGGAATGGCTGTCCTCGGTGGTGTCGCCGCCGATGTAGAGGCCGTCTTCCGGACGCCGCAATTCGTCGGCGTCGGCGTCGAAGCGGGAGCGGCCGAGTTGCACGGGCCAGTAGGCGACGGCGTTAGGGTAAACAAAAATCTCGGCTCGTTTGACGTAGCGCGCGATGCCGGGAAATAATTTGTCGAGGTTGGCGCGGGAGTAGTCGCGCATTTCATCAATGGACATGCCGAGCATCTGCCGCGCGAAGCGGGCGTGGACCAGCATCGTTAAGATGCGATCGTGCGTGCCGCCGCGAGTTGCTTTTTGAAACTCGGTCGCCTCGTAGATCGTGCCTGCCGGTGAATCGGACAGAAGCGTCATGACCGTTTTGCCGTCTTTCATCCAGAGCGGCTCGGCGGCCTCATCGACCAGAAAGTGGACCTTAATGTACGCGCCGTATCGGGTGGTGGCAATGGCGCGCGACTTTTGCTGACTTAGCGGCGGGACGAATTGGATATTCTTGAGCGTGTAAACGGGGGCGGTCACGACGACCGCTCGAGCCAGAATTTCGCCGTAGCGCGCGGCATCCTTGAGGTAGCGCACGTGAACCCCGTCAGGGGTGCGTTCGATGGCGGTGACCTGCGCGTTGATCATCAATTGGCCCGGCGCCAAATGAGACGCCAGCGCCTGGATGAACTTGGAATTGCCGCCGGCGACGTGATAGTTCATTTCACCAAAGCCGGCGGGCGTGTCGAGAAACAGGCGCATTTCGTCGATGCCATCCAGGGCGGAGATTTGGTCCCATTCGATCGCGGTCTCGGCTTCGATGTAGATACGAATCCATTCTGATACCCTGGGCGGCAATCCCAACTGGCTTACGAAGTCCGAGAATTTCTGGCGCTCCAGCTTTTCCAGATCGGACGGGATCGGTTTGCCGTGGAAGAAAGTCGCATGCAATTGTTCGTAAATCTCCCAGGCCCGCCGATTCCATTGCATGAAAGCGGCTTTTTCGTCCGGAGAGAAGACCCCGGACAAGTAGGCGTCGCGGTCACCTTCGCCAGTGTAAGGATAGATTTTATCGTCCATCCGGATGCTGGAATGAGCGACGTCCTGGCTTAACGGAAGCTTCAGTTCCCGCAACAAGGGGACGGCGGGGCTGCGCTCAAAATATTCCTCCATGTGCGCCTCGGCGTAAATCCCGCCCTTGAAATAGACGGTTTGGACCCGGCCGCCGATCCGGGAGTTGGCTTCCAATATGATCGCCGGAATCCCCGCCGCCTGGAGTTTGTACGCGACGGTCAACCCGGTTAGCCCGGCTCCGACGATGACGACGGGCGCGCGTTCAGGCGACGAGGCCTGGGGCACGGTGGCGCAACTTGGGAGGAAGGCCGCGCAGAGCGCGAACGCCAAGAGACGCATTTGGATCAAACGGTTTTGCTTCATTTCAATTAATGTGGACCTCCTCGCCACCTAAACCAAGCCCGCGAGTTTGCGACCAATCCAATAAACCGCCAGCAGGAAAAGGAGCACGCCGCCCCAGCGGGGGTCGCTCCAGAGGCGAAAGCGCTGCTCGATCGGCTTCGGTTCCGGCAGCAGGGAAATCTGCTGGACGATTTTGTCGAGTGAATCGTAGCTGCCGTTGACGCCGCGGGAGATGCCGGCGATTTCGCGGAGGATTTCGGAGTTGACCGGCCGGCCGAGTTTTTCCCGCTCCGGGACGGCGACGAGCAACTCGGTGTCGAGTTTTCGGCCATATTTTGCGGCGGCGACTTGCACCTGGAATTTGCCGCCTTCTTGCGGTGAGAAATTCGCCTTGAAAACGCCCCAGCCGCCTTCGAGCGGCGTGAACTCCAGCCTTTCGCCGCGGCCCGACGGAGTGGTGATCTTGCCGGTCACCGGCCCCTCTTCGATGGGAAACCCGGCGGCATCCAAAACCGTGGCCTGCAAAAAGACGGTGTCGCCGACCTGGGGCGTTTCCGGGCTGAAACTCAGGCGAATGCCCTCTTTCTCGGAGAGATGGCGCTGATGGGCCATCCAGCGAGAGACTTGGCTCCAAAAGCGGTAATGGTATTTGTCCTCCACGCCGCGGCGCCAGCGCCACGCGCTGTCCATGCCCATGAAGAGAACTTTACCGCTGCCGGAATTGCGGGTCACGAGCAGCGGCATGCGGCCCCACGAATTGCGGAGTGAGGAATGCACCGCCAACACCTCGGAGCCGGGCCGGGCCTTTTCGACCGCGGCCGACCAATAAAATCCGGGTAGCTGCTTCCAGATTTCGGTATTGCGGCTTTCGTTCGCGTCGAACCGGGTGAGCAAGTGCCGCGCCCCGAGGGTCGTCAGCATCAGTTCCGACTCGTTTTGGAGGCCGATGCCTTCCGGCTTGGATTCGTCCAATTGCACCGGCAGCAGGTCCTTCAGCGGACTTTTAAGCAGGCTCAATTCGCGGCCGCGGCGTCCCGGAAGAAATACCAACCCGCTCGCCTGTTGCTCAACCAATCCCTTCAGCAACTCCGCGTCCTTCTCGGTCAGTTCATTTTGGCCGATGCCGACGTCGCCGAGAAACACGACATCATAACGTCCGAGCAATTCTTTGGTGTCGGGAAACGCCGGAATGTAATTGCGGCCGCCTCCCGCGCCGATGTCCGGGTGAAAAAGCAGGCAGTTCATCTCGACCCCCGGATCACGGGCCAGCGCGTTGCGGAGGTAGCGGTATTCCCAGCGGGGCAGGGAATCGATGACCAGGACCTTGATCGTTTCAAGGCGTACGGAGATGCGGAAAGTCTGTTCGTTGTTGTCTGCCAGGCCCTCGTCCGGTTCGACGGGCACCTTCAGTGTCAGGCTGGTCTCGCCGACCGCGCGGGGTGACCAAAGAATCGCGTCCTGCAGTTCTCCCTGCGCGGGGATGACGATGTCTTTCTTGATTTCCTCCTGGTTGGTGTCGATCAGCGAGATGACGGTCTTGACCTCGCGAGAAAGGTGGTTCTCCACCTTGAACGGAATCGAGATCTGTTCGCCGAACAAGCCGTAGGCCGGCGCCGAGACCGTATCAAGGATGAGATCGGGGACCGGCGTTTCGCGCCCGACGGCGACGGCGAAGATCGGAATGTCGCGCTCGCGATAGCGCATCGCCGCGGCGACTGGCGACTGCCCGAGGTTCCAATCGCCGTCGGTGAGCAGGAGGACGGCTTTGAGGTTGCGCTCGCGTTGGGCCACGGTATCGAGCGCCAGATTCAGATCGGTCCCGCGTCCCGCGCGCGCGGCCGGAGAATTGGTGGGCGGGGGCGCCGCAAAATCCTCGACGATCACATTCGCGGTTTTCTCCAGCGGTTTCCAAAATCGGCGCTGACGTTCCCGCGCGAGCCAATCGGCGCGGCTGAGGACGTTATTGGTGAGCGCGATGTCGCGCGTCTTCATGCTGTCGGAGGCGTCCCAGAGCACCGCGACCTTGGGGGCTTCCGTTCGCTTGACTTGCCAGATGAATTCGGGGCGAAGCAATGTCAACGTGAGTAGCGTGATGACCAGGAAGCGCAACCCCTCAAGCCAGGCGACCGCGCGCCGAGAGCCGCCCCGCCGCCAATTCGAGTAGCAGAGCCAGCCGGCGCCCAGCCAGAGCGCCCCGCCCATGATCCAGGCGGGCGCCGAGGCGGCAAAAGACCAGTGGCTCATTAGGCGGCCTTTCCTGCGGGCGCCGAAGGCGTCGCGCGCGTCGGGACGGTCGATTCGCCCGCCGTCGGCCGCGGACGCGGTGGCAAAATCAAAACCCCTTCCAAAAGCAGGAAAACCAGCAGCGCAAACAGGAACGCCCGCCAGATCTCGCCCTGCAGCTGAGAATTTTGGGCGCCGCGATCCTGCCACATCTGGACGGGCAGGGCGCCGAAGAGGCGGCGCGCCTCCTCGGGATCAAGGATCTCAGGCTCATCTTCGGAGGTCGGACGATTGACGGCGAGCAAACGCTCACCCGAACGATAAACGCCAGCCTGGGTGCGGATGTCTTTTGGAGTCGTTGAATCGACGGTTTCCCAGCGGCGCGCTTGATCGACCGCGCTCAATTCACCGCAGACCGCGGAGGAGACCGTCTGCAATCGGCGGCTGCCCGCGAGAAGGAGCCGTTGCAGCATCGGCACGAGCACCGGCCCGTCGCCAAGGTTGGACCAATCCTTCGCCGGTAACGACGCGCAGAAGTAAAACTCACCCTTTCCCAGCGCCTGCCGGGTGACGAAGGGCGCTCCATCGTCAAACGCGGCGAGAACATTTTTTTGGCCGGTGATGCCCTCGCGCCGGTCGAAGGTCGTTTGGGCCAGCGGCAAGCTCAAGCCCTCGTCGCTGCGCGCCAGCGGACCCTGATCTTCGTCCCAGCGAATCACGCGAAATCTACGCTCGTTTGTCGCGGATTCGACCTCGCCCCAAGCGGAACCTTCAAAACGCTGTCCGCCCGCGCGCCCGGGCGGGAAAAAGACCACCGCGCCGCCTTCCTCGATAAACGCGCGCAGGCGCTCGGCCGTGGCGCCCTCCGGCAAAGCGTCCTGCCAGATGAGCAGAGTATTCTGCGCCCAGTCGGCGTTTTGAGCGGCGGACGGAGTCGTCAATTCCGCCGCTTCGCGAAGGCCGTTGGTTGAGGCGGAGGCGGCGAAGCGGAAAAAGCGGCCATTCTCGGCGTCGGCGCTGACGACGCTCGCGCGCAACGGAGTCGGACTGCCAAAGACGAAAAAGGCGGCGTTGTCGCGCCGATTGGCGTCGGCCGGCAACTCGAGGCTGCCCCAACCGCCTGAGAGTTTGGCGCCCAGCGGGGCGTTGTGGCGCCAGCGCAACGCCTGTCCGTCGATCGCGACTTCGATTTGGGCGCGGGCGCCATCGAGGTTGAACTCGAGTGGGACCGATTCCGGCGACGTGGCGGTGCGTTGGAGATCCGCCACGATTTGGACTTGGCCTTGATCGCCGCGCTGACGGCGGAGAACTTCCTTGATCGAAATGGAGCGATTGGCTTCTGGACGTTGATCGACGGCCAGCAGCCGAACTTTTACCTTCTGCGGCAGCGCGGCCAATTGCGCGGTGACGGTGCGCCACCGGGCGTCGTCCGGGAGCCAATTGCTGCGTTGCAAATCAGACGCGATCCAAATTTCGGTTCCCCCCGCGTGGTTCTCGATCATCCAGTTCAGCGCGGCCTGGGCCATCGCCGGAATATCGGCGGCGGTGTCGGTCGGAGCAACGGACGGAAGCTCGGCCAGGTGGGCGACGTTATGGAGGTCCTGCGGCGCACGGGTGGCGCTTTCGATGAGGACCAGGTGGGTGGTTTCCTCGAATGATTTGGCGGAATCCGAAAGCAGTTTAACCGCCTGTTCCCGGCGGCTGATCGGCGCGCTGGGCAGGCGGGTTTCCATGCTGGCCGAACGATCCAGGAGCAGCAGCACGGCGTCGGGCGCCGGCGCCAGGGCCCACCCGAGCCACCCGCCGGCCAGCGGGCGGCCGAGGAACAAGACGAGGGTCAAGACCGCCAGCGTACGCAACAGCAAGATCAGAATCTGCCGCAGTTTGTTGTGGCCCATCGAACTGCGTGTCGCGGCGACCAGAAAGCGCATCGCGGCCCAGGCGCGTGACCGATGTCGCAGCCGATTGATCAGGTGGATCACGATCGGCAGCAAGATCAACGGCAGACCCCACAAGACAATCGGTTGGAGGAATGTCATCGGCAGCGGTTTAACTTGGCGTCAGGCGGTTCATCGGCCCGAGCGGGCGCCCGCGCGAGCGCGTTCCGTCAGAAACGACGCCAGCGCCTTTTCGTAATCCTGATCCGTAACGACCTGACGATAATCGGCGTTGATTTCATGACACGCCGAGCGCAGTCGAGCCAGGAAGGTCTCGAGCTGGCGGATGTATTCATCCCGAATCAACGCCGGTTCGGTCACCAGGCTAAACGCGCTTTCCAAATCCACGAACCGAACCGGCCGGTCGAATTGGAAATCCAGCTCCACGCGGTCGAGCATTTGGAAGACGGTTAAATCGTGCTTCTCAAAGCTTAGATGCTGCAGCGCGCTGATCATCGGATCGAGGTCGCAGAAGCAATCGGAAAAGACCATCACCCACGCGCGCCGCGGGATCTTTTCGGCGACGGAATGCAACGCTGGCAGCAGACCGGTCTCACCGGCCGCCTCAACGCCTTCGAGCGTCTTGAAAATCAATTGCAGATGCGCCGGGTTGCGGCGGGCCGGGATGTCCAAAAGCGTCTTTTCACCGACGCAGACCAATCCGACCGCGTCTCCTTGGTGAACGAGCAGGTACGCGAGCGTCGCAATCAGCCGGCGGGCATAATCGATCTTGCGCCCGTGCGCGCCGGCAAAGGACATCGAGCGGCTGCAATCGAGGACGAAGTAACAACGCAAGTTGGTCTCCGCCTCGAACTCCTTCATGTAGAAGCGGTCGGTGCGCGCGAACACGCGCCAGTCGAGGCGCCGGATATCGTCGCCCGGTTCGTAATTTCGGTATTCCGCGAACTCGACGCTCGAGCCTCGGTGCGGGCTGCGGTGCAGGCCGGAAACGGCGCCCTCCATGGGCAGCCGCGTCAGCGCTGGCTGCCCCATCAGGCGCGCCAGGACTTTGGAATCCAAGAGTGGGAGCGGGGAGCCTTCAGCCACGACGAGTCTCTCCGCGGACTCCCTCCAGCAGGCGGTCGATCAGATTCATGCTGTTCACCCCTTCGGCCTGCGCCTGGAAATTGGTGAGTATCCGATGGGTCAATACCGGATGCGCGACGGCTTCCAAATCCTCCATGCGAACGAGGTAACTCCCTTCCAGCACGGCGCGGGCCTTGGCGCCGCGAATCAGGTACTGTACCGCGCGCGGGCCAGCGCCCCAAGTGACCCATTTTTTGACGAAATCGGGCGCGTCAGGGGCGTTGGGCCGGGTGCGGCGAACCAGCTCGACCGCGGTATCATAAATATGATCGGGCACCGGAACGCGCTGCACGACTTCTTGAAACGCGAGCACCTGTTCGCCGGTGATCAGCTTGGATAACGCCGGCGGCGCCTGGCCGGTCGTCTCGCGCGCGATCCGCCGCTCTTCTTCCAGGGTCGGGTAATCGACATGGATGAAGAACATAAAACGATCTAGTTGCGCTTCCGGCAGCGCGTAGGTGCCTTCTTGCTCGATCGGGTTCTGCGTCGCCAGCACGAAGAACGGCGAAGGCAGTTGAAAAAAGCGGCCCGCGACCGTCACGCGATGTTCCTGCATCGCCTCCAGCAAAGCCGATTGCGTCTTCGGCGGCGTGCGATTGATTTCGTCCGCCAGCACGATGTTCGCGAAGATCGGCCCCTTGACATACACGAACGCCCGCCGACCCGGTTGATCCGTTTCTTGCAGAATATCGGTGCCGGTAATATCCGACGGCATCAGGTCGGGCGTGAATTGAATCCGATTGAATTGCAGCGACATGACCTGCGCCAACGAATTCACCATCATCGTCTTGGCCAGTCCGGGAACGCCCATCAGCAACCCATGTCCGCGCGCCAGAATGCAGATCAATAATTTCTCAATCGCTTCCGATTGGCCGATGATGACTTTCGCCATTTCGGAGCGCATCTGCTGATGCAAAGAGCGGAGGTGATCGATCGCGGCCACGTCGCCGTTGACCGATAGGGGGGCGGAAGTGGCGCGGTGGTCTGGCGCAACCGTCGTTTCCGGCGCCGACCGCGCGCGCTCCGGTTTCATTGAATTCATTCGGTGTAGTGAAGGCGAGCCGCAGGGGATCGGTCAACAACAGAGTTCACCAAACCGGAGCCGCGGCGCGGGCGGTTGTCGAGCGTGGCTGTCATTCGTGGAGAGACTGTTCACGGCGGCTCTTCCCAATGCCCGAAGCGATTCGGCGGCCGGTGAATCGTATCGGGATAAATCAGATACACGGTATTGTGTGAATTGGCCCACGCCTCCACCACCGCGCCGCGCGGAAATACGCGCCGAACTCCAGTCTTCGTGCCGGGATCGTTCACTACCACGTCGCCGTCCGCCGTGAAACCGACACAGACGACAAAATGCCCATCGTTCTTCCCGCGAGGCTTGCCCTTCAGAATGTTGTAGGAGACTGACAGCGCCACCGGGACGCCGGCCTCGATCCAGTCCTCCAACTCGGCCACATCACCCAACCGGGTCACGTAGGCGCGCATCCCGTCGAACCCGCCAGCGAACGCGGTGTTGAACGGCCAATTACCCGTTCCAGGCCAGTTCGGGTCGTACACTTCCGCGGCTACCGCCGGAACATTGTTCGACAGGGCGGGTTGTTGCAAGACCGAGGACCAATGCCGCAAAATCATGGTCGTGCTGGTCGGACTGCACCAGACGGCGCCGCCGGGAAAATCCATTTGGGATTGCTCCGGCACCGGCAGAGAATGTCCCCACGCGGCCCGATTTGGCGCTACCGGAGCCGCCGCCGACTTGGTATCAAGGAACGAAAGTCCCAGAAACTTCAACGCCTGGAGCGGCGCTTCGTCTGACCCGGTGAAGGTCAATCGCAATTGGACTTCCCGGGCCGGGTGTTTGAGGGAGAGCGTGTCGGTGAGAACGTCGCCCACATCGTCGCGTTGGTCTTTGAGGCTCTGGCGCGGATTGCGCGCACGATCACCCGACCAGACGCCGAGCACGTAGAACTTGGTCGTTTGATGGGGAACGATCGGCCGGGCCTCCACCGTGAGGCTGGCCGTCGCCGCCTGTCGGACGTTCCAGGAGACCACCAGTTCATCCCAGTCAACGGCCGCGGAGATCACCGGAGACAGCAAGACCTTGGCGCCGCCCGCGGGTTCGTTAGTTTGGCTAAAGCCTTCGAAGCGGTGATAACCAATGAATTGCCGACCGTGGTATTCGACCGCGCGGAGCGGGATTTCACCGGCGACGACGCAAGCAAACGCCAGTAGGGTCGTGCCCATTCGAGTGGTCATGCGGGTGGGGGGACGGTCAGCGCCAGTTTCCAGCAGTAAATCATGATCCCCGCCAACAGCGCGCTGGCCGCGAGATTGGCCTTATCGCTGTGGGTGAACCGGGTGGGTAGCAGGGACAGCACGACGCCCAGCGCCACGCCCGTGACAAACCCGCCCGCGTGCGCCACCACGTCCGCGTTCGGGTCGAGCCCGAGCAACACGAAGAGCATCAGGCCGCCCAGCGCGCAACCCAATATGTAACGACCGGCTTTATAGCTCTGACGCAACAGCGCGACCGACTCTGCCGTCAAAAGTCCAATCGCACCCATCACGACTCCCGAGGCGCCCAACCCGTGAAATGGTTCCGGGTAAATCAACAACCCACCGACATTGCCCATGACTCCGGCCAGTAGCGCCGCCAACAGTCCAAAACCGGCGCCAAACCGCGCCATCGCCAGGCCGAGCACGAGCATTCCTACGCCCGCGTTGCTAAAAAGGTGATCCCAATCAGCGTGCAGGGTCGTCGCGGTAACGAGGCGCCACCATTGGCCTGACCGCACCAGGGCGCCGTCCATCATGCCCGCGTTTTGGAGCAGCGAGCCGGTATAAAGGTTGAACGCGTGGAAGAATACCAGGAGCAGGCACCAGACCGCGCCACCCCAATGAAACGAGACGCCCGGCCAACGCAGATTCTGGCGCCACGCCCAGCCGTGATTCTCGATCCGATATTGGCGAATCGCGGCGCGCGCCCGCTCCTCGTCTTGGGCATCGACGATCAGCCACCAACCGCCATCGTCAGCGGTGTGCTCAATGACGGTTCCGATGTCCTGGCTAGCCAAGACCAAACTCCAGTCCATCGCCTGCCGTTTGGACCGCGCAGCGATATTTGCCGACGTCGCTTCCATAGCTCGCTGGGCCTAAAGTAGCCCATTTCGTCCAAAGGAAAAGGGAACAGATTGAGCAAGTTATTAGCGGGCGCCCGGCGGTTCGGCGTGGCTTGCAGCTTGTCCCGTCCTCAGTCGGTCTGCCTCCGGCCGGCTGGGCCAGTTGGCCGCGGTGGGTAACTCGTGCGTGCGGCTCCCACCGCCGTCACTTCAGGCCGACAAAGTGCCCGGCCTAAAGACTGTTGGTCATCTCCTTTAGTTGCTTGGTGGCGATGCCGACGGGACGATCCAAGGGAATTCCGGCGCAGGTCAGGATAGTGGTGAGCAGGTCACCTTGATTGCCCTTGGTATCGGCCAGGAAACGGCCCGTGTTGAGGGAGCCGCCGCCCTTGCCGGCGATGATGAAGGGAAGGTTTTCGCGCGCGTGCTTGTTCCCGTCCTCCAGACCGGAGCCCCACATCATGATGCAGTTGTCGAGCAGCGTGCCGTCGCCTTCGCGCAGGCTGTGCATCTTCTTCACCATGTAGGCAAACTGGGCGATGTTGAAGGCGGTGATCGCGGCGACCTTCCGGACCTTCTCGGGTTCGTTGTTGTGATGGGTTTGGGAGTGATGCTCGTTCCTGAACCCGAGTTCCGGGTAGGAAACACCGTTCGGCGTCGAGCCAATATAGGTGCTGACGCGGGTCGTGTCGGTTTGAAACGCCAGCACGTTGAGGTCACACATCACCTGCATGTACTCGCTCCGTTTGTCACCCTCCGGAATCTTGACCTCGATCGGCGGGGAATCCGAAGCGTTGCGTTTGCTCACGCTGACGCCCGCCTTTTCCAGCGCCGCTTCCTTCTGGCGGAATTCGATGGCGGCAATGCGGCGTTCGACGGCCCGCACGCTGTCCAGGTATTCATCCAGTTTGTGTTGATCGCCTTGGGGCAATTTCCGGCGCAGGTCTTTCGCGCCTCCGATTACCAGGTCCAGCATCTGCCGATCCAGCGGGTCCGCCTGGACGAGGTGTCCGGGGCGGTCGGATTTTCCGAAGAGCCGGTTCAGCACGCCGCGCGGATTGATCTCGGCGGGAACGGCCTGCGTGGGGGAGCGAAAGCTGCAGTGGGAATAATACCCCTCGTTGAGTCCCTCCTGGTTTTCCTTGTGCGTCTGCGGCATCGTGGCCAGCTCCAGGGACGGCAGTGACGTGAAACCACCCACGAAATTGGCCGCGATCTGGTCCGCCGAAATCGCAATGTTAATCTGGTTCCGCGTGTTCGCGTCCGGCAGCGCGGCCGTGAGCCAGGTCGATAACTCGAGCGCGTGCGGCGCCCCGTTGAAGGGAGCGATGGGAACCCCGGAGATCCCCTTCATCAACAAACACTGGTCCAACACCGGAGTCAGCGATTCCAGCGCCGGTGGCGGCGACAACAGGAAGCTCTCCGCGTCCGCCGGCCAGAACTGATCCATGATGACCCCGTGCGGCATGTACATGAATCCGAGGCGAACCGGCGGTTTGTATGGCTTTGCCTGGCCAGGTTCTCCCCAGCCCATGCATTCCAAGAGCGGCAGCGCGAGTGAAGCTCCGATCGCTTTCAGGCAGGTGCGGCGATCAATTAGAAAGTTACTTCTCATGGGATGATGAGGATGTTGATATGGGTTGTTCCTGGATTTGTCGATGGGAATCCTTAACCGCCACCGCTGGTTAAAACGGGCGCAACTTCGAGCTGTTGACGTATTCGAGTGGTATGGACCGAACATTCGAGGCTGAAGTGCTGAAAGCACGCTATTGGATAGCCTGGGATGGAGCGAAGCGAAATCCCAGGAAACCGACCCCGATAATAATCTCTGGGTCCTGTAAGGACGGGACCTCTTAGCTTCGCTAAGCCAGCCGCAAAGCCAAGAACTGCATCAACGCGAATTTGCGACCGCTCAAAACACCCCCGCCGACTCGTTGCGCCGAGCGCGTGGCTTAAAATCTCACCTTCCGGGCTGTCCGCATGGGCCGGGAACGGGAGGGCCCGGCCCTTCGCGGTCTGCAGGTAAAAAACCTCCGCTGCGGTCCGTGGATTCCGTCCCACTTCTGCCAAGGCCGCTCCAACCTTACGTCTCAGTTCGGGGTCAATCCGGCGTGTGGCTTTCGCCCTCATGCGCTCAATGTGGCCCAATCGTGCCTCTTGTCAACGGTCTGCCGCAGGGACTTGCCTGAAAGACGGTTGGCTGGCGACGCCCAAGGAAAAATAGATTGATGAAGGTTTCTATTGCCATCCAATAGGAAAGCGCGTAATCATGACTTTCGTGAGAACCAAAGCAGACGATTGGCCGGGAACGCCGGCGTCTCCGGTTTTGAAAACGCTGGAGCGCCAAGGCCGATTGCATCGGTACGGCATCGCTCCCCTGATCGAGCAGACGAACGACAATCTGCACTCCCTGAAATGAAAAGACTTCGTGAATGGATTTCGAGAATTGGCGGCCTGTTCAACCAGGGGCGCAAGGACCAGGAACTCCAGGAAGAGCTGGAAAGTCACATCCAAATGCACACGGAAGACAATCTTCGATCGGGCATGACGCCGGAAGAGGCACGCCGCCAGGCAATGATTAAGCTGGGAGGGATGGAGTCAACCAAGGAAGCCTGCCGGGACCAGCGCGGCCTTCCTCTATTCGAGACACTCTGGCAGGACATCCGTTTTGGCGCCCGGCAATTGCTCAAGAACCCTGGCTTCACCGCGGTGACCGTACTCACCCTCGCGCTGGGTATCGGGGCGAACACCGCCATTTTCAGCGTCGTGAACGCGTTGTTGCTTCGTCCGTTGCCGTATGCGAATTCCGACCGCCTGGTGATGTTGTCGATCAACTCCAAAGGCGGAGATGGCGGCGACACCGACTTCGCGACGTTTGTTGATTGGCGGGAGCGCAGCCAATCTTTCGAACGGATGGCGTCGGTTCTTTCGTGGGGTGGGGTGATGACTGGGCTGGGCGAAGCCGAGATGGTCGGCGGGATACGCGTTTCGGCCGATTACTTTCGCCTGCTCGGCGTTGCGCCGTTGCTGGGGCGCGACTTCAGCCCGGAAGAAGATCGTCCCGACACGCGGTTCGTCGTCATCCTCAGCCACGCCTTATGGCAACGCCGCTTCAACTCCGATCCGAACATCATTGGCAAACCGATCAAGGTGAGCGACGAGACGTTTACCGTCATCGGGGTGATGCCGCCGGGCTTTGAAGATTTGGTCGCTGCCAATTTCTACGGGCCGGCCCAGGTCTGGGCGCCGGTCGGTTACGCTGGGACAGAACCGTTCGCTTGCCGCACTTGTCGGCACCTAAGAGCCTTCGCTCGTTTGAAATCGGGCGTGCCCTTCGCGCAGGCTAAAGCCGAAGTGGACGCGGTGATGAATGTGGTGGTGCGCGAGCATCCGGAGAGTTACGCGCCGGATTCCGGCGTCGCCCTGATCAAACTCCAGGATAAGTTTGTCGGCGGGATGCGACGGACGTTGATCGTGCTGCTGGCGGCGGTCGGATTCGTCCTGCTGATCGCCTGCGCGAACGTGGCCAATCTGCTGCTGGCGCGCTCCAC
>CAZFVY010000100.1:0-27093 GCA_964522665.1 uncultured Verrucomicrobiota bacterium | reverse complement strand
CCTGCTACCTCACCGTGGCCGCCGCGGAAGCCGCCGCCATCGCCGCGACCACCGCGACTGACTCTTGCCCCGGAACCTTGACAAAAACCGCCAATACCGTCGGAACGTGCAGCGCGGTGATCACCGTCACTGTCACCGACGGTTGCGGCAACTCCGCCAACGTCACTTACAACACCCGGATCGATAATACCCCGCCCGTGCCCGTCGCCGGCTCCATCGCCGCCTGCTACCTCACCGTGGCCGCCGCGGAAGCCGCCGCCATCGCCGCCACCACCGCGACTGACTCTTGCCCCGGAACCTTGACGAAAACCGCCAGCACGATCGGCACCTGCAGCGCGGTGATCACGGTGACCGTCACCGACGGTTGCGGTAATTCGGCCAACGTCACTTACAACACCCGGATCGATAATACCCCGCCCGTGCCCGTCGCCGGCTCCATCGCCGCCTGCTACCTCACCGTGGCCGCCGCGGAAGCCGCCGCCATCGCCGCTACCACAGCGACCGACACTTGCCCCGGAACCTTGACGAAGACCGCCAGCGCCGTCGGTACCTGCAGCGCCGTCATCACCGTGACCGTCACCGACGGTTGCGGCAACTCGGCCAATGTTACTTACAACACCCGCATCGATAACACCCCGCCCGTACCCGTCGCCGGTTCGATCGCCGCCTGCTACCTCACCGTGGCCGCCGCGGAAGCCGCCGCCATCGCCGCGACCACCGCAACCGACACCTGCCCCGGAACATTGACGAAGACCGCCAATACCGTCGGCACGTGCAGCGCAGTGATCACCGTCACCGTCACCGACGGTTGCGGTAACTCGGCCAATGTCACTTACAACACTCGGATCGACAACACCCCGCCCGTGCCCGTCACCGGTTCCATCGCCGCTTGTTACTTGACGGTGGCCGCCGCGGAGGCCGCCGCCATCGCCGCGACCACCGCGACCGACACCTGCCCCGGAACCCTGACGAAAACCGCCAGCACCGTCGGTACCTGCAGCGCAGTCATCACCGTGACCGTCACCGACGGCTGCGGCAACTCGGCCAACGTCATTTACAATACCCGCATCGATAACACTCCGCCTGTCCCGGTGGCCGGTTCAATCGCCGCCTGCTACCTCACCGTGGCCGCAGCGGAAGCCGCCGCCATCGCCGCGACCACCGCGACCGACACCTGCCCCGGAACCTTGACGAAGACCGCCAGCGCCGTCGGTACCTGCAGCGCCGTCATCACCGTGACCGTCACCGACGGTTGCGGCAACTCGGCCAATGTTACTTACAACACCCGCATCGATAACATCCCGCCGGCTCTCTCCGGCCAGGGTGGCCCGATCACGATCAATTGCCCCGCGACTCCGTCGTTCACCGCGCCTACCGCGACCGACAATTGCGATCCCAATCCGTCAATCACCTTCACCGATTCAACTCCCACCCCCGGCGCGATCGGCTATTCGATTACGCGAACATGGACCGCGACCGATTCGTGCGGCAACGTTTCTCTACCCGTCAGCCAGACCGTGACGGTCCAGGACGTCGCGCCGCAATTGACCATCACTCAAAACTGTCCCGCGCTTCCAGTGAGTCTGGGTGGCCAGGTCAATTACACCGTGAGCGTCATCAACACCGGCGCGATCACGCTGAACAACATCGTCGTCACGAACAATCTTAGCGGTAACGCGCCGCTGGCCGGGCCAACCACGCTGAGCCCCGGCGCGGCCGGGATCTTCTCGGGGAGTTACACGGCGGCGCCAGGTTGCGCCAGCGCCAGCGCCTCGACGATCCACGCCGTGAGCCTCTGCGGCGAAGCGATTACCAATTCGGCAAGCTCCACCTGCGTGCTCGCCACGACCCCGGGCATCACCGTGACACTGGCGTGCCCGATCGTACCCGGGGCCTCCGGGGGGTTGGTCAATTACACGGGCGTGGTCAGCAATACCGGCAATGTCACGCTCAACAATATCGCGGTGGTCAGCAGTCAGCTAAACACGGTTCTAATCGTGCCGAGCCTGTCGCCGGGCGGGTTCGTTAACTTTACCGCCGGTTTCACGGCGCCGCTGAACGCCTGCTCCCTCACCGGATCGGTCACTGCGACCGGCAGTGATGCCTGCACCGCGACGCCGGTGTCGAGCGCCGCGACCGCGACCTGCCCGCTGGTAACCACCCCCGGCCTTTCCGTGACCCGTCTTTGTCCCAGTGCGCCCGTCGCGCCCGGCGGCGTGCTGGTCTATGGCGGCAGCATTCACAATTCCGGTAATATCACGCTCACCAACCTAACCGTGCTTAGCGACCAGCCGGTTCCCAACACCACGGTGTTCGTGCTGGCCTCACTGGCGCCCGGCGCGTCAGCCAGTTTTAACAGTAGCTTTAATGCGCCCGCGGATGCCTGCTCAGTCACGAGTACCCTGACCGTCACGGCCCAGGAGATTTGCTCGGGTAACACGGTCTCCAACTCCCAGACGGGCGTCTGCCCGTTGGTGGCGTCGCCTCAAATTACCGTTACCAAATCGTGCCCACCAGGTTCCGTCACACCCGGCGGAACGTTGGTTTACTCCGGGACGATCACGAATACGGGCAACGTGACGCTGACCAACGTTTTCGTCGTGAACAACCAGCCCGCGCCGAACACGCCGGTCTTTGGGCCGGTGTCGCTGGCCCCGGGCGCCGGTACCAATTTTACCGGCAGCTACGTCATCCCGCCCAATATATGTTCGATCACCGGCACGGTCACCGCCTCCGGCCAGGACAAGTGCGCCGGGACAACGGTCGCGTCGTCGTTTACTACGACCTGCCTGGTGTTCACCTCCTCCCGCTTGACGGTGACGCAACTCTGCCCGCCCGCTCCGGTCGCGCCCGGCGGCTTGCTGACCTATAGTGGCAGCGTCCAGAATACCGGCGACACCACCCTGACCAATCTGGTCGTGACCAACGACCGCACCGGGGCCACGCCGGTGTTTACCGCGGTCAGTCTGACCCCGGGCGCCACGGTCAATTTCACCGGGAGCTATCTCACCCCGGCCATCAGCGGGTGCTCGGTTACCTCGACTTTGACAGCCCGCGCCAACGACGCCACCAGCGCGTGCGGGGGAACGCCCGTGATTGCCTTGGCGACGATGACTTGTTCGGCGCTGACAACGCCCGCCTTGGCGGTGACGCAGACCTGCCCGGTGATCCCGGCCACGCCCGGCGCCGTGCTTACCTATGGCGGTTCCGTTCGGAACGTCGGCAACGTCAACCTGACCAACGTCGTCGTGCTGAGTAGTCACACCGGCGCGACCCCAGTTTTTGCCCTCGCAAATCTGGCTCCCGGCGATGTGGCCGTTTTCTCCGGCAGTTACGTCGTGCCGATCAACATTGGCTGTTCGATCACCGCGACCTTGACCGCAACCGCCGGTAATCCGTGCGACAGCTCCACGGTGACCAATTCGGTGAGTTCGACTTGCCCAGTTATTACGACCCCGGGGATCGTCGTCACGCTGGTGTGTCCGGCGGCCCCAACGGCGCCCGGAGGGGTGGTCACCTACACCGGGACCGTGCGCAATTCCGGCAATGGAACGTTGAACAACGTGGTGGTCGTCGGCAGTCAGCTCAACACCATCTTGATCGTCCCGAGCCTGACCCCAGGGACCACCGTTAACTTCTCCGCCAATTTCACCGCGCCCCTGAACGCGTGCTCCGTCACCAGTTCCGTGACCGCCACCGGCGCCGATGCCTGCAGCTCAGCGTCGGTCACGAATACCGTGTCGGCGACGTGCGGACTGGTGGCTACCCCGAACGTGTCGGTGACCCGTCTTTGCCCGTTAACGCCAGTGGCGCCAGGTGGCGTGCTGGTGTATGGCGGCAGCATTCGCAACACCGGCAACCTCACGCTCACCAATCTCACCGTCGTCAGCAGCCAGCCGGTCCCGAATACGACCGTGTTCGTCCTGCCCTCATTGGCTCCAGGTGCCTCGGCCAGTTTCAACAGCAGCTTTAACGCCCCGTTGGATACCTGTTCAGTAACGAGCATACTGACGGTTACCGGCCAAGACGTCTGCTCGGGCAATACGGTGACGGCGACCCAAACGAGCGCGTGCCCGTTAGTGACGGCTCCCCAGCTCGCCTTGACCAAGGCTTGCCCGACGCTGCCCGTCACGCCCGGTGGAGCGTTCGTCTTTACGGGCACGGTCACCAACACGGGAAACGTCACGCTCACCAATGTTTTCGTCGTCAACAACCAACCCGCGCCCAACACGCCCGTCTTTGGGCCGGTCACCCTGCCCCCCGGCGGCGGCGCCACTTTTACCGGCAGCTACATCATCCCGGCCAACGTCTGCGCCATCACCGACACCCTGACCGCCGCCGGTCAGAACCAGTGCGGCGGCGCCACCGTCTCGATATCAACCACCACCACCTGCCCGATTCTGGCGACCTCCCGCCTGGCGGCGACCCTCTCCTGTCCCCTGCTGCCCACCGCGCCTGGCGGTTTGTTGACCTACAGCGGCAGCGTCCAAAACACCGGCAACACCACCTTGACCAATCTGGTGGTGACCAGTGACCGTACCGGCGCCACGCCAGTGTTCACCGCGCCGCTACTGGCGCCCGGGGCAACGGTTGTTTTCACCGGCAGCTACGTCGTCCCCACCAACAGTGGTTGCGCGGTTACCTCCACTTTGACGGCCCGCGCCAACGACGCGACCGCCGCCTGCGGCGGCACTCCGGTCATTGCCAGCGCCACAAGTTCGTGTCCAGTGACGAGCGCACCCGCTCTCGACGTGACGCAGGTTTGTCCCGTCACTCCCGTAGCGCCCGGCGGGATTCTCACTTATAGCGGCGTGGTTCATAACACGGGCTCCGTGACGTTGACCAACGTGCTCGTCCTCAACAATCGCACGGGCTCCACCCCCGTCTTCTCCCTCGCGACCCTGCCTCCCGGCGCCTCTGCCAGTTTCACCGGCAGCTATCTCGTGCCGCTCAACAGCGGTTGTTCCGTCACCGCCACCTTGAGCGCGAGCGCGACCGACGCGTGTCGTGGCACGGTCCTATCGTTCTCCACCACCACGACTTGTTCGTTGCTGAGCACCCCGAACCTCTTCGTCACCCTGGTCTGTCCGGTCGTCCCCGTCGCTCCGGGCGGCGTGGTCAACTACACCGGAACCCTGAGCAACCCGGGCAACATCGCGCTGATGAACGTGGTCGTCGTCAGCAGCCAACTCAACGTCGTCTTGACCGTGCCCAGCCTGGCGCCGGGAGCCTTCACCAACTTTGTCGCCCGTTTCGTCGCTCCCGTTGACGCCTGCTCGCTTAACAGCGCCGTCACCGCCACCGGCAGTGATGCCTGCACCGCGATGATGGTGACCAGCGCCGCCTCCGCCAGTTGCGTGCTCGCGATCAGCCCGGGCCTGGCCGTGACCCGGCTCTGTCCAACCGCCCCCGTGGCGCCGGGCGCCGTCCTGGTGTCGAGCGGCAGCGTTCGCAACAACGGCAATATCACGCTGACGAATGTCACGGTGCTTTCCAGCCAACCGGCTCCCAGCACGCCGGTATTCTTTCTCGCCTCCCTGGCCCCCGGCGCGTCCGTCAATTTTACCAGCAGCTTTAATGCCCCTTCGGATACCTGTTCAGTGACGAGCGTCCTGACGGTCACCGGCCAGGACGTCTGCTCGGGCGCCGTCGTCTCCGGCTCCCAGACGAGCGCGTGCCCGTTGGTGACGGCTCCCCAGATCGCCTTGACCAAAGCCTGTCCGACGCTGCCCGTCACGCCCGGTGGAGCGTTCGTCTTTACGGGCACGGTCACCAACACGGGAAACGTCACGCTCACCAATGTTTTCGTCGTCAACAACCAACCCGCGCCCAACACGCCCGTCTTTGGGCCGGTCACCCTGCCCCCCGGCGGCGGCGCCACTTTTACCGGCAGCTACATCATCCCGGCCAACGTCTGCGCCATCACCGACACCCTGACCGCCGCCGGTCAGAACCAGTGCGGCGGCGCCACCGTCTCGATATCAACCACCACCACCTGCCCGATTCTGGCGACCTCCCGCCTGGCGGCGACCCTCTCCTGTCCCCTGCTGCCCACCGCGCCTGGCGGTTTGTTGACCTACAGCGGCAGCGTCCAAAACACCGGCAACACCACCTTGACCAATCTGGTGGTGACCAGTGACCGTACCGGCGCCACGCCAGTGTTCACCGCGCCGCTACTGGCGCCCGGGGCAACGGTTGTTTTCACCGGCAGCTACGTCGTCCCCACCAACAGTGGTTGCGCGGTTACCTCCACTTTGACGGCCCGCGCCAACGACGCGACCGCCGCCTGCGGCGGCACTCCGGTCGTCGCCAGCGCCACCAGTTCGTGTCCGGTGGCGAGCGCGCCCGCTCTCGACGTGACGCAAGTTTGTCCCGTCATTCCCGTAGCGCCCGGTGGGATTCTCACTTATAGCGGCGTGGTTCATAACACGGGCGCCGTGACGCTAACCAACGTGATCGTCCTCAACAATCGAACTGGAACCACGCCCGTCTTCTCCCTCGCGACCCTGCCTCCCGGCGCCTCCGCCATTTTCACCGGCAGCTACCTCGTACCGCTTGACAGCGGTTGTTCCGTCACCGCCACCTTGAGCGTCAGCGCGACCGACGCGTGTCGTGGCACGGTCCTTTCGTTCTCCACCACGACGACCTGTTCGTTGCTCAGCGCCCCGAACCTCTCGGTCGCGTTGGTCTGTCCGGTCGTTCCCGTCTCTCCCGGCGGCGTGGTCAATTTCACCGGAACCGTGAGCAATCCGGGCAACGTCACCGTGACGAACGTGGTCATCGTCAGTAGCCAGCTCAACCTCGTCCTGACCGTCCCCAGCCTCGCGCCGGGCGCTTTCACCAATTTCGTCGCCCGGTTCGTCGCTCCCCTCGACGCCTGTTCGCTCGTCGGCGCGGTCACCGCCACCGGCGACGAAGCCTGCGCCGGAGTTCCGCTGACCGCCCGCGCGAGCGCGACTTGCGGGCTTTTGGCGATCCCCGGCGTGACCGTGACCCAGACCTGCCCTCCCGCGGCCGTCGCGCCCGGCGGCGTGCTGGTGTACGGCGGTAGCGTCTTCAACAGCGGGAACGTCACGCTGACGAACCTCACCGTCGTCAGCAGTCAACCGGCGCCCAATACGACTATCTTCGTCCTCGCGTCGCTGGCCCCCGGAACCACCGCCAATTTCAGCGGCAGTTTTAACGCGCCCACGGACGCGTGCGCGGTCACCAGCGCCTTGATCGTCACGGCCCAGGACGGCTGCCTGGGAGGGGTTATCACCGGCGCGGTCACGAACACCTGTCCGCTCGTGGCGGCGCCTCAAATTACCGTAACCAAGACTTGCCCACCGGCCTCGCCGACGCCTGGCGCCATGCTCGTCTATTCCGGCGCCGTCACCAACACCGGTAATGTCACCCTGACGAATGTTCTGGTCGTCAACAACCAGCCCGCGCCGAATACACCGGTATTTGGGCCGGTCACGCTGGCGCCGGGCGCCGGCGCCAAGTTCACCGGCAGCTACCTCGTCCCAACGAATGTCTGTTCGATCACCGGCACAGTCACCGCCACCGGCCAGGAAACCTGCGCGGGCACGACCGTGGCGTCGTCCTTCACGGCCACTTGCCTGATATTCACGTCGTCGCGACTATCTGTAACCCAATCCTGCCCGCTCGCTTCCGTCTCGCCCGGCGGTCTCTTGAGTTATTCGGGCGCCGTGCAAAACACGGGGGACACCACGCTCACCAATCTCGTCGTGACCAACGACCGCACCGGCACGACGGAAGTATTCCGGGCGGCCGTCTTGGTTCCCGGCGCCAGCATGGTCTTCACTGGGAGTTATCTGACGCCCGCCAACAGCGGTTGTTCCTCCACCTACACCTTGACCGCTCGCGCCAACGATGCCACCAGCGCTTGCGGCGGCGCTCCCGTCGTGGCGACCGCGATCGGTTCCTGTCCACTGCTGACGACGCCGGCGTTGGAACTGACGCAGATTTGTCCCGCGACCCCGGTGGCGCCCGGCTCGATTCTCACGTACGGTGGCTCCGTTCGAAATACGGGCGACGTCACGTTGACCAATGTGACCGTGTTCAACAATCGCGGCGGCGCGGCGCCCGTCTTTACCTTGGCCCGAATGGCGCCCGGTGAAACGGCCGCGTTCTCCGGCAGTTTTGTCGCGCCGCGGAATAGTGGCTGCGCGGTGACCTCGACCTTAACCGCCAGCGGCTCCGAGGCGTGCCGTGGTGCGACGGTTTCCTTCTCGACCACGACGACTTGCTCGCTCTTGAGCGCTCCAGCCATCGCGATCACCCTCTCCTGCCCGATCACTCCAACCACTCCCGGCGGCGTCACCACCTACGCCGGCAGCGTGAGCAACCCCGGCAGCGTGACGCTGACCAACGTCGTCGTCAGCAGCCAGTTCAACGCGATCTTGATCGTCGCCAGCTTGGCGCCGGGAGCCTTCACCAACTTCACGGCCAGTTTTACCGCGCCGCCCAACGCTTGTTCTCTCACGCGGTCAGTCAGCGTCTCCGGCAGTGACGCCTGCGCTGGCGCGCTGGTGACCGCGGTCGCCTCCGCGAGTTGCGCGCTGTTGACCAGCCCCAGTCTGACCGTGACCCGCGATTGTCCGACCACGAGCGTCGCGCCCGGCGGCGTGCTGGTGTATGGCGGCAGCGTCCACAACACCGGCAACGTAGCTTTGACGAATATCACTGTCGTCAGCAGCCAGCCTGCGCCGAATACTAAAGTATTCGTTCTCGCTTCTCTGGCGCCCGGCGCCACGGCCAGTTTCAATAGCAGCTTCAACGCCCCCTTGGAGGCGTGCTCGGTCACGAGCTCCGTGACGGCCTCCGCCCAGGATGTTTGCTCGGGTCAAACGGTCACCAACAGCGAAACAGGCACGTGCCCCTTAATTCTCTCGCCGCAGATTTCACTCACGAAGGCGTGTCCTCTCGTCTCGGTCACACCCGGGGGAATTCTCGCTTATTCAGGCGCGGTCACCAATACGGGCAACGTGACTCTGACCAATGTTTTCGTCTTCAACAATCAACCCGCGATGAACACGCCGGTTTTCGGACCGATCACGCTCGTTCCCGGCGCCGGCGCCTTCTTCACCGGCAGTTACGTCATCCCCACCAA
The DNA here is from genome assembly GCA_964522665.1 of uncultured Verrucomicrobiota bacterium. Taxonomy (GTDB): domain Bacteria; phylum Verrucomicrobiota; class Verrucomicrobiia; order Limisphaerales; family CAZFVY01; genus CAZFVY01. The sequence continues at coordinate 17,975 of CAZFVY010000100.1, read as the reverse complement.
CCTCTGCGCGGTCACGGATACGTTGACCGCCGCCGGCGAGGAAACCTGCGGCGGGTCCACGGTGTCAATTTCCACGACCACGACCTGCCCCATCCTCTCTTCATCGCGCCTCGTCGTGTCCCAAACCTGCCCGGCCACCGCCGTCGCGCCCGGCGGCATCTTAACCTACCTCGGATTCGTCCAAAACACGGGCGATACGACATTGACCAACGTCGTCGTGACCAATGATCGCACCGGCGCCACCCCGGTCCTTACGGCCGCGACTCTGGCGGCGGGCGCCCGCCTTTCGTTTAGCGGCAGCTACACGGCTCCGTTCGCGAGTGGTTGCGGGATTACCTCCACCTTGACGGCCCGCGCGAACGACGCCACCAGCGTATGTGGCGGCACTCCTGTCGTCGCCACCGCCACCAGCTCCTGCGCCCTGCTTTCCGCGCCGGCTCTGGAAGTGACCCAAATCTGTCCCGCCGGGCCGGTGGCGCCAGGCGCCCTGCTTACGTACGGCGGCAAACTTCAAAACACCGGCAACATTACATTGACCAACGTCGTCGTGCTGAACAGCCGCGCCGGCGCCACGCCGATCCTGACGCTCGCCGCTTTGGCGCCCGGCGAGGTGGCCGTTTTCACCGGCAGCTTTTTCGCGCCGACCAATATCGGTTGCGCGGTAACCTCGACGTTGACCGCCAGCGCGGTCGATTCTTGCCGCGGCGCGATCTCGTCGTTCTCGACCACGGCGACGTGCTCCCTTTCGAGCGCGCCCGACCTCGCGGTTACGCTGGCTTGTCCCATTCTCCCGGCGCCGGTCGGGGGTGTCATTGATTACTCGGGAACCGTCAACAACACCGGGAATGTCACGCTCAGCAATTTGGTGGTGATCACCAGTCAACTCCGCACAGTCCTGGTCGTGGCCAGCCTCGCGCCGGGGGGCATGACCAACTTCATCGCGCGGTTCAGCGCTCCCGCCGACGGCTGTTCGATTACGGGCGTCGTCATCGCCACCGGAAACGACGGGTGCACCGCCGCCCCGGTATCCGCGACCGCCACCGCCAGTTGCGCCCTGGCGGCAAACCCAGGCATTACCGTGACCCGGGTCTGTCCGCCTACGCAGGTCGCTCCAGGTGGGCTGCTCGTCTTTGGCGGCAGCGTCCGCAATACCGGGGATATTACCCTTACCAACGTCACCGTGGTCAGCAGCCAGCCAGTCGCCAACACGCGGGTCCTGGGGCCGATTTCTTTGGCGCCGGGCGACTCCGCGCCTTTCAGCGGGTCCTACACGGTCACGACCGGTTCAAACCCAGCGTTCGACACGGTCACCGCGCGCGGGTCTGACATCTGTCAGGCGCGATCGGTTTCCGCCACCGCCAACTGTTCCGGGCTGGTCAGTCAGTCTGATTCCCCGGTCATCGATTCGATCACGCTCACAAACGGCGTGGTAACCGTATCTTGGAGCGCCACACCCGGCGTCACTTATTCCCTCCTCTACAAATCCAATGTTTTGGATTCCGTCTGGAAGGTCGTGCCGGGCTATGTCACCGCCACCGGCGAGACCGCCTCAAAGATCGACGCCCTTGGCTCCGGCCAACAACGACTCTACCAGGTCAGTATTGTATCTGTCGCGCCCGTCATCAGCGCGATCACGTTGACCGCCGGGGTCCCGACGATTTCGTGGGCGGCGACGCCCGGTACCACTTACTATGTGCAATATAAGTCCAATCTTGCCGACCCTGTCTGGCAGGACCTCGCCGGTAACGTCACGGCCACCGGACTCACCGCCACCAAGACCGACCCGACCGGAGCAAACGACCAGCGATTCTACCGAGTCGTGGTCGTGCAAGATTAGGTAAGCGCGACTAACCCAAATGAATCTGACCTCGAATAACGGAAACATCAACTGGCGGGCGACTAATCGGCCCGACCGAAGGAAAGCGGCGACAATTATGAAAACAAAACTGTTTGGCATGGCATTATGGATGGGCGCAATGTGCGCGGCCGCGTTGGCGGACGGCGCGCCCAAAATTCAATTCGATTCCTTGGTCTATGATTTTGGCAAGACGTCGCAAGTCGCCACCGTTACTGGCGTCTTCAAGTTCAAAAACGTCGGCGACGCCATCCTCAAAGTCGAGCCGCCCAAACCATCGTGCGGTTGCACGGTGGCCGCGGTGAACCCGGATACGCTACCGCCGGGCGCCGCGGGCGAATTGCCCTTCACCGTAAATCTAGGCCTCTACCGGTCGATCCTCGAGAAACACATCGCGGTCCGCTCGAACGATCCTCTGACCCCGGAGGTCACGCTCACGATTAAAGTCGATTACACGCCGCTCTACGAGTTGACGCCGCCGACGCTGGCCCCGAACCTGGCGTTCGGCGCCTCGAACACCGTCGAATTTGCCACCTTGACGCGCACGGACGGGAAACCATTTCGGATCGCCCGACTCGACGCTTCTCAACCCTGGATCACGGCGACCATGGAGCCTGGCGCCAAGCCTGACGACGCCACCGCGCGCGTGCGCATCGAAATCAAACGGGAGGGGCAACCGCGGCGCTTCAACGAATACGTTCACCTCTACACCGCCGAGCAGACGAACACCCCGGTCTCGAGCCTCTACCTCTACGGCCACGTCATGGGCGAAGTTTCGCTTAGTCCGGAAGCCCTCTATTGGAGCATCACCGACGCGACGAAGCCAGCGTCCGAAAGCCCGGAATCATTGACGACCCGCCGGGTGACGATTCGTTCGGCGACCGGCCAACCGTTCGAATTGAAGAATCCGCAAAGCACGATCAAGGGCATCACGCTGGAAGTCGAGCCGAAGGAAGGCGGGAAGGCGTATGAATTGGTCGCCCGGCTGGCCGATCTGCCGGCGAGCACGATCAGCGGCAATGTCTCCTTTGAAACGTCGGTGGCGGCTCAGCCCAAAATGGAACTGCCGATCATCGTCAACGTGTTCAAACCGTAGCATCTCCATGAAGAGTCTCGTATCGCAGATCGTAATCCTCCTTTCGCTCAGCGTCGCCCTGGGGTTGGGCGCCAATCAGCTTTCACCGCGCGGAATTCCCCTCGTCACGCCGTCGGCGACCAAACCGGCCGCGGGCGAACTCATCACGCCCGACCAGGCGAAGCAATTCTGGCGCGACGGCGCCCTCTTCTTGGATGCCCGTGATCCCGCCGACTATGCCGCGGGCCACATTGGCAACGCCTTGAGTCTGCCCGCGCAATCCCTCGCCGAGCATTTCGGGGAGATCGCACCGGTTTTGACGGCCGCGTCGGCGTTGGTCCTCTACTGCGACGGAGTGGAATGCGAACTCAGCCATCGCCTCGCGCAAAGCCTGCGCGAACGGGGTTACACGAATCTCCATATCCTGCCCAACGGCTGGACCGCGTGGCGCGCGGCCGGCGGCGCGACCAGCCCGGGGATTGAAAAGTGAAACCACCCACGTTCAAAGCCGCTGCGGATCTCCTCAAGAAACCAGCGTCTTCGGCGACGCAACCCGCTGGGTCCGCCGACACTTTTGTTTCGCTCCAAGACGAAAGTAGGCGGACCGCGGAGGATAGGCATCGTTTTGCGCCCGGACTGAAGGGTCCCGGAGGTCGAGTCGCTCTGATTGATCTGGCGCTTCGATTGCTCGTGGGCGGCGCCTTCGTGTTCGCGGGCGCGCTTAAAGTCGCGAACCCGGCGAAGTTCGCCACGGACATTGGCAACTATCGGTTGGCCCCCCACGAGCTAATCAACCTGATCGCGATCTTGCTGCCTTGGGTCGAGGTGACGACCGGCGTATTTGTTCTCGCCGGTATCTGGACCCGCGCGGCCGCCGCGATCATCACTAGCCTCACCGTGAGTTTCTTTTTCATCATCGTCTCGGCGCTGGCGCGGGGATTGAACATCGAGTGCGGCTGCTTCGGCACCGTCGGCGGCAAACACATCGGGCTGGTCAGCCTTGCGATTGACACTGCGTTGTTCGGCCTCGCGGCGGTCCTGCTTAAGCGCGCCGGTGAGCCCCATGAATTCTACCACCCGCCTGAAACGCAAAACTCGGCGCGACCATTCGAGTCCTGGCCAAAGATCAGTTCGACCAAGGATCGCGCCGCGCGCCCCGCCGCGAGTGGAGGCAATCAAACGTAGCCGCCGAACCCAGCCCAGCGACGGCCGCTCGGCGGTCTTGGGGTCCACGAACAACATCGACAGATTTTTTAACAACCCAACCAACCATCGAGCGAAGAACGCCCAGCGGCGGCGCTCAAAGAATCCCTGGAATCCGAATCATGAAACATCATCACAACGATCATCACGCCCACTCCGATGGGCCGCAACTGACGCCGGTCCGTTTTGAGTTTTCGCATCCCACCGCCAATACGGTGTGCATCGCCGGAACCTTCAATGACTGGCATCCCGAAGCGAAGCAAATGCGCTCGTTGGGAAGCGGTCGTTGGCTTAAGGAGACGGTCCTGGCTCCGGGCGCCTATGAATACTGCCTCGTGGTGGACGGCCACTGGATTCCCGATCCGATGGCCCCGGAGACCGTGCCCAATCCGTTCGGCGGTCGGAACTCGGTACTACGAGTCGCCTGCCCGCTGGACGCCGCCCACCTTGTTGAGGCCGAGACTTTTCCACTGAAAAACGCAAACAAAAACGAAACAGAGACAGACTATGAGCAAACAAACTGAAGCAATCAGCAATGACATGGGCCAACTGGCCGAAGACGCCCGCGCCTTGATGGCCGCCACCGCCGACGTCGCCGGTGAAAAGGTCGGGCAAGCCCGCGCCCGACTCGCCGCCGCGCTCGAACGGGGCAAGGAAATCTATGGCAACGTCCGCGCGAAGGCGGTCGAAGGCGCCACCGCGGCGGACGAAGCCGTGCGCGAGAATCCCTACCAGGCGATCGCGATCGGCGTCGGAGTCGGGGCCATCATCGGTTTCCTGGTCGCCCGCCGCTGCGGCTGCAACCGCGATTGATCTCGTTATGGACGAATCCACCGCCAGCTTTGGGCGCTTGGGCGCGGCCGCGAAACGTCTCGCCCGACGGCTCCTGACCATCGCGGAAAACCGGCTCGAATTGTTGGCGGTGGAAGCGCAGGAGGAGCGCGTGCGCCTCCTGCGCGCGATCCTGCTGGCGCTGGGCGTGGCAACCTTCGCGCTGCTCGCCGGGATCGCCCTCACCGCCGTGGTCGTCGTCCTTTTTTGGGGCGTCTCGCCCGTCGCCGTCCTGCTGGCTTTGACGGGCCTTTACGGCGGCGCCGCGGCCGTCCTTTATCGGCGGCTGACCGTGCTCTTGCGCGACTGGCAGAACCTGCCGGCGACGCTGGATCAACTCCGCAAAGACCGCGCCTCTTTTGATAAATCACTTACATGAGCTTACGAACGTCAAGAAGGCAGCTCTTGGTTGCCGAAAGCGAACTCAACCGCCAGCAGTTGGAAGGCGACCTCGCCGCGCTGAAGACCGAGGTTTCGTTGTTGGCCAACCGCGCGAAATCACTCGGAATGATCATGTCTTCCGCCGTGGCGCTGACGGCGGGCCTGGCGGCCACCCGGCCGGGCGCTCCCTCGCCCGCCGCCGGCAAACCCTCGCGCGTGCGGACCATCCTGAAGGTCGCCGGTTTGCTCTCAACTTTCTGGCTCGCGTGGCGATCGCAGAGTCGCGCTCAACCCGATCGTTAGAGTGATCCCAGACGCCGAGATTTATGCCGCCCGGCCCTAAACCGTTTCCGCTCGATATGCGCAGTGAGCAGGCGGTCCGCGTCTCGGAGTTGAGCTATCGGCGGCTCTTTGAAGCGGCCAAAGACGGCATCCTGATTCTTGAGGCCGACACGGGGCGGATCACTGACGCCAATCCGTTTTTGGTTGAGCTGATGGGTTATACCCTCGACGAACTGCTCGGGTTGCCAATCTGGGAATTAGGCCCATTCAAGGACATCGTGTCCAATCGGCAAAAATTCGAACAGCTCCAACAACAAGGCTATGTTCGCTACGACAATCTGCCCTTGGAAACCCGAGGCGGTCGCAAGATCGCCGTGGAGTTTGTCAGCAACGTCTATCAAGCCGGCGGCGACAACGTCATTCAATGCAACATTCGTGACATCTCCGCGCGGAAACGCGCGGAAGAACAAATTCGGATACTTAATACGGAACTCGAACGCCGCGCCGTCGAACGCCGGCGCCTGGAAGCGCAGTTTATCGAAGCGCAAAAGACCCAGGTGATCGGCCAGCTTGCCGGCGGCGTGGCGCACGACTTCAACAATATCCTTGCGATTATCGTGGGTTATGGCGACTTGATCGCGCTCGGTCTGGGGGCGCAGAGTCCCCTGTTTCAGTACGCCGAGGAGCTTCGCCACGCGGCGGAACACGCCGTGGGGTTAACGCGGCAACTGCTCATCTTCAGCCGTAAACAAGCGGTTCAACCCGTCGTCCTCGACCTCAACGCCGTGCTGCTGGACCTCGATAAAATGCTGCGGCGGCTCATCGATGAAAATGTCGAAATGACCTTCGTTCCCGGAGCCGAACTCGGCCGCGTCAAGGCCGATCCCGGCTACATCGGGCAAGTGTTGATGAATCTAGCCGTGAACGCCCGTGACGCGATGCCCGGCGGCGGCAAACTGAAAATCGCCACGAAGAACGTGACGTTCAATGAAGGCGCCGCCCGCCCCGACGCCGCCGAGATTCCCGGTGACTACGTGATGCTCAGCGTCGAAGACACAGGGACCGGCATGACCGCCGAAGTCAGAGCCCATCTATTCGAGGCGTTTTTCACGACCAAACGCCCGGGCAAGGGCACCGGATTGGGGCTCGCTACGTGCCAAACCATCGTCCAGCAATCGGGCGGTCATATCAGCGTTTACAGCGAGGTCGGTCGCGGCACGACCTTCAAGATTTATTTTCCACGGGTCGAAGAACCGCTCGAGGTGACGCCGAAACGAACGTCCACGGGCGGGTTGCCGCGGGGAACGGAAACGTTGCTGGTGGTGGAAGACGATCCCGGCGTCCGACAATTGGCTCGCAGCGTCTTGAGACTGCAAGGCTATCAAGTCCTGGTGGCCTCGAACGGCCAGGAGGGCCTGCGTGTGGCGCGGGAACACTCCGGCCCGCCGATTCGTTTGGTGGTCACTGACATCATTATGCCGCTCATGGGTGGGAAGGTCATGGCCGATGCGTTGAGAGTAGCCCAGATGGACCTTAAAATCCTTTTCACCTCCGGCTACCCCGGCGAAGTTACGACCGGGGACGGAATCCTTGAGCCGGGCATCGAGTTCCTGCCCAAACCCTATTCCGCCGTCGCGCTGGCCCGCAAGGTCCGCGAGTTGCTCGATCGCGCGCCGGCGCCGATCGGACCACCTGAGCGAGAGACGATCGCCTAATCATCCGCGTTAATCCACCAAAGCACAATCATGTTACAAAGCATTAAAAAACTCTACGGCCACAAACTCGCCGCGACGGACGGTGACATCGGTCATGTAAAAGATTTCTATTTTGACGATCGCAACTGGGTGGTGCGCTATATCGTCGCCGATACCGGCGGATGGCTCCCGGGGCGCAAAGTGCTCCTTACGCCACATTCTCTCGGCCGGCCGGATCAGAACGGCAAGGCGCTCCCGGTGAACCTGACTCGGGAGCAGATTGAGAAAAGCCCGTCCGTCGAATCGCGCCAACCGGTCTCGCGACAACACGAGGAGGAATATTACCGCTATTATGGTTGGCCCCTCTACTGGGAGGGCGATGGGTTGTGGGGCATGAGCGCTTTCCCGATCCTCGAGCCACCCGCCGCCTCGCTCCCGCGCGAGCCAGCCTTGCTAAGCGACGGTTCCCCCGCCAGCGCCGCGGCGCACCTTCGCAGCGCTCTCGCCGTCAATGGATACCACATTACCGGCAGCGATGGCACCATCGGCCATATCGCTGATTTCATGATGGACGACAAGAATTGGACGATCCAGCAACTGGTCGTCAAAGTCGGCCATCGTCTTTCGGGCAATGAGGTGCGGATACCCACGAGCGCCGTTGGCCGGATAAGTTACGACGAATCGACCGTGTTTGTAAATCTCACCATCGAAGCTATTGAGCACAGCCCCCTCCACGCAGCCGAACTCGTCGGCGCCGCCGGATGACGCTCTGCCTGAGGATCCCCTTTTTTATGAAACACAATAAATATCCACACGAAGAAACTCACCTTCCTTCCGCGACCTTTGACCCGAAGGTCCTCGGCGACGCGAGCTTGAACGGAGCCGATTTCGAACCGTCGGCGGACGAAGTGGCCAGAAAGGCCTACTTCAGTTACTTGAATCAGGGCTCCCTGCCTGGACACGACGTGCAGCATTGGCTGGAGGCCGAGGCGGAGTTACTCGAGGAACGAAATCTCACCCGGGCGCACGGCTTCCATAATCGCACCTAGTGACCACTTCGCGCCACTTATCCTTCCGAATAATCAATTTATGAGAAAATCCCACGTAAAATTCGTTGACGCCCCCGAGATGTATGAGACCGAAAATGACATCTCTAAAATCCGGCGCTCGGAACTGAACGCGATCATGAACCAGCGGCTGGCTTCCGCCGTCGATCTCCAAATGCAAATGAAGCAGGCCCATTGGAACGTAAAGGGACCGAGTTTCATCGGACTCCACGAATTGTTCGACAAAGTTGACGAAGCCGTCGAGTCGTACGTGGACATGATCGCCGAACGAATCGTGCAACTCGGGGGGATCGCCGAGGGGACGGTGCGCATGTCGGCCGCCCGCTCCCGCCTGGCCGAGTACCCGCTCGGGCTAGCCGATGGGATGGCGCACGTCGAAGCCGTCGCGCGCGGGTTATCTACCTTTGGTCAGGACGCCCGTCTCACCATCGCTGAGGCGAGCGAATTGGGTGACGCCGACACGGCCGACCTCTTCACCGAGATTTCGCGCGGCTTGGATAAATGGCTCTGGTTCGTCGAAGCCCATTCTCAAGCCTCAAAATAGTCCGTCCCGCCCGAGTCGATCCGAACATTTATGAAAACGCCGACCACCAAAAAGGCCGAACTCTCACCACCGCCCGTGTTTCCGAAAACGCTTCACCGGTTGCGGCCGAAAGCCGACGCCGCGATCCCCAAGCCAAAATCGGCTAGGCGGGATAACGTCTTCTCCAAGTCCCGGGACGTCCGCGAAGATCGCGGCTCGCGCCAAATGAAGACCTCCCACAACGCACAATCATTCTCCCGTGGAAGATAATTCTCACTCCATGAATACGAACCCACTGAAGGACGGAACATTGACCAGCCACTCCGCCGGCATTGGCACGGTGAGCCGCAAGATGGTTCGGGAACGCGCGGTGGAACTGGCGCTTATCAACGGGCGCTCCGCCAACGAGACTTCCAAATCAGATTGGGAGCAGGCCAAAAGGGAATTGACGGGCGGCTCGGATTTGGACCCGGAAGACGCGGTCCTCGAAGCCGCCCCTGAATCCGAGCGCTGGGACCCACTTCCCGGCTCAACGGGACAAAAAGCGCTTACCGCGCCGAGCGAAGACGAGGATGCCGAAGGCCGAAGCGACTCGGAACGCCTGGTTAGCGAAGGCATTGACGGCGCGCTGCACGACCAGATGCTGACGGACGCCAGGACGCAGGACAAAGCCGGCGCCTGATCAATCCGACGATTCACCGCGCCGACCCAGAAAGATTAACGCAACCTGATTGGTGATGTCGCAGCCAAGCCCGCTCAACGCGGTGAGAACCGGAGCCGGCGCGCTCATCCCAATTACATTACTCATAGATTATGGAAACAACCACGACGATAGCCCCTGCTAAGGAGCAACCGAAAACCGCGACGCCCCAACCAAGCCCCGGCGCGATTGAAGCGGACAAGCCCGGCTTTCAATCCCTCTACGACCTGATCAAGGAACAGTCCTTTTTTGCCGGCCTGGATGCCCGCCAGCTCCAACTGCTCGCGGAGTCCGCCATGGAAACACGCTTTGAAATCGGGCAGTCGATCTTCGAGCAGGGTAGCCCCGCCAATCGCTTTTACCTGATCTTGGAAGGAAATGTGACGCTGGAATCGGACCTGAAAGACCGCGGTAGAATCTCGATTCAGACGCTTGGCCCGGGCGACGCCCTCGGGTGGTCCTGGTTGTTCCCCCCTTATCACGTTCATCTGAGCGCGCGGGCATTGGAGCCGACCAGGGCCATTTTTTTCTTCGGGACTCGACTGCGGGAACAGTGCGAACAGGACCACGACCTTGGCTTCGAATTGATGAAGCGGATCGCGGAAGTCATGGTCAACTGCCTGGCCGCGACCCAACGACGCCTACAGGAGTGCGCCGATGCCACCAACCCGCAAAGCTAATCATTACAGGATTGCGCCCCCCACGGTGTTTCACCCATTTCACCTTGGGTATTACAACCGCTAAGGTTTTACGACGCGGTAATTACGCCAACGAGGATCATCAAGTGAATCAAGGCGAGACCGTTCAAGCTGATGCCGACTGAATCTGTATTTTGCCTCGCTGGCTCGCGCGAGCAGGCCGATGAAATAGTCAATCGCGTGAGGCAGTCAGGCTTTCGCCATCACGATCTTTCGGCGTTGTTTCCCGTCCCGAACGCAGATCCGGCGCCGGCGCCGGAGGAGTACCCAAGCCAGGAACGAATCGGTCAAATAGCATTGTCTCGATCCGAGGCATGGCGATCGGCGCGCAAGCACGGTTTCGCGAACGTCGGCGCGCTGAACATTCCTGGAATCGGACATGTCGTCGCCGGCGGACCGATCATTCTGGCGCTGAGCGTCGCGATCTCCGGTGGCGACGGTGTCACCGGGCTGGCACGCGCGTTGATGGGCATGGGACTAGGCGAGCAGGACGCCAACCGGTATGAGAACGGAGTTAGGGCCGGAAACGTTCTATTCTCGATTCGGTCGGGTGACGCGACCGACATCACCCTGGCCAAAACGATCTTCCGAGAGTCCGGCGCCGATTCCATCTGCGCCACAAATGACGCTCGTAACGACCATCTTTCGGCGCCCGAGCGCGCGTCTAAGCCACCCCAAACCGTCTCGTGTCCATTCGAGGCCGCTGACGGTGGTACGTTTGGGAAAGACGCCGAGCAAGCCCTGCGGCTGAAAACAGCAGCCGCAGGGCTCAGTTAGCCTATGGCGGTCGATTGGCGAAGTGGAAACCAGATTCATGATTGAACACCAACCGATCGTTAAAGAATTAATCGCGCTGCTCAATTTGAGACCCGACCTCAGCGACGCCCTCGAAGCCTCCATCCACAAGGCGGGCTACGCGGAGGTCAAGACCATCGCGCAGTACCATGCTTTCCTGGACCGAATGGTCACCTTGATTCCAACGGACAGAAATCTGAACGCGCATATTCTCAAGTTCTACTATCTTATCGATCAGCTCCCGGAGGGGGTCCTCGAGACCGACGCGGCGTTTCTGGGGTGGGTCCGCAAATTTGCGGAAGACTGGGGAGCCTTTCTGGATACCACTGAATCGGCCCAAGGAATACAGGGCTTCCTCACCGATTCCAGCTATCACCTCGAGGACTATAGCCCCGGACCAAGCGGGTGGTTGACCTTCAACCAATTCTTCGCTCGCCAAGTCCGACCAGGGCGACGGCCGGTGGACGGGCTTTGCGACGACAGCGTCATTGTTTCGCCGGCCGACAGCGTCTTCCACGGGCAATGGCCAATCACAGCGGGATCAAGCATAAGCGCCAAGGGCCTGACCTGGTCGCTTAGCGAACTCCTCGCGGGTAGCCCTTATCAAGACCGGTTCCGGGGCGGTTTGTTCACGCATAGCTTTCTGAACGTCAACGACTATCACCGGTATCACGTCCCGGTTCGCGGGCGGGTCAAAGAGGCGCGCAAGATTCCTGGCAACGTAACCATGGACGTGGTTAAGCGGCCAGACGGCGCCCTGGAGGTAGTCGATGGGACCGGTTACCAATTCACTCAGGACCGAGGTTTGATCGTACTCGATTCCCCTTTGGGATTCGTCGCCGTTCTGCCGATCGGAATGGCACAAGTCTCTTCGGTAAATCTTACCGCCGAAGTCGGCGCCGCGCTCGCCAAAGGCGAGGAGTTTGGATTTTTTTCGTTTGGCGGGTCAGATATCGTGACTCTGTTTGAGGCCGGCAAAGTCCAGTTCGATGCCAAGGTTGGAACGCATTATAATCAGGGAAGGCAAATCGCTCACGCGGTCCAGGCTTGAGTCAATCACCCTCGCACATTTTTATGACTACTATGAAAACAAACGCCGGTCTGTGGATTGACCACCGGGAGGCTACTCTCGTCTTTCTCTCGGAGGCGGGCGATAAAACCAAACGGATTCAATCGAGCGCGGAGAAACAACTCCGGCGCGCGGGTGAACCGTCGAGCGGTCCGTTTGAGGCGGACGAGGTTCCGGCGGATGACTCCCGGGAACGAGAATACACCGGGCATTTGGCGCGTTATTACGACGAGATCATAGCGTCCCTCAGCGGGGCGGAATCGATCCTGATAATGGGTCCGGGCGAGGCGAAGGGTGAGCTTAAAAAGCGGTTCGACAAACACCACCGTGACCCTCGCCCCATCACCGTGGAGACGGCCGATCGCATGACCGAGGCGCAACTGGCGGCCAAGGTTCGACATCACTTTCATGCCGACCCACCCCGACACAGCGGTTGAACGAAATTGCGCGTCTGACTCGGAGAACGCGCGGAACGCCAGATGCGTCTCATAATCGAATGAAAACCAATGACGCGCCCAAGTTGAAACGGATCGTCGGCGCCCGGCTGCTGGGCGGCTTCCAACAATTTGCCCGTAAGATCGTCCGCGCCAGTGGACATCCCATGGCGTTTGGCGCCGCTCTCGGTTCAATCGTCATTTGGGCGCTCGCGGGGCCGTTGTTTCACTTCGGCAACACTTGGCTCCTGGTGATCAATACGGTCGCCAATATTATTACGTTTCTGATGATCTTCCTAATCCGCAACGCCCAGAACCGCGAAAGTGAAGCCGTGCAGTTGAAACTCGATGAGTTGATCCGGGCCACGAAGACCGCCCGCAATACGCTTTTAGACATCGAGGAACTGTCGGAGCAGGAACTGGATCAGATCAAGGCCCGCTTCGAACGCCTTGCCCGCGCGGCGCGGGCGGAGTCGGACGCCAGCGAAACTGAATTCATTCCGTTGGCGGGACGCCAGACGATCGCCGCGGTCGCGCCGGCGCTCGCCGGGGCTGCCGCCGGGCCGACTAGTCAATCGCTTCGGGTGGGGAAGAATTGATCCTCGATTTCCCATCACAATCAATGACGGACGCTTCATGAACCGACTCGTAATCAAAGTGGACTGGACGATGTTCAAGAACCTTATCCTGCAAAAGTGCGCGGCGCTGACCGAGGCGTCCGCTCCGGATGCCGGCGTCCAAAGAAACGAATCAAACGCTCCGGCTCAGCGTCGCGCTCCCGCTAAGCTGGCCGACCGAGATCGACGGACGCGCGATTCCGGCACGATCCACGAACAGCCCAAGAAAACGCGCGCGCGCCCTGATTCGGTTCGTTGACCGTGACACTGAAGAATCCATTGATCCGCGCGGGTCTCGTTCTCGGAATGGGATTCAGCGGCTTCGCCGACGGAATCGTCCTTCACCAAATCCTGGGTTGGCACCATTTGGTGTGCGTGACGGCGCACTGCGCGCCTGCGTCGATCGCGCAACTTCAGCTTCAGAACACCCAAGACGGCTTTTTCCACTTAGCTCTCTGGCTGGACCTAATCGTCGGAACGGTGATGCTTTTTCGCGCCGCGGGGCGCGCCGACCCAGCCGGAAGTGGGCGGATTCTATTTGGCTCGATCTTGGCGGGCGGCGGACTCTTCGATTTCGTCGAGGGTATTATCGACCACCAGATCCTCGGCATCCATCATGTGCTCCCCGGTCACCCGTACCAGTTTTGGTTCGATATGCTTTTTCTGGCCACCGGTCTAGGATTGATGACGACAGGCGCCTGGCTAATCCGCACGACGCAAAACGGCGCCGTAATCCATTCGCGGGTCTTTCTGCGGCCGCTCCAGTAACGCGGCAGCCGGAGCCCGCGTTTGAATCGCAAGCTCAAAAACACACTCACTCTCCTATTCAACAATCTGCATTCTGCAAAACTACCTTATGAAAGCCCTCGTCTATCACGGCCCCGGAAACACGAAGCTCGAAAACCCGCCGCGTCCGGCCCTGCGGGAAGCGACCGACGCCATCGTGCGCGTCACCAAGACCACGATTTGCGGTACGGATCTACACATTCTCAAAGGCGACCTGCCATCCGTCGCGCCAGGCCGCATCTTGGGCCACGAGGGAATTGGCGTCATCGAAGAGGCCGGAACCGGCGTCAGCCGCTTTCGCCCGGGTGACCGCGTTTTGATCTCGTGCATCACGATGTGTGGCAAGTGCGATTACTGCCGGCGCGGCATTACTTCGCATTGCGAGTCAGGCGGCTGGATTCTGGGCAACACGATCGACGGCACGCAGGCCGAATACGTCCGGATTCCGTTCGCCGATATGAGCCTCTACTCCATCCCCGAGTCGGCCGATGAAGAGGCCATGGTCATGCTCAGCGACATTCTTCCGACTGGCTTCGAATGCGGCGTTCTCAATGGCGCCGTAAAACCCGGCGACACCGTCGCCATCATCGGCGCCGGTCCCGTCGGCCTGGCCGCGTTGCTGACCACCCAGTTCTACGCTCCGGCGAATATCATCGCCATTGACCTCGACGACAATCGCCTCAAAGTCGCCCAACAATTCGGGGCCACCGCGGTGGTCAACAGCGCCGACGGAAAGGCCGCCGAGAAAGTCATGGCCATGACCGCCGGCAAAGGCGTGGACGTCGCGATCGAGGCGGTGGGCGTGGCGGCCACGTTTGGACTTTGTCAGGAGATCATCGGCGTGGGCGGTCACATCGCCAATATCGGCGTCCACGGCGCGAGTGTGACCTTGCGCCTCGAAAAACTCTGGTCGCAAAACATTACCATTACCACCCGCCTCGTGGACGCGGTGACCACTCCCCTCCTCCTCAAGACCGTCATGGCCGGCAAGCTCCACCCAAAGTTGCTGATCACTCATCACTTTTCGCTCGATGACATATTGAAGGCTTACGACACGTTCGGAAACGCCGGGCGGGAGCGCGCTTTGAAGGTCATCCTGACGAATAGTTAGGTATTACTCGTTTTTCGCCGGATTATAGGAGCCCTACCCCACGGGCAATCCCCTATATCGAGACACCGAACCAGGACCTATGATCAGAAGCGGACCAGAGCCGCCTCAGTAAAGAAAACGCTCGAACCAAAAACAGATACTATGACCAAGACCAACGCCACCGTCGCGATTTACAAATCCCACGCCGAAGCCGAAGCCGCCGTCAAGGAATTGCAGCATTCCGGCTTTGACATGAAGAAACTCTCGATCGTCGGCCGCGACTATCACACCGATGAACAAGTCGTGGGCTATTACAACGCCGGTGATCGCATGAAATACTGGGGAAAAATGGGGGCGTTTTGGGGTGGAATGTGGGGATTTCTATTCGGATCGGCTTTCTTTTTTATTCCAGGGGTCGGACCATTGCTGGTCGCGGGGCCGCTGGTCGGTTGGATCGTTGGCGCGCTGGAAGGGGCGGTCATAGTCGGCGGCCTGAGCGCGATCGGCGCCGGCTTGTGCAGTTTGGGCATCCCGGTCGATAGCATCGTACAGTACGAGACGGCCATCAAGTCCGGCAAGTTTGTGCTGATCGCGCACGGCAGCGCGGAGGACGCGACCCGTGCCCGCGAGCTGCTCAACCGCAGCAACCCTGAGGCCATCGCGGAACACGTCTCTTCTCACGCCCAGCCCGAGGCTTGCGCGGTCGGCGCCTGATTTCAGTCTCGGACTCATCCGAGGATTAAGCGATTCCGCCGGCGTCTGACGCCGCCACCGACGCCGGCTTCCAATCACGGTTGGCCGCGCGAGACCATTAAACAAATCGAACAAAGCAAACGTCGCAAAAACAATTATAATGATCATTCGAGGGAAAGCAGGTTTCGGGGAGCTAATCACATTTGTCCTCCTGGCCCTGACGTTGGACAATCTATCGGCGTCGCCGCTGGATCACTGGCGCTGGCGCAATCCGTCGCCTCAGGGCAACGTGCTGACCGCGGTCGCCTACGGCAATGGTATCTTCGTTGCCGTAGGCGTACTGGGCACGGTGGTCACCTCCAACGACGCGACCAACTGGATCGGGCAAAGTTCCGGCGCCGTGGGTGATCTTTACGGCATCGCCTACGGTAACGGGGAATTCGTCGCCACGGGCGCAGGCGGGGTAATACTGACGTCAACTGATGGAACCTCGTGGGCGAGCGTCAACTCGAGGACGGCGACCGATTTGTACGGCGCGACGTATGGTGGCGGCCAGTTCGTGGTCGTCGGCGACATCGGAACCGTGCTGACCTCGCTGGACGGGGTCAAATGGGTGAGCCAAACTTCGGGGACGGGCAACGTTCTGACCTCGGTCTCGTACGGCGCCGGCACGTTTGTGACGGTCGGTTCGGGCAGCACGACGCTGACCTCATCGGACGGTGTCGATTGGGTACCCCGTCAACCGGGCGAGGCTCTTACCGGCGTGGCCTACGGCAACAGCGCCTTCGTAGGAGTCGGGGCACGCGGTGGGGTCGTCACCTCACCCTCGGCGCACAACTGGACGGTCCGCGAGTCAATTACGGACGCCAATCTCAGCGGCATCGCCTACGGGAGCGGGACGTTCATCGCCGTTGGTAATCCCGACGCCATCATCACCTCTCCCGACGGCGTCAACTGGACCGCGCAAAATGCGGGAGTTGGCCACTCCTTTAGCGGCATCGCCCAAGGAAACGGCTACTTCGTCGTGGTCGGTGGAACCCACACGATAATTACATCCACGGACGGGATCGCCTGGATCGACCGCGCCTATGGTCCTACCAATCAACTGAACGCCGTCGCCTATGGCAATGGCATGTTTGTCGCGGTCGGTAACCCGGGCGCGATCCTGAACTCCGGCGACGGCGTGAACTGGACCAATCAAGCCTCGGGGAGCGCGGCCGCCCTGCGCAACATCGCGTTCGGGAACTCGACCTTTGTCGCCGTGGGCGCCTCGCCCACCTTGTCTAGCGTTGTCTTGATCTCAACGAACGCGGCCGACTGGACGGAACTCCAGATTTCCTCGGATCGGAATCTGAGCGGAATTACTTTTGGCGGTGGCCAGTTCGTGGCGGTCGGCGGATTCGGCACAATTATCGCCTCATCAGATGGGATTAACTGGACTAACGAAAACTCCGGCACGATGTTTGACTTAGCCGATGTGACTTATGGAGCGGGCGCCTTTGTCGCCGTGGGCGGCTCGGGTTCCGACGGGGCGATCTTGTCCTCCCCAGATGGCAATCATTGGACCACTCAGCTCCACCAGACCGCCGGCAACCTGACCTGCGCGACTTACGGTAATGGCGTTTTCATCGTTGTCACGGATTCGGGCACGATCTTGACTTCCGTCGATGGCGTCGGCTGGGTGAGCGCTCCATTAGGGAGTCCTGGTTACCTCAATGACATCCATTTCGGAGACGGAGCCTTTGTCGCCGTCGGTAACGGCGGAAACATTCTGACATCGGCGAGCGGCAGCAACGCGGTCCAGCGGATCTCGGGGACGGCGAACACCATTCGCGGTATCGCCTTCGGAGCGGATACCTTTGTCGCGGTCGGTGACGCGGGAACGATTCTACAATCCGACTCGCTCGCCGTCCCGCGTCTGGTCTTTATCCGATCGGGCGTCGGCCTGACCCTGTCATGGCCTACGGGTCCTACCCTCCAGTCAGCGAAGTTAAGCTACCCGCTGGCTTGGTCCAACGTGACCGCGACGCCCGCGCGAAGCCCCGGCGGCCAGAATACCCTCCTGATTGATATCTCCAAGGGCAATCAATTGTACCGTTTAGTCGGTCAATAGAGTCGCCGCTTTTGTAAGAGCGTGTTTTGAAAATGGAAAACGGCTAATCATAAGTAAGTTGCTAATGTT
>CAZFVY010000099.1:0-27339 GCA_964522665.1 uncultured Verrucomicrobiota bacterium | reverse complement strand
GGCGGCGCGTACGCGCCCAAGAACACCACCAAATACGACCTCGAGAACTCGCTGAAATTCGTGTTGCTCGACAAAGCCGTCGAACGGTCCGTCACCTGCGACGGCCTCCAGGAGCGGATCAATGAAGATGGTCGCCTCGAAATCGTAGCCAACGTCAGAAACCGTCTCAGCCGCCGCATCGAGGTGCAGCTCAGTTGCGTCTTCAAGGATGACCAGGGATTTCCGACCGGCGACGAAACGCCGTTTCAGCCGTTGATCCTGACCGAGAACGCGCAGGAAGGGGTGCGTTTCATCGCGATGAACGACAAGGCCAAGCGCTACACCATTCGCGTCCGCGAGGCCCACTGACCGCCGACTCGAATCGCGCGCTCAAGCGAGGTTGTGTGGTTCCGCCTATGAATTGAAGTATTTATGAAATCGAAGCTCTTACTTCCCGCGTCCGCCATCGCCGCCGGGCTAATTTTCCGCGCCCAAGCCGCGTCGCAAGACGACCCGCCCGAGACCCTGCTGCCTCCCCCGCCGGTCGCCGCCGCGCCCGCCCGACCCGCGCCGCCGCAAGTCTATGTTTACGAGCAGCACGCGATTGCGGAGCAGCCTTTCGAGTTGGTCACCGCTGATCAGGCCAAGACGATCATCGATCATTTTAAGTCGGGTTACGCCAAATTGGGCAGCCCGCGAATCCTGATTTACGTGAACCGTGATTTGGCGACCGCCCGCCCGCAACCCGCCGGCGCCGATGCCCTCGCGGACAAACAAACGGCGCGCGACGTCGAACGGCTTTTTGGCCGCCCGTTGCGACTGGCCGGCGTCAACCTCGTTGACCAGGTCGTCGCCTCCCAAACGCAGCCCGAAGTGCGCGAAGTCGGCTCCGCTCCGAATCCCGAGGCCGATCAGATTCGTCGGAACCGCGAAGCTCTGTCCAAGATCGCCGACGTCGTGGTCGAGGTGTTGATCTCCTCGCGCAGCGTGATCGTCCCGGACGTGGGCGGCGATAAACCGTACTCCCTGCCGGACATTCAAGCGACCGCGGTCCGCCTCAGCGACGCGAAAATCATCGGCCAAGCCACCGCCGCCGAGGTCCTCAACAAGCATCCGCTTACCCGCGTCGCCCGCCATGCTGACGTCAACGCGGTGACCGAGGCGACCGCCCTGGCCGTCATGGAAGACATGGCGCTTGGCAACGCGTTGTAACGCTTCAACGCGGGGATACCCGCAACCGCCGTGAGGCGCTAAACTCCTTACTGGTGGGGCGAGGCTCCGCCGAGCCGTGACTGGTTTCGGACGCCGGCGGCTTGCCCGAATCTTCCACGGCTCGCCCGCCTACGCCTAGAGCGGAGGCGGAGCAGAGCCTCGCCCCACCATTCCGATTGCCGACGGCGGTCCCGTCACCGCATAGTGAACTCGCCCAGCATGACAAAACCGTCATCCTCACTTCAGCGCGGATTCATCGCGATATGTTTGTCTCTCAGAACAACGGCGACACTTTCGCCGCGCCCCAATAGCTCGAAGATTCAATACCACGAATTATGAATGACATAAAACTGCTCCGCGTGTTTGCCACGATCAGCGTGCTCGCGTTTAGCTGCGCGTTCGTCGCCGTCTCCGCGGATAAACCGGACGCGGCCACGACCACCCGAATTACCCAGGCGATTACGACCGTGCATCCGGGCGCAAAAATCACCAACGTCGGCAAAGAGACCGAGGACGGGATCGAGTTTTACGAGGTCGCTTTCGACTTCAACGGCAAAAGCCTCGAGGGCGATGTCACGGCGGAAGGCGTCCTGCTGAACACGGAAGAAACCGCCGAGTTGAGAACGTTTCCGGCCGCGGCGGCCACGGCGCTCAAGAAGTTGACCAAGGGCCTCAAAGTGAAAACGACCGAGATCAGCCGCAAGTACGCCCGGGCCGAAAAGGACAAATCGACCGGCGCCGTCAAAGTTACGAAGTTCCCATTACCAATTGTCGCTTATGAAGCGGAGGTGACCAAGGGAGGCCGATCCGGCGAATTCGCGGTCTCCGCGGATGGGACGGTCATCGAGCGTCCCAAATGGGCGAAGGGCGAGGAAAAAGAGAAGGAGTGAGCTTCGCGCCTTAAGTTTGGCGCGCTCACAATCTGTCCGGCGGGGACGCCGCGCTCGCGTTCGCCAATGGCTTTGCCGCGGCGGATTTAAACCTTAAAGCAACTGTCAACCCGGCGTCGCTCGGTTCTCCAGCCGGTCTGAGGTCTCGCGTTGCGGGGTGGGGATCGAGCGCACTAATTCGGGAAACGGGCATTGTTCGCAGACGGCGTTCGAGTGGTCGCAAAAATCGCGGACGATTTGCAATAAACCCTGCTGTTCGGCGGCGGTCTTGAGCGCGCGCGCGGAACCGGGGCCGAGCAGGCGCCGGCGGGCCAGCTTCAGGACGGCGTTGTCCTCGGCTTTCGGCCAGGCGAAGTAGCGGCGCTCGGCGACCGCGCGGAGGGCGTCGTTGCGGCCCGCCACGGCGCGCATCCAGAGCCAGGGGAGAATAACGTTGATGGCGAGGTCGGTGGCCCGTTGCGCCCCGAGCAATGGCTGCGCCCGCGGCAATCGGCGGGAGCGCAACGTCCAATGCCACGACCAGAAATCGTCGCGCTCCACTTGCAGTATTTCCAACAGTGACGCCCCGAGCCGGTGATCAGGCGCCGGCGCCAGAAACCAACGTTCCAGGCGCTCGGGCAGCGAGCCGCTCGCCAGCCAATGGGCCGCCAGGGCCAGGCGGCGTTGCGGGTGATTGGCCGGGCGAAGGCCATTGAAGCGCCACAGCGACCGCGGCAGCACGTCGTCGGCGAACTGGTCCCGCTCGCGCCACCAATGGTCCCAGATGCGGCGAAGATACTCGCCGGGCGCGGCGGGCACGCGTTCGAGGTCCGCCGGCAGAAGACCGCTCAACCCCAGCAGCCGGGCCTGCAACGCCAGGACCGGCTCCGCTCCCGAGTCGGCCGCGGCCGCGTACCGCGGCCGCAACATGGCCAGCCGGCGCATGGGCCAGAAATTATGCTTGTAGCCGAGCGCGCCGAACAAGCCTTCCCACAACGCGCCTTCCCAGCCGGATTGGCGGGCCGCCGCCTCGAAATCGGCGGCCTTGCGTTGCAGGCGGATTTGCGCGGCTTGACGGAGCAATTCATCGGTGATCGCCGGGGCCAGTCCACGCAGGGGCGCCGAGCATTGGCCGTTCAGGGCGCCGCTCGGGCCGACTTCGCCGCTCGCCCAGGCGCTCAGTTCCGCCAAGGGCGCGTCGAGGCGGGATTCGAGCGCCAGCGTCGGCAAGGCGCCCGCCGCTGCCGCCGCGCCGTCCCAAATGACGTGCAGAATCACCCCGGCGTAGGCGGGATTGCGGTCATGGCCGTGATGGAACCAATCGGCCGCCTGCCGGTCGATTTCGACGTCGCCGCTGACGGGCGCCGCGCCGCCGAGCTGGATCACGGCGCCGCGAAAATCGGGTCCGGACTCGTAATTCCAGAATCCCGGATGAAGAACCCGGACCGGCTTTCCGTCCAACGTCAGTAAACGATCAGCTTGCAGGCGTTGATGCTGCCAGACGTGTTGCAGCAGCCGCTCGGGTGGCGAAGGCGGCGAATCGCGCAATAGGTCCGGGCCGGCGCTCTGGCGGCGCCACTGCGCGTAGAGATTGGGTGAAAGGTCGGACACTCGGCTTCAGCGGTATAATTCAGGCTGACGCGGTGGCACAAGCAATTTCGAGGGGGCCGAAGCGGCTAAACTTTGAGCCATCGGGCCGCTTCGTAGCCCAAAGCGGGGTCGGACGAGATGTTCCGGCCTGCAGCCGTCCCGAATGACCCAGGGCACGACCGTTTAAGTGACGGCGGCGGCGCTAACGATTGCAATTTAGCGCTGGCTGCGTCAGAGTCCCACCGCGGCCCGTCTGTCTCGTCCGGTCCGGGAATGAACGAACGCCGCGCCACTTTGTCTCTAAATTGCCGTGTTTAATAGATTTAGACAGCTCTTCCGGTCGGTTTGCGGGCCGCTGGGCCTGGCGTTGCTGGGCGGCGTCGCCGCGGGTCCAGCGCGGGCGCGAGCCGAGGTCACCGACGTCCGCCGCGACCTGACCGTCGCGGTCATCGAGAAGGTGATGCCGTGCGTCGTGAATATTGGGACCGAAACGATGGTCGAGAGCACGGACCCGTTCGATCAGTTTCGCCGGAATTTCTTCGGTTACCAGAGCGCCAAGCAGCCGCGTTACAGCATCGGTTCGGGGGTGGTCATCGACGAAGATGGTTTTGTGCTCACGAACGAGCACGTGGTGCACGGAGCGACGCGGGTCTGGGTGAAGTTTCAGGATGGCCGCGAATACGAGGCGGCCGAGAAAGTCTGGACGAGCAAGAGCGACGTGGCGGTGCTGCATCTGCGGACCAAGCCGGGTGAGAAATTCCCGGCGGTCAAGTTCGCCGCCGATGACGATCTGCTGCTCGGTGAAACGGTCATCGCGCTGGGCAACCCGTTCGGCTTGGGCGGTTCGGTCAGCCGCGGCATTCTCAGCTCAAAAAACCGCCGCCCGCCCGAGGAAGGCGAGCCACTCTACGTCGCCGACTGCCTCCAGACCGACGCCGCGATCAATCCCGGCAACAGCGGCGGCCCGCTGATTAACCTGCGCGGTGAATTGATCGGGATGAACGTCGCCTACAAGCCCGAGGGCCACGGCATCGGGTTCGCGATCCCGATCAAACGCATCTCGGAAGCGCTCTCCGAAATCCTCACGCCGGAAATTCTGAAACAACTCTGGTTCGGCGCGCGCGTCCGAGCCGACCAACAGGGGTTGACGGTCGTTTCGGTTCAGAGCGATAGCCCGGCGGCGCAAGCGGGATTGCGAGTCGGCGACGCGATCACTGGCATGGGCGGGCGGCCCACGCGCAACCTGATTGAGTTCAGCCGGAAGCTGTCCGTGGCCGGCGAGGAGCAGCCAGTTCAACTCGACGTTCAGCGCGACGGCAAATCCCGGACGATCGCCGTCAAACTGATCCCCGAGAAGGCGTTTTTCAACGCCGATTTGGTCCGCAAGATTCTCGGCGCGACCCTCGAGGAGCTGGCGCCGCCCGTCGCCGAACGATTGCGCCGCGCCGGAAATAACGGCTTGATAATCAAATCCGTGGACGAAGACGGACCGGCGGATAAGGCGCAATTGACGCCCGGGATGCTCATTCGCGGGATCAACGGCCAGGCGACGGAGCAAATGGTGGACGCGGCGAAGATTCTCTACGGTAAAAAACATGGCGAAAAGGTCGTCTTGGACGTGCTTGTAGAAATCCGCCGCGGAGTGAACATTTTCCAGCAGACCGGCACGGTGGAAGTGGCGGTGCGATGAACTTTCAGACCTTTTCCACGGCGATCGCGGTGGCCGGTTTGGCGGCGCGAATTCGTTTCGTTCCAACCTGCCCGATCCATTGCCCGGCCGGCGCTCATCGGCGCGCATCGACGCGGGGGCCGATGGCATGAGCGATAGCCCGATGATCGAGGTATCCGACCTGACCAAGCGGTACGCCAGCCGCACCGCGGTCCAGGGACTTTCGTTTTCGGTCGGGCGCGGTGAAATCGTCGGCCTGCTGGGCCTGAATGGCGCGGGCAAAAGCACGACGATGCGCATCCTTTCGTGCTACATGCCGGCCAGTTCCGGACACGCGCGAGTCGCCGGCTTCGACGTTTTCACGCAAGCCGACGAAGTGCGCCGGCGCATCGGTTACATGCCGGAAAACAACCCGCTGCACCCGGACATGCGCGTGCGCGAGTATTTGAAATTTCGCGCCCGACTCAAGGGCCTGGGCCGGACCCGCTCACGCGAGCGGGTGGACGCCGTGCTGGCGCAATGCGGCCTGACCGATATGGGGCGCCGCATCATCGGGCAGCTCTCGAAAGGGTACCGGCAACGCGTCGGCCTGGCGGACGCCTTGGTGCACGAGCCGGAATTGGTGATTCTCGATGAGCCGACGAACGGCCTGGATCCCAACCAGATTCGCGCCGCCCGCCAATTGATCAAGGACCTGGGCCGGGACCGGACGGTTCTGATCTCGACCCATATCCTGCACGAAGTCGAGATGACGTGTAATCGGGTCATCATTCTGCACCAGGGAAAGATCATCGCCGCGGACACGGCGGAGAATCTCCGGCAAACGATTAGTTCGGAAGGTTTGGTCAGCGCCGAAATCGCCGCGCCGCTCGCGGAACTGCGGGATTGCTGGGAGCAAATGGCCGAGGTCGAGCGCTTTGACGTCGCCGCGTCCGAGGGTGAATACTGGCGCTGCTCGCTGACGCCGCGGGCCGGACTCGATCTCCGGCCGCTGGTCTTCGAGCAGGTCCGCGCCCGCGGCTGGCGGCTGCGCGAGTTGACGCGCCGGGAATACTCGCTCGAGGATATCTTCGTCCATTTCACCAAAGCCGAGCGAGAGGAGGAACGTTGATGCAGGCTTATCTGACGCTGGTGCGACGGGAATTGGGGAGCTACTTCTATTCGCTCGCCGGTTACGTCACCATCACGATCGTGCTCTTCCTGTTGGGCCTCAGTTTCGTGAGCATCCTGACGGCGCTTAACAACCTTCCTTCGTCGATGCGCATCACCGAGCTGTTTTACAACACGATGTACTTTTGGCTGATCATCCTGCTGGCGGCGCCGATCATTACCATGCGCACGTTCGCCCTCGAGAAATTCAGCGGGACGTACGAGACGCTGATGACGGCGCCGGTCGGCGACGCCCAAGTGGTGCTCGCCAAGTTCAGCGGCGCGCTGCTCTTCTACGTCATTCTGTGGCTGCCGTTGCTCGGCTGCCTGTTCATCGTGCGCCACTATACGAACGACGCGTCATCGCTCGATCCGGGCGGAACGGCGGCGACCTTCCTCGGCATTATTCTGCTCGGGGCGCTCTACATGTCGCTGGGCTGTTTTGCCTCGTCGCTGACGCGCAGCCAGATCGTCGCCGCGATGATCAGCCTGGCGCTGGGGATCACGCTCTTCATGCTCGGCGTGATGGCCTACAGCAATACGGTCCGGTCGAGCGTGGCCGGCAAATTCTTCGGCTATCTGGCGATGCCCGAGCACATGCAGAATTTCGCGCGGGGCGTCGTCGATACGCGGTGCGTCTGCTACTACGCTAGTTTGACCGCCTTCTTTTTGTTTCTAACCGTCAAAGCGGTGGAGAGCCGGCGGTGGAAATAGGATGACGAGCGAACCCTCCAGCCCGCCCAGCTTCTCGACCGGCCGCCGTTTTGGCGCCGGTTTCAACGTCTTCGTCTCCGCCGTGGCGGCGCTCGCGGTCCTGGTCATGGTGAATTATCTCTCGGCCCGGCATTATCACCGCTTTCAGTGGGCCAACGGCGCGCAACCCCCACTTTCGCCCCTGACGTTGAGGTTGCTCCATAGTTTGACCAACGACGTCAAAGTCGTGGTTTTCTTCGATACCGACCCGGAGTCGTCGTTATATCAGTTGGTCGCCGGTTCGCTCAGCGAGTATCAATCGGCCAGTCCTCACATCGTGGTCGAGACGATCGACTCCCAGACCGATCCGACCGGAGCCAAACGCCTCCAGGCCCGCTATCCGTTGATCGGCCAGAAAGACAAGGATTTAATCGTCTTCGAGTGGAACGGGCGGGTCAAAGTGGTGCGGGCCAGCGAACTCTCCGACTACGATACGTCCAAACTCATCTCGGGCCAGAGCAAGGAGGTTCCCCGGACGGCGTTCCGCGGGGAAATGCTTTTCTCGTCGGCGCTGGCCGGGCTTTTGGATCCCAACGTCCCCAAGGCTTATTTTCTGCAAGGCCACGCCGAGCATGATCCCGACAACACCGAACAATCGGGCTACTCGGAATTCGCGGCGCTCTTGAAGGAAAAGAACATCGTCTTCGAGAAGCTGATTTTTTCCGGGGCGCAAGGCGTGCCGGCGGACTGCGGTTTGTTGGTCATCGCGGCGCCGGAGAAACCGTTCTCGCCCGCGGAATTGCAGCGGGTCGATGAATACCTCGAGCAAGGCGGCCGCCTCCTTTTGCTCGCCGGCTACGTCACCTACTCGACCGGCCACATCACTCGGTCCGGGTTGGAGCGAGTCCTCGCCAAGTGGGGCGTCGCGCTGGGGAACAACGTGGTTGTCGATCTCAATAAACAGAATCAAGTCGCAGCGGGCAAAGAAGACCTGATCGAAGTGCGGGAGTTTAGCGCGCATCCGATTGTCAGCCCCCTGGCGCGGACCTCCATCCTGCTCGCCGGCGCGCGCTCGGTCGCGAAGCTCGGCGCCGGCCGGAGCGGTCCCGACGCCGCCAAGGTCGAGGCGCTGGCTTTGACCAGTTCACAGGGCGCCACCCGCTCCGAGTTCAGCACGGGCGTCCCCCGGGCCGACTCGGCGCTGGATTACGAAGGCGCCATCCCGGTCGCGGTCGCGGTGGAGAAAGGAAAGGTTCAAGGGGTTACCGCGGAACATGGCGCGACGCGCATGGTGGTGGTGGGCGACGCCGAGTTTCTGAGCAACTACCTGATCGATCAGGAGGGTAATCGTGACTTCGCGAGCCTCGCGGTCAATTGGCTGCTGGACCGCTCGCCGCAGTTCGCGGAGATCGGTCCCCGCGCGATCAAGGAATTCACCCTCGTCGTCTCCGTCGGACAAATGCGGCTGCTGCAGGGCATTCTGCTGGTCGGCTTCCCCGGAGCGGTGATGGCCTGCGGATTGATCGTCTGGTTGCGACGCCGTCACTGATGAACTCCAAGTCCACGCGTTGGCTCTTGATCCTGGCGGCCGGCCTGTTCGCCTACATTTTTTTCTTCGAACGGCACACCCCGGATACCGAGCGCCGCCAGGAACTGGCGGCGCGGTGGCTGGCGCCGATCAACTTGCTGACGCTCAATAGCATCGAGGTCACGCCGGCCGGCGGCGCCCCCATCCGCGTCGAAGCCACGAATCTGGAATGGCGGTTGATCGAACCGCTGGCTTACCCGGCGGAAACCCGGACCATCGAAGGCTTCGTCAATACGCTGAACTCCCTGCAAAAACGCGCCTTCATTTCGGCCCAGGAGACGCTCGCGCAGAAGGATGGCCTCGCGGCCTTCGGCTTGAAACCGGCGACCGCCGCCATTTCGCTGCTGAACGGAACCAACCGGATCGAACTATGGGTCGGCGCCCGCACGATCGGCAGCAATCAAGTCTATGCGCTGCGCGTCGGGACGCCCGGGGTTTACGTGGTGGACGCGGCGCTGCTTGACCAACTGCCGGACTCGCCAAACGCCTGGCGCAGCCGTGATCTCATCGACTTGCGGCGGGTCGCCTACGACCGGGTCGAGATTCGGGCCGGCCAGCGGCCCGCCCTCGTCTTTCACCGCGCGCCGGGGCAGCCCTGGCAGCTCCTCCGCCCGATGGAAGCGCGCGCGGACAACGCGCGCCTGACCGACCTGATTCGCCGCCTGGAAGAAGCCCGCGTGCGGCAATTCGTATCGGACGCCGCCTCACCGGATTTGGACGCGTTCGGACTGCAACCCCCGGAGAGTGAATTGGCGTTGGGCAGCGGCTCGAACGACCTTTTCCGCGTGCAATTTGGCAAAAGCCCGACCAATGCGCCGACGCTCGTCAACGCCCGTCTTTTTGGCCACACCAACATCGTCCTGGTGGACCGGGAATTGGCCGACCGTCTGCAATTCAGCTCGACGGACTTTCGCGACCGTCGCCTGGTCACCTTTTCTCCCTCCACGATTGAACGGGTCGAGGTGCGCGCCACCGAGAATTTTGTCCTCCAACGTCAGGCCAACCAATCGTGGCAGATCAACCTGGGGCCGATTACTTTTCCGGCCGACCCAGAGTTGGTCGGCGGCTTCCTCAACAACGTCAACGGCCTCGAGATCGCGACCTTCGAGAAAGACGTGGTGACTGATTTCTCCAGTTACGGCCTGGACCCGCCCCGTCGCCGCTACACTTTTGTCGCCACGCCCGCCTCATTGGCGCCCGGGAATACGAATCCGATCGTGGCCCAAATTGACTTTGGAACCAACAGCGGACCCAATGTCCTCGCGCGGCGGACCGACGAAGGCTCGCTTTATGGCCTCCCGCAAGCGAGCCTGACCCGACTGCCGGACGCGGCCTATCAACTGCGCGACCGCCACCTCTGGAATTTCGATTCCACGAACGTTACCAAGGTCACCATCACGCAAGCCGGCCGGCAGCGGACGTTGACCCCGGATGCCGCCCGCGCCTGGTCCGACACGAGCGGACCGCTCGACCCCATCGGCGCCGCTTCGCTGGAAGAAACCCTCTATCGCCTGGGTCAACTGCGGGCGGAATACTGGACCGCCGTCGGTGATGAAGCCTGGTATCGCTTCGGGCCGACCGACGGGGAACGCCGTGTCACCATCGCGTTGGCCGGCGGGGCGAAGGCGGAAGAGCTCACTATCGAGTTTGGCCGCCTCTCGCCCCACGGGCATTGTTACGCGTCGGTCTGGCTGGAGGGCAAGCGGGTGATTTTCGAGTTTCCCGGCAAGCTTTTTCTGGACGTGGAGCGCGACCTGGCCGCGCCCGCGGCGAAGCGCTGACTATGGCTGCACCGGCCCAGAAATCCTTCTGGCGCAGGTTTCGGCTCGCGTTCCGCTGGTGCCGCATCACCGCGCTTTTCCTGGTCCTCTTCTCCCTGGCGGCGCTCATCCGCCTCAACCGCGTCGGCCTGCCGGAGTTCATGAAGTCACGGCTTTTGAAGGAGCTGCGCGCCCGCGGACTCGACCTTGAATTCAAGCGCCTGCGCCTCCATTGGTACCTCGGAATCGTCGCCGACGAGGTCAACCTCGGCGCCGCGGCGCAACGCGACGGCCCGCAACTAGCGGTCGAGGAGGCCGTCATCAAGCTCGATTATTGGGAATTGGCGCGCTTTCACTTCCGCGTGGAGTCCCTCAATCTTCGCCAAGGCCGCCTGCTCGTGCCTGTTACTGTCCCGCCCGCGGCGGCGCGTTCGTTCACCGTCGAGGGCATCACCACGCAGCTGCGTTTTCTCCCCGACGATCGCTGGCGGCTCGATCATTTTCAGGCCGCCTGCCTGGGCGCCGATCTGCGGGTCGTAGGCAACCTCGACCACGCCTCCGAGCTGCGCCGCTGGTGGAAGCCGCGCGTGGAAACGCCCGCCTCGCCGGGGCCGGCGCTCTGGCAGGAACGGCTGCGGCAAGCCATGGACTTCGTGGAAAAATCCCGCTTCGCGGCGCCGCCGGAATTCCGCGTGACCCTCCAAGGCGACGCGCGGGACCCGGCCAGCGCCCGGGCGCAACTGAACTTTCGCGCGCCCGCCGCCGTGACCCCATGGGGCAGTCTGACGAACCTGCTGCTCTCGCTGCGCCTGTTCCAGGCGACCAACTCCGAACCGACCGTCGAGGCGACGCTCAATTTGAAAATCGACCAGGGCGAGACGCCGTGGGGCAAGGCGGGATTATCGCGGATTAACCTGCACTTGCTCCAGTCGTGGACCAACCCCGTTCCCCGGCAAGCCGATTGGACGATGCAACTCCGTCGCGTGGCCACGCCGTGGGGCGGCGCCCGCCGGGTCGATCTGACCGCGCATTCGCGGCCGGAAGGCGAGTTGATCCGCACGGAGCTGCAAATTGAATCACTGGAGGTAGAAACTCCGTGGGGCAAAACGGATGAAAGCCGGCTGAGCGCTCAGGTCGCGCATTCCGTCACCAATCCGATCCCCTCGCGCGGGAGCTTCGAATGGCGACTGACCCGCGCGACGACCCGGTTCGCCACGGCTGAGCAAGCCACGTTCAGCGGGCGGCTGACGCCGTCCGAAACCGGAGTTCGGCCGGCGTCCAACGCGGACTGGGGCTGGTGGTCCCGGCTGGAGCCATTCGTCCTGGACTGGCAGGGGGAAGCCACCGGTCTGGCGACCAGGGACGTCGCGGTCCAAAAGCTAAGCCTCGCCGGAACCTGGCGGGCGCCGCGGGTCGCGATCGAGCGGCTTCAGCTCGGCCTCTATGGCGGAACCTTCGAAGGTTCAGCGCAGATCGACATACCGACCCGCCGGTTGGACGCAACGTTCAAGTCCGACTTTGATTTGCGCCACGCGATGCCGCTGCTGACGGCCAGCGGCCAGCATTGGCTCGGTCAGTTCGCCTGGGACCATCCGCCGCGCGTGGCGGCGCAGGTACATCTGCGGTTGCCCGCCTGGACGAACGCCAGCCCGGCGTGGAGCGAGGAGGTCCTGCCGTCGATCTGGTTGACCGGCCATTTTCAAGGCTCCGGCGGCGCGTTTCGCGGGTTGAACGTCACCGGCGCGGAATCCCACTTCGCGTATTCGAATCTGGTTTGGAGCCTGCCGGACCTCGCGGTCACCCGGCCGGAGGGCCGGGTCGATCTGGCCTACGCGGGAAACATTCAAACCCATGATTACCATTGGCGGATCCGGAGCCTGATCGACCTGCAATCGCTGCGCCCGTTGCTCGATCCGCCGGCGCAAAAGGTTCTCGATCAACTGCGCGTCGCCGCGCCGCCGCTCATCGAAGGCCAGGTCTGGGGCCGCTGGTTCGCCCCCGAGACCATCGGCGCGACCATCCGCGTCGCGGCGACGAATTTCGTCGTCCGCGGTGAAGCCGCCGAGGAATTGCAGGCGAACGTCGATTACACGAATCTTTTTGTCCGCGTGACCGGCCTGCGCCTGCGCCGCGACGGGCGCGAAGTAACGGCCGAGGCGCTGGGGTTCGACGTTGAATCCCAGACGATCTTCTTCACGAACGTGGTCGGCAACATCGACGCCCTGGCGGTGACCCGCGCGATCGGGCCGAAGGCGACCGCGGCGATCCTGCCCTACCACTTCAAAACGCCCCCGAACGTCCGCGTGCGCGGCTCCTATCGAGCCTTGCACCCGAGCCGCGCCGATTTGCATTTCCAGGTCGAAGGCGGCCCACTCCATTGCCTGATGTTCAACGCCCCCGAAGTCTCGGGCAATGTCGATTGGGTGGGCGACACGCTCGCCATCACCCAGGCGCGGGCCAGCGCGTATCGCGGCCACGCGCAGGGAAATCTGAACTTCGATTTCTCTCCGGCGGTCGGCAACGATTTCAATTTCACCTGCGACGCCCAGGACCTTGACTTGCAGTTATTGATGGCTGATATCAACGCCTCCACCAATCGCCTGGAAGGAGCCGTGAGCGGTCGTGTGGTCATCACCTCCGCGAATACTCAGGATCGTTTGAGCTGGCAAGGTTACGGTTCGGCCCGTTTGCGAGACGGGTATCTCTGGGACGTGCCGATCTTCGGCATCTTCTCACCCGTGCTCAACGCGGTGTCGCCCGGGTTGGGCAGCATGCGCGCCAGCGCCGGCACGGCGAACTTCACGATCACGAATAGCGTGATCCGGACCAGTGATTTGGAAATCCGGGCTCCCGTCTTCCGCCTACGCTACGACGGGACGGTCGATTTCGAAACGCGGGTCAACGCGGGCGTCCAGGCCGAAGTCTTTCACCATGCCTGGATGGTCGGCCCGATCTTCAACCTCGCGCTGGCCCCACTGGAAAAGCTGTTCGAATACAAAGTGACCGGCACCTTGTCCGACCCGAAATCTTCACCGATGTTCATCCCCAAATTCCTGCTCGCGCCGCTTCATCCCTTTCGCGCGCTCAAGGAATTGCTGCCAGCCGATCCTCACCCGGCGCCGCCGCCGGCAGCGAAATAGACCCGTAGGCGCCGTCGAACGCGTAGCGCGGACGACCGCGGGTTGCCAGCCCTCAAGCTCGATTTCTCCGATCGTAAAAACAAGAAGGGCGGTTCCGCTCGCGGAACCGCCCGTAAAAAGGCCGCCTTACGGCGCCGGTGTTCGTCAGAACTTCTTGGAAACTTCGAAGTAAACGAACCGGCCCAGGATATCGTAGGTCGATTTATCCGTCTGATCTTCCGAGGAAGAGGAGATGAACGGCGGGGCCTCGTCCGTGATGTTATTCACGCCCACGGCGAGCTTGGTGCCGCTAAACCACTTTTTGTCGGCGCTGCCTTTGTCGAATTCGTAGGCCAACTGCATGTCGATCGTGAAGTAGGCCGGAATCTTCCAGATGCTGCCATCGACCGTGTAATCGTTGACCGGCGAACCAGCGGTCGGGAACGTGTCGCCCGGATCGATGACTTCAGGAATGTACTTGGCGCTGACCGAGTAGGTGAAGTTCTTGAATTCCCACGTCAGGCCGGTCGTGATGATGAAGTCCGGCAGCGTCCCTTGATAACCCGAGATAACCTGCGGGTCGGTGTAGAAACCGGCGTAGTTGTAGGCCGGCGCCGAAGGACCGCTTTGGAAGTAGTAGCTCAAGAGCAAATTCGCGTTCGCCCAGATGTCGAACTTGCCGTAGCTATCCGTCGGGATGCTGTAATTCGCGCCGAAGTCAATGCCGTCCGTCCGTTGCGAAGCGCCGGGGAGGCTCGGAATATTCAGATTGCCGAAGTTCGCGAGCGTTACCTGGTTCGGCGCGGTCGTCGTCAGGTGGGTGCCGTCACTGAAGGAGAACCCATTGGCCCAAGGCGACGCTGAGCCGGAAGCGTTGAGACTCGCGACCATCGCGTTCGCGTCAGGATTGTAGGCAATCCCGTCTTGAACAATGTGGTAGAAGTCCGCGCTGACCGTCAACCCCGGAATCTGTTTGGGCGAATAAACCACGCCCGCGGTATAGTTCTCGGAGGTGGACGGCGGCAGGTTCGGGTTGGTCGGCAAGGACGACTGAATCTGACCGCTGCTGCCGGCGACCGTGATGGTCGGGTTGCTGATGCGCGTGGGGCCGAACAGCGAGTAGAGGGTCGGAGCGATGAAACCCTCCGAATAGGAGGCGCGCACCGTCAACTGTTCGTCGATCGGCTGCCAGCGAACGCCAACCTTCGGGACGGCGGAGTTCCCACCCGGAGTGAGTTGCTCGACGCGACCGGAGGTGGTGATCTCCAGGCTATGAAGGCCCGTAACGTTATAGGTCGGTGAAAATACGGGAATGACCACTTCGGCAAAACCCGCGCCCTGATCCCGGCTGCCACCCGGAAACCGTCCGGCAAAGCTCAATCCGGGAACCAAATTCTGGGAGGTCAACCCGTCCGAGTCCAGCGACAGTGATTCATGGCGAAACTCACCGCCCACCGCGAAGGCCACTTGGCCGGCGGGCAATTCGAACGGAGTGCCGTTGATGTGGCCATCGACGCCCCATTCCTCGGCCGTACCGGTATTGAATAGGGTAGTGCGCAAGGCGTTGAGGGTGGCCGGCGAGTTGGCGCCGACGCCCGAGAGAGCGAAGATGTTGTAGGTCGGAATCGCCGCGCCCGTCACGGGATCAGTCAGCTTGCTAAGCTTGCCGCTCGGATCGGCGTTGAAATCCGGCTGCAACGCCAGGTTCAAGGCCGCGCCGTTGATCGCGTTCTTGGTGTATTGGGTCTCGTCGCTGCGGTTGTAGGTGTATGCGCCTTCGTAGGTATAGCCACCACCCAGGTCGCCCTTCAAGCCGGCCACGAAATGATAGGTCTCCGACTTTGAATCGAATACCCGGTCAGCGGTATCGACGAACCGGCTGCGGACGCGCGGACTGCCCGCCCCGCCATTGGCGCCCAAAGCGATGCCGAACGGATTGTAGGGGTTATTCGCCGGCACCGCGATATTAAGCAAACCGAGCGAGGAAACCGGCGACGGAGCCAACGCGCCTTCGCTGCTGTTATCGGAAAACAGGAAGCTGCCGAAAATCTGCATCTTCTTGTCAAAGAGATCGTGATCCACGTTGGCGAAGGCCTCGCGCCGATCCTGCTTTTCAATGGAGATCGACCCGAAGTCGGTCGTGTTCAGGAGCGGATAGCCACCGACGCCCGCCGCGTTGAGTTGCGCGCCGAGCGGCGTCGAGCTAAGCGGGAGATAGACCCCGGGATGGGCCGCGTTGTAGGCCGCGACGCTATTATACTGCTTGCCATCAACCACCGGCGTCGTGATGGCCGGGTTGTAGCCCGGCGCGCCGATCGCGAAGGGCGAACCGGCGAGGATGAAACTGTCAACGCGACCGGGGTAGGACGGGCTGATATAGCTGGGCGGATTGAGATTGAGATTCGCCAAGTCCTGAATCCCTGACGAGGCGACCGCCCGATCTTTGGCCAGCAACGGATCCGCATGATAGTAGCTCGCGCCCGCCAGGAACGAGGTCGTGTCATTGGCGGTACCCGCGACGATGGAAGCGCGTTGTTCCGTCACATTGGATTTGGTGGCAAACCCATAGCGTCCGGAAAGCTCAACGCCGTTCCAACCCTTCTTCATGATGATGTTCACCACGCCGCCGATGGCGTCGGAACCATAAATGGAGGAAGCGCCGTCCTTCAGAACCTCGATTCGCTCGATCATCGAGACCGGAATCGTGTTGAGGTCAACCAGCGACGAGCCGCTGGAGAGGGCGGAGAATGGCGTGCCGACCAGGCGGCGGCCATCCAACAAAACGAGCGTCGGCAGGTTGCGCAACGCGACGTTGGCTTCGCCGTAACCACCGTTGTTCAGGGTCTGCCCGACGTTGCCGGCGCCGGCGAATGAGGTGCTGATTTTCTTGAGTAATTGGAGCACATCCTGCGACCCGGTTTTCTCGATATCGACGGCGGAGATGGTTTCGACCGGGGAAGGCCCGACTGTATCCGCCGTGGGGATGTTGGAACCGGTGACGACCACTTTTTCAAGTTTGACCGGTTCGTTCGTCGCCTGTTGCGCGTAAACGGCTTGGGTGATAGCGGTTACGAGTCCGGCGCCTAGGCCAATGGCTAGCGGCAGACGAAGGGAATTACGAACGATCGTGGGATGGTATGTATTCAACTTGTTCATAGCTTTCCAGTCGGTTGTTGTGAGTTGTTACGCGGTTTTTACAAAGAAAAAACTGGCGGCACAAGGATTTTCTTCATTCGTTTTGGTAATAGTTGCGGTGAACCGGACGGCCGGCGCCTGACCGCGCCGGAGAGGCTGGCCTCCACGACTCTGCTGAGCACGAAGCGCCCCCTATTTCAACCCCTACCGCGGGCTGGATGATCGGCGGGTCTCGGGTGCAGCGGAGACCGCTCCAATCACCCTATGCCCTGATATAACAACGCCCTCGGGGCGCCGCCCGAAAACGGCGCCCCGCGAGAAATACGGATGCGCGTCGATCTCGACCGAACTAGGCCGAGCCGCCGCTGGTTCAAAGCAATCCAGATACCGTGGCGATGGCTTCCTGCCGCGCCGAGAGCAATTGCCGCAGGTCTTCCTGCGCTTTCTCCAAACTGGCCTGCTTCTGCTTCCTAGCCTCGACGAGTTTGGCGAGCGCGGCTTTCAGCTCGGCGCTCGAGGCTTTATTGTCGATCGCTTTTTGGAGCGACTCTTCCTCGGGGCTGGGCTGGGGACCGAAGCGCGGGCGATCGGGCGGCGGGGCGCCGTCGCCGCCCTGATTGCGCCGGAACATGCGCGCCATCATCGCGCCGCCGCCGCCGCCAAAGCCGATTTGCCGCCGGGCGTCCATGACTTTCTGAACCCGCTCCTGGATTAACTTCCATTCGGCGTCGTCCTTGACCTCAAGCTGTTCCCGGTACGCGTCGAGCATCATTTTTTGCATGGCCGCGGGGTCGAATCCGCCGGGACCGCCAAAGCCTGGCGGCCCCCCTTGGGCGCGCGCCCGTTCCGCGTGGAAGCACAGCGCGCCAGCGAGGCCGGCGGCCAATATTAACTGTTTCATTCTCATAGTCGTCTTTTGGTTTGGTTGACGCCGGCGGTCGCCGGCCAAAGGATTACCCCGGCGCCCACTCGGGCCGACGAGCGGGCCAGCCCGTCACTCGGGCGGCAAGTCGATATTTAACTTGGTTTTCAGGTCGGCGCGGAATTGCCGTTTCATCTCGGCGTGAACGACTCGCTGGCCCGGATCAAGCTCCTGATCCACCAGGCGCTGCGAACGCACCAGGCTCTGCCCAGTTTGGTCGATCGCCTGCGAAAACGCCCCTTTAATCTCGCGGCCCATCTGATCGATGATCACCTGGACCCGCTCCCGTTGCGCCGGTTTGAGATTCAACTTGCTCTGCAAAACATCCATGGCGCCGGTCGTCCAGTGGTCAAATTTCAGGCTGTTCTCGAGCGCCTTTTTGATCACGTGGGCGGTCACCAGACTGCCGCTGACCGCGCCGGCGCAGAAGACCAGCGATAATACCAGCGTGATTTTGCCGTAATGCCAAAGCTTCATCGTGTGATGTTCTGCGCCACCAACTGGTAAGCCGGCGTGAAATCATAAGCGTTTTCGGGCGGCCGTGATTGATGGGCGAAGAGGGCCAATCCACCCACGATCATCCCCGCCGACAGCCAGGCCGAGAGCGCCAGCGCCCGCGCGCCGAGAAACGGAGCTGGCGTTCGGTCCTCCGCTTGCCAACGGGCCACGACACGAGCCGAAAAACCAAACGGCGCCTCCGGCGGCGGCCGCTGGTCTGGGCAACGCCGCGCCCACCGGAACAAGCCGCTCAGTTGGGGATCGAGTTGGCTCAAAGTTTTCCTTCCCGCGCCAGCGTGGCAAACCGCTGGTTCAGCTTGCGGCGCGCCCGGAAGGCGCGGACGCGTATCCGCGTCCCCGACCAGCCGGTCAACGCCTTGACTTCCGCG
Organism: uncultured Verrucomicrobiota bacterium; assembly: GCA_964522665.1. Classification (GTDB taxonomy): domain Bacteria; phylum Verrucomicrobiota; class Verrucomicrobiia; order Limisphaerales; family CAZFVY01; genus CAZFVY01. Next base: position 8,767 of record CAZFVY010000099.1, on the reverse strand, counting down.
ATCGAGCGCTCCTCCAATTCCAACAGTCGGAGGAGCAACGCGTCCTCCGGAGCCAAGGCGCCGAGCAGTTTCTCGACCAATTCGCGCGCGCCCAACGCCTGGGCCGGGTGCGGGTTCGCGTCGGGCGACGAGGCCACCGCGTCCAACGCGTCGGCTTCTTCCTGGGACAGATCGGCCCAGCGCCACTCCGGGCGGATGCTTTGCGCGCGCAGGGCGTTGAGGCAGTGATTGACCGCGATCCGGGAGACCCAATGTTCCAGCGGGCAATTTCCCTGATATTGGTCCAATTTCGCGAACATCTTCAAAAATATCTCTTGCGCCAGGTCCTCTTCCGATTGCCGCCGTGGCAACCGGGCGCGGACGACGCGGATCACGCACGGATACAGATGCTCGACCAGCAGGCGCGCCGCGGCTTCGTCATTTTGCCGGACGCGTTCAAGACAGGCGGGCACGTCGAACGGCGCGTCTTCCATGATCGTGACACTCATTCGGGCGGGGCCATTACAATAAAAAGCGTTTCGGCATCAGCAATTCCTCGCTCCTTCCGGCGCCGGGACGGTTGCGCGAAGAGCGCCCGGCGCGCGGTCAGGCAGTCCGGCATGACTATTGACAGCGGTTGCGCCCGGATCGTTACGGCAAAAACTCGGAACGGCGAACGCTGACCCCACGGCGGCCGGACGCCAAAAGCGTCGGAAACGCCCTCAAAAATCCGATAAACGACCGAAATTAGAGCCGTTCCGGGGGACGATCCGCGGGGTCTTACTCTCCGCGACAGGCCCGAGCGATAACGTTATCGCTAGCTTTTTGACCCAATCCAGCCAACAAATCGCCCATTTTCCATTTAGCATTTGACTTTGAGAATGGGCGGGGTAGAGTATCGCCATTACTTGAGGTTTTTACCTCGGTTCCTCCGGGCCCAATGCCGTTCGTGCATGTTCGGCATTGGGTTTTTTATTTCATCGACGCTCCCATAAGTCAGTTTCAGCGCGGCCGGCAGGAAAGTCAGAGCGGCAATCATGCAGGCGGCGGTCCCGGTCGCCATCACGTAGCCGAGACTGGCAATCCCCTGGTGCTTGGCCAAAATGAGGCTGCCGAAGCCCGAAATCGTGGTCAACGCGGAGACCAAGACGGCCTTGCCTGTGCTTTTCCCGAAGATGCCCGCCGTTTTTTCCTCGGCGAACCGGTTGAGGATGTGGATGCCATTGGTCACCCCGATTCCGATCACCAAGGGCAACGTCATGATATTGGCCGGATTGAACGGGATACCGAATAGCCCCATGAACCCGACCAGCCAGATCGTGCCAATCATGACCGGGAGCAGCGAGAAGACCACGCTCGAAAGCGTGCGAAAGTGGAAAAACACCAGCACGATGATCGCGCCCAGCGCGTACCAGGCCGCGCGCACATAACTGTCCTTCAGCAGCGAAGTGTATTCGTAAAGCTGGACCGGCGTGCCCGTTACGTCCGGATCGACCGTCCGCAACTGCTTCACAAACTCCTCCTGCGGCTCCCGCTGCCAGATGTCCTTCTTCGGATAGACTTGGAGCAGGATTTTGCCCGTTCGTCCGATGAAACGATCCCGCAAGACCGGCGGCAGGTTCTGCGGCTGAAGCGGCGCTGAATTGTCCTGATTCTGAATCGCCGCAAACGTGTCCCGAATATCCTGGAACAGCGCGTGTTGAAACGCCGCGATCTTGAACGCCACCTCCAACGGATCGCCGGCGTTGACGCGCGCGACAAACTGGCCGATCGCCTGGCGCAACGATTTCAACTGCCGGTAAAGCTCCTGGTTGCCCTCTTTCTGCACCGCGTCCAACGCGTAACTCAAGTACCCTTGCAGAACGGTCAAGGTGTAGGTCAATTCCTTCAAGTCCGCCGTCGTTCCCTTGACCCGCGGCGTTTCGACCTCCGTCGCCGCGCGCGCGCGGTTCGGCGTCGAAAACTCGTCGTCGTCCTCCGCGAAATGGATCGCCGAAACCTCGCGTTTGATCTCGCCGATCATTTGCAGCTTCCGGGTCTGGTCCCCCGTGAGGTACGGAACCATCGAGTCAACGCTTTCCACCGCCGGCAACGCCCGAATCCGGGCTTCCAAACGGGTCGCGTCCTGCAAATTCGTCGCCAGCACGGCGCCAAACAAAACTGATTTCGGAGTCGATTCGATCAGCTTTTTCTCGAACACCACCGCCGGCAGCCCGGCGCTTTGCATGTTGAGCAGATTGTAGTCGAAATAGACCTTGTGAAACTGGGTCAACGCCAGCGCGCAAGTCGTCGCCGTGAATCCGACCACCAGCCAAGGCCGGCTCAACCACCACTGCTCGAGGCGCATCCGTTTGATCGGCTCCTGGGCCGGCCGGTGGTCCAACGCGTTTTGACGCCCACGCAGCAGCAGCGATGGGAGCATCGTCATCATCGGAACCAGGCAGATGAGCAGCCCGCCGCCTGCGATCAGCCCCATTTCCTGGATGCCCTTGAAGTTCGTGACCGCCATCGCCAGGAAGGCGCCAGCCGTCGTGAAACAACCGGTAAAAATACCCATCCCGGTAAACACCATCGCCTTCTCCAGGGCCTCCCGGTCACTATGCCCCAGCCGCAACTCCTCCTCGTAACGGGAGATCAGATGCACGCCAAAATCGATGGCGATCCCGATCAACATCGGCACGAAGGTGATCGTCAAGATGTTCAAATGACCCACGACCAGGGTCGCGAAACCCATCGTATAGCCCAACCCGATGACCAGGCAGAGCGTCGCCTTGATCGGCCGTCCGGTTTCCTGGTAACCGTAGATGAAGATCAGCGCGGCCAACGCCAGCGATACGGTCGTGGCGAGCGTCGTGTCGTGTTGCGACTGGTTCATCTCGTCGAATTCAAGCACCGATTCGCCCGTGATCCCGACGTTGACCCCCGGGACTTCCGCCTGCGTCGCGCGGACCAGTTCACGCAATTTCTCCACGGCGGCGCCGTTCAGTTCCTCGGTGCGGGCCCGGGCGGTCACCAGATAAATCCGATTCTTGGCGAAAACGATGTATTGGCTCTCTTCCGCTTCCTCCCCGCCGCTGAACAACGCCTCGATCCCCGGCGATGGCGGCCTGCCCGGCCGCGACAAGCTGTCGCCCGCCTGATTGATGATGCGCTCGAGCGCTGGCAAGGCTCGGACCATCGAATCGTTATCCGCGTTCTGCTCCTGCTTGGCCGTGCGGAATTGTTGATTGACCAGCCGAAAGAGCGAATTGAGGTTCGTGGCGCGCGAAAAACTTTGGATGAACGGCCGGTAGTCCTTCAGCGTTTGTTGCAACTCGACCAACTGCGTTTCGTTGGTCATGAACAATAACGCCTTCGGCCCCATCATCTTGAGGTCACCCTTGTAGATGACGTCGGTGAAGAGATTGGTCGCCTGATCCAGCCGCGCCCCCAGGCGCTCAACGAATTGCCGGTTCTTCTCGGTGTCCTCGCTCTCGACGATGGTCACCAAGTCGTCCTGCCCGGGGAATTCGTCCTTAAACTTTAGAAAATTCTGATGATACTTCTTGTCCTTCCCCACCAGGTTGTCTCGGTTCGTGTCGAACTCCAGTTTTTCGACCGTATAGAAGACACAGAGGGCGAAAAGGATAATCTGCGGGAAGATAAACCACCGCGGGAACCGATACACCGCGTCCGCCAGCCAGCGCAGCCCGAGAATCATCATCGAACTCGACGAAGTCTTCATGCGCGGTCAGCTCCAACGGCGCCCACCCTCTCGCCGCCGCGCCCGCGGGCGGCGTGGCGCAACCGCCGGCCATGTTCGAACGGATCAGGCCCGCCCCGCCCGCCATGCGCGCGCTCGCTCACGATGGCGACGCGCCTTCCGCCGACAAAAATTCAGCGTTGGAATAAACTTCCTTAACGTCTTCGTGCTCTTCGAGCAATTCGATCAACTTGCTGACCGCCGGCGCGGCCGCCGCGTCCAAGGGCACCGTAATGGTCGGCAGGAAGGTGACCTCGGCTCCGGCGCAATGAATCTTTTTCGCGTCGATCTCGCGGTGGATCGCTTCGAACTGCGCCGGATCGGTCAAAATCTCGTAGCCCTCCGGCTCGGCCTTAAAATCGTCCGCGCCCGCCTCCAAAGCCAGACCCATCAAATCGTCCTCCCTCGCCTCCTCGCGTGGAACGATGATCTGGCCCCGCTTTTGAAACAGCCGGGTCACCGATCCCGTCGTGGCGATCGAGCCGCCGTTCTTGGTCAGCAGGCTGCGAATCTCGGCGGCGGTGCGATTGCGATTGTCCGTGCTCAGTTCGACCAGCAGCGCCACGCCGTGCGGCCCATAAACTTCGTAGGTCAGGTCTTCGAAGGTGGAGGTCTCGCCGCCGCCGGCGCCCTTCTTGATCGCCCGCTCGATATTCTCCGACGGCATGTTGGCGCCGCGGCATTTGAGGAGAGCCATGCGCAACCGCGGGTTCATATCAGGGTCTCCCCCGCCCAATTTGGCGGCAATCGTGATTTCCCTGGCCAATTTGGCGAAAATCCGGCCCCGCTTCGCGTCGATCGCGCCCTTAAAATGCTTAACCTTCGCCCACCTGCTGTGCCCTGCCATAGCCTAAATTCAATTCGCCGTCCCGGCGCGGGACAGCCTCTGCCAAATTCGACGGATTTGAGTCATGCGCCAAGCATTGAACACCAAGCTCGGCGGCGCCGCAACTTTAACCCGAAAACTGAGCGCGACGGCGGCATCTGGATCGCGCGGCGGAACTTCGCGGCGCTTTCCTATTTTTCAGGTTTGGCCGTCAACCGCAGGCTATTGACCGATTTCACCATGGCCCGGAACTCCCCACCGTCCGCGGCGTCGGCCAGCAAGGTTACGACTCCGGTCACGTCATCCCGCAGTTGGACGACGCCGGAACCGAGGACTTTCTGGTCGTCCTTTTTCGGCGGCTTGCCCACCAACGACGCGTCGGTAAACACGCAGTAGACGCCAAACCCTTGCTTCAACGAGAAGTCTTGCAGTGTCTGCTTCCGCTCGACCGATTTGACAATGTATTCCTCCGTCGAGGCCAGGACCCCTCGCCGGACTCGCTCAATCGTCGGCGGCCCTTTCTGCACGAACGCGAGCGAGACCATCATTTTTGCGTTCCGATCGGGACCCGTCGCCATCAGAATCTCGTAGCCGACCTGCACCCCGTCCGGCCGGACGACCGCCCGGCTCTGGACCGACCAGCCGTCTGGCGTTTCCATCGACAGCCGGCCGCGGGCGCCCAGATCATACTCAGCCGCCACGGCGGCGAGGCCAATCATCAACCCCAAATAAACAAGTAGCGCGCTTTTCACAAGGTGCGCCGAAATCTAGCGCCACTCCCCGCTCGCCGCTACCTTTTCATCTGCGCCATGATCCGCCCAAGCCGGAACAACGCGTTCTCCACCGATTCCGACCACGGCCGCCCGCAATTGAGCCGGAAGAAATTCTTGAATTTTCGGGTCGCGGAAAAAATCGGCCCCGGCGCGATCGTGATTTTTTCCTGCAGGGCGCGCCGGTAAAGCTCGAGCGCGTCGATCTCGGGCGCCATCTCGACCCACAGCACCATGCCGCCGGTCGGCCGCGTGACCTTGGTTCCCTCGGGAAAATAGCGGCTCACCGCGGCCGTCACCAATTGGACTTGATCCGCGTAAAAGCGCCGAATCTTCCGCAGATGATGGTCGTATCCGCCGGTCGCCAGAAAATCGGCGATGGCCATCTGGGGCAGCGTCGCGGTCGCGCTGGTGGTGACGATCTTCAGATATTCGACCTGCGCCCGGAAACGCCCGGGCGCCGTCCAGCCGACCCGATACCCCGGCGCGAGCGTTTTCGTGAATGAATTGCATAGCAGCACCAAGCCCTGTTTATCGAACGCCTTGGCGGCCTTCGGCCGGGTCGGCCCGAACGCGAGGTTCCCGTAAATGTCGTCCTCGATCAGCGGGATTTGCCGCTTCGCCAGAATTTCGACCAGCCGTTTCTTCTTGTCGTCTGGCATGCAACTGCCAAGCGGATTGCTGAAGTTGAGCGTGAAGACGCAGGCCTTCACTTTGCATCGGTCCAGCCGCGGCTCCAATTCGTCCAGGCAGACGCCGTCCCGCGGGTAGGTCGGGATTTCGCACGCGCGCATCCCCAGCGACTCGATCATCTGCAGGATGCCGAAGAACGTCGGCGATTCGATCGCGATCGTGTCACCCGGGGCGGCGACCGCCCGCAGACAGAGATGCAACGCCTCGGTCCCGCCGCAGGTCGTAATGATGTCCTCCGGCGACAATTCGCAGCCCGCCTCCATCGCGCGCCGCGCCACTTGCGTCCGCAACGACGCGCAACCCGGCGCCGGGTCGTAACTGTTTCCCAGCACGGAATGGAGGCGCCCGACCGACCCCATCGCGCGGTTCAATTGTTTGGTCGGAAACAATCCCGGCGCCGGCAACGTCGCTCCAAACTGCACCAGGCCGGGATTGCGCGTCGCCTTGATTACCTCGCACACCAATTCGCCCACGTTCACGCGTGTCGCGCTCGGCTTCGGCATATAGACTTCCGGCACGGCCGGCGGCGACCAGCAAGGCGCCTTCACATAGTAACCCGACTGCGGGCGCGCCTCGACGACGCCGCGGCTTTCGAGCAGCCGATACGCCTGCGTCACCGTGGCGATGCTCACCTCGTGCTGCCGGCTGAACTTCCGCACCGACGGCACGCGGTCCCCCGGCCGCAACGTCCCCTGGTCGATCAAGCGGCCGATCCGCTGCGCCATCAATTCGTACAGATGCTCCGGCGGCGCCGTCTCCGCCGGCATACTCGTGGCAATTATGCTCATAATTCGTCTCCGCAAAACTCCCGCGCCGCTTGCCCGACCGAACCCAGCTCGCCGGTCATCCCCGCGCGGCGCGCCCGCCCTTCTTAGCGTCGTTCCCATTCTTCCCCTCACTCCCATCTCTCTCATCCTTCCCATCCCGCCCGAGCGACATGCCGCCCTCACCGCGCTCCTCACGCCACCCGCTCCCACCAGCGCGTCACCCTCGCCCGCTCCCACTCTACCGCGCCCCGCCCGCGCGCCGCCAGTGACAGGACCCCGATTAAACCACCAGTACAGTTTTTCTCACAAACAAACTGTTACGGTCAATTATTTTTGATTCTGAATCTGTGCTGGTCCGGCGCGTCGCGCTAAAGTGGCCGCATGAATACGACCGATCGCAGCCTTGCTCCGAAAGTCATCGTCACGGCCTTCGCTCGGGCCGCCGCGGCGCCACGCTCGGTGTCGCCGGCCGCCGCTCGCAAACATCGCGTCGTAAAGAGCCTGCCGCTTCCGGCAACGGCGGAACACTGGCTCAACCTCCTGCTCTGGATCACCAGCCTGGCCGCACTCTGGATCTGTTTCCACTCCGTCCTGACTCCCTGATCAAGCGAGGTTGGGCAGAGACGCGGGCAACGGTCTCGCAATTTAGAACCCGTCGCAGGCTAGCCTGCGACTCCGCGCCTGGCGCGAGCGAACGTTTTGGCTTTGGGTAATTCAACGTTCGCTCGCGTCACCGGCGTGGAATGGGAGACCAAGCGCAGGCAGCGCCGCACTTCATCGAATTGCGCCGCCCGCCGGCGCAAGGGTTGCGCAACGTCGTGCCCATGACGGCTCACCGACGCTTGTGATCCTTTGTTTTCGCTCGTGCTCAGTTGATCCGTCGCCGCCGGCCTCACGACCCCAGCACGGTCTGAAAGACCGAAATGGGAAAGCCTCGGGATGGAGCGAAGCGAAATCCCAGGTAATCCTACCGCAATCCTATTGGGACCGGGCCGTAAGCCCGGGACCACCGCCCGAGCAGTAAAAAGCGCCAGACTCTACCTCGCCTTATTGACAGACCTCCCATTTGCGGCGCCGGTCAATCCCAGCGCCACCACATCCCCCGCCCTTCACTCGGCGACGACACTCGTCGCGCCGTCAAATCCTATCCCCCGCGCGCTCGCCTCAATGAATCGCGCGCCGACGGAACACCCCCGCCAAATCCGAGGCGCCGCTTTGTTCGATCTCATTGCGGTCGATCACCTGGAGCGGCATCCCGGTGTCCGCGATGCGGCCGGAGCGGTTGACCTGTCGCTTGATGAGCGAGCCGGTCACGGCGACTTTGGTCTCCTTGGCGCGCGCCTTTTCCTTCTGCTTGACCGCCGCTTGGGTTTTGGTGGTCTTGGCTTCCTTCTTGGCGCTCCCCGCCTCGACGGTCGGGCTGTCCTGCGGGGCCAGCGACTCCGGATGATTGGCGCTCGCGCGCGCCGCGGATGGCGCCAAAACGGCCATTACCGCCACCAATGAAACCACCCCCAGCGCGCGAACGCAGAACGCCGCTCGCGCCGCCGGGCCAACAGCAACATTATTAATGGAAATCATAATTTACCATAGGCCGCGCCTAAACCGGCCGCAAGGTGTTTTCGCGCCGGCCGCGCACCCGTCGCAGGGCCGATTCATGGAACCACCGTATTCTTATGAAGATTGCCAACGGCCGATTGGCCTTCGCGCAGTGGTTGGGCAGCGGTTTGCGTCTCGAAGAGACTGACTGAGAATAGACCGGCGCTTTAGCGCCGGAAAAGGCCCGATTGCCTCAAGTCCAAACGGGACGGTTGAATATTCGTGGTGTTTTTGGAGAACGAAGCTCAGCCGTCCCGCAGCGACTTTGACGAATTCCGCGAAAAACGGACGTTGAAACGCCGAGCTATTCTCGATTGTCCCTCCAGGACAAAAACAAATAGGGCTATGTACGTGACTCCACCGACCGCTACAGCTTGTGGTGCGAGAGGGC
>CAZFVY010000098.1:0-28233 GCA_964522665.1 uncultured Verrucomicrobiota bacterium | reverse complement strand
GCAAAACGTCTCGGCGATTCAGAACCTGGGCGGCGGCAGCTATCAGGTCAGCTTCACCGGCATACCCTTCCGCACTTACACGGTTCAGTTTACGACCGACCTCGTCAATCCCACTTGGACAACCCTCGGTCAGGCGACCGCGGACGCGACCGGCACGATCACCTACATCGACACCAGCGCCGCCGGAACCCGATATTATCGCACGGTCTATCCGTGACCCGGAAAGCGGGTAAACGAAACCGCAGCGGGTCTCGCGCTGACGCGCGAAAGAAAATAGCGGGGCGCCTCCCATCTGTTAGTGTGGTGAGGCGTTCCGCCTCTAGTCGGCGCGCGAGGGCGAAACTCGTCTCAAGACGGCGACACGACAGAGATATCTCGAAGCTACGTAAGGAAGTTTCCTGCGCCGAGCGGTCGCGTCCACTATTTTCCAGCCGGCTTATCGAAGACGGCATCGGAGATCGGAACGTTGTGTTTGAACTCGGTGAACCTGATGGTGAACCGAGCCGGATCGGGCTTGGTCACGCGCATCGTAAACGGGATTTTAACGCCGTCCACGTCGCGGTGGTCTTCGTAGTAGATTTCCAGAGTCATTTTACCCCCTTGCGGGTTCTCCACTTGCGAGTCCTGGCGCACCATCAATCCGCTCTGGGCGTCAAAATAGAGTTTGTCCACCGATCCCTCGGAAGTGGTGGCCGCGATGAGATAAGCGTCCGACTGGTTGACCTTCGTTTTGCCCTCGAGGGCCAGTCTCGCGTAAATCGTTCGAAGCCGGAGGTCGCGATAGAAATCCGAATCGCGTTTGGCGCGCGCCAACTCAAAGCCGCTCTTGGTGGTCACCGCGGAGTCCGGGTTTTTCGACCAGGCCGTCTGCCCATCAAATCCCTCCTGTACCGTGCCGACGCCGCCGACGTCCAGAATGGAGAGACGTTTGTTTGGCGCCTTCGCCTCGATCTCCAGTCGCACCGTGGCGTTGATTGCGGTAATCTCCAGCGTACCTCGCCCGATGCGCGTTCTGACTTTTTCGAGCGCGGCCCGACCACCCAGCGCGTCCACATATTTGTCGAGGATTTCGTCAACGCTCGGGGCGCCCACCGGAGCCGCCGCGGTCGCGTCGGGCTTGGCCTGCGCCAAGAGAACGACGGGACGACCGCTCTCCCCAACCGCCCGGTTCTCTGACCCGGTCTTCAAGGTCGGAGCTTCGGCCGGGCATTCGACCCCAAACGTCAGGCTCGCGGCAACTGCAACCGCGCGCCAAACCGCCGAGCAAGCCACCCTGGCACACGAGCGCTTTTCCCAAAATAAACGAGCCATCTCGCGGGCGCCGTGGCGAAGTCGCGCAGCCGGATTGCCAGGATGACTCCCCTCGCCTACCGGAGCGCCCTGAGCTGGTCCAAGCAACGGTTCAGAGTCGGGAACGTTGTCTAGCATGACCGGACAATACCCCGCCGCGGCGACGCGCGGCAAAGCCAAAAAGCGGATAAAGGGGAGGGATGTTTCCATCCCTCCTTGAGCGGATCAGCAGGCTATTTCTGATCGAGTGGTCGATCCGGTTTCTGATCCGGCTTCTGCTCCTGACGGGGTGTCAGAGGAGCGGTTGCGTCGGGCCGGTCGGTCGAGCTCGGCTTGTCGGAGTTCTGCTGCCAGAACGGCTGCGCGCCCCAACTCGGGCTGATCACGCTCGGCCAGTTATGATGGTCAAAGCCCATGGCCGCTTCGACCTTCGATTTCTCGGCGTTCAGGATGAGATGTTTCTCGTCGGAACTGGCCGTCAGCGCGTTCAGGGGCAGCGCGAGGAGTTTCTCGTTGATGCCGAACAACCCCTTGGGCGACGTGGTCATCACCGCGTAGCTGACGCGTTCGGTCCGCAGATCGAACACGACATCCTTGATGTGGCCCAAGTGTTCGTCGCTTTGGTTGCGAACTTCCATGCCGACGATGCCGCTGGCTCGATTGAACCGCGCCGGCGCATTTTCGGCCGTCTTCTCGTCACGACTGGTGTCCCGCGCGTTCGGCGTGGGGGTCGGCGTCTGGGTCGGCCCGTACTGATTTCCGGCTTTCACCCCGTAAACCAGCGCCCCACAGAGCGCCACCATGGCGATGGTCGCAACGTTTTTGCTTGTTCTTTTCATACTGTTCTCTTTCTCTTTCAAGCCATGCGGTGTCGCATGACCGTTTGGGAATCTTTGGGATTCCTTAGTAACGTCTTCCCGGCCTAAAGACGGCGCAAGCGATATTTTAGAGAAATGAATGGACTGAATAAGCAAGGCGAATGCCAATGAGGTATCGGCCGCAGCGCTTCCGGGGCGCTCACCCACCCGCCGGCCTCCGCACCGCGCCGCGGATCGGAGCCGCGCTGAGCCGCTCGGCGCCAAACGCGTTCCGTCTCGGGCTGATTGGCGCGCTCGCGCTCCTGGGCCAAAGCGCGTCCGGCCTGACCCTGGCGGAACTACAAGATGAACCCGGATTGACGCCGGAGACTTTGATCCGCCATTTCGCGGATTTCAAATTTGAGCTGAGCCGTGATCTTCGCGAACCCGCCGCGTTCCTGAGCCGGAAGGCGGGGGATTGCGATGATTTCGCGACGCTGGCGGCCGATCTCCTGCGGGCAAAAGGGTACCACCCGCGCCTAGTGGTGGTATTTATGCCGAAAGATGCGCATGTCGTCTGCTACGTCGCGGAGGCGAACGGGTACCTCGATTACAACCGTCGCAGGCTCGCGGAGCCGGTGGCACGATGCGCGCCCGAGCTGACGGCGATCGCCGTCAGCGTCGCGGAGTCATTCAAGTGCGCCTGGCGTTCGGCGTCGGAGTTTACGATTCAAAACGGGAACCGGCATTTCGTCCTGACCGAGTTTCACTAAGGCGAAAGACTGATTCGCGCGGCGGCGGTTGAATCACGCCGGGACGAACGAAGGGAGCAGGCCTGACAGGCCAGCGCGCAGAATTCACCGGCGCGGCTTACTTCGGGAAACCGCCAAACCTTTTCGAGAAACGGACGGACGCTTGCGCTTACGAAGCGACGGCGTTGAGCAAGCGTGGCACGGCCGGGAGACGCGGGGCGCTCGCCACCAATGGCGCCACCACCGCGCGCGTCTGGTTCGCCGGCGCCGCTCGACGATCGCTCACTGAGAGCCGCCAATCCGCGCGTCTGGCGGAATCATTCGCCCCCATCGCCTCGAAGGTTTGCTGATGCAGCATGATCGAGCGGATCGGCCGACGCCGGCCAGCGATGGGTGACAGATAATGCATTTAAATTTCGTTTCACCACTCACCCAGCCCATTGGACCAACGCCGACAAGCGATCAATCCAAATCGCGCGCCGATGCGCGGCTAACGCTTTTTAACGGCATCGCTGAGCGACAGCGAGTGGTGTAGAAGTGACGGATTCCACGGCGGAAAATTCAAATAAAATAAGCGCGACGGGTATTCAGGGTTCGCTTACCGCCTTTTCAACGTACGACGAGGGAAATTCGTGACCGAATCTCTTCGCGACCACCACGCTGGAGCGGCACAAACTTCAGCTAATTCGTGACCAACGTCCAATCGGCGTCGGGATCATACGCCGATAGGGCGGCGACCGACGCGGCGGTTTTCGGGCCGAGGTTCCGTTGATAGACCTTGCCTTGTTGATTGACGATGAAGGTCATCACTCCGGTGTTGCCCCACTCCGCCGGCCAGGCCACCAGCGCGAAACCGGCAATCATATGATGATTGATGATGTAACTGTATTTGCCGCCCGGCGCGTGGGAGCCCTGCTTGGTTAAGATTCTGAAATAATACCCGTGATACGGGTTTTGCACGTCGGTCAAAATCCGGTGTTCCTTCCGGTAGCCTTCGCTGTGAGCCGCCGCCACCAATGGGCCTAACGGGCTAAAATCCTCACCCGGTTGCGGCGGCCAGTATAGTCCGTCGTGGTTCCCCGGGGAGCTTCGCAGATGCTGCGCATATTCCAGCACTTCGTCTCCGTCGCGATCCTCGCTGGCGTATTCCCGCTGGGCTTCCACGTACGCGCGACAGACCGAGATCGCTCCCAACTCATCGCGGCCAACGCGGCGATTCAAAATCTCGTCCTTCCCCGCCACGGTGTCGAAGAGCCATTGGCCTTGCTGTTTGACCAGCGGAATCGGAAAGGGCCAGCCATCCTCTCCTAGTTGGAGGGTGGCCTTGACGTCAGAAATTCGAACCAAAGCGGTTTTTTGACTCAATAGCAGTACGAAATGGTCGAACTCCTCGGCCGCCTGGACGACATCGACCGAAATCAAACTTGAGCGTTCCGGCCCGAGAATGGCCTGGAGCGCGTTCGTATCTTTGGCGCGCGCGGCCACCGTCAATCCAGCGACAGCGTCCTCCGGGGAGGCGAATTGGCGTTGCCCCGCCGCCCGCGCGGGAAGCGCCAAGGCCGCCGTGCCGGCCGCCAGCGCCAACGCCCACAGAAACCGGCTGAACCAACGGAACGTTCGAAAAAATTTCATCGTCGTAACCTTTCTTCGTCTGGAATCGTTGAACTGGAACGCGTCACGGTTTCTTCGAACCGGACGAACCGGAACCGGACGACCGGGACGGCGCGGGCGCCGCCGAGTGGGAGGCTGCCGGCGGAGCGGAACGCTGCGCGGGCGCCGCGGGACGTGAGGGCGCCTGGCGACTTAGCTGCCCACGAGCGCTAAAGTCCCGCGTGTCGCGGGCATTGCCGACGCCGATGACGGCGCCGTTGGCGACGCCACCGCGGGTCGCGGGGTGGAATTGCGGCGGAGGCTCCGGCCGACTCGGGGTGGTTGACCGTATGGGCGGGTTCGGATTGGGACGAACTGGCGCCGGCTCTGGGCCGCGTCCCGCCGGCCGTTCAGGCGCTCGCTCCGGTCGCGGGGCGGCCGGTTGGGAGTGAATCACGTCGCGCCCGGCCCAGCCGCGGTCGCGGCCTGCCGCCACGGCGACGCCGGCGCGGTTGCGCGGGCGCCAGACGGTCGCGTTCTCGGTCAAATGATTGGGCACGGTCACGCGGTCGCCGACGATCGTCGGCCGATTTCGTTCGGCGGGACGGCGAGACCACCAATCGCGCGGACGGGGATGGTCCCGATGCCAGACGATGAGCGCATGATGGCGCCAATCGCAATCGTGGTTCAACCAGAGGCCGATGGGGAAACCGACGCCAAAAGTGAGATAGGAGAACCCGGCGGGACATGGTTCGGTGAAAATGACCGACGGTTGGTACGCGGGGACGTAGAGCGTCCCGGGGTCGGCTGGCAAAATCTCAATGACGCCATCGTCGTTCACGACCGACTGCTGTGGACTCGAGCGCAAATTCCCTAACTGAAGGGCCTCGGCGCGCAGGCGTTGAACCGAGTTCATGACGTCGTCCGGCTGGGCCAGGAAGGCTTGGCCAAGCTGAGTCGTCCAGCCGAGGTAATCGTCCATCATTTTAAGCACGGCCGGATACCGCGCCATAGCGCGGACGCTGGGGTCCCACGCTTGTTGATCGATGACGCCGGGGTCGCCCCCGTCCCGGAGGAAGCGATCGGCTAGGACCACTTCGTCCGGCAACGTCGCGGCGGGCAGGATTTGCGCGATCAGCGGATCGGGATAAAGCGCGATGGGCGCCAGCATCGTGTCCAATTCGGCCGCGGAGCGAATCGGCGTGCCAGGGTTAGGCGGCGGACTGGGAATCTGCGCGCTGAGTGGTATCACGAGCGCGAGGAAAACGGCGACGGCGGCCGCGCGGCAGGTTACCATCCCCCTTGAAATCGCCCCTCTGCGGGTCGGTGTCTTCATACCGATGAGACGCCCGCCGACGGGTAAACATTCAACCGATCAAGGCTTTACCAGACGGAAGAAGCGCGCCTGATCGGCGTTTGGGAACACCAAGCTGAGCAGCGTGTTCGCCAAAACGGGCGCCTGGACGACCGGCGTCCAGACCGACGACGACGAAAGGTCCGGCGCGGTTTGAAGCTGAAACCCGTCGAACCCGGTGGGCCAGGAAACCGTCAATCCGGAGCTGGTTGGGGTAATCGTCAGACTCGGCACGGGGATGACCGGGGTCACAATCAGCTCGGTAATCTGAGTGGACCACGATTTGCTCGCCGAAGGATACATCTGGATGGTCCAGAAGTGAGTCGGGTCCTTTGGATCAACGCTCGTGGCGCTGTAATCTCCCCAACGGCTGACCCCATCGGAATCAATGACCGAATAACTCACGCTCGCGGTTTTCAGCGCCTGACGGGAGCCGAACGTCAGCACGCCATTGACGGTTTCGCCCACGTAAGCGTTGCAACTGATGAAGCTGGTCCGGCTGGAGGCGTTGCACCCGATCACGGCGACACCGGCCGCGTTGGCGGCAATCGACGGATAGAAGAGGTCGAGGCTGGGATCGGTGATCAACCCCGTCTGGACCACGGAGAAATCATTCGCGTTGAGCACGAACCATTGAATCGCGGCGCGTTTGCTCACCTCAAGGCCATGCACCGCGTAGAGCAGGTCACCGACCCGGTACACGAGCGAGCCAAGCCGCGCGTCACCATCGTCCAGGGTTGATTGGCCACTCGGTTGAGGCGGATTGATCGGAACAGTGTAGGCCGGGATCGAAACTTTCACCGGATCGCCCTCGGAGATTTGGTCGGGCGTCGCGGCATTCTGCACCGTGAACGTGACCAGATGAGAGTGCGGGACGAAGTCGTTCCCGCCGCTTTCGACGGCCAAGATCGCTTCGCCACCAGCCGTGGCTCCGAGGCTAACGGTCGGTTGCAAAACCTCACCGTAGGTGTCGTAGCCCATGATCCCGAAACTCCGGCGCCGGTCGATGGTCGGCGGATTCGCCAGCAAATCACTCTTCGGAATCGCCACGAGTGTGGAGCCGATGCCGTTACCCGACGGATCGAACATGTCACCCGCCAGGTAAACGCCGTTCGCGTCGAGGCCCAGCGTGGGAAAGTCCGCAAAATTGCCGTCCACCGGGTCCGCCGCGAAGGCAAACGCGTTCCACGCCCCGGTCGGATCGGCGGTCGCGGAGACGGCGATCAGGAATCGATTGCTCGCTTGGACGCTTGGGTCAAAATCGACCTGCGACGCGAACCAACGGCTCGAAGCCGGATCGTAGAGCACGCGCGGATCAGTCGTCCGGAGATTCGAAGTGAACGTCACCCCGGCGTTCTTCCAGAAATTGAGGTCCGTGATCGTCAACGCTTTGACCCCGGTGAGTTTATCGAACACGGCGAAGCGCCCGTTGATAAACTCGACGAAATGAGCCGGGCCGATCACCCCGTTGCTGTCGGGCGGCGTCGCTGCGGAATCCACCCCGAAAGTGGCGCCGATGAAATTCAGCCCAATCTGCGTGGTGACATCGGCGCGACAGCGGCCCGAGGTGAACGCCAGGCTCAACGCGAGCCACGAAAACAACCGCCGTTTCCAGCCACGCACGGCGTCACAGGTCGTTCGCCGGCGCCGCTCGCGGGCGCTTTGGTTTGCGGAGTTCATTCGCCGCAGACTGAAACAAAACATGTCGGCGAGCCAGCACGAATTATACCACGGTGGAAGCGTGGGCGTAGGCTCTGTTCGACCGTTCCCTCGGCGGCCGGCAAAACAGGACCAAACTCATTCGTGGACCGGCCCGCCCGGCCGGACGACGCGGGAGATCAACGGCCAACTCACTCACCCCACCCCCGGTCCCGTTCGCCCCGCCGATCATCCGGTTCGCCTTAGTTGAGTTGCCGACTCGCCCCATTGTGATCCAATGGGTGGCATTTACCGGTCCAGATGGGTAGAATGCCCCAATCATGAGCAACGAAACGCCCAATTCGCCCGCGCCTGCGCGAAAGAAGTACGTGCGCGCCGTGGGTCCACGCCTGCGCGTACTGCTCTTCGGGATTTTCGGCCTCTTTGCGGCGCTCGGGGCTAATTCCGCCTACCTCTCCAGCGTCACGCTGCTGGAATGGCGCACCCAGCAGACCTACCAGAACTACTTTTACCAGTACATGTTTCTGGTCCATCTGACCCTAGGACTGCTTTTGATCGTGCCGTTTCTGATCTTCGGAGTGTTCCACATCAAGAACTCGCGCAATCGCCCCAATCGCCGGGCCGTGCGCGTCGGTTACGCCTTGTTCGCGACCGCTCTGATTCTCCTGATCTCCGGCGTCGCGCTGATGCGGATCGAGGGATTTTCAATCAAAGACCCGAACGCTCGCTCGACGCTTTATTGGGCCCACGTCATCACCCCTCTGGCGGCCGTCTGGCTTTACGTACTGCATCGCCTGGCCGGGCCGAAAATCAAATGGCGGGTTGGTCTCGGTTGGGCGGTGGCGGTCGGGGTCGGATGCGTCGGGATGATCGTCTTTCACGCCCATGATCCCCGGCGCTGGAACGTCCAAGGGCCGAAGGAGGGTGAGAAATACTTTCAGCCGTCGCTGGCGCGCACCGCGACCGGGAATTTCATCCCGGCCCGCACGTTGATGATGGATCAGTATTGCGAGCAATGCCACGCGGACAACTATCACGATTGGTTCCACAGCGCCCATCACTTCAGTTCGTTCAACAATCAGCCGTATCTCTTCAGCGTACGTGAAACTCGGAAGGTGTCGTTGCAACGGGACGGCAACGTCCGGGCGGCCCGCTGGTGCGCCGGTTGCCACGATTTGGCCCCGTTTTTTAGCGGCGCCTTTGATAATCCGAATTTTGACGACGTCAATGATCCGACCGCCCAAGCGGGGATTACCTGCACCAGTTGCCACGCGATAACCCACGTCAATAGCACGCGCGGCAACGCCGATTACACGATCGAAGAGCCGATTCATTATCCATTCGCCTTCAGTACCAACGCGGTCCTGCAGTTCATCAACCGGCAGTTGATCAAAGCGAAGCCGGAGTTCCATAAGAAGACCTTTCTAAAGCCGCTCCACAAGACCGCCGAGTTCTGCTCCACCTGTCACAAGGTCAGCATTCCCTACGCGTTGAACCACTATAAGGAATTTCTCCGCGGGCAAAACCATTACGATCCGTACCTCTTGAGCGGCGTTTCCGGACATAACGCCAAGAGCTTTTATTACCCCGAAAAAGCGCAACCGAATTGCGCCGGCTGCCACATGCCGCTCAAGGTCTCGGAGGATTTCGGCGCCAAATACTTCAATCCGACCAATCACACGCTCAATGTCCATTCCCACCTTTTCCCCGCCGCCAATACCGGCCTGGCCTACCTGCGGAAAGATGAGGAGACCCTGAAGGCCGAGGAAGCGTTGCTGAAGAACTCCCTGCGCGTGGACATATTTGGCGTCAAGGAAGGCGGCGCCATCGACAGCCCGCTGCTCGCCCCGTTGCGGCCGCGCGTTCCCGCGCTTAAGCCGGGCAAGAGCTATCTCATTGAAGTCGTCCTTCGCACGATGAAGTTGGGCCACGCCTTTACGCAGGGCACGGCGGACTCCAACGAAGTTTGGAGTGACGTCAAAGTCACCAGTGGCGGCCAGGTGATCGGTCGCAGCGGCGGGCTTGGCCCGTTTAACGAGGTCGATCCCTGGTCGGACTTCGTCAACATTTACATGCTCGATCGCGAAGGGAACCGCATCGATCGCCGCAATCCGCAGGATATTTTCACGCCCCTCTACAACCACCAAATTCCTCCCGGCGCCGACCGCGTGGTGCACTACGGCTTGACGGTGCCCGAGAATCTGAGTGGGACGATTACGGTCGAGGTGGCCTTGAATTATCGAAAATTCGACCGCCGCTACCTGCAATACGTCTTTGGACCGGCGTTTACGAACGATCTTCCGATCACCACGATCGCCACGGACCGGATCATTTTTCCCGTGGGCAACGACGGGAGCCAGCCAACCAACCCCGACTCAGTTGTCCCCGCGTGGCAACGATGGAACGACTACGGCATCGGACTGCTGCTCGAGGGTGACCAGGGCAGCGAAAAAGGCGAGCTGATCCAAGCCGCCCAAGCGTTCGCCGAGACGGAGAAGCTGGGGCGGGCCGATGGCCCGCTCAACCTCGCGCGGGTGTACTTCAAGGAGGGACGCGTCGAAGAAGCCGTGACGGCGTTGCAACGCGCGGCGAAATCCGACCCACCCGGGCCGCATTGGACGATCGCCTGGCTGAATGGCCTGGTGGACAAACAGAACGGCTTTCTCGACAAGGCGATCACCGAGTTTCGCAGTATTCTGGACGATCGCTACCCGGAATTGGACCGTCGTGGCTTCGACTTCAGCAAGGACTACGAGGTGATCAACGAGCTTGGCTTGACCCTTTTTGAGCGATCCAAAATGGAACGCGGACCCGCCAACCAAGCCCGCCAGCGGGAGTTTTTGCGGCGGGCCGCCGAGCAATTTGAACGTACCCTGTCCCTCGATTCCGAGAATTTGACCGCGCACTACAACCTATCGCAGATTTACGCGCAATTAGACGACGAAGCCAGGGCCGCTGAGCACCGCCGCCTGCACGAGCGCTATCTCCCGGATTACAACGCGCGTGACCGCGCCATCTCGCTCGCGCGCCGCGCGAATCCCGCCGCGGATCACGCGGCCCAGGCGACCGTCATCTATTCACTCCAACGGCCCGGCGCCTACGGACTCAGCGGCCCGTCCGCAAACGCCCCTTTAAAAGTCGCGCGGCGCCCGCTAGAGTGAGCGACGGATCATGATCAATGTCACGCGATGTCGCAAACCGGCGCGGACCATCGCGCGGGCGCCAAGACCGTCCCGCGCGTTCCGAGGAACGGTAGCGTTGAGCCTGGCGCTGGGCCTCGCCGTTATTCCGTTAGGGGCGGACCCCACCCATTCGGAGCGGCCGGGCGCCGAGGCGTTGACGGGCGTCGCCGACCTCAACGGCCGACCGACGAACCCCTTCGCCAAGCCGCTCCCCAGGGCTACGGTGCTGGTTTTCGTCAGCACCGAGTGCCCGATTTCCAATCGCTACGCGCCCGAGCTACGCCGGTTGCAGAGCGCGTTCGCCGCCCGCGGCGTAGTCTTTGAGTTGGTTTATCCGAACGCCGACGAGTCCGCGACCGCCATCCGGGAACACCTCAAGGAATATCAATTCGGCCTGCCGGCGGTCCGGGATGCCAGGCATCAGTTGGTCCGTCTGGCGAAAGCGCGGGTGACGCCGGAAGCGGCGGTTTTCGGACCGGCGGGAGAGTTGCTCTATCACGGGAGGATTGACGACCGGTACATTGAGCTTGGACGCGAGCGACCCGAGGCATCCCGCCATGATTTAGCGGATACGATCGAAGCGATTCTCGCGGGCAAAAGCGCGCCCGCGAACTTTCAACCCGCCGTCGGCTGTTCGATCACGGAGGCGCGTTGACGCCGGGTCCCGTCCGGGCTCAGGCGGCTTACCAGGGGGGAGACTTTCGCAGGAATTCCCGCACTTCCGCCACGGCCTTCCGGGTCGCCAGCGCGAATTCCGCGGAGCCGTCAAGCCGGCCGCTCGAACCCAAGCGTTCCAAGGCTTCGAGCGGCGCCAACGGCGCGCGGAATCCACACGTGGAGCTGCCGCCCCGAAGCTTGTGCGCCACGCGCCCGATCTCCACGACCTCGCCGGCGCGCACCGCGGCGTCCAGCTCCGCCACCAATTCGTCCGCCAGTTCAAAATACAACTCCGCCGTCTCCCGCATTCGAACTGGGTCGTCATCGCAAATGTCGCGGAACTGCGCCAAGTCCACCGGCGGCTCGCTCGGCAAGGTGGCGCCGGCGGGCGGCGCGACCAACGCCGAGGGACGAGCTCCGTCCACGCCGGCGTCAGAACCGGCGCCGAATTCGGGCGTCGCAGGGGCGACCGGCGCTGGCCGCCACCGGGCAATCGCCGCCTCGAGCTCGGCGATTTTGGCCGGCTTGGCCAAATAGTCGTTGAAGCCGGCGGCTAAACATTTTTCCCGGTCACCTTCCATCGCGTGGGCGGTCAAGGCGATGATGTGGAGCGGCGCCCGGCGGGCGGCCAGCCCGCCGACGGCTTCGCGGCGCCGCAGTTCCAAAGAAGCCTGATACCCATCCATTTCAGGCATTTGACAGTCCATCAGAATGATGTCGTACGGAATTCGCGCGACCGCCTCAATCACCTCGAAACCGTTCGCGACGGCGTCAGCGTGGTAGCCGAGTTTGGCTAATTGACCCATCGCGACCTTCTGATTGACGGCATTGTCCTCCGCCAGCAGGATCTTGATTTGCGTGGTCGTCGCCGGCTCGCCGTGCCCGCGGGCCGCCGGGATCCGATCTCGCGAGACGGACGATACGCCGCTTCCCTTGACCGTTGAATCCGCGCGCAGCGCGCGGGCCATACTCTCGAAAAGGTGCGCCTGTCGGATCGGCTTGATCAAGCAATCCTCCAGGCCGGCGTCACGCAACTCGCGGTCGCTCATTTGAAATCCGGCGGAACTCATAAGCAGCAATCGCGTTGACGAGGTCACCGGGTCGGCCTTGATCGCGCGCGCCAAACCGAGGCCGTCCAACTCCGGCATGAGCATATCGATTAGCGCCAGCTGGAACGGAGCGCCCGCGGCGGCGGCGCGCCGAAGGGCCGCGAGGGCGGCGGCGGCGGAACTGGTTTTTTCGCAGCGAACCGCGCGATTCCGCAATTGCGCCTCAAGAATCTGCAAGCTGGTTAAATTGTCATCGACCACCAGGACGCGCGCGGCCGAGAGATTAACGTCCGGCGCGGCGGTGACGCCAACCGAGCGCGGCGCTTCCAGCCTGACGGTGAACCAGAAGGTCGAGCCTTTGCCCGGAGTACTTTCGACGCCAATTTGGCCCTGCATCATCTGCGCCAGTTGCTTTGAAATCGCGAGGCCAAGCCCAGTGCCGCCGTATTTCCTCACGGTTGATCCGTCCGCCTGCGAAAAGGCCTGGAACAGCTGCTTTTGAGCCTCCGGCGCGATGCCGATGCCGGTATCAGCGACGGTGAACCGAAGTTCCAGCCGATCCGGGTCACGGCTCACGCGGTTCACGCGCACGGCTACTTCCCCTTGGGCCGTGAATTTGATCGCGTTGCCAACCAGGTTCAACAGAATCTGGCGCAGACGCCCCGGGTCGCCGCGCACCGCCGTCGGCACGTCGGCTTCCAGCGCCGCCGTAAGTTCGAGTTTTTTCGCGTGCGCCGCGCCCGCGAGGGTCTCGAGCGTGTCCTCGACGCACTGGCGCAAGTCAAAATCAAGCGACTCCACCGTCATTTTGCCGGCCTCGATCTTGGAAAAATCGAGAATGTCGTTGATGATCGTCAAAAGCGACTCGCCGCTGCGGCAGATGGTTTCGACATATTCGCGCTGGCGCGCGCTTAGTTCCATGTCGAGGAGCAGATTCGCCATGCCGATGACCCCGTTCATGGGCGTGCGAATCTCGTGGCTCATGTTCGCCAGAAACTCCGCCTTGTGATGGGCCGACGCCAACGCGGCGTCACGCGCCCGCGCCAATTCCACCTCGTAGCGCTTGCGATCCGTGATGTCGGTGTTGAGTTCCAGAACCGCGGCGGGATTTCCCAACTCATCACGCTGAAGCGCCCAGCGGCTCGCCACGATCAGCCGCTCTCCGTCGCGCCGGGCATGATCGAGTTCGCCCTGCCAGCTTCCCGTGCGGAGCAGTTCGGCGTTGACCTCCTCCAAGCTCACCGCGAAGCGAGACTGCAGTAAATTGTGCGAAATCTTTCCCACCGCCTCGGAGGGCGACCAGCCGTACATGCGCTGCGCGCCGGCGTTCCAGAAAGTGATGGAGCCATCCAATCGGCGCACCATCACGGAATCGTGGGTCAGGTCGAGCAAATCCGCGCGCTCCTTCAACTCGGCGGCTTGACGCTGCGACACCTGCTCCGCCCGGCGGCGGCGCGTAATATCCGTCGCGATCCCCATGTAACCGGTCACGGCGCCATTCTCATCAACCATCGCGGTGACCGACAAGGCGACGGGAAAGCGACTGCCGTCCTTGCGGATGTAAGTCCATTCATTCTCGTCCGGGGTTCCCAAAACCGCCTTCGCGATGAACGCCTCGAACCCGGGTTGCACCGACCAGCCCAATTCCTCGCTCAACTCCTCGGCGCGAAGCGCCACCTGACGCGGGTCATGAAAGATCGCGGGCGTCAATTTGCCCACGACCTCGGCGCTCGTGTAGCCCAACCAACGCTCGGCGGTCCGATTGAAGGTGCGAATCGTCCCATCGACGGTCGTCGAGACGATCGAAACATTCGCCGAATTCAGGATTGCCTTCTGCAACAGCGTGCTTTCCTTCAGCAGAAGCTCGGTTTCATGCTGGCGCAGCCAACGCGTCCGCAACTCAGTTTGCACCATCACCTGGCGGGCCAGCGCCGTCAGCGCCACCCTCTGTTCGGAACTAAGTTCGCGTGGGACACGGTCGATGACGCAAAGGGTTCCCAGCGCCAGATCGTCCGAATCCACCAGCGGGGCGCCCGCGTAAAACCGGATTGCCGGCTCGGAAGTCACGAGCGGATTGGCGGCGAATCGCGGATCACGCGTCGGGTCGGCGACAACAAAAATCTCACGCTGCGTGATCGCGTGGGCGCAGAACGAGACGTCGCGGGAAGTCTCATCCGCGCTCAACCCAACCTTGGCCTTGAACCACTGACGGCTCGAATCAACCAGCGAAATCAGGGCAATCGGGGTCTGACAAATGACGGAGGCAAGGTAGGCGATGTCATCGTAGTCGCGTTCAGGCAGGGAGTCGAGCAAGCGCGTCTTGCGCAGCGCCGCGACGCGCTCAGCTTCACGCTCAGGAATTGGCGGCGGCATTGACATTCATTCCATTCATATCGACCCCGGGGGAACCGTCGGGCGGAGCCATCAGCGTCCGCGGTGGACCACTCCGCGGAATCGACGGGTTTCAATTCTGAGATGCTAGGCAAGCCGCGACCCGACCCGCAAGATCAATCTCCAGTCCTTAGTCCGGCGATCCCGGGCGGAGGAATTGTTCTGCGGCATAGTCCGCATATCGCAGGCCGGCGCTCGTCAGACGGAAACGATCGCTCTCCCGTACGCCCCACCCCTGGGCGGCCAGGTGGTCCATTTCCGCCGACCATTCCCGACGCAGATCGTAGCCGGTCCGCCGTTGGAAAGCGGCGAACGGCCACCCGGCATTCATGCGCAGGCCGAATGCCGCGATTTCGCCGGCGCGGGCGAGCGGCGCGAGGCGCTCGCGCGACTCAATCGCGCGCTCCCCGCGTTCCAACCGCGAGCAATACAGCGCGGTGTTGGCCCAATTGCGCGCGCGAACTCCGTCTCGTTGCTCGGTCGCGCTGGGACCCAGACCGTACCAGGAGCCACCCCTCCAGTAGTTGAGGTTGTGGCGGCAGGCCCGGGTCGGTACCTCCCCTGCTCCGCCCGAGTCGTCCCGGGCAAAATTAGCGATTTCATACTGCCGAAAGCCGGCGCGCTCGGCGGCGCCCACCACTTCCTCGTACATCGCGCAGGCCAAATCCTCGTCCACCGCAAATTCACCCGCCTGCAATTGTTGGTAAAGCGGGGTGTCCTCTTCGTAGATAACTTCGTAGCACGAAAGATGCTCGCTCCCCATCGCCACCGCCTCGGCGAGCGTCGCCTGCCACGTGGCCAGCGTCTGCCCGGGGATCGCGAACATAAAATCAAGGTTAACATTATCGAAACCCGCCGCCCTCAATATGTCGAATGACTTGAACACCATCTCCCGGCTATGGACGCGACCGAGGCGGTCCAAGAGCGTTTCGTCGAGGGATTGCACCCCCATCGAGATCCGGTTGACTCCGCTGGCGCGCAGAAGCCGGGCTTTATCCGCCGAGACGGTGGCCGGGTTGCATTCCACCGTCCATTCGGCGGCGGCAGTCAACCCGAGCCGCGACATCGCCTCCAGGATCGCTTCCCATTGGCTCAGCGACAAGAGCGACGGAGTGCCGCCACCAAAGAAGATGGTCGGCGGTTTGGCGCCTGGCGTGGCCAATTCCAGCTCCCGTATCAAAGCCGCGACGTATCGTTTGATAATGGCGCCGTCGCTGGCTTCCGAATAGAACGCGCAATACTCGCACTTGCGGGCGCAGAACGGGACATGGACGTAAAGGCTGGCTTCGTCCGCGACGGACACCGCCGCGGGCGGATCCGGCAAGGGAGCGATCATGTTACTCGACATTAGCCAAATGGCTACGCTACAAGGAACCAAAAGTGAAGCGAAAACCGGGCCGAGCCGGCCCGATCGACCAGCGAAAAACGAAGGATTTATGCCACTAAGCCCGGATCAATTGAACAAGGTTAACCAATGGATGGCCAGTAAGGGCATCCGCAAAAACTGCAGTTGCTGCGGATTCACGAATTGGGAATGCGGCGCCGTCGTCGTGATGCAGCCGCAAGGCTGGCAAAGCTCGACGCTGGCGCCGAGCAGTATTCCCGTCCTTCCGATCGGGTGCAGCCGCTGCGGCCACATCATGTTCTTCTCGGCCAAGATGATCGGACTCTGAGCCGGGACGGCGCCCGCGGCGCCGAGGCTCAAAGCCGCAGGTGCGGCCAAAGCTGGGCCGGCGACAATCGCAAATTGATGAAAAACGGCCCAAACTCGCCGTACCGGGCGCTGACCTCATCAAAGCGCATTTCGTAAACGATGTCCTTCAACGCGTCGAGTTGGTGGGCCATCAAGGTGACGCCCCACTCCCAATCGTCAAGCCCGGTTGAACCGGTGATCAATTGGGAAATCCGCCCGGCGAATTTGCGCCCGACCCGAGCATGTCCGGCCATTAATTGTTTGCGGGCCGCGAAGTCGAGCGAGTACCAGTTATCCGTCCCTTGCCGGCGCTTGGACATCGGGTAGAACCCCATCAATTCCCAATCCGGCAGTTCCGGATAGAGGCGATATTGTTCGTATTGCAGTTGACGCTGGCGCAGTTCCGCAAAACGTTGCGTAAAGGCTTCGCTGGCCGGGTCAAGCTTCTCCTGCTGGATCAAGGTCTGCCGGATGTCGTCCTCGGTGGTGACGTACTCCGGCAATTCCGTGACGCTCAGGTATTGGTACACGGGCACCAATGCGCCCGGCGGAAAGCTCGCTTCCAAATCGCGGTGCAACTGACACAGGTCCCCCAACTCCGCGGCGAATAGCATAAACCCAAGGTCCGCCTTGCCGCCCACGTTCGCGTAACAATTCAGGCGCGGGTGCGAAGCCGAAGCGTTGGCCGCCGCGAGGGCTTCCAGCTCACTCCGCGCGCGCCCGGAGACTTCCGGCGCGAGCTGCGACCAGCGCCGTCGATCCACCCGATAGAATAGATGGAAAACGTGCAGGCCTTTGCTCAACTTAACGGAGGGTAACTTCATGATTCAGTCCAATTCGAGTATCTGCTCCAACAACTGCGGCAGTTGTGAAAGCATGGCGGCATCGCTGGCGACGAGTGAGGCCCCGGCCGACCGCGCCGCGGGAACCAGGCGGTCACTTTTCAACGCGGTAAAGGCGAGGATCGGCACGTGCCCGGTCGCCTCATTCTGTTTCAGGAGAGTGATAACCTCGCAGATTTGCGTGTGTCGGGCGGCCAATTCAATGACCGCCACGAGCGGCTTCTCCTTTTCCGCCTCACCGACCAATCGCTCCACCTCCAAGACCGTATGCACCCGGTAGCCCAAATCCTGCAAACGATTGGCCAACTGAGTACCGGGCAAAAGATTCTCGTAATAGATCAGCGCGAGCGGTTTCGTCACGGACCAAGGATTGAACAAAGCCTCCCAAATTGCAAAAGGAATTGAAGCTTGACGAGGCCCTCCACGATGATTATCGTTAACCATTAATTGGTTTTATCTGCTGGATAGCCAGCACGCCTAAGTCGGAGATTTTTCTGCCGACTTTTTTATTCCCCTCGTGGGAGGGCGAACGAGCTTATGAACGCGGAATTCTTGGCAGTTTTAGAGTTTTGGGAACGTGAAAAAGGCATCAACAAGGATGTCTTGGTCGCGGCTGTCGAGGAGGCGCTGGTGTCCGCGGCGAAAAAAACCGTCGGCCCGGCCCGGGAACTGCGCTGCTCCATCGACCTCAAATCCGGCGATATCAAGGCCTTCGCGAAACTTATCGTCGCGGAAAAAGTCCTCTCCAAACACGACCAAATCTCGGTCTTCGACGCCCGCCGGATCAAACCGGACGCGCAGGTAGGCGAAGAACTCGAAGTCGAGGTAACGCCGACCGATTTTGGGCGGATCGCCTCGCAAAACGCCAAACAGGCGTTGATGCAGCACATTCGCCGCGCGGAGAAGCAGTTGATTTATTCGGAATTCAAGGACCGCGCGGGTGATATCGTGAGCGGCACCGTCCGGCGGTTTGATCGGTCTGACGTAACCATTGACTTGGGAAAATACGAAGCCCTCCTGCCCAACCGCGAGCGGGTTCCGACCGAGGAATATCAGATCGGCGAACGGATTCGTTGTTTCGTCAAAGCAGTCGAAAACGGCGTACGCGGTCCAGAGATCATCCTATCCCGGGCGGATCCCCAATTCGTGGTCAAACTTTTCCAACTCGAAGTCTCGGAAATCAACGACGGTACCATTGAGATCAAGGGCATCGCCCGTGAACCGGGATTTCGGACGAAGTTAGCCGTCTATTCACGCGACGACAAAGTTGATCCCGTGGGCGCGTGCGTCGGCCTCCGCGGCCAGCGCGTCAAGAATATCGTCCGCGAGCTCTACAATGAGAAGGTGGACATCATAAAGTGGGACTCGAACGTCAAGATATTCATGACGAACGCCTTGGCCCCGGCCAAGCTCAAGACGTTCGAAGTGAATGAGGCGTTGCGCCGGGTCAAGATCGTGGTGAGCGAGGACCAACTCTCGCTTGCGATCGGCAAGCGGGGTCAGAATGCCCGTTTGACCTCGAAGTTAACCGGGTGGCAGGTCGATATCGTGCCCGAAGCGGTCCTGACGATGGGATTTGAGGAGAAAGTCGCGCAGGCGGTGCACGCGGTCGCCGCGATCCCGGGAATTAGCGAAGCGGACGCCAGCGTGCTGGTGCATGCCGGTCTGCTCAGTTTGGAAGATTTGCTGCAGGCCGACGCGAGCGATTTGGCGCAGATACCACAGATCGCGGAACGCGCCGAAGCGATCATGGAAGCCGTGCGAGCGGAGGCCTCGCGCCGCAAGGGTGAAACTCAGTGAACTATCAACCGGGTGAGCGCTATGCGAACCGTTGATTGCCGAACGCCCTTGAGCGCATGAAGCCTTGGCGGCCAGTCTGGTGCGGAGAAAGATACTATGCCCGTTCGTATTTACGACATTGCAAAAAAGCTTGGAATCGAAAGCAAGGAGGTCCTTGTCAAGGCCAAGGAATTGGGCATCGCCGCCGCGAAGGTTCCGTCTAGTTCGCTCGATAAAATCACCGCCGAGTTTCTCGAACAGCAGTTCGGGCAGCGCCCCGCGCCCGTCGTAGAACCGCTGCCACCCCCGCCACCCGAGCCGATCGTTATCGTCAGCGCCCCGCCAGAGCCACCGCCGGAGCCGGAACCCGAGCCTGCCCCGGAACCTGTGGTCGAGGACGCCGTCGAAACCCCTGAGGCTGAGCCTGCCGAACCGGCGCCTTCCGAGGAGCCAGCGGCGCCAAGCGAACCGGTCGCCGCGACGCCGGCGCCGGTTGCCGCGGAAACTCTTGTGGCCACGCCCCCCGGCGTCGCCGAGGTTGCGCCACCCGTCGTGCCGCCCTCGGTTCCGGTCGCGCCGACGACCCCACCGCCGCCGCCACCTCCGCCGGCGCCCGTGGTTCCACCCGTGCCGCGGGTTGGCGACAAGGTCGGTTTTATTGTTTTGCCGGGCCGCCCCGGCCCACGGTCCAGCGACCGGTCAGGCGGCCAACGCCCGCCCGCCCCCGCGCCGGGACGCCCCGACCAGACTCGCGGTCGAACCGATCGCCGGGATGTCCGCGGCGTTTCGCCGGGCGTCCGCCAGCCGGAGGGATCGGACAACCGCCAAGGCGGCTCGTCAGGCCAATCCGCGTCGAAGCCCGCGGCGCCCTCCGAGCCTAAATTCGTCCCGCCGCTGACCGGTATATTGATTACCATCAAGCCGCCGATCGTCGTGCGTGACCTCGCCGAACAGCTCAAGCGGAAGCCGTTTCAGCTGATCGCCGACCTGATGGAGTTGAACGTTTTCGCCAATGTCAATCAAGCCATTGAGGAAGGGATCGCCCAACGCCTCTGCGCCAAGTACGGCTACCGGTTCGAAGTTGAGAAACGAGAACGTGGCGGGGGCGTGGTTCACGCTCCCGTTAAGAAAGTTCAGCTCGACGTCGATGACAAGCTTGAGGACATGGTCGCGCGCGCGCCCGTGGTCACGATCATGGGTCACGTCGATCACGGCAAGACGACCCTGCTTGATGTCATTCGCAAATCGAATGTCGCGGCCGGAGAAGCCGGTGGCATCACCCAGCATATCGGCGCCTACACCATCACTTTCCCCCACCCGGAACGGCCGAAGGATTTACAACAAATCACGTTTCTCGACACCCCCGGTCACGCCGCCTTCAGTTCGATGCGCGCCCGCGGAGCCAATGTCACGGACATCGTGGTTTTGGTGGTCGCCGCCAACGACGGCGTCATGCCGCAAACCCTCGAGGCGCTCAGCCACGCCCAGGCCGCGAAGGTGCCGATTATCGTCGCGGTCAATAAATGCGACCATCCGAACGCCAATCCGATGCGGGTACGCCAGCAACTGCAAGAGAGAGGCCTGGTCTGCGAAGAGTGGGGCGGCAATACGATCTTTGTGGATGTCTCCGCGCTGACCAAGAAGGGCGTGGACAAACTGCTTGAAATGATCCTGTTGCAGGCGGAAATCCTCGAATTGAAGGCGAATCCGAACCGCCGAGCCAAGGGCAACGTGATCGAATCCGGCCTCGAACAAGGCGGGCCTACCGCCACCGTGCTCGTCCGCAAAGGAACTCTGCGCGTCGGCGACACCGTGCTTTGCGGCCAATTCTGGGGCAAGGTTCGCGCGCTCATCAACGAGGAAGGCAAACGGCAGAAGGAAGCCGGGCCGTCCGTCGCGGTCAAGCTCCTTGGCCTCAACGGCGTACCAGAAGCCGGGATCGAGTTCAGCGCGGTCGAGAGTGATAAAAACGCCCGCATCGAAGCTGAACAACGCGGGGAAGCCATGCGCGTTCAAGACAACGAGCGCCGGCCAAAGATCACGCTGGAGAACCTATTCGATACCTTGGCCGCCGATAGCGCCAAGGTGCTTAAAGCGGTGGTCAAGGCTGACACGCAAGGCTCCATCGAAGCGATCGTCGAGGCGTTGAAAAAAATTGACGCCTCCAAGGTCTCCCTCGAAATCATTCACAGCGCCGTCGGGACGATTACCGAATCCGACGTGCTGCTTGCGTCCGCTTCCAAAGCGATCATCCTGGGCTTCCACACCCGCATCGACAACGGCGTCTCGGACGTCGCCAAGCGCGAAGGGGTGCAGATCAAGCTCTACGCGATCATTTACGAATTGATCGACCAAGTGAAGGAAGCCATGGCGGGCCTGCTCGAACCGCTGATCCGGGAAGTCGTCATTGGCTCCGCGGAAGTGCGGAAGATCTTCAATCTTTCCAAGGGCGGGAACGTCGCCGGCTGCGTGGTCACCACTGGCCGCCTGGTCAAAGGCAAGATGCGCGTCATGCGCCGCAAGGGCCTGATCTACGAAGGCGTCGCGCTCTCCCTGCGACGCTTTCAGGACGAAGTCAACGAAGTGCGCTCCGGCATGGAGTGCGGCATCCGCCTCGATGGTTTCAACGACTTCCAGCCGGGCGACACCATCGAATGCAATACGACCGAAAAGGTTCCCCAGAAACTATGAGGTCGCCGGCCCCGCTCTTACGATGCAATCTCTCCGACATCAACGTGTGCGCGAATTACTCAAGCGCGAGATTGGCGAAGTCCTGCGCCGCGAGATCTCCATTGAAGAAGGCGGCTTGATTTCGGTCAACGACGTGGGTTTGGCGGGCGATTTGAAATCGGCCACGGTGTTTGTCGGCATCGTCGGCAACGCCGCCCAACGGAAGCGCGGCGAAGAACTCCTACGGCAGGAGCACAAGCGCATTCAGAGCATGGTGGGACGCGCGGTTGTGCTCAAGTACACGCCGCAATTGCGGTTTGTGGTTGTCGATTCCGTGGAGCGCGGCAATCGCGTCCTCGAGATTCTTTCGCAAATCGAAGAGGACCTGCCGCCTTCATGAAGTCGCATCCGAAGATCATCGACCGCGTCCTCGACGGAGTGCGAGCCAGCGAAACGTTTTGCGTCGTGGGCCATATCCGACCCGATGGAGATTGCGTCGGCTCACAAGTCGGCCTGGCGCTGGCGTTGCGCAACGCCGACAAAAAGGTCGTCTGCTGGAACCAGGACCCGATGCCGCAGAAGTTGGCTTTTCTCGACCCCGGCAAGCTTTTTGAAGCGCCCCGGCGGAACTGCAAGTTTGACTGCGTCATCGCCACCGACGCCGCGAGTCTCGAGCGGCTGGGCACGGTGGCCGACTGCATCGGCGAGCGAAAACTCTTCATCAATATCGACCATCACGGAAGCAACACCCGCTACGGCGACATCAATTGGGTCTCCGGCCGCGAGCCATCCACCGGGGAGCTGATCTATCGCTTGCTCCGAGTGGCGAACTGGCCGGTCACTCCGGCCATCGCGGATTGCCTCTTTACCGCGGTTTCGACCGACACCGGCTCGTTTCAGTATCCCACCACGCGCCCCGCCACGTATCACACGGCGGGAGAACTCGTCAAACGCGGCGCGGACGTCGCCCGCGTCTGTCACGAGGTGTACCAATCCTACCCGCTCGCGCGGGTTCGGCTGCTGCAACACGTTTACAGCCATTTCCGACTCGCCGCCGACAATCGGATCGCCTATGTCTGGTTGAAGAATTCCGACTACGCCCGGGCTGGCGCTCAACCCGACGACAGCGAGGGACTCATCGACCACATCCGCGCCATTGAACCGGTGGTGATCGCCTGCGTATTCGAGGAACTGGAGCCGGAACTGACCCGGATCAGTCTGCGCTCGAAAAGCGACTTGATCAATGTGAGCGACATCGCGAAACGATTTGGTGGCGGCGGACACATGGCCGCCGCGGGAGCGCGCATCGCGGGACGGCCGTTAACCGTGCAACGCCGGGTGCTCGGCGCCGTGAAGCAAGCTTTGGCGGCGATTCGCTGATCCTCATGCAAACCTTCGACGCCCTGGATGGCGCCTTGCTCATCGATAAACCGTCCGGCCCCACCTCTCACGACGTGGTGGACGTCATTCGGCGTAAATTCGGCATCAAAAAGGTCGGCCATTGCGGCACGCTTGATCCGAACGCGACCGGACTGCTCATTATCGTATTGGGTCGCGGGACGAAACTCTCGGAAAAGCTGATGTCCACCGACAAGGTTTACGAAGGTGACATTAAATTCGGCGAAGCCACCGACAGCTACGATGCCGATGGCGTGATCACCGAAACCAAGCCGGTCCCGCCGCTGACCATCGAAGTCCTGAACGAGGCGGCTCGCGAATTCGTCGGCGACCTCATGCAAATGCCGCCAATGGTCTCGGCGGTGAAGAAGGATGGCGTCCCACTTTACAAACTCGCGCGCAAAGGAATCGAAGTCGAGCGCGCGACGCGGTTGATCCACGTTTACAGCTTTCGTTTTTCGTCGTATCAGGAGCCGGTGGGGCGCTTCCAGGTCGCTTGCACCAAGGGCACCTACGTGCGAACGCTGGCCCATGAGTTGGGGCAGAAACTGGGCTGCGGCGCGCACCTCTCCACCTTGCGCCGACTCGAGTCCGGCCGCTTTCGAGTCGCGGACGCGATTCCCTTGGATCAAGCGCTCGCCCTGACGCCCGCCGAACTACCGAAACGGGTCCTGCCTTTCCTCAAGCTCTTGGAGTGAAGATCGTCCGCCAACCGCGCGAGTTCGCATCGGTGGCCCAACCGACGAGCTTGGCGATCGGGATGTTTGACGGCGTTCATCTGGGCCACCAGCAGGTCATCCGCCAAACGATTACCGACGCCCGTCAGCACGGCGGCGCCGCGGTGGCGATAACCTTTGACTGCCATCCGAATTCAGTCGTCGCCCCGGAGCGGAATCCACCCCTCATTTACACGCTGGCCCAAAAGCTGCGCGTCCTGGAATCGTTGGGGGTGGAAGCAACCTGGTTGATCCACTTCGACCTCGAATTCAGCCGGCAGCGGGGCGAGGATTTCGTCCGCGAATTGGTTCGCCGTTTCCACCCGGTAACCAGCGTTTGCGTCGGCAGCAGCTTTACATTCGGGCACAAGCGATCCGGCAATGTGGCCCTCTTGAAACGTCTGGGGCAAGAACTCAGTTTTACGGTGCATGGACTGGCGGCGGTGGCGCTGGACGGCAAGGTGGTCAGCAGCACCCGCGTCCGCGACGCGCTCCGCGACGGCAATTTCGACTCGGCCAGTCAAATGTTAGGCCGCGCGTACGCCCTGGAGGGCAAGGTGATTCATGGAGCGCAACAAGGCCGGCTGCTCGGGTTCCCGACCGCCAATCTGGACACGACCGGTCTCCTGCTCCCGCCCGACGGAGTCTATGCCGCGCAGGTCCAGGCGCAACGCAGTTGGCGGCAGGCGGTCGTCAACATCGGCCGGCGCCCGACGATTCAGACGCCGTCTGCCCAGCCGGTTCTCGAAGCTCACTTATTGGGGTTCGACGGCGACCTTTACGGTTCGGATTTGGAGGTGGCCTTCACCGCGAAACTTCGCGACGAGCGAAAGTTCGCCTCCCGCGACGAACTTCAGGCCCAAATCAAGCGGGACATCGACGCGGCGCGGCGGTTTTTCTCCTAGAGACCAGCTCGACAAAGAAAGCCGCCTGCCCGGCTAGCGAAGTCCAGGCAAGCGGCGAGTCCCCAAACGGACGAACTGAACTTAGTGCGAAACTTGCGTTCCACACGGTAAAATGAGCAAGTTTCGCGCCACAATTGACGGTTCGCCTCGCCTTTTGTGGCCTGCCCCGCGGCGCACCCGAACGACGCCAAATGAGGGCGATCACCTGTTCGGCTCCGCAGCCAGCTGAAGAGCCAACTTAACCCCTAATTTCCAAGATTAATCAGGGAATTCGTCCGCCACTGGTCGGTAACCGCCCAGAGGTTCACCGGGGAGAACGTCCGCCCAAACCGGTAATAGCGGGCGCTGCCATCGGCAAACGCGTAATTCGAGCCGCCGCCGGTCGAATTCTTCGCGTTCACGCTGTGCCGGCTCTGCTCCAATTCGTCCACGTCGTTGCCATTCACGCCTTCGAGAAAATCCATGTAATAATGGGCCGAAGCGCTCTGCTTTTCGCCGAGGACGATGGTCTCCGAGGTTTGCCGGATCGCGTCCTCGCGCATCGACATCCCGATAATCGAATTCATGTTGAACTGATCCCCCATGATCGACTGGAAATAATCATTCCAGCCATTGATGATATAGCTCCGCGGAGCGGCGTCGGCGGGAATCTCGTTCGTCCGCGTGTCGCCGGTGGCGGGCGGCGGATTCACCGAATCGCTCGGGCAGACCAGGATATGGAGGTCGCGGTACGTGTCGCGCAGTTTAGTCGGCCAGCGGGACACCGGCACGCCCACCGCGCGCGGCGGATGCAGGCCCTGGTTGTCGTCCGAATAAACCACCAGCGACAGGCCAAGCTGGCGCAAATTGTTCACGCAGGAGATTCGCCGGCCGGCCTCCTTGGCGCGCGCCAAGGCCGGCAACAACATCCCCGCTAAAATCGCGATGATCGCGATGACCACCAAAAGCTCGATGAGCGTAAACGCGTCGCGCGCCTGGCGCCGCGCGTCACTGACGCGACCGAGGCTGCGATGGGTTTCCGTCCCGGACCATGAACCTGCCGAATGTCTCATTTTGATCGGTTTGTCTGAGGGCGAACTTCTCGGCGAAAAGTCAACCGCCGGCATCCAGACCAGCCTGCCCTTTCGTCCGCGCATTCGCGGGTTTCGTCCAGCCGGCGATTTAAAGTCGAATAAATCCCCGCCGGCTCCGTCCAGAAGAAAAACAACATGCAGCGCAAAAATAATTTTCTCCTGATCGTGGCGATCCTCTTGATGGCCACATACGCTTACTTTTTTACCGACTG
Organism: uncultured Verrucomicrobiota bacterium; assembly: GCA_964522665.1. Taxonomy (GTDB): domain Bacteria; phylum Verrucomicrobiota; class Verrucomicrobiia; order Limisphaerales; family CAZFVY01; genus CAZFVY01. Next base: position 2,224 of record CAZFVY010000098.1, on the reverse strand, counting down.
GTTTTCTGCTCCCAGAATTCAAATAATTTCTCAACTTCGCCCCTCGGGCCGCGGCGGGGTGGATCCGGTCTCCTTCAGCTTCGACGGCTTGTATCGCCTCACGAGCGTCAAGGTGGTGCCGCTGACTCAATATCAGACCAACAAGTACGCGACCCCGATCTGGCATCTGGTCTCCCCCTCGAATTCCGCGCCGATCCCCGGCTTCCTCTACGGCTCGCCGATCAGAGGCATGGTCCCAGCCGTTACCAACTCGCATCCGGCCGGCTTGGAACCCGACACGGCGTATCGACTGCTGGTCGAGGCCGGCAAGGCCAGGGGACATATCGATTTTCACACCCGCGCGGTGGCTCAACCCTGAAGCAAGAGGCCTCACGCGACGCGCGCTGATCGAATCAGGCGGCGGCGCGATCCGTTTCGCTCACGGGTGTCGCGCGCGGCCCGCCACGAGAAACCCCCGACGGGCGAGGCGAATCGCCACTCACGCGTAACTGCATAGTTATATGCATTTAGCGCCGGAGAGCCGCCGCGCGCGGCGCCCGGGCGTCGCTCACGCTCGGGGTTAAAGTTCGGCGCGGAGGTTAGCGGTTGCCCGGATTCGATTCGCCCGGTACCCTTGCGCCTGAATTATGTCTCAATCGACCACGCCCTCCCCCGCCCGTCCTGACGGCCGCCGGCCAGACCAACTGCGCCCGTTCCGGTTCCAGAATGACATCGCCCCTTACGCGACCGGGTCCACCCTCGTCGAATGCGGTCAGACCCGCGTCCTCTGTGGCGTCACGGTCGAGGAGATCGTTCCCCGCTGGATGAAGGAGCAGAATGTCACCGGCGGTTGGATCACCGCGGAATACTCGATGCTGCCGTATTCGACCCTCCAGCGCAAAGCCCGCGACATCACCAAAGGCAAGATTGATGGCCGCTCGCAGGAAATCCAAAGGTTGATTGGACGCGCCATGCGCGCCGCGGTCGATTTGCAGAAGCTTGGCTCGCGCACGATTTGGATCGACTGCGACGTCCTGCAAGCGGACGGCGGAACCCGCACGACCGCCATCACCGGGGCACAGGTCGCGCTCACGCTGGCGATTCGCAAGCTCATCGCGCAAGGGAAACTGAAAGAGAATCCGCTCACGAGCGCCGTCGCCGCGATCAGCGTCGGCGTCGTGCATGAAGAAGTCCGGCTCGACCTCTGCTACGAGGAAGATGTCGCGGCGGAGGTGGACATGAACCTGGTCATGACTTCCGCCGGCCGATTTATCGAACTACAGGGAACGGCCGAAGGCGCGGCGTTCAGTGACCAAGAGCTGGCGGCAATGCTTGCGATCGGCAAGAGCGGAATTCAGGAATTGTTTGCGTTGCAAAACGCGGCTTTGGGCGCCGCTTAGGCGTCGCCTAACGCGTCCATCCCCGGTCACCGACTGAGGCCGGCCCCGGCGACTCGATCGCCAACGATGCGCCGATCCCTTGGAAACCGGGTTCGGCGCTCTGCGCTCGACGCCACGCCAATCGTGGATCGCCGATTTTCGGCGCTTTTACGCTCAAAGAAAATTTTCTTTGAACAAGCTTGCGTTATCGCGGTCGAATCGATAACATGGGCTTTGGTAACTCGACCGTGAAAACGCTCGCCAGCCAGTCAGAAGTTCTCGCCACCTCTGTCGGTCCCCTATTTCCTTACGTAGTCGATTTGGTTAGTCCAACCATGACCCCAACGCCTGCGCCACCGCAGGCTCATAGCAGAGAAGGATCGCCGTATGACGAAAACCCAAGATGCGATCAGCGAAGTAGTTCGCGATTCTAAACATCCGTTCCGCCAGGTTGATGCGCGGCCGCAAAAGGCCCAAAAGCATCGGTATGAACGACGCAAAGTGAAAGAGTACTTGAAACTGGGAGACTGGGTCTCCGAAGACGAAGCGTAGTCAACCCGGCCGCGCCGGGGCATTCTAACAGCGACGAGTCATATTGACTCCCAGGCGCGGTTTTTTCTCCGGGTCCATCATGATTCCCAATAGTCGTGACGCTCAAGAACGGCGCCTCCGTTGCCGGTCTCCGCAAGCGTGAAAACAAGCAGGGACTGGTTCTCAATTCCTCCGCAGCCGGTTTGGTAAAGGCGACACGATCCGAGGTAAAATCGCGCGACCGCGGCATTTCCCGACGCCGGAGGGCACGACTCAAATAGGCTTCCTTGGGTTCAGACGCCTCTGTTTGCCAACCCCGAAGCGGGTTGTGGCGG
>CAZFVY010000097.1:0-28557 GCA_964522665.1 uncultured Verrucomicrobiota bacterium | reverse complement strand
CGAAAAAATCGAAACTTGTCTTAGTGGCGAGGGGTCAGGCGAGGATCGAGGCGGGTAGGGAGGCGGCGAGGTTCCGGGCGCTGTCCGGCGAAGCGAGGACACGGCGTTTTTTCAGCAGGGCGTCGACGGCGGGCTTGATCTGGAGGGCGACGCAGAGGCAGATGACGTCCATCTTGCGGGTGGTACGGTAGCCGGGGCCGGGGTGAAGTTCGGCGCAGTGATCGGCCGCGGCTTCGATAAGTTTGATGTGGTCGACCGGGAGTTGCCAGCAGACGTGAATGTTCTGAGGGGCGGCCTCGCGTTTGATGGGCGGGCCGGTGGGGCTGGTGCGGGGCGAGTCAAGCTGCAGCTCGAGGCAGAGGGCGACGAGGTTGGACTCGGAGACGCCGGTTTACTCATCGGCGCGTCAAGTGGCTGTGGCCCCGCCTGAGGGCTCCCGCCAGTTTCTTGACCGTCAAGACCCGGGTTTGCAGCGCCTGATGGAAGGGGAAGTTTTTCATAAGTTAACTTTCACCCCGCGCGGACATGCCCGGGCCGCCCGCGTCGGTTTTCTTTTCCAGCTCGTCCACCAGCAGGAACATTTCGCCCTTGCGCGGGTCCAGCCATTCCGTGCTCTCGACCCCCTTGCGAGAGGCCAGCAGCTCCGCGGTCGGCACGGGCAGATAACCCTGCGGATGATAATCCAGCGCGATGGCCCAACAGTATTGGCCGGACGTCGCGTTGGGCCGCATCTTCCTGCGGTGCTCGCCCGGGATGAAATACTTCTGCGCCTTCATCTGGTCCCGCATGTCCTTGAGCGTGATCGGCAGCGACCCGCCCGATTTGCGGATGTAATCCTCCAGTTGTGCAAACACCGCGCCGTAATCCATGTAGAGCACCCGGCTCTCCCAGGCCGCCCGCCAGTCGCTCAGCAGCTCCGCCGTCTGGTCCAGCGCCCCCGGCGGCGTCCCCGGCGGCCCGACCTTCTCCACCTTGAACATCTGCCGGAACACGCCACGGAACTCGCCCCGCTTGAACGCCGTGATGATGTAGGACCAAATCGTGTTCACTTTCACGTTGGCCCGCACGTCGCGCACGGCCAGCGCCGTGTGCGTCACCATGTCCCGGCGGAACTCGTCGAGCTTCCTAGGTTCGACGATCGCCTGAGTTACTCCCTGCACAGTGGCTCCCTCCAGTAGCTCGACCATCGCCATAAAACCCGCGTAGCCGACGCCATGCACTTTGCGGCTGCGCGTGTCCGCCGTCCCCAGGTCCGGCGCGTCGCACCACCGCTGCCAGCGCGGATAAAACGACTCGACGAACTTCGTCCGGTGGAGCAAGCAGTGCCGGCCCAGGGCAAAAAAAAACGTTTATTTTCCTCAATCCAGTTCGTGATGGCCTTCTGCTGCTCTTCCGTCAGGCCCGCCTTCCGCCGTTCCTCCGAGACGACGATTTGCGCAAAACGCGCCTCGATCGAACTTTTGCCCGCCGTGTTTTCGCCGGTCACGATCGCGTTCGTCATGATCTTGCGCGACCGCTCGCCGAACTCCTTTTTCGCCGCGATCGTCCGGTCCATCAGCGATTTCAAAAACTCCTGCTTCGGACGCTCGAGGGCGCGCTCGAATTCCTCGAACCAGATCGGCAGGTTGCAATACTGTTGGGCCCCAACCCGGAAACCAACCAAAGTTGAATCTCCCATCTTGATTCCGGCGTCGCAGGAGAACCCGAACAGCTTCAGCAGCCAGCCCGTCAACGTCGATTTGCCGCCGCGCGTTTCGCCGGAGATCCAGAAGCCCGGGAAAGCGTGCTCCAGCTCAAACATTTCCGGCGCCCCCGCGTACGCCAGCACGGAGCCAATGGCCAGATAAGCCTCCGTTCCTCGCAGAGTTTCCCGCAGATAATAAGCCAGTTGGCGAAACAAGCTTTGAATCGCCGCCGGATCGTCTGGCTGCCCCTCCACCAGCTCGAACTCCGATTCCGCTTCGGAATCGCCGCGCCGAAGCTCATCGAGCGCAGGCGGGCCGCCCGCCGCGTGCTTCCCCTTCACCTTCGGGACCGCGAAGCGCAACCCCTGCGTCGGATGGCACAACGGCCGCCCCAGCTTGAAACCTTCCCCCTCCCAATCCGTCTCGCCGATCAGGTAGCCGATGTCCTCGTGCCACAAAATTTGCTCATCGTCCGGCGCGATCAGCCGGGCCGGCTCCGTCTTGGTGGAGGAGGTGATGAGGCCGTCGCCGAACACCCATAACTTCGGCTCCGCGTGCCAGCCGAAATGAGAAAGCTCGTTCACCCGCAGCCCGGCCAGAAGCTTGTTATTCTGGCGCACCAGCAGGTCCAGCGGCTCCTGGCCCGCGCTCCAAGCGAACCCGCCCCGTTGCTGGCACCATTCGCGGAAGCGCGTCGGATTGCTCGAGCTGGCGTCATCCAGCGTCGCCAGGCATTCCTCGCCCCCGATCCCGGCCGCGCGCAACAGCACCTTTCTATGCACTTTCGAGCCGCGGCGCACCGAGTAGAGCGGCGTCATTGTGAAATCCGACACCGCCTTCGGAATCCCTTCGAGCACCTTCTCGATGGCGAACGCCTTGTCCCATTGCCCCGTGTCCTCGCCGAGCTGGCGCGCGGCCGTCAGATTCTGCTCCCACCGCTCCCGCTGCTTCTGATTATGCAGCATGTTCTTTAGTTCATAGTAGCAGCCGAAAATGTCCCGGTAGGCCGCCGCCACCTTGCGCGCCAGCGCGCCGCCCGGGCCTTCCGACGCCGGCGAGCGCACGAACCGCTCGAGCCGCTTGGCGATCTCCAGCTCCCGGTCGCCGCCGCTGGGCAGCTCCGGCCTGAAAAACTTCCGTTCGATCCCGCGGCGGATGATCGCCTCGGCCTCCCCGTCGAACAACCCGAGCTGCGCGAACTCGTTCCCGCCGCGCGCCTCGGTGAGCACCTGGCGGAAGGCCACCTTGATTTGCCCCGCCGTTTTGATCAGCCCCTTGCCGCCGGCCGGCCGCGGCAGGCCCACCGTGCGCGCCCGCGCCAGCGCGCCGTCCCAATCCGCCTTGCCCTGCTCGTCGCGCCATTCCGTCGGCAGCCAGCCCACGCGCGCGTCATATCCCTGCTTGGCGAGCGTGATCGCCAGATACCGCGCCCAAATCTGCGCGTCGTAACGCTTCCGCTTGTCCTGCTTGTACGACGCCAGTTTCGGATCCCCCTTCTCTTCGTTGTCGAAAGCGATGACCACCTTTTTGGTCCCCGCCGTTCTCAGGAAACTTTTCAATTCCTGGACCATCGGATAACTCCCGGCCGAATCCTCCCGCGCCATCGAGATCCCGGGCAGGCCCACCGCCTGGACCAAATCGCCGAGGCCGGCCTGCACCGCGGCCGCCTTGAATTCCGCCTCGCAGATGACCACCCATTGATTCGCCGGGTCCACCGGCCCCGGCGGGACTTCCGGCGGCGCCTCCGGATCGCTGGCGGCATCATCCGTGGTGTCCGTCGGCGCCGCCGCCGGCTGGGCCACTTCCGGCTCGCCCGCCCGCCGCCGCGCCACGTAGAGCCGGGGCCGACCGCTGGCGTTGCTGCCCTTGTGCGCCCGCAGGTCCAGCAACTCGCCGCCGGCGCCCCAATACGGAATCAGCAACGGATTCGTCGTGTCCCAAACATCCTCGCCCGCCGCGTTCTTGCCCTTGCGTCCGTAGCCGCACAACTGCGAATTAGGCTGCGGTTCCTTCCATTCCTTCTCGTGGAGCAAGCCCGCCTCGATCAATTCGCCCTGTGTGAATTTCCCCACCAGGCTGAGGATCTTCTCGCGATTCCCGCGCACGCTCGACCGGAAACCGTTACGATCAATCTCGAGGTCCGTGAACCCACGGTCCGCCGTCAACTTGGCGCGATGCTCCGGGATCAGGTCGATCAATTCATAAAACGCCCGCAGCGCCGCGTTCTCGCGCGGGCCGCCTTGCTTCCCGTCCCCGTCGCCGCCGTCGTCGCCGGCATCCCCGCCACCCGAGTCGCCCCCAGCATCCGCCGTGTCCCCGTCTCCCGCGGACTGGCCGCGCCGGAGCCTTGACGTAGGTGGGGCCGCCTTGACCTCGACGATGGGAATGATCTTGGCCGCCTTGGCGGCCGCCTCCTGATCCTGCGCGGCCTGGAAATCCTCATCGGACATCACGCCCGGCAACGTCACGATGTTGCCCTCCGAAGTGGCCGCGCCTTTGGCCCCGACTATGCTGGCCGGGGTAGTCACTGGCGGCGCGGCCATGGGAACTGCGGGATGATTTGGAGTGCCATGCAGAATGGCGCCTTGGGTGGTTGGCCCAGGTTGAAGGCTCGGGGTATCCGTCCCCGGATTGGCCGGGCTTGGTGAGGCTTTGGAATCGACTCCAGCCCCGCCCGCCAAATTCTTTTGCGCCGGCGCCGGGAACACCCGGCGCGCCACCTTTCCGTTGGCCGAACCGACTACTCCGCGCTTTTCCAACTCGGCCAAAATGTGATCCGCGCGAATGAAGCCAAGATGTAATTCCCTCCGCAGAATCGAGCCGCTGGCTTGCCCCGCGTGGCGCACCAACGTAATCGCCTCCTGAATCAACTTCTCATCGTCGGCGGTCACCGGCGTCGCCGCCGTCTCCGCCGCTTCCGCCGAGACGTCCACCCCGGAGTCCATGCCGTCTATTTTGTCCACGTTGGCCGCGCCAGCCGTGGCCGCCGTTTCCACCGCCGCCGCCGCCTGATTCCCTCCGTCCAGTTCACCCTGAGCCGCCGGAGCGTCATTGGCGGGTTCGACCTCGGCATGAAGTTTCCGCTTCCGCGCCCCGGGCAGAACGCTGGGCGAAAGCCGTTCCTCTTGCCAGACGCCGGCCATTTTGAAGTAAGGTTTCCACGCCTCCTTGACTGGCACGCGCTCTTTGAAGGCGACGTACTCGATTTCGTCGCAGGCGGCGCCGTCGGCTTGGGTTCCGCTGGGGCATGAGGCCGAGAAGCACTTGAAGATTTCCGACCCCGAATGTTTCCCCGCCGAGAGGCCCGCCGACTTGCCTTTCTTTTTGCAGAAGGGACATTGAAAGCTCTTCCAGTTCCCGGACGCCGGATGATCGCCATATTGCGTCATCAGTTGCCGCAGCGGCAGATTACGCTTCGCCGTTTCCAGTTTGCTCTGAAATTCGGCCTGGGTCATAGGCCAGGGTTTGCGATTGTGCTCACGGGTTCGCGTTGCGTCGGCTTTCCTCATCACGAGCGTGATCGATCCCACGAATGCGCGCGATTAGTTCCAACTCTTTCGACCTTAATGCCCCCGTCCCAGTGCCGGGATCCGAACCGGTTTTTGTTACGAGCCGGGCGATAATCTCCGTGGTCGTCATCGCGTGGACCCCGGCAGAGTCCGCGACCGCAGGAATTTCTCGACCGCGGAGACGGAATAGAAGACCGGTCCGCCGCCGCGCTTTGCGCTCGGATTCGCCTGAAAGCGCGGAATCCTGGCCCCATCAAACCAGGCCCGCAAGGTTTCGCGGGACGGGATCGGGTCCAGGAAGTTGGGCAGCACGGACCGGATCAATTGGTCGAGCGTCGCGAGCCGGGCCGAAGTTGGATGTGCGTTCATCGGCCCCTAGTTTCGGCGACCGCTGCAAGCAATGCGAAGGAATGAAATGCGGTGGGGATTTTATTCCCGGCGGAACGATCCGTGGGCCAGTTCTACGGACCCCGGCTGAGCGGCATTTCTTGAAGGTCTTTGAGGACTGGAAACAGAGCGTGGAAACAGCGGAGCGCCTTCTCAGCTTCCTTGTTGCGCACTCCGTCGGCCGTCTTCGAATTCGCGTGGATTTCCCGCAGGGTGGCGAGGCGCTCCAAATCCTTGCGAATACTGAGGACTTTTTGACCTTTTCGATCATTCACGAATTCAGGCGGGCGGGATTGCGTTAGCCATTTTTTGAAAGCAGCCGTGAGCTCATCATTGGGGTGCCACCAATCGATGGTGAAGGCCAGCGTTTCCAGCCACCGGGGCGCGACCGACAGGCCGTCACCAAAGCGACGTTTCCAACTGAACGGTTTAAGGCAATCCGGGCGTTTACCGAGGTTCATTACAATCTCGTCACGGGGCCGATCCCAGCGCTCCCTGGTGGCGGTGGCCAAATGGTGGAAGTCCTCTTCGCTGGCGTTGCTCCAACCGCCGGGCCGCACTCGCGCGCGTGAACCCTTGGGGGTCAAACGTAGAGGGAAGCATTTCGCAAGGTAGGCGCGTTCAGCGGAGCGCAGTTTTCGCCACGGGGTTTGAATCTTCGCGCCGAGCGCTGGGTGGTTGATCGTCTTCCCATTTTTGCGTTCGACCCGCGGAAGCGCAAACGGTAAAATAATCTTGAACTTTTCGGCCACTTCGCGAACCGCTGGTACGTCGTAATCTCCGGCGGACTCCAACAATCTCCGAAGGGTTCGCGACTCACGGGCGTACTCCCAGTAGCGGCACGCCAGAAGTTCCCCGTCCGGCACTTGCCCAAATTTTAATGCCTTGTCGGAAGTTTTCATTTCGTCGGCAGCAGCTGGTAAAACCGTTCTGCTTCGTCGCTGCTGACGCGACCCTGGTAGTGGTTTTTTATAATCGTTTCTGAATTGCCGAATTGCTCCGCGGTTCGGCCGTAGCTGCCCGTGGCGCGGAAGAAATGGGAGACCGCCGTGTGCCGCATCACGTCCGCCGTCCAGTCCGCGATCTTCGCCCTCGCCCTGACGGCATCGAATTCTTTCCGCCAGTTGGCCGGGAAAAACCCCGTGCCGTGATAGGCGCTGAGCCACCGATTGAGCGGGTCGCAAATCTTGACGACGCGGGCGCGCCTGGTTTTGGTCTGGTTCGCCTCCAGGCGAATCTCCCCGTCGGCAAGATTAACCTGCGACCACTGAAGGCGCGCGGCTTCAAAAGGCCGGAGACCGGCGAACAAGCAAACCGCGACGTAAGGCGCCAGCAGGCCGCTCTTGTGCGCCTCGGCGGCGTTCAGGAGCCTGCCGCAGTCTTCGACGCTCAACACCGTGGGCGCCGCCGCCTCGCCCCTCTCAACGCGAACCTCGCGGCAAGGATTGGCCAGGAGCCATCGCCGCGGACGTTCGATACACCACGAGAAAAAGCGCGACACGGCCCGCCGGTCGGTATCCTTGCTTGATGGCGACGTCTTGCGGGTCGCCAAAAACCGGTCCATCGTTTCCGGCGTCACGTCCACGACGCGAAGATTCGGGACGGAATTCTTGAAAACCGTCATCCGCGTCCGCCAATGGCGTTTGGTGGCGTCGCGCAGCGTTGACACCGCGAGCCATTCCAGATACTGGTCAATCGCGTCATCGAGCCTCGGCGACTCCGCGGATGATCCCTGTTTTCCCTGCCGAAGCCAGTGCTCGACCGCCAACACGAGATCATGGTCAGAATCGTGGCCCAGTTTGACGAAGGCGACTTCCGCGACTCGCAGTTGGGTTTCCGTCAGTTTAGTCGCCCGGAGGCTGGTGTCCGTCTGCTGCCCGAGCCATTCCGTTTCGAGTTCAACTTGTTTGCACTGGGCGGCACGCAGGTCCCGGAAGTTTTCGCGGACCTGGACCCCGTCGCGCCGAACCCCCGTCACCCGCCAGGACCGGGCGCCGCTCGGGTTGACGAACGGGATGATTTTGAACCGCTGCCGGTGAGCACTTTTGCGGTTCGGCGTTGGTTCCCAGACGCGCGTGGCCTTCATTGCCGCCCATTGAAGCAAAGGGGAAAATGTTTAGCAAGTCGTATAGCAACCGATTCTGAGACCGCCATAAAACCCTGATAAACAAAGGCTGAAATAGATGTCGAGCGAAGTCCTTTTAAGGCATTGGTCCAGGGTTCGAGTCCCTGCCAACCCACCATTTCAAAACCGAGATAAAGCCGGTAGCCCTCGTGTCTAAGGGCGCTTTAGAAGCGCGAGACCGGCGTCCGCTCCGTTTTGAGTCTGTGGGATCGAATGGGGTAATTTCCTACCGCGTTCTGGATTCAAGCGGCCCAACCGATCGTCGAGCGCGGACGTCAGACTTGGCCGCTGGCGCGACTCGCGCAGACGTCTAGACGGCAACGCGAATAGGCAACGTTTTGGACCTGGGCAAGTTAGGCTTGGTCGGACGCCGCGCCACGATTTGCGGCGCCGGGACGGCCCGCGCCATCAGTCGCGCCAAACCTCGCTTCGAGCGGCTTGGTAGCTTGAGGAGGAATAAATAACGCCACTTGACAATATTAGGCGGATCAATATGTTTCGCCAGCCTGCGTTTTGCAGCCGGCGCAGGCGAAAATCACTTGACAATTATGAACCGATGGATTTGGCGCGCGGTTGGGTTGGCCATTCTGGCCGAGGGTACGGTTGAGGCGTTGCCGGTGCGGGAGTCACTGGCTATGTTCGAATCGGGCGCTCGCCAGGCCCAATTCTGCCGGGCGGATTTAAAGCGGGGGAACAGCGGCGAAGTCAGCCGTTTCCAAATCATGCCGGATATCTGGCGTCAATACACGCGCTCGCGCGACTTTGAGAACCCGGAGGTGGCCTGGTCGGTGGCGAGCCGTATTCTCGACGATCGCTCACGCTGGTTTGCGGAGCGGCGAGGACGCAACCCAAACGCCGTCGAATTGTATTTGCTCTGGAACAAGCCCGCCTCGTTTGCGGCCGTAGGATTCGATCCTGAACGAGTTCGAACGGTGTATCGGGAACGTGCCCAGCGATTCGCGAACTTGCGTTCGCGGTAAGCGTCCGCGTCGCCGCGGCGAGGCGTCGGCGGGACATGATTTACCGTGGGCGTCGCGTTCACCTTATTCCCGCACGATTCCTTCCATGCCGAGGTTCGTGCCAAACGTTTCAGTCGGAGCCGCGACGATTCTGACGCCTGGAGGATACGGTCTTTTCGTTTGGGAGGCGTTTGCTTAGTCTTTCAGGGCCGACGCCAAATGGGTTAAAGTCGGCGCACGCATGAAGCTGAAATACCTGCCCCTGTCGGACTCACTTTATCATTACGTCTGCGAGCATTCCTCGCGCGCGCACGACCCGTTGTTAGAGCGGCTCCGCGCGGAAACCGAGGCGTTGGGTGAAATCGCGGAAATGCAAATCAGCCGTGAGCAAGGCAGCCTGATTAGTTTGCTGACCGCGACGCTGGGAGCCACCGCGGCGATCGAAGTGGGCACGTTCACCGGTTACAGCGCGATTTGCGCCGCCCGAGGCCTGGCGCCCGGAGGAAAACTCATCTGCCTTGATGAAAGCGCGGAGTGGACCGCGATCGCCCGGCGTTACTGGGCGGAAGCGGGGTTGAGCGACCGGATCGAACTCCGGCTTGGTCCGGCCGTACCGACGATCGAGGCGCTCGAACCGGGCCTGACGTTCGACTTCGCGTTCATTGACGCGGAGAAAACCGAGTACGACCGTTATTACGAACTGCTCCTGCCGCGCGTACGGCCAAACGGATTGATGCTGTTCGACAACATGCTTTGGGGTGGACGCCTCGGAAAAGGGCCGGTGGACCATCCATCCGGCCGCGCCATCGACCTGTTGAACCGCAAGCTATCGCGTGATCCGCGCATCGAATCGGTGTTATTAACGGTGGCGGACGGACTGCACGTTTGTCGAAAACGGTGAATCCGTTCGAACAAGGAGCCGCGCAGGGCCTACTCTTCAATCTGGATCGGCTCGCGGATGCCGCCGAATTCAGTGAAAATATTCAAGCGATCCAGGAGCAGGGCGGAGATGCGGTTTCCCGCGGCGACCAAAGCGGTTCCGTCGTTCGAGTGAATCGGGTCCTTCAGCATTTGACCCACGCGCAGGTCTTTAAGTGGGACGCGCTTGGCTCCTTTGGGCGCGGAACTGAGAATCGTGACGATCGCCTGTCGCAGCAATTCGGGATCGTAGCGCCCGGGTACCTGGAACATACGTTCGATGATCGCCGGGTTGGGCAGGTCGCGCGCTGCGAAATCCAAGATGTCCGCGACGATGCGAAGCATCCGCGCGCCCAGGGGAATTCCGCCGCCGGCCACCTCGTCCGTCGGAACGCCCCCGCCGTCGAAGTCCTTTCGCTGATACCGGACGATGCGCGCGAGGTTGTCCAGCCGGGGAATCCGCGAGAGCAGGTTGGCGCCAAATTCCGGGACGCGATCGATCATCTCACGCTCCAGAGGCTCGAGGCGCAGTCCGGCGTTAAATTTTTGCACGATGCCGGGGGGAATCGTAACGAAGCCAATTTGGGCGAGCATCGCGGCGCCTTCCAATTCCCAAGCGGGGCCAACTTTCAAGGCGTCTGCCAGCCCAGCCATGTAGTCCTTGAGCCTTTGACCGTGACCGAACGAGCGCGGCTCAACCATGGAGAGAATCTCCGTCAACACGCGAATGCACCCCCCGACCGTGTTTTCCAACACGTCTGACCGCTCGCGTTCCATGCGGTGACGGTAGAGCGCCATTTCGATGTTGCAGTGAAGTTCGCTCTCGTTGATCGGCTTGACGATGTAGCCGAAAGGTTCCGTCACTCTTGCCCGCTCGACCGTGCTTGCTTCGGCATGCGCCGTGAGGAAAATCACCGGGAGGGCAAACCGGCGGCGGATCTGGTCGGCCGCTTCGACGCCGTCCATGAGTCCGGCAAGCTGTATATCCATCAGCACCAAATCCGGGGGATGTTCGGCGATTCGGGCCAGCGCTTCCTCGGCGGACGACGCGATTCCGGCGGTCGCATAGCCCAAAGACTCGATGCGCGATTGAATGGCCGCGGCAATAATCCCCTCGTCTTCAACGATAAAAATCTGTGGTTGAATCATGAAATGATCTTTGATCGCGTCGAGCTTAGCGCAGGCGCGTTTTACTCAAACCGCAATTCCAAGCGAGGAGACCAGGACTACGGCAGCGGAACCCGGGTTGGCGTAACAAAGAATAACTTCGCCTCCGCTCGGCACGCAAATTAAATCTTTGCCGAATCTCGGCCCATCCCGGAGACGCCTGCGGAAAAGCTGTTCGCGAGTCAGCGCGCGTTTGCGCCGATGCGCTCCGATCAACGAGCATAGGTTCGTTGCGCGAGCGCGGCGTCATGGCAGATGGGTCGCATGGTAAGCCTCGGATAGCGGGGTCGGTGAATTCATTTGCGCGGGCATCCCGGGAGCGGGAACTTTCATTTCGACGTAGTGTTCGCGGCGATCGTCAATCAGAGGGACTGATTTCTGGGTGAGTTTCTGACCGTCGAGAACGAGTTGGCTCCCGCTCGCGGAATTAGCGGCCAAGCGAGTGATCGTGATGTGATAGGTGGTCTGGCGAAAGCGATAATGAATCTTGTAGCTCGTCCAACTTTTTGGAATGCGGGGAGCCAAAAACAACTGATTGCCCGCGAGGTTAACGCCCAGCAGCGTCTCAATTAACAGCCGATACATCCAGCCAGCGGACCCGGTGTACCAAGTCCAGCCGCCGCGGCCGGTGTGCGGCGCCAGCGCATAGACATCCGCAGCGACGACGTAGGGCTCGACTTTATAGGTTGAGATTTGTTCGGGGGTTCCGCCGTGCTGAATCGGATTGAGCAACCCGAACAGCTCCCAAGCGCGCTCGGTTTCACCCAAGATGGCGAAGGCCATCGCGGACCAAATCGCGCCGTGGGTGTATTGGCCGCCGTTCTCACGCACGCCAGGAATGTAGCCCTTGATATAGCCGGGATTCATCGCCGACCGGTCGAACGGCGGGTCGAACAACTGGATAAGTTTGGACTGTCGGCGAACCAGGCGTTCGTCAACGGCGCGCATCGCCTCCCGGGCGCGCGTCGGGTCGCCGGCGCCACTAATCACTGACCAACTTTGGGGCAGCGAATCGATCTGGCATTCCGGGTTGGCGTGTGAGCCAAGTGGTTCGTCATCGTCAAAGTACGCGCGGAGATACCACTGCCCATCCCAGGCGTGAAGCTCGATATTCCGCTGAATCTCCCGCGCCTGGGTAACGCAACGGTCGGCAAACGCGGCGTCGCCGCGAGCGCGCGCCAAGCCGGCGAACTGGGTCAGCACGTCGTAGAGGAAGAAGGCCAGCCAGACGCTTTCGCCCCGGCCGTTTTTTCCGACGAGGTTCATGCCGTCATTCCAATCGCCGCAGCCCATCAACGGCAGTCCCCGGGCGCCGAAGTTCAGACCTCGCTCGATCGCCCGAACGCAATGTTGGTAAAGCGAGCCCAGTTCGCCGGATTGATTCGGCAAATCATAGTAAGCCTCCTCTTCCGGTTTCACCGGCCGCGCTTCAAGGAACGGAATGTTTTCATCGAGAACCCCGGTGTCCGCGACGCACGCAACGTACCGGCAGGTCGCGTACGGCAGCCAGAGGTAGTCGTCAGAGAAATGTGTCCGCACGCCGCGCCCCGCGGGGGGATGCCACCAATGCTGAACGTCGCCTTCCCGGAACTGACGGGCGGCGGCGCGCAGCAAATGTTCCCGGGTCAGCGCCGGCTCCGCGTGCACCAAGGCCATGACATCCTGCAACTGATCGCGGAATCCGTAGGCGCCGCCGGATTGATAAAACCCGGTTCGGCCCCAGAGCCGGCAACTGAGAGTCTGATACAGCAGCCAGCCGTTCGCCATGACGTTGACGGCGGGGTCGGGCGTATCCACATTCACCGCGCCGAGGGTCCGATTCCAATAGGCCCAGACGCCTTCGAGCGCGCCGCGGCTGGCGTCCGCCCGGCGAAAACGCCGGATTAAATTCTGCGCGTCGGCGGCGTCGCGCCCGACCCCAAGGCGAAAACTGGTTTCACGCTCCTGCCCATCCAATAAACTAAAAGCGATTTGGACGGCGCCGCACGGGTCCAATCCCGCGCCGAGCGCGCCAGAAAGTCGGGCGCGCCGCAGCGCCGCCGGGGACGCGAGGCTGCCGTTTCGGCCAATGAACTCCTTGCGATCTCCGGTCAGGGTCCGCGCCTCGTCGTTGACGTCCAGGAAAGCGACGCGATCGGGAAAGTCAGTATTGTAGTAATTTCGCGCCAGCAACGCGCCGGTTTCGAGGTCCGCCTCCGTTTGCACGTGGAGCAGACTTTTCTGCCGTAAATCGCCCAGCACCCACTCACAGTAAACGGTGACGGAGAGGCGGCGCGTACGCCCCGAGACGTTTCGCAGTTTCAGAACCGTGAATTTCACGGGCGCGTCCAGCGCTACATAGACCCACAGCTCGGACACAATGCCGTTTTCCGTATGTTCAAAAACGGTGTATCCAAATCCGTGGCGAATGACGTAGGGCGTGACGCCCGGCGCCGGCGCCGGCGTGGGGGACCAGAACTGGCCAGTCTGTTCGTCGCGAATGTAAGACGCTTCGCCGGTCGGATCCTGAACCGGGTCGTTGCTCCAGGGAGTCAATCGAAACTCATGAGAGTTTTCGACCCAGGTGTACGCCGCGCCGCTCTCGGAGATAACGGTTCCGAAGTACGGATTGGCCAGCACATTGACCCACGGCGCGGGCGTCCTCTGGCCTGGCGCGAGCGTGATTACATATTCGTGTCCATCGCGGGTAAAGCCGCCGAATCCGTTTGGGAAAATCAATTCGCGTTGGGGCAGCGGACCCGACAGGTCAACCGTCGGGGAGCGGGACGCGAGGAGGTTGGGAACGGGTGGGGTCAAAATCCCCCGATGCTCGATTTGCTCGGCCAGAGTTCCCTTTTCATCATCGAGCACGACGCGAGCCGCGGCTTGGAGTAAGACCCGGTCATCGTTGGGAATTTGATCGAGGCGCCGCACAAAAATCCCACCAGGTTTTTCCAGCAGATGCGCCTCAATCCCGGACGAGACTAAGCCGGTGATTTCATCCTGGAGGGACTGCCGGTAAACCGACGTATCCTCGTTGAGGACGACCAGTTCAACCGTAAGTCCCTTCATCCGCCAATAGGCATGCGCCTGGATTAGTTGTCGGACGATGTCGATTTTAGCCAGATCGCTGATCTGAACCAGGACAATCGGCGCGTCGCCGGAAATTCCGTAGCTCCAAAGCCCGTTCTGTCCGCGCCGATTGATGAGCAACAGGCTGGGGCTGGCCCGGCGGGCGGGATCGGCATAAATCAAGGCGGCGGCGAGGCGTCCAAAAAGTTGAGCGTCGGCTTCGGTGGCGTTCAGATGGCGCAGTGTCACCTGGCTGTGGGTCCAGGCCAAGTCGAAGGCTCGGTCAGCCATGCGGGGGCTTTGGTATTTTTCCACATGCGCTAACGCGGTTTCGCGGCTCTCCGTCACGCCGAGGACCAGGTCCATGACGGCGGTTTCGTGCGGGGCCAAAGTGACGGTGCGCCGCAAGGCGACGATGGGATCCAAAACGGAGCCGACCGTGTTCGACAACGCGGAGAGGCCGCGCAGGGCGGCCGGGTTGGCCACCGCGCCGCCGCGCCCGATAAATCGAGAGCGATCCGTCTCGCAGGAGATTTCGCCTTGGGCGCCGCCTTGACCAGTCAACAAGTGCAGCAGCCAGGGCGGCCGCTCCTCCTCGGATCGGGCGCGCCGGGTGCAGAGCAGGGCGGACGATTCGCGGGCGAATTCCGTTTGCACGAAGAGATTGCTGAAGGCGGGGTGCGCCAGATCGGCGCCGGGGATCGCGAGCACGACCTCGGCGTAGCTGGTCAGTTCGATGACGCGCGCGCTGGACGACCGGTTCGTGAGCGTTACCCGCCTCAACTCCACGTCGTCTTCCGGCGAGACGCTGATCTCTGTGTGGATTTCGAGCTCGGCGTGGCGCTGGCGGAACTCTGCCCGCGCCTGCGTGAAAATCGCTTCGTAGCCCGTCGTCGCGCGCAGGGTCGGTTGGTGGGCTACGGACCAGAAATCCCCCGTTTCCACGTCGCGCACGTAGATAAACATCCCCCAGCAGTCGCGGGTGGCGTCCTCGCGCCAGCGGGTGACCGCCAGATCGCGCCAGCGGCTATAGCCACCGCCGGCGCTGGAGATAACGACATGATAGCTGCCGTTGGAGAGCAGGTGGACGTCGGGCGTCGGGGGCGTGGGATTCGTGAAGAGCCGCGAACCGCTTTCAGTTTCGCTCGCCAGCGTCCGTGAGGTTTCGAGCGTCAAATCCTCCGTCAAGACGCTCGCGGCGGTCTTGGGCACGCGTTCCTGCAGGAGCAAGTCAGCGGCCCGGAGCGCCGGGCAGGCCATAAATCGGCGCGGCATCGGATTGTTACTCAGCAAACTGAGTAACGCCAGCAGGCTCATCCCTTGATGGTGCGCCATAAAGGATCGAATGGTGGCGCTCGTCTGGTCTGGCGGCAGCCGCGCGGGAGTGTAATCCACCGCCTCGTAAAATCCATAGGCGCCTGCCCGTCCATCCGCCGCCAGCCGCTGCAGGTTTTCGCACGCTTCCCGCGGCGCGATCATTAGCGCCAGCGCGGAGGCATAGGGCGCGATCACCAAGTCGTCGGCCAGGCCGCGCTTCAAGCCCAGGCCCGGTACGCCGAACGCGCGGTATTGATAATTTAGATGCACATCGGTCCGATTGTAGCCCGACTCGGAAATTCCCCACGGCACGTGCCGAGACTTCCCGTACTCGACCTGTTGCCGCACGGCGGCGCGGCAGGTGTGATCGAGCAGGGTGTGCTCGTAGTTTGGCATGATCAACAGCGGCATGAGGTACTCGAACATCGATCCGCTCCACGAGACGAGGATCGGTTCGCCTCGGGAAGAGACGAGCAGCCGCCCCAGCGAAAACCAGTGATCCTGCGGAACCTGACCGAGAGCGATGGCCACGTAGCTGCACAAGCGCGCCTCCGAGGCCAGCATATCATAAAAGCCGGCGTCACGCCGGCGCTCGGTGACATTGACGCCGGTCGAAAATAAATCCCGCGCTGCATCGAACAGGAAGGTGAAATCCATCGCGGCCATAAGATCGCATCGCTTGGCCAACGACTCCAAAGTGAACAGGCGCCGCGCGGCACGGGCGGCCGCCTCGCGCAGACAACGCGACAGTTCGGCGAGATTCTCTGCTTCTCCTGGCTCCGAGCGGCCCGATTCAGCCGCGAGTTCGCGCTCCGCCGCGGCGATCGAGGGGCAAAGGGAAAGTTCAAACTTCGCGATCTCCACCAAAGTCAAAGGACCGTCCAACCGAGTCAATGCCTCGCCCAACCGGCGGGCCGCGGCGGTCGGCGAGCGCCTCGCGTCGATCACCGTCCCGGGTCCGAGCGGTCGATTGCCGCGACCCGCGCGGGACCACGCCGAGCCTGACACTCCCACCCATGGCGCGAGGTGGAGCAGTTCTCCCAAATGCGCGGCGCAATTTGCTTTCAGGGTGTCGGCCCACCCGGTCCGTTCGCCAGTATCGTTCACGAGCGCGGCGGCGATGGCGGTGGTTTCGACCAGCATCGCTTCCAACGCCCCGATCACCCCTCCGAGACTCGTCGGCGGGAATTGCAGTACTTCCCTGAGTCGCGCGGGAATCCGGTCCTCGCCGGCCATCTCTCCGAGGACCATTACCGTGTCGCGCAGGCCGGCAAAAATCTGCGGCGGGCAAATCGGCTCGCGGGCCGCTTCCCGCAAGCCCGAGGCGAGCGTGAGCAAAGCTCCCGCCAGATTGCCGCTGTCCACGCTGGAGACATAAAGCGGCAAGAGCGGTCGCAACGTCCGGGTTTCGTACCAGTTGTAAAAATGCCCGCGTTGGCGCTCGAGCCTTTCCATCGTGGCGAGTGTGTCTTGCGTGCGCTGAATCAGTCCGCCGAGCGAAAGATAACCGAAATCCCGCGCGGCCAGGTTGGCCAGCAACGCCAGCCCGATGTTGGTCGGTGAGGTGCGCGAAGCGATGGTCGGGACCGGGGTTTCTTGAAAATTGTCCGGCGGCAACCAATTCTCTTGCGCCGTCACAAAAGTCTCAAAAAAATGCCAGGTTTTACGGGCCGTCCGGCGGAGAAAATTCAATTGTCCGGCCGTCAGTTCTGGAGCCGCAGGCTCGATGGGCTTGCTAATTTTCCAGGCGATCCACGGCGCCAAGAGCCAGAGACCCAGGACGGTCCCGGCGGAAGCCAATTGGTCCGGCTCTCTGTTCACCAGGAAGAACCCGGTCGCGAGCGCGATCACGGGCGCGATCCACATGGTGGCGTAAAACCCGGCGAGGCCGGCGTGGCTCGCCCGCTCAGAATCACCCGACGTTTGCCATTCGAGGAGTCGCTTGCGCGTCACTAATAAGCGCAGCAGCGTTCGGCCGATCGCGTCCAGGCTGACCAGCGCGTCGTAGGGCAGGAACGCCACGGTCAGGAAAAACTGCCCCGCCTGCCGACCACACGATCCGGCCACCGACCGCAAATGCATCGCCAACGGCAGCCCAAGAGGCTTCCGTACCGCCGTCACCGTGGTCGCCAAAACGCCCGGGAGCATAATGATCACCAAAACCGCCAGCGGCCCAACCACGCTGAATTCCGGCAGGTACGCCCAAACCGCGGCCGTCATGAGTAGGAGGGCGATCGGGACGAGGCTGCGTCTTAGGTTGTCGAGCAGTTTCCATTGCGAGAGCACGGACAGCGGATTGGCCATGCGCCCAACGCCCGAACATGGTACGCGCGGCAACAGCCACGGGGCGATTTGCCAATCGCCGCGAATCCAACGGTGGCGCCGGTCGATGTCCACGTTGTAGCGGGAAGGATGCTCCTCATAAAACTCAACGTCGCTGACGAGCGCGGAACGGGCGTAACATGCCTCCAGCAGGTCGTGGCTGAGAACGGTGTTCTCCGGGAACCTTCCTTCCATCGCCCGCTGGAAGGCGTCCACGTCGTAGATGCCTTTCCCGATGAATGAGCCTTCGCGGAACAAATCCTGATAAACGTCCGAGACTTCCCGCGTGTAGGGGTCGATCCCCGCGTCCGCGGCGAATAACCGGACGAACCAGGATCGACGAGCGCTGGGCAGGCTCACGCCAACGCGCGGCTGCAGGATACCGTAACCTTCCGTGACGACGCCCCGCGCCTGGTCGAATTCCGGGCGGTTCAGCGGATGGGCCAGCGTGCCCACGAGGCGCCGGGCCGCCTCCCGCGGCAATTGGGTATCGGTATCGAGCGTAATGACGAACTTGATCTGCGGGAGTAACGCGCGGACCCCGACGATTTCTGAAAAGCAATCGGCGGAACCTCCCCGGAGCAGGGCGTTGAACTCAGTAAGCTTTCCCCGCTTGCGTTCGTAACCCATCCAGACACCTTCGCCGGGGTTCCAACGCCGCGGACGGTGGAACAGAAAGAAAATATCCGGCTGGTCGGGCGAATACTTGCGGTTCAGCATTTCGACCCCCGCGCGCGCCCTCCCCACCAGGGCCTGATCGCCGGGCATCACTTCCTGCGCGGCGTCACGGAAATCAGATAGCAACGCGAAATGAACGCACGGATCACGGTTTGCGAGATAATGAATCTCCAACGTTTCGACGAGGCGATCGACCCCTGGCAGGCTCGTGAGCATCGTCGGTACGACCACCATCGTGCGGTAGTCCGGATCGATCCCGAGGGAATAGTCGAGGCGCGGGAGCAACCGGGGTTTCACTAACAGCGTGGTGAGCCAGTTCATCAGCGCCACCGCCAATTGGCTGGCTCCCACGACGAAAGCCAAAGCGAAGAGCACGAATCTCCAGCTCTCGGTCTCAAGTGTCGGCGCCCGCGGCAAAAACCCGAGCGCCGCGAATAGCGTGAGCCCGCCGATTCCGCCGATATAAAACGTGAGCGGGAATTGGCGGATCGTTTTTTCGAGGCTCGCGCGCCACGGCCACCGGACCTCGACTCGGCGTCCCAGGATCGAGCGCCCCTTGTCGATGAGATAATAGCCGACATGCGCGGCGCGGTCCGTTTCGCCTTTTTCCCGGGCGCACTCAGCCGCCAATTGGATGCTTCGCCGCGCGACTTCCGCTTCCGAAAGCCGGCTGTGTCGCGCAAAGAACTCGATCGCGTGGCGATAGCGATCGCGGGTGGAAAAATCCATCCGGCCGTAAACGTCAGCGGGATCGGTGCGCAAAGTCTCTTCGACCACGCTGAGGCCTTCGACGAATCCCATCCATTCCATCGCGCTCAAAAAACGAAGGCTCGCGATGCTATGGCTGACGGAGACCTGATCGGCGGCTTGATTCTGGCTTTCCTGGTGGACGAGTTGTTCAATCGAAAGGCCTTGCTCGCGGAGGCGCTGCTCAAGCCAGCTCCGCGCGAGATGCAACACCTGACTCTGGCGCGCCAGCCGTAGGCAAAACTCCGCCACAAACGAACTGGACAAGGGCAGGTCCGATTCCGCCATGCGCGCCACCACGACGACCAGGTGGGATGGGCTTTTTTCCGCCATTTCCTCGAGGCGGCCGACCCAGCCGTCCGCGAGGTCGCGTTCTTCGCGCGCGATGATCAGCCGGGTCGTGACGCGTTGAAGATTCTCGATCAAGCCCAGGCGCAACATGATTGGAATCGCCCACAATTCGCCCAGTTTCAAAGCGTGCGCCGTTTGGTAGGCCGCGATAAAGGCGCGCAGCGGTTCCGCGTCAATCTGAGCGTCCACGTGCGCGATCAACTCAAGCACGATGTCGTAAACGCGGGGGAACCCGGCGGAAGGGCCGTTCAAGAGGCGGGGCAACTCCCGGCTGTAGCCACTAGGCAGATGGCGCCGGGCTAACTGAATCTGTTCCTCGATCAAATAAAAATTGTCGAGCAACCACTCGGCCGCGGGCGTAATCCGGCGGCCAGGCATGACGGCGAGGGTGGAGCGATTGAACGCCCGCAGCACCTGCTCGTTGAGATCCAGCCGCGCCAACAGACGGTTTGAAGCCGGCCGGCTGGCGATTTCATGGGACCCGGCCAGAGCCTTGGCGTGGCGGGCCAACTGCTCGACGCTAAACAGCTCGGCGCGCAGGGGCGGCTCGCTCGCCACCGCGCGCAGGCGCGTGGCTCCGGCCTTCCAGTACTGAAAGCGCAAGGGCAGACTCGGCATGTTCGTTATGAATACACTCGTGATTCCCGCCACTTATCCAGACACATTTGGGAGGCGGCGCTCCGGGTGATCGGGGGGCACGGTTCGATCCGACCGCCGCGCCCAAGCGCGGACGCTTCGGTGATGACTTCCCTGACGATCGTGTTCTCCGGTCCCGGCCGTTGCTATGGGGTATTGTCCCCTCTGATGGCCCACTCCTGGGCAAGATTCCACCGTGCGGAGCCGTGCAGTGTCCGAAATGTCCTTCGTCAAACCGCGACGAATCAACTTGCCGTTGATTTTTACCCGTGCGTAGAATGTCCCTGTGTTGACGTATTGCAGCAGATTGGAATGCTTTGGAATGCAAGGCTCGGTCGGAGTCGGGACGACTTTCGTCGCTTCCAATCCATTAGCTGTCAGTATCCTTGGCTTTCGGAGCTGGCATTTCGGTCGCCGATCGGTGGCGCCGGAGGCTCCGCTTGCCCGGTAGCGCTGCCGAAGCTCGTCATAACACGCTTAAGTCAAATTGGTTAGCCAGAGTAGCTCAGGGGTAGAGCAGAGGACTCATAAGCCTTTGGTCGGGGGTTCAAATCCCTCCTCTGGCACCATTTTTTGGTCTTGGAAACAGAATTTGCCCCGCGCGATTAGGGGAAGGAAACGGGTGACGTCCCACTTTCTGGGCTAATAGTCTTGACCTAAACGCCTGTCCTCAATTAGTTTAGGCGTGTGTTTAGGCACTGTTCATGTTAGCGCAACTTAAAGGCTTGTTCTCCAATGACATTGGGATCGACCTTGGGACCGCAAACTCCCTCGTTTATGTTCGAGATCAGGGTATTGTGCTGCGTGAACCTTCGGTCGTCGCCATCCAAGCCGGTACTACAAATGTACTGGCGGTAGGCGAAGAGGCCAAGCGAATGCTGGGCCGCACGCCGGGCAACATCGTTGCCATTCGCCCGATGAAGGACGGCGTGATCGCCGACTTCGAGATCACCGAGGCGATGTTACGGCATTTCATCCAGAAGGTTCACCATCGAAAGCTGATCGCTCCCCGCGTCGTCGTCGCGGTTCCCTCGGGAATCACCGAGGTCGAAAAGCGGGCGGTCAAAGACTCGGCGACCCATGCGGGCGCGCGCGAGGTTTACCTGATCGAGCAGCCGATGGCTTCGGCCATTGGCGTCGGTCTCCCGGTCCACGAACCGGCGGGCAACATGATTGTCGATATTGGCGGCGGGACGTGTGAAATCGCCATCATTTCCCTGGCGGGAATTGTATTCAGCCGCAGTCTGCGCGTCGGCGGAGACGAATTCGACGAGACGATTGTCGCTTACATGAAGCGGGCCTATAACCTGATGATTGGCGAACGCACATCGGAAGAGATAAAGATTCGCATTGGCTCCGCGTTTCCGCTGGAGCAGGAATTGACCATGGATGTCAAAGGGCGCGATTTGAGCGCCGGATTGCCGAAAACCTTGACGCTTCGCTCGGAAGAAGTTCGCGAAGCGCTGAAGGAACCGCTATCCAGTATTTTGGAATCCATTCGCATCACCCTGGAGCGCTGCCCACCTGAGCTTTCAGCTGACTTGGTGGACCGTGGCATTGTCATCGCGGGCGGCGGCGCGTTATTGCGCGGGATCGACCGTTTGGTGGCGCAGGAGACCGGCTTGCCAGTGCATATTGCCGACGATCCCCTTAGCGCCGTCGCCGAGGGAACTGGCCGGGTATTGCAGGAATTGCAATTTCTTAAGCGAGTCGCTTCTTCCAGTCGTACTTGACGCGCGTTCGCCCCGCTCTCCGTGACGGGGTGATTGATGTTTAGAAGACCGAATTACGTTTGGCTTAGTTTGATTCTGTTGCTGGGGTTGATCGTTTTCAACCTTCCCAGCCAGTCCGGCGCGCATTTGAAGCTCGCGTTGGGAGGACTTTTTCTACCCCTGTTCGGCTTGAGCGGCGCGACCCAAAATCTCGTGCAATTGGGGACCGGAGCCTTCGAATCCCGCCGCGGGCTTCAGCAGCAAATCGAGCGTCTCAACCAGGAGAATCAACAACTGCGTCTGCAAGTCCTGCAGGACCAGGGGATTTGGCAGGAAAACGTTCAATTGCGGCAATTGCTTGGCTGGCAGCGCAACGGTCGGTGGAAACTCAAGTCGGCCCGGGTGGTTTCCCGCGATCCGTCCAATTGGTGGCGGGGCCTGCAATTGGATGTCGGCAGCCGCGACGGCGTGCGCAAGGATTTGCCGGTGATCACGTCGGAAGGCTTGGTCGGGCGCGTGGTGGACGCCGGGTATAGCCATTGCCAGGTGGCGCTGGTGGGCGATCCGAACTGCCGCGTTTCCGCCCTCGTGGCGGAGACGCAAGACAACGGTATCATTGCTCCGGGGTCCGCCGGCGTGCTCGACCCATTGCTTGTCTATCTGACCTACCTGCCGAATAACAATCACGTCAAACCGGGCCAAGCGGTGGTGACCAGCGGGTTGGGTGGCGTCTTTCCGAAAGGGATTCCGATCGGACAAATCGTCTTTGCCGATTCGGTTGGCCACGGGCTTTACGCTGAGGCTCGAGTTAAGCTGGCGGCCAATCTGAGCCACCTCGAATACGTGACAGTGATTCTGCCATGAGCGGACTAACGGCCATCTCTCTGCTGCTTGGCGCGTATCTCGCGGTCTTCCTTGAGTCGTCGTGCCAATGGGTTCGTCACGCGCTCGGCGCGCAAATCGATTTGCTCCCGTGCCTGGCGGTTTACGCCGGCTGCCGGACTGACCTTTGGACACTCGTCGCGCTGGCGCTTTTTGGCGGCCTTAGTTTTGACGCGATGACGGCGAATCCACTCGGTGTTTCGACTGTGCCACTCTTTCTGATCGGTTTCGGGACCTATCGATACCGCGACAAGATCTTGCGGGAACAGGTTTTTGCCCAAGCCATGCTGGGAATCGGCGCCTGCGCCTTCGCGCCCTTGCTGACCTTGGGGTTGATGTTGGTTTCGGGCGCCCAGCCCGTGTATGGCTGGGGCACGGCGTGGCAAATCCTGGTCATGGCCGTCGGCGGCTTGGCCACGCCGTTCTGTTTCCGCCTCTTTAACCACTTCAATCACGCGTTCGCGTATCCGGTCGCGGCCGAGTCCAGCTTCCGGCCTGACCGCGAGATAAAACGGGGGAAAAGTTGAGTCATGCTGGTCGTTGATCAACTCGAAAAGGGTGACCGGCAACTGCGCACCCTCGCGTTCTGTTTGTTGGGCGGCATCGCGCTGTTACTGGCGGGACTGTGGAAGGTGCAAGTGTTGTCCAGTCGGCGCTACGAGGCAGACCTGCGCACGCAGTCGTTCCGCACCGTTCGTCTGCCGGCCATGCGGGGCAAGATCCTCGACCGCAATGGACTGCCCCTCGCCGAGAATCGCCCCAGCTACAACGTCAGCATTTACCTCAACGAATTGCGCGAATACTTCCAAGCCGATTTTCGGGAGCGGAAGTTGGCTCGCAAGGTGAAATGGACCACCGCGCAGTTGGCGGACATGCAACGCGAGTCGCGGGCTAGAGTCGTCAGCAATCTCGTCCAACAGATTGCCGCCATCGTGCAATATCCGATTCCCTTCGATCAGAAGCGGTTCGAACAGCATTATGAACGGCAACTGGCTTTGCCATTCTCGGTGATCGAGGGCCTTACTCCCCAGCAGGTTGCCCGTTTCGAGGAGAATTCGATGAATCTCCCAGGCGTGGACCTCGAGGCGCAGCCGTTGCGCTCGTATCCGAATGGCCCCGCCACAGCCCACCTCGTCGGGTACGTCGAGCGGGATAACAATTCCATCGACGATGATGAAACGGTTTACAACTACCGCCTGACCGACTTCCGCGGCGCGATCGGGGAGGAGGCGAATTTCGACGAGGAGTTGCGGGGTCACGCCGGCGCCAAATCGATGCTCGTGAACAATCTCGGTTACGTCCAAAGCGGCAATAATCGGACCGGCTCCGAAGCCAGCGTGCCGGGGACCTTGACCATCGTTCCGCCACTGCAGGTGAACCCGGAGCCGGGCAAAAACGTCGTCTTGACGATTGATCTGCGCATTCAGTTGGCGGCGGCTCAGGCCCTGCAATCGCACGGGCCGGAAACCCGCGGCGCCGCGGTCGTCATGGACGCGCGGAACGGCGATATCCTGGCGTTGGTCTCCGTTCCGAGTTATGACCCGAATCTTTTTTTGGGACGGATTTCGCCCGAGGAATGGCGGAAGCTGACGGATCCGAAACTGAACCCGACGTTCAATCGCGCGACGTTCGGCGCGTACCAGCCGGGTTCAACCTTCAAAATCGTAACCGCGCTGGCTGGGCTGGAGGCGGGGACGCTGGACCCGAACGAGATCATCCACGATCCCGGCTGGTACCAACTCGGCCGGCGTTCGATCGCCTCGACCGCGCCAGCGGGTGATTATGACTTTACCCCGGCGTTCGCGCTCTCGAGCAACACCTATTTTATCCATTTCGGTTTAAAGACTGGTTTGGAACGCTTGCTCGACATGGCGCACCGGTTTCATCTGGGTGAGAAAACCGGTGTTTTTCCCCGCCAGGAGGTCACCGGTGAAATACCTGCGTTTCGGGATGTCGCGCACCTCTGGAACGAGGGGAACACCGCCAACGTGTCGATCGGACAGGAGATCACCGTGACGCCGTTGCAGATGGCGGTCTTGACGGCAGCCGTCGCCAATGGCGGCCGGATCTTCTGGCCGCGCCTGGTGGACCGGATTGAGGAGCAGGAGCCGGGCGGCGACGTCCAAGTGACCGCGTTCCCAGCCGGTCGGGTGCGCAGCGTCATCGAGCTTAAGCCAAAAAACCTCGAATTGGTCCGCGCCGCCATGCGGGCCGATGTCGAACACCCGACGATTAAAGGGTCCGGGCGCGGGGCGGCGATTCCCAATTTCCAGATTTGCGGCAAAACCGGCACCGCGCAAATCAAACGCGCGGGCATGATCACCGGGCACACGACTTGGTTTGTCTCCTACGCGCCGTATAAAGATCCGCGTTACGTCGTCGTGGTGATGGTGGAAGATGGCAGTTCCGGCGGGGGAACGTGCGGCCCACTCGCCCGTCTGATCTATCAGGCAATCGTGAAACGCGAGCAACCATCCCCGGGCCGGCCGGACACGTTCGTGAGGGCCGAGTAGAATGTACGAAGAAGGTCTTAACGTCCGCAAATCGCGCGTCGATTGGCCGATGATGTTGGCGTTGCTCGGCCTGATGCTGGTTGGAGTGGCATTCATCTACAGCGCGACGTCCGTGTCGGATCTGGGGACTTCGTCACCGTGGTTTCGGCAACGGTTCTTGCGCCAGGCGATTTGGTACGCGGTGGGCGCCAGCGGCGCGCTCCTTTTCTGTTGGGTCGATTATCACCAATTGGCTCGCTGGTCGCTGGTCGCCTACTGGGCGACGATTGTGCTTTTGACGGTAGTCTGCTTTTCGGGCGTCGCGGCTTCGCATCATGGCTCGCGCCGCTGGATCGATTTGGGACCGTTCCAGTTCCAGCCGTCGGAATTCGCCAAACTCACCTTCATCCTGTTTTTGGCCAATTTCCTCAGCCGTCCCAAGGATGAACTACAGTTGCCGCCGGTGTTCTTGAAGGCGGTCGGCATGGCCCTGCTGCCGTTTGTGCTCATCCTCAAGGAACCGGACCTCGGCTCGGCGCTGGTGCTCATGCCCGTCGGATTGGCGATGATGTTCGTCGCGGGCGTGCCGCGGCGCTATCTCGGCCGTCTCCTGGCGGGCGTGGCGGTGCTCGTGGCGCTGGTGTTGGTCGATGTCTTGTTCGCGCCGCCGAAGTGGCAGATCAAGTTGAAGGATTACCAGCGGCGGCGGTTGTTGGTTTACTTCGGGCGGGACTTTGCGCCGCGTGACGCCACCCAACGGGACGTCGTGCAGCGCGCCCGCGAGGAGCGGCGCAAGTACTCCTATAATGTCGAGCAGGCGCTGATCTCCGTCGGCTCGGGCGGCCTGACCGGCAAAGGCTGGCGTCAGGGCACGCAGAACGCGTTGGGATATTTGCCTCGGGCGGTGGCCGATACCGATTTCATTTTCTCGGTCATCGCGGAGGAGACTGGTTTTGCCGGGAGCGTAGTGGTCATCACCCTTTACACGGTGGTGCTGTTTAGTGGCCTCCGAATCGCCGGCCAGGCGCGCGACCGCCTGGGCAAGTTAGTGGCGGTCGGGGCGGTGACGCTGCTCTTTAGCCATGTCTTCATCAATATCGGCATGAACATCAGTCTGATGCCAGTGACGGGCATTCCACTGCCGCTGTTAAGTTACGGCGGGTCTTCAGTGGTCTGTTCGCTGGTCGCGATCGGCATTTTGCAGAACGTTTACATCCATCGAAGAAATTATTAATTATGAGTGAAAGAACATTTTCCCGCCGCAATCGCGGCGGTCAGCGTTTTCGGCCCAGCGGCGGTTTGAATCCCGGCGCGCAACGGTCCGAACGCGCCGCCAGCGAAGCCCGCGCCGAGGCGGTCGGCCAAAAGCAGACGACCGACGACTCGGTTTTTGACCGCCAGCGGCACGAACGTGAAATCCTGCGCTCCGAAAGCAAGGCGGCCGGGTTGCCGGAAGAAACGCCGGAGACGACGGCCGCGCAGCAGGGGGGCGACGCGGCCGGCCGTCAGCGCGGTGATTTTCGCGAGCCAGATTTGGGCGTTCCCGCCGAAGTCAAAGAAGAAGCCGAATTCGCGCCGGTCCCGGTGGCCGAGCCGCAAGCGCCGGGCATCGTCGGTACCCTCAAAGCCGCGGCGAACAAGGTCATTAAGCGCGTCCAGAAATTCATCAAACCCGAGAAGCGGCGGCATAAGGAAGTCATTATCAACGCTGAATCCCTCGAGATTCGGGTGGCCGTCCTGGAAGAAGGAAAACTCGAAGAGTTCACCATCGAACGCACTTCTGACGAACGGCTCGTCGGCAGCATTTTCAAAGGCAAGGTTAAGAACCTCGAGGACGGCCTCAAGGCGGCGTTTGTCGATATAGGTTTCGAGAAGAACGCCTTTCTTCATTATTGGGATATCGTGCCGGCCCAATTTGATAGCGCGGTCGAGGTCGTGGAACGCGAGGGCAAGAAACGCGACAAGCCGCGCATTACGCAACGGGACATTCCCCGCCTTTACCCACCGGGCAGCGACATCATCGTGCAGGTCACCAAGGGTCCCATTGGCACCAAGGGACCGCGAGTCACCACCAACCTCGCGTTGCCGGGCCGTTACCTGGTCTTGTTGCCAAACTCGGATCAAAGCGGCATCTCGCGCAAGATCGAGCATCACGAAGAGCGCCAGCGCTTGAAGAAGATTCTCCGGAGCCTGACGATTCCCGATGGCATGGGAGTCATTATCCGGACGGTGGGCGAGGGACAGAAGGCCCGCTACTTCGTCCGCGATTTGGCCTTGCTGGTCGAGGAATGGAAGCAAATCCAGGATCGGATCAACAAGCAACCCTCCGCCACCTGCGTTTTCCTCGAGCCGGATCTTGTCGAACGAACGGTGCGCGACTTTTTGACCGAAGACGTCGAACGGATCGTGGTGGATGGCCCGCAACAATTCGACCGCATTCGCCAGATGATCTCGAAGATCTCGACGCGCTCGGTAAGCAAAGTGCGCCTCTACAACGAATCGCAGCCGGTCTTCGACCGCTTCGGCATCTCTCGCCAGTTGGAGAGCGCGTTTTCGCGTCAGGTGCATCTTAAAGGCGGCGGTTATATCGTCGTCGATGAAACCGAAGCCTTGGTGGCCATCGACGTGAACACCGGTCGGCACAAAGGCACCAAGGACCAGGAATCAACCATCCTCAAGGTCAACGTCGAGGCGGCGGACGAGATTTGTCGCCAATTGCGGCTGCGCAATATGGGCGGTTTGATCGTGCTCGATTTCATCGACATGAAATCACGCCGCGATCAACAAAATGTTTACCAACGCGTGAAGGAAGGGCTGCGGCGTGACAAAGCCAAGACCCATATTCTGCCCATCTCGCAACTGGGTCTGATGGAGATGACGCGCCAACGGCATTCCGAGAGCGTTCGGGCCGCGGTTTACGATGATTGTCCGTATTGCAAGGGCAGGGGCAAGGTGAAGAGTTCCCTAACGATGAGCGTCGAGATTCAGCGCAAACTCAGCGAAATACTCAAAAAACGCCAGCGCGATGATTCCGATTTTCAACTTCGGATCGTGGTAAACTCGACGGTGCTGGATCGCCTCCGCACCGAAGATGAAAAGCTGCTGATCGATTTGGAAAAGCGCTACTTCGGAAAGCTATCGTTCCGCGCGGATCCAGCGTTTCATGCCGAACAGTTCAAGATCGTGAACGTCTCGAACAACGAGGAATTGGCGAGCGTCGGTTCGTAGAGGCGCTTCGTCTCGTGGCGACGTGACGTTCCGGATTCTACCGCGCCGGCCGCCTTCTGGGCGCCCGGCGCGGAATTGCCTCGCCCCTGGACCGTCGGTCGGATTGGTTTTTGAACTCGTTCGTAGCGACGAAAAATTAATTTTTCTAAAGTTCTTCCAAAAGATGCCGATTCTTAGCGAAGTGGCTAGCGCCGTTTATGGAATGAGGCAGTCGCCAGCTTAGGCTGGATCGTGACCCCTTGGTCGCGCATCGGGACTGTGTGCCCGCGTTTTTTCCATTGAATAGGTCGAATTTGCCATGGAGCGGTTGTAAGAAATGAAAAACCAAACACTTTATGCTGGGCTCATTTTTGTCGTAGCGGGGCTGATGCCAAACGCGGGACGCGCCAAT
>CAZFVY010000096.1:0-28808 GCA_964522665.1 uncultured Verrucomicrobiota bacterium | reverse complement strand
GCAAGGGCTTCGCCGTGGTCGCCAATGAAGTCAAGGAACTGGCCAAGGAAACCGCCAAGGCGACCGACGACATCAGCAAAAAGATCGAGGCGATCCAGCAAGACACCAAAGGCGCCGTCAAAGCAATCGGCGAAATCACCGCCGTGATCAACCGCATCAACGACCTGCAAACCGCGATCGCCGGCGCCGTCGAGGAGCAGACGGCCACCACCAACGAGATCGGCCGCAACGTCTCCGAAGCCGCCAAGGGCAGCGCCGAAATCGCCCAGAACATCACCGGTGTCGCCAGCGCCGCTCAGCAGACCAGCGCCGCCGCCACCGACAGCCGGACCAGTTCCGCGGAGTTGGCCCGCATGGCGACGGAATTGTCCAAATTGGTCAGCCAGTTTAAGGTGAGTGACGAGGCGTCTTCCGCCGCCAGTGGCGCGGCCCCGAAGTCCAATGGCGCCGCCAACGACGGCCAGGCGAAAGCCAACGCCCGACCAGACCGAACGTTGAAGTCGGAAATCGCCCGCGCCGTCTAACCATCACCGTCATCCGCCAACCGCGGGGCCGGAGCGGGATTTCCCCGCCCGGCCGATCCGGCCCGGCCTCTGGAATTTAGTTCGTGCCAATCGACCCGGGTGACTGTTACGTTCTCGCTCGCTACATGACGCTCTCGTGGAACCCAATGGCTTTGCGGCGCTCGTGGCGCCAGCCTGGATAGATTGATTTATGCCGAAGATTCGCGTCTTGATCGTCGATGACTCCGTCGTTATGCGGCGGCTGCTGTCGGACGCGATCTCGGCCGACCCCGACATCGAGGTCATCGGCACGGCCGCCAACGGCCTGATCGGCCTGGCGAAGATCGCGCAACTCAAGCCGGATCTGGTGACGCTCGACGTGGAGATGCCGGAGCTGGATGGATTGCAGACCCTTCAGCGCTTGCGCCCCGATTATCCGAAGCTGCCGGTGATCATGTTCAGCACGCTGACCGAGCGCGGCGCCGCCACCACGCTCGAAGCTCTCGCGGCCGGGGCCACAGACTACGTGACCAAGCCGGCCAATCTGGGCAGCGTCGGCGCCAGCATCCAGGCCGTCCGCGAGGAGTTGGTCCCCCGCATCAAGGCGGCGTGCGCCCGAACGGTCGCCAACCTGGCCCGCCCCGTCCGCGCGCCGCTGCCGCCGCAGGCGCCCCGAAAACAGCCCTCCGCGCGCGTCTTCGACGTGGTGGCGATCGGCGTCTCCACCGGCGGCCCCAACGCGTTGGCCGCCATCTTCGCGAATTTTCCCGCCGATTTCCCCGTCCCCATCGTCGTCGTGCAGCACATGCCGCCCGTCTTCACGAAGTCGCTGGCCAATCGACTGGGCGCGCTCGGCCGGCTCCGGGTGACCGAGGCGATCACCGGCGACGTCCTGGCGCCGGGCCACGCGCTGATCGCGCCGGGCAATTTTCACATGGAAATCGCCCGCGCCGGCGTCCAAACGCGCGTTAACCTTCACCAAGGCCCGCCCGAGAATTCCTGCCGGCCCGCGGTGGACGTGCTCTTCCGCTCGGTCGCGGCGGTTTACGGCGGCGCGAGCCTCGCCGTGGTCCTGACCGGGATGGGGCAGGACGGTCTCCGCGGCTGCGAGACGATCGCCGCCGCCCACGGCACGATCATGGTGCAGGACGAAGCCAGCTCGGTCGTCTGGGGCATGCCCGGCGCCGTCGCCAACGCGGGCCTGGCCGACGTTGTCCTGCCCCTGGACCAAATCGCGGTCCGGATCACCCAACTGGTCACCCAAGGCGCCCGCCGCGACGCCGCGACGCCGGCGAGCGCGAATCGACCGACGGGAACCTTCTCACGATGAGCGCGGCGATCACCCCGGGAGAGTTTGATTTCATCCGGCAGTTTTTACTGCAGCGCTCCGCCATCGCGCTTGACGCCGGCAAGGAATACCTGGTCGAGGCCCGCGTCGTGCCCGTCCTGCGCAAGTACAAGCTCACGACGATTGGTGAATTGGTCGCGCTCCTGCGCTCGCCCTCCGGCGGCGCGGCGGAGCGGGACCTGGTGGACGCGTTGACCACGAACGAGACCTATTTCTTCCGGGACATTCATCCGTTTAACGCGCTCCGGTTGACCGTGCTGCCCAGCTTGATCCAGAAGCGGACCGCGACCCGCCGCCTGAACATCTGGTGCGCGGCTTCCTCGACCGGGCAGGAGCCGTACACGATCGCGATGATCCTGCGCGAATATTTTCCAGCGCTCCGCGGCTGGGACGTGCGGATTCTGGCGACCGATCTCGCGAATCATGTGCTGGCGCGCGCCATCGAGGGAAAATACAACCAAATCGAGGTCAACCGCGGCCTCCCGGCCCCGTTGCTGCTGAAATATTTCAAGCAGGAGGGCCCCTGGTGGCAGATTTCCGAAGAACTGCGCAAAATGATCACGTTTCGCAAGTTGAACCTGGCCGAGGCCTGGTCGGTTCCCCCGCCCGTGGATTTGGTATTCATCCGCAACGTGCTGATCTATTTCAATGTCGAGATGAAGAAGAACATACTTGAGCGCATCAAGCGCCTGCTGGCGCCCGACGGGTACTTGTTCCTCGGCTCGGCCGAGACGACCGTGAATCTGGAAAGCGCCTTCAAGGCCGTTCACATCAACAACACGAACTGCTACCAATTGGGTTGAGATCGGCATGAGCTTTATCGCATTCAAAAGAGCGCGCGGCGTCCTTCACCGGAGCAACGCGCGCCAACCCGGAGGACCGACCGTATGATGTCCGAAGACGCACAGAGCCAACCCGCGGAACCTAACCCCGGAGCGCCGCCCAAAACCGTCCTGGTGGTCGATGACTCGCGAGCCATCCGGGGAATCCTTTCCCGCATGATGACCGAATTGGGCTTCAAACCGTCCGGCGCCGAGCATGGCGCGGCGGCCCTGAGCGCGCTTGACAACGGCCCGGCCCCCGATCTTATCCTGTTGGACTGGGAGATGCCGGTGATGAACGGCGTCGAGTTTCTCCGCGCTTTGCGGCAGCGGCCGTCGGCCGACGCGAATATCCCGGTCATCATGATTACGACTTTGAATACCGCCGAACAACTCTCCGAGGCCCTCCAGGCTGGAGCCAGCGAGTATTTGATGAAGCCGGTGGAAAAGGGAATGCTGGAGGCAAAGCTCGAGTTCCTCGGTCTGCGCTAAACCAACCAACCGCAGCGACTAAACAACGCAAGGCAACTGCAGCTCAAATAAGGAATTACCATGGCATCTTTAGCGGAACTCAACCTGGACGGTTTGATGAAGGACGCGATTACCGACGTATTCAGCACCATGCTCTCGCTCGAACTCCAACCCGCCGCGGTCTCGGCGGAGAGCAAGGAACAACACGTCGATCGGATCGTCGGCTCGGTCGGCTTCGCCGGCAGCGTCAAAGGCAACGTTTACCTCCACTTGACCCTGGCGCTGGCCAAGAAGGCGGCTTCGACCATGATGGGCATCCCAGCCGAGGAACTGGGCGACGCGGAAACGGTTGATGTCGTCGCCGAATTAACCAACATGGTCGGCGGCAGCTTCAAGTCCCGCCTCAGCGACGCGGGCTTTTCGTGCAAGCTCAGCGTTCCCTCGGTCCTCCGCGGACAGGAGTTCCAGATCAGCCCGCCCGCCATCGGGGACGGCCGCCTGCAAGAACAGCATTACCAATCCGAGGCCGAAGCGGTTCGGCTGGTGGTCATCGTCAAAAAAGACGAAAACGAAGCTTGATGCCAAACCGAGTGCAGGCCAGATTAGTCTGACGAGTATGAGCGACCCCAATCTTCTCAGCCAGAAATTCGGCATCGCGCCCTTGCCTGATAGCGTCGTCCGGCTTGGCAAGCTGGTCATGAAGCGGGACGCGGACGTCGAGGAAATCATCAAGGTCATCAAAACGGACAACGCGTTGACCGAGCGGTTGCTGCGCGCGGCCAACACCGGCGGACGAACCGATATTGAAACCGTTGACCAAGCCGTCTTCCGCACCGGCGTCGGTTGCTTGCTCCTGCTGGCGATGAGCGAACCGCTCATTCGCGCGGTCACGAACACGTTCAGCACCATGGCCTCGATCAACCTCGAGCCGGTCGATCCGATCGTGATCGGGCCGATCAACGGCGGCCAGTTCGTCGGCTCCGCCACCTTTGCCGGCAAAGCCAACGGCGTCGTGTACATCCGCCTCAAGGACTCCTTCGCCGCGTTCCTGACCAGCCAAGTCCTCGGCACCAAAGTGCCCGCGGAAATTCGCGCCGGGGTCACCGATCTGCTCAAGGAACTCGTGAACATGGTCGTGGGCAATTTCAAGTCGAACCTCGTGGACGCCGGCCTGAGCTGCAAGCTCGGCCTGCCCCAGGTCGCGCGCGTCACCGAGTTCACCCCGCCGACGGCCACCCAGGGCCGTCACCAGGTCTTTACGTTCCGTTTCAATAAGGAACCGGTCATTATGGATGTAGTGGTTGAGGCCACCGAATAGAGACCGCGCTTTGATTTATCCCGAGAACCGATCTCAGCTCATTTTGGAAAACGCCTATGCCCCTCAAAATTCTAACGGTCGATGACAGCCGGATTGTTCGCTCGATGGTCACGCGAGCGCTCAAAAACTACGATTGCGTGATCGTCGAAGCCGCCGACGGCAAGCTGGGCCTCGAGGCCGCCGCCCGCGAGAACCCCGACGTCATCCTGCTCGACGTAACGATGCCCGTGATGGACGGCTTCGAGATGCTGGCCCAACTGCGCAACCACCCCACGTTGCACGCGACCCCCGTCGTCATGCTGACCGCCGAATCCTCCCAGGAGAACCTCGCCCGGGCGGATCAACTCGGCGTCAGCGGTTACATCCCCAAGCCGTTCAAAGAAGACCAGATTTTGGAAAAAATTCGCAAAGCCGTCCCGCTGGAGCCAAAACCGGCGGCCTAACGGCGCCTACGGCGCAGAGGGAGGACAAATGGCAAGCCCGGATGATCTCCATCTGATCGATCAAACGGCCTTAATCAATGAGGCCAATTCGCTGCCCGCGCTCCCCATGAGCGCCGTCCGCCTGGCTTCCCTGGTTTCCGGCCATAACTACGACGTCCGCGACGTCACCGACATCATCCGCCTCGATCCGGCGCTGACGCTGAAGCTGCTGCGTTGCGCCAATTCCGCCGCCGTCCGCGGCTCGACGGCGGTCACCACCGCCGGAGACGCCGTGATGCGCCTCGGCTCGACCCAGGTCGTCGCCCTGGCGGTCGCCGGCTTCGCCCGCTCGTTCATGCAGTCGGCGGTCCCGGAGTATCATCTGGTGGAAGGCGATCTGTGGCGGCATTCGGTGATCACCGCCCTGATGGTGGAACAGCTCGCGCCCCACTGCGGCGTGTCGATCCCGCCCGAAGCGTTCACGGCCGCGCTCCTCCACGACATCGGCAAAATGGTCATGGCCCGCTTCCTCGGTCCCGGTTTGGCCGCGATGGTCGGCCAGATTTCCGAGGCGGAACATATCTCCACCCAGGCCGCCGAGCACGAACTGCTCGACGCGGATCACGCCGAACTGGGCGGCATCATCGCCCAACACTGGCAATTGCCCGAGAGCATCGTCCAGGCGATCATTTGCCACCACACGCCCGAGCGCGGCGAGAACGTCGCCTGCGACATCGTCTGCCTCGCCAACCAGGCGGCCCATGTCGTCGAAGCGCGCCTCAAAGGCGAGACCCTGGAACCAGT
The DNA here is from genome assembly GCA_964522665.1 of uncultured Verrucomicrobiota bacterium. GTDB lineage: Bacteria > Verrucomicrobiota > Verrucomicrobiia > Limisphaerales > CAZFVY01 > CAZFVY01. Next base: position 23,121 of record CAZFVY010000096.1, on the reverse strand, counting down.
GATCGACGAAAAGGTCTGCGAACGCCTGGGCTTCAAGGCGCAAATCGGGGAGGTTTGCGAGGCCGCCTTGCCCAAGGTTAACGAAACGCTCGCGCTCTACAACGCGGCGTAAATTATCGATGGCGCCACAAGGGCTTCCGCGATAAACTACCACGTGCGCGCACTTGTCATAGATGATTCCCGGGCCGTCCGCATGGTGATGCTTCACCAACTCGCGGACATGGGCTTCGAAGTCACCGAAGCTCCGGATGGGTTCGAGGCGATGCAGTTCGTGGAAAAGGGCGAAAAATTTGACGTCATGTTCGTCGATTGGATGATGCCCGGGATGAGTGGCGTGGAATTCACGCGCCGCGTCCGCGCCAACGTGGCCACCAGCGACGTCCCGATCATCATCGTCTCCTCGCGCCAATCGACCGAACAAATGATGGAAGCGTTGGACGCGGGCGCGACCGAGTATATCATCAAGCCGTTCACCCGCGAGGCGGTCGAGGCCAAGCTCGCCCTCATCAAGTTGAAAAAGGAATCGGACCCGGCCTGAAGCCGGCGCGTCACACTGACTGGGCTGGCCGCTTGACTGTGCCACGACGTTGTGCGACATGATTCTGGGATGCAAAACGGGACGAGCCTTTCTTAGGCGCTGGCGATGCCACTGAGCCGAGCCAACCTGGAGTACGCGCAAGCGGTCGTTGAAACCCACACGGGTGTGCGTCGCGATACCATCTCGATTTCCCGTGTCAATTCGCGGCTGGTCTCCTACGCCGCCCGGTTCCGCGCGGCCTCCGTCAACGAGCTGATCCAGAAAATGCGCAGCGGCGAAATCGCCGACGCGCCGCAGGTCCTGTCGGAGGCGCTGATCGACCGCGAGACCTTTTTCTTCCGGGACGTGCAGCCCTTTGACGCCCTCCGCCAGGTCATCCTGCCGCAGTTGAAGCAAAAGCGCTCCACCACGAAGCAGCTCATCATCGGTTCATTTGGCTGCGCCACCGGCGAAGAAGCCTACTCCCTCGCGCTCACCATCCAGGAATGGTTCCCGGAACTCGCCTCCTGGTCGGTCCAAATCACCGGCGCGGACATCTCCCTCCCCGCCCTCCGAGGCGCTATCGACGGTCGCTATAACCAGTTGGAAATCAACCGCGGGTTGCCGTTCAAGCTCCTCCTGAGGCACTTTGTGAAGGATGCCTCGGCGTGGCGGGTCAAAGAGGAAACCCGCAAGCTGATCCAGTGGGTGAGCCTTAATTTTGTCGGACCATGGCCGGCCTTTCCCCCGTTCGACCTCATCCTTTGCCGCCACGTCTGCAAATACCTGACTCCCGAGGCCCAGGTGGAGGTCGCCAAACGCCTGGCTGAATGTCTCGCGCCGGACGGTTTTTTGCTTTTTGCCCCGGACGAGAACCCGCCCTCGGGCGGCCCCGACTTTGACGTCATCAAGGTGGATCAAACGGCGTTTTACCAGGTCCGCCCGCCCGCCGCCGAAGCCGCCGCGGCGCCCGAGGTCGCGGAGGTCGGTGACACTGCCGAAAGCTGGCTGCGCCTGCGCGCGCTCGTGACTCAGCGTGGGGCGCTGAATCCGTCGCCCGCCGCGGCGATCATCGCCGGCGACGCCGGCCTGCGAGCCGGCTTGCTCGCCGCGGCCTCGCATCTCGGCGTGGCGACGGTTTCAGCGCCGTCAGAATTGGCCGGCGCGCTCGCCGGCGTCGCGAAGGAAAAACTGCTCGCGGTGGCGATGTCGGTCCCCCTGGCGCGGGCGGTCATCGAGGGTTGCGGGGTCATCCTGACCGGCCCGATCGAGCAACTGCCCCGTTCCGCGTTCAACCCCGGCGCCCTCCAACAAGTCGTCCTCGAGAGCAAATTCTCCGGCGGCATCGAAGGCTCCTTCCGATTGCGGCTGGAGTTGGAATTCGCGCTCACTTTGGGCGCGCAAATCCTGGGCGTCCCAACCGAGGATTTTTCCCCCGACTTTCTCCCCGAGGTCTTCAACTCACTTGGGCAGATCATTACGCAGAATCTCGCCGCCGGCTTTCAAAAGGCCGGGCTGACCTGCCTGCTTTCGCCGCCCGCGATCTCCACCCAGGCCCGCGTTCAGCCGGAAGAGAATCTGCCTCCCGGCGCCGTTTACCTGCCGCTAGGGCTGCAGTATCAGGGCAAACCGATCGGGCTTGATTTCATCCTTCACGCCGGCGCGGCCTAAACGCCACCGCCGGTCCGCCGCGCTCAGCCGCGCTCGGCGCGATACTTGATCCGCAAATCCGGCGTGGCGACCCCGCGCGGGTCCCGCGCCGCCGGTTGCGCGAACGTTTCCAGCAGACCGGCGATCAGTAATCCACGTTCCAGGGGCCACCCCGGCGGACCGCCGCGGAACCAGTCTTCCAACGCCGCCGCGAGGAGGCTGAAGTGCTGCTCACCCGGCGGCGGCGCGCGGAACAATTGCGCGGAAACCACGGCGCCATCAACCGCGCGGACGGCAAAATTAAAATCCGCGACCACCCCGTCAAGCGTCAGGACCGTCGTGCGCAAGCCATCCTCGTGCTCCAGCGCCCAAGCCCGCGGCTGGCGCGCGAGTTTGGGAACTTGTCCCAACCCCACCAAGTCCTGGGTCCGCCCATCCAGGACGGAATCGCCCTGCGGCGAGTCCGAACGCGAGAGCGCCGCCGCCAGCAAGGGCCACGACCACAGCCCCCGATCGCCCGCGCGCCAGACCGCTTCACCTTCCAAATAGTACACGCGTCGCACGCCGCTTTCCCCGCCCCGCCGACGCTCGATAACGGGCGCCAGGGCGTCCAGCGCCTGCATTTCCGCTCCCGGAAAAGGGCCTTGCGCCACCACCAAGGCATCGGCCAGCGGCGTCTCCCAGGGCAACTCGACCGGCGGCAGCCGCCAGGTGAGAGACAACGACGCGCCCGATCGCAGCTCAAGGTTCCGTTCGCGCGCCACTCGGGCGAATTCCTGGCCCCGCGCGAGCCGGTTGCACAACGCGCCGTAAACAAAGCACGCGCCGCCCGCCGGCGCCTGTTGCAAGGCCAATTCGACGAACCGCTCGTTCGCCAATCCACCGGGCCGGCGCGGGACCACGACCACCGCGTCGGCGCCCGCCACCGCGGCTTCGACCGTCTCCGCCGGCGTCAGATCATAGTCGTCCGCGCGGTCGTCCAATTCCGGGGCGTTCACGCCGAGCATCAAATGAGCGGCCACCACTGGGATTCTGGGATCATGAAACTCCCCGTCCCGCGGGTAGCCGATCAAAAACCGGTCGAGCAACTGCTGCCCCGGGGTGGCCGGGGCGAATTCCTCGAACAAAAACGCGATCTTTCGTAATTCCCTGCCCATCACGTCCTCCAGAACTGCGAGTTTGCCGGCGCCCGGTAGGCGACCTCCAGCTCGGGCGTCGCCACCGGCGCGCCGCCCCGATAAAGCGACTCCAGCGCCCGGATCGTCATCCCCGAGGTCAGCAGCGTCCGCTCGACCGGGTACGGAGCCGCGTTGCGCAGAATCATCTGCTCGATGTGATTCGCCAGCGGGTTGAAGAAATCGGCCAGCGTCGTCAGCGCCGGCGGCATCGGCAGATACATCTGGCAGGAATGGATCGGGCGGGCGTCGCGTGCGGCGCCGGCGTACGTGAAATCGGCCACCAGACCGGCGAGCATGAACAGCGACGTGGCAAACCCGTCCCGATGCTCGATGAAGTACGCCGCCGGGTTGCGGACGTTTTTGCGGAGCCAGGTTATGCCCGGGAACGACGCCGGATACCCTTCCGGCCCGCGGCAGGTGAAACTCCGGGACAACGCCGTGAAAAACAGCCGCCGGGTCAACTCCCGTTCCTCCAGGCGGTCCCACACCTTCGCGCCGCGCGCCGCTTGAATCTGGCGCACGCCCGTCTCGCCGCCGGCCCGCCGCTCGGACATGCATTGCGCCGTTTCCAACCCGTGAATATCGTAGGAATCGAGTCCGCCGTAAGCGAGGCAAACGCTCTCCGTCAATGGCGTCTCCAGCGGAATCTCGACCGCCGGAATGCGCCAGGTCACCGGCAGAGAGGAGCCGGCCAGGAACGGAAAGCCAAGCCGCCGGGACGCTTCGACCATGGCCACGCACTCATTCCAATCGGTCGAGAGATGCTTGTCGTTGAAAACCGGCACAGAGCGGCCGCTCGCCTCGAAAACCTTGACCACCCTTTGAAAAAACCGGCTCCGCGGGTAAAGCGTCTGCCCCGTCTCCGTGTGGGGGTACAATCCGTGCTCGGCGATGATGACGACCCCGTCCACCGCCAGCTTCGACCCGCCGCGCGTCAGCGCCTCCTCGACGGTCGGATAAATCGGCACATGGCGCCGCCGCGACCGCTCCCGGCTCAGGTCGTTCTCCGGAAATTGATCCACGTAGAGCGCGACCAGGTCCAGCTCCGGGTGGTGATGCCGGCCCTGCCAGCCGTACCCCTCAAGGAAACGATCGACGAAATGCTGCGCGTGCGACATTTTCCGCACTTCGGTCGCCAGCAACGCGATGCGCGGGCGCCGTCCCGCCGGGCGGGCGGCCTGGGCCCGCGCGCCCGCCGGGCTTAGTCCCGCCGGCCCCGCGAGCGCCGCGGCCGCCGCCACCGAACCGGCGCGCGCGACGAATTCCCGCCGCGTCCACGGCGCGCCCGCCGCTCGCGCGGGATCAACTCCCACCCGGTCGTGGCCGGTCATCAAGTCGCCGGCGGGCTTGGTTGGCGGGCGCTTCATGCGGAGTGGACCGCGGCCTCCGGCGCGGCGCCGGCCTCGGGCAGGCGGGTGTTCCAAAACCACCAGAGCGCCAGAAACGCCGCCAGCGGAAGGACGCCGGCCAGCGCAAGCCCCAAATCGAACGAACCGGTGCGATCGATCAACCGCCCGAAGAGATGCTGGGCGGGTGAGGAGAAAATCCATGCCGCCACGCCGGTGATCCCGGTCACTTTGCCTTGATGGTCCGCCGATAGTTCCTGCGTCAACGCGTGGTAAATCGGGAACACCCCGAGCGCGCCCCCGCCCGCCAGCAGCAGCGCCAACAGCAGCGGCCAGCCTTTGGGCAGCCACGCCGCGGCGATCGTCAACGCGCTCAGCGCCGCGCAGCCGCCAAAGACCGCGCTCCGCGCGCCGTGGACCGACCGGCCCCGCCGCGTCAACCAGAGCGTCAGCGCGCCGGCGCCCAGGCACCCGACGTCCGTCGCCACGAAAAAAAGCGCGTTGAACCCGAGCGCGTCGGCCTCGGCGTAACCGCGCCCCTGTTGCAGAAACTTCGGCAGCCACGCGCGCAGCGTCTGCCAGCAGGTGTTGATCGCGGCCGAAATGAAACAAAGCGTCAGCAGGCGCCGCGCGAACCCGGCGTTCACCCGGGCCAACCGCGGGGTCGTTGCTCCCGCTTCGTCCGGCGACGACGGCTTCGTCAAATCGCCCGCGCGCACGGAGATCAACCAGAGCACGATCCAAAGGAGGCCGATCGCCCCGATCAGCTGAAAGGGCCGCCGCCAGCTGTCGGGCTGGGTGGTCAGCATCGCCCGGATCAGCAGCGGCGTTACAATCGCCCCGATCGAGGCGCCGCTTTGCAGCACGCTGTTGCCCAGCGCGCGGTCGGCGGGAGCCAGCAGCCGCTGCGTCGTCTTGATCGCGCACGGCCAATGTCCGCCCTCGAACAGGCCCAGCAGCAGCCGACAAGTCAGCAGCCCATGATAGGAGGTCACCAGCCCCGTGCTAAAGCCGACCGCCGACCAAAGCGCCAGCACGACCGGATAAACCCAGCGCGCCGAGCAACGATCCACCAGCGCCCCGAACCCCATCGAGCCCGCCGCGAACGCCCAGCCGAACGCGAATTCCAGATTGCCGTATTGTTCCTGGCTCAGATGGAATTGCGCCGAAATGCGCACCGCCGCGTTCGCCAGCGTCTGGCGGTCCATGTAATTGATCGCCGACGCCAGGAGCAGCAGGCCGCAAACCCACCATTTCCAGGACCCCGCCCGCTGGCGCGCCGGTTTCATCAGCCGTCCCAGGACCGGCCGTCCCAGCGCCGCGCCCGCTCCAAGAGCGCGATGACGTCCGCGCTGAACGCCTGGAGCAAGATCTCGCCCTTCTCCGCGGTCGCCGCGCTTGGGTCGCCGATGTGGCCGGGGCCCGTCCGGTCCCGCGTAATCCAGGCGCGCGCGGCCGGCTCGAACCCGGCGCCGAAGGGAACCGCCGCGAGCGGCGCCAGCGGCCCGACCAACTGCGGAGAAAGGCGCAGAACCATCGACGTCTCCCATTCGCACGCGTGGCCCATTTGGCGCTGCCTCAGCGCCGGCTCGGTTTCCCACGGGCGCGCGCCCAGTTGCCAATACGTCGCCCAGAGGAGCAGCAAATCGCTCCGTCCGCGATGGCGCTGCCGGATTTCAAAGGTCGCCTGCCGTCCCGGCACGTCGTTGCCGCCATGCCCGTTGATGAAGATCAGTCGGCGGAAACCGTGCTGGATGAAATTCTCCAGCAGGCCCCCCAGCAGGTCGAGATAGGTCCGCGGCGGCGCCGAGAGCGTCCCCGGGAAGTCGAGATGATGGTCCGAATTCCCGAGCCACTGCAGCGGCGCAAACAAGACCTGGCCCGCCAGTCGCTCGCTGACTCGCCGCATGATGGCGCCGAGCAGCAGGCTGTCGGTAATCAGCGGCAAATGCAGGCCGTGCTGCTCAAGGGCCGCGACCGGAAAAACCACCGGCGTATCCCGGTCCAGGCCCTGAACCGCGGGCCAATTCATATCGGCGAGTTGCATGTGGCGTCTGGCCCGCAACCGTACCCCAATCCGCGCGCCCCGCGCAAGCCACGAACGAGCGCGGCGGCCGCCGCCGCTCTGGATTTCCGCCTTCCTCGACGTGTCCAAACGCCGCCCGCTCATGGTCAAAAAAGTGCGTGCAATCGTCGCGCCAGGTGTTAAAATCGCTTAATGTTTCCGCAGGTTGACACTAGGGTCCCGACGGATGTGGAACTGGAAGTTAGGTCGCACTACGCGGAGATGTTTCCTCGCGGTGATCGCGGCTTCGTGCCTCGAATCTTCGGTTGGGCCATTGACTGCTTTGACGGGCGCTACCGCGATTATCAACCGATCGACGCCCGCTACCACGATCTCGAGCACACGCTCCAAGGCACCCTCTGTATGGCCCGGTTGCTGGGCCGCTGGCATGACAACGGCGGTTCTCCATCGCTCACGCAACAAATGGTCGAGTTGGGGCTGCTGGCGATTCTGCTGCACGACACCGGCTACCTCAAGACCCGCGGCGACACCGAGGGCACCGGCGCCAAATACACTTTGACCCACGTCAGCCGCAGCGCGGAATTCGCGTCTGGTTTGCTCGGGGAACAGGGTTACTCCGACGGCCAAATCCGCGCCGTGCAACACATGATCCGCTGCACCGGGGTCAACGTTGACCTCAATTCGATTCCCTTTAATTCCGAACTGGAGCGCAAAGTCGGGTTCGCCTTGGGGAGCGCTGACTTGATCGGCCAGATGGCGGCCGACGATTACATTGAAAAACTGCCCATCCTGTACGCGGAATTCGCGGAGTCGGCCCGTTACAACAACGGCGCCCCGAGCGCGGCGGCGGGCTTCACCAGCGCCGACGATTTAATGCGGAAAACCCCGCTCTTCTGGGAGAAATACGTCATCCCGAAACTGAACTCCGATTTTCAAGGCGTCTATCGCTTCCTGGAAATCCCCTACCCGGGCGGGCCGAACTACTACGTCCAGCGGATCGAGGCCAACATCGACCGCCTCCGCCGCCTCCTCGCCGACGCCGCCGCGACCTCCGCGGCCGCTTGACGCCCGTCCGGGCCGCCGCCCGCGGCCTCGGCCTCCGACCGTTTTCTTTTTCTATTTTCCCGCCGCGTGGCTAACGTGAGGTTATGTCGCGCGAGTACGTGCTCGATCCCTTTCAGCCGCTGGCTCAATCGCAGATTGACTACGCCGCGGAGTTGAATCCGCAGCAGCATGCCGCCGTCACGGCGCCGCCCGGGCCGGCGCTGGTCATCGCCGGAGCCGGAGCCGGCAAGACTCGTACCCTGATCTATCGGGTCGCGTTCTTGCTCGAACAGGGCGTCACGCCCGAGCGCATTCTCCTGCTGACCTTTACGAACAAGGCCGCGCGGGAAATGATGCGCCGCGTCGGGGATTTGCTCGGGAATGATCTGGCCAACCTGTGGGGCGGCACGTTTCACGCCATCGGCAATCGGATTCTGCGCCGGCACGCCGACCTGCTCGGCTACCCCCCCGACTTCACCATTCTCGACCGCGAGGACGCCGAGGACATGGTCAGCGCCTGCCTTGCCCAAAGCGGGATCGATCTCAAGGAAACCCGGTTTCCCAAACCGGAGGTATTGGCGAACGTTTTTTCGCTGGCGGCCAACATGCGCCAGCCGGTTCCCGAGATCCTCGCCGAGCATTACGATTATTTCAGCGCGCTGGCGCCCGAGATCACCACGCTGCGGGAAAGCTACGCCCAGCGCAAACGCGCGGCGGCCGTCATGGACTTCGACGATCTCCTGGCGCTCTGGCTCCAATTGCTCCGCGAGCAGCCAGCCGTGCTGGAGCTTTACCAGCGGCGCTTCCAGTTCATCCTGGTGGACGAATACCAGGACACCAACCAACTGCAAAGCGAGCTGATCGATCAACTCGCCGGGCGCCATCAGAACGTGATGGCGGTGGGTGACGACTCCCAGAGCATCTACTCGTGGCGCGGCGCCAACTTTCTCAACATACTGCAGTTTTCACAGCGCTACCCGGCGGCGAAGATTTACAAGGTTGAGATCAATTACCGCAGCACCCCCGAGATCCTGGCGCTGGCCAACGCCGCCATCGCCCCAAACGTCAACCAGTACGCCAAGCTTCTGGCCCCGACCCGGACGTCGGGCCCGCGGCCCGCGCTGGTGGCCTGCGCGGACGCGGCGCAGCAGGCGGCGTTCGTCGCGCAGCGCGCGCTCCAATTGCGCGAGGAAGGGGTGAACTTGAACGACATGGCGGTCCTCTACCGCTCGCACTTCCACGCGCTCGAGCTGCAGTTGGAACTGACCCGCCGCGGCATCCCCTTCAGCATCACGAGCGGGATTCGCTTTTTCGAGCAGGCCCACGTCAAGGACGTGAGCGCCTGGCTCAAGTTAATCTGCAATCCCCGTGACGAACTCGCCTTCAAGCGGTTGGTCTGCCTGCTGCGCGGCATTGGCGCCAAGGGCGCCGACAAACTCTGGGGCCTCTTCTCCGCCGCCCGCGCGACCCCGGCCGAAGCGAGCGTCGCCGAAGTCGGCGCCAGCGTCGAAAGCGCCGCGCCCGCGGCCGCATTACCACCCCCGACCGCCGGAAGCGGCGCCCCACCCGCCGCGAAGCGGAACGCACCGCCGCCCTTGGCCCGCGCGTTGCAAGCGTGCGCCCGAGCCGTGCCCAAGAAAGCCGCGGTGGCTTGGGCGCAATTCGTCACCACCGTGGCGCAACTCGAGCAGGAGCCGGTTCGCCGCCAGACCGCCAAATTGATTCGCCTCGTGATCGAGGCCGGCTACGAGGATTACCTCAAGGAGAAATTCCCCAACTACCGCGCGCGCCTCGAGGACTTGGAGCAATTGGCCAATTTCGCCCAGCAGTTCGCCGGCCCGGAGGAATTCCTGGCCCAACTCGCGCTGCTGACGAATCTCGAGGCGGAGGAGGATCAGGCGCGCGCCGGGGACGACGAGCGAATGCGCCTCTCGACCATCCATCAGGCCAAGGGGTTGGAGTTCCCGGTTGTGTTCATCATCATGCTCTGCGACGGCCTCTTTCCCTCGGCGCGCTCGCTCGAGTCGCCGGCCGGCGAGGAGGAAGAGCGGCGGTTATTCTACGTGGCGGTCACCCGGGCCAAAAACGAGCTCTACCTCAGCTACCCGCTGATGCGTTTCTCGCAAACCCAAGGGGGCGTAACAATGCAACTGGCCTCCAGGTTCGTCAAAGACCTCCCGCCCGATCTGGTCGAAGAGTGGAATCTCCGGCCGTTTCACGCCTACTAACTGCCAGCGCGCGGGTTAGGTTTTGCGGTTCTGGAAGGTGATCTTGAATTCCGCGCCGACCACGTTGCGAAAGCTCCATTCGCCGCGAATCTGTTGCGTCAGGATTTGCACCAGGTGCAGGCCGAACGGCGTTGATTTCTGCGCGCTGAACCCGGCCGGCAAGCCGATGCCGTCGTCCCGCACGACCAGCGTAATCCGCTCGTTTTCGTCGGCGTCGAACTCAATCTTGATCGTCCCCTCGCGGCCGCCCGGAAAGGCGTGTTTGAAGGCGTTGGACACCAGTTCGTTGAGCATCAGCCCGACCGGAATCGCCAGATCGAGGCCGAGATTGACCTGGCGAATGCGCGACTCGACCTTGATGTTGGCCGAATGCTCGTGATACGAGCGGATCAGCATGGCGACCAGGCTCGTGACATATTCGGCGAAATCGATCTGCGCGAAATCGCGCGATTGATAAAGCTTTTCGTGGATCAGCGCCATCGACCGGACGCGATTCTGGCTCTCGCGCAGGAGGACGCGCACCGCCTCGTCGGCGACGTGGTCGGACTGAAGATTGAGCAGGCTGGAAACGACCTGCAGGTTATTCTTCACTCGGTGGTGAATCTCCTTCAGCAGGACCTCCTTCTCGCGCAGCGAGGCGTTGATCTGGGCCTCGATGCGCTTGCGCTCCGTGATGTCATTGAACGTGACGACCGCCCCCTTGATCGCGTTGCGTTCCAGAATCGGATGGGCGGAATACTCGACCGGAAACGAGGTGCCGTTCCGGCGCCAGACTACCTCCGAATCGACCCGGCATTCCCGGCCGGTGTGGAACACTAGATAAATCGGGCTGTCTTCCAGCGGATACGGCGTCCCGTCGGCCCGGTGGTGATGGATCAGCTCGTGCATCGGCTTGCCCAACGCGTCCACGACCGTGTACCCGGTCATCGCTGTGGCCGATTTATTGATGAACGTGCAGCGCCCCTCCACGTCGATCCCGTAAATGCCCTCCCCGGTCGATTCGAGCAACAGGCGGATGTCATCGGCCAGGCGCTGGAGCTCGCGGTTCTTGCGGTCGAGCGCTTCCTTGGCCTGCTCCAGCTCGACCAGCTTGTCCTCCAGCTTGCGCACCAGGCGCTCGTTGTACTCCTTCATCAGGCCCAACTCCTTGGCGGGCGTGATCTCCTTGGGCGCCGACTTCGTGGCGGCCACCGCGGCCTCGCGGATGGCCGCGACGATCGTCCGCGTGGAGGCCGGCTTCTTGATGAAACGGTCCGCCCCGATCTCGAGCGCGAGCTTCTTGTCGCTCGCCGACTTGTAGGTGCCCGTGTAAACCAGCACCGGCACGCCGCGGGTCAGTTCGTCCCGCCGAATCTCCTGACAAAGTCGGAAACCGTCCATGCGCGGCATCAGAATGTCAGTGATCACAACGTCGATCTTGTGGCGGCCCAAAACCGCCAGCGCCTCGACGCCGTCCCCGGCTTCATGAATGGTGAGGCCTTCCAACTCCAGCCCCATGCGCAGCATTTTTCGGTAGGCCTCCATGTCGTCAACCAGGAGGACATTTAGCGGTTTATCCATCTTTGGCGCAGCATAAGCTGGGGCATCGAAAATTGCAATCGCCCCGGTCGGGTTCGTCCGCGCGAAGCCGCGCGTGTCGCCCGGATTGAACGCCCGCGGCGCCTCGCGGATCTGGCGCGGGCCGGTCCCGGCGCCGCGCAAAAACCATTGCCACGTCGGCGGGGTTGAGTCCATTTTGTAGCGGTGCCGCAATCGCCGAAAACCGCCGCTCCGCTCAAGCCGCGAAACCACGCGCCGCTTCGAGGCGGACCGTGCGAAGCGCCCGGGCCTCCCGTCCCGCCCTGCGCCTCCCGGCCATGAAAGTCGTCGTCACCTGCGGTCCGAGCTATGAGCCGATCGACCAGGTCCGCCGGCTCACGAACTTTTCCACCGGACGTCTGGGCGTCGCGCTGACCGAGGCCTTTGCCGCGGAGGGGTGGGAAGTGTTTTGTTTCAAAGGCGAAGGCGCGACGGCGCCCGGGCCTTCCGGAGCGCGCGCGGTGGAATCCTTCGGGACCAACGCCGACCTGGCCGCTAAATTGGCGGCGTTGGGACGGGGCGCGCGGATCGACGCGGTCTTCCACTGCGCGGCTTTGTGCGATTTCCGCGTCGAGGAGGCGCGCGACGAGGCGGGCGAGGCCCTGGCCTCGCCCAAGCTTTCCACGCGCGCGGGACGCGTGCGGCTGACCCTGGCCCCGCTGCCGAAGGTGCTCGCGGAACTGCGCGATTGGTTTCCCGAGGCGCGGATCGTCGGCTGGAAGTACGAACTCGAAGGTGGGCGCGACGCGGCGTTCGCCCGGGCGTGGCGGCAGCTCGAGGAGAGCCGCGCCGACGCGTGCGTATTGAACGGCGCCGCCTACGGCGAAGGCTTTGCGTTTTGCCAGCCGCCCGCGCGGGTCACCGCGTGCGCGGACGCGGCCGCGCTCGGCCGAACCCTCATCGACTGGCTGAAGGCGACTAGCGCCTGATGGCGGAAATAAGCGATGAATGCGGCTGGACATTTGGACGGCTGGCGCGGCGCGAGCGAGGGAAGATACCCGCAGTGGTCTCTGACCGAGCGAGCAACCAAGCCAGGCGGCCAAAGGACCGCCGCATTCATCGCTTATTTCTGCCATCAGGCGCTGGTGAAACGAATCGCCGGCCTCCTCGCCTGCCTCTGGCTCGCCTGCCCCGCGTGGGCGCACAATCCCGACACCAGCTACACCCGCGTCAAAATCTCGCCGCGTGAAATCGAGTTTCGCTTCACGTTCGATGTCTTGACGCTGGGCAAGATCGTCGAGCTCGACCCGTCGCGCCTGCGCCTCATCACGCGGCTCGCGCTGCGGTCGCACGCGCCGGAATTCTACGATTTTTTGCGCCGCCACGTCGCGATGACGTTTGATTCGCAACCGGCCGATTTCGGGGTCGCGTTGCCCCCGGTGATCTCCGACGACCGATCCATCATCCCGGAAGCGGATTATCAACAAGTGATGGTCGATCTCGTCTTCCGGAAGCGGATCGATGCCTTGCCGCGCGAGTTTGCGTTGCTTTACGACATCTTTGACACGCTCGGCCAACGGCATACGAACCTCGCGGCGGTCGAGCAAGGCGCGGGGAACGTTACCGAGTACGTTTTGACTCAACTGGAACCGGACTGCACGTACGATACGACGGCCCACGCGCCGCTCGCTGGACTATTGTTCAAATTCCTCAAGTTGGGCGTCCAGCACATCTTCCTGGGCTACGACCACATTCTGTTCTTGCTGGCGCTCGTCGCGGTGAGCCGGCTTGGCGAATTAATCAAGATCATCACCGCCTTCACCGCGGCGCATACCTTGACGCTCGCGCTCGCCACGCTCGGGGTCGTCACGCCGCCGCCGCGCTTGATCGAATCCGGCATTGCGCTCACGATAATGTACGTCGCGCTCGAAAACCTCTGGCTTAAATCCACGGGGCATCGGTGGCGCCTCACCTTTCTCTTCGGCCTGATCCACGGCTTCGGATTTGCGAACGTGCTCCGCGAGCTGGGGTTGCCCACGAGCGGACTCCTGCGCTGCCTGTTGGCTTTCAACGTCGGCGTCGAAATCGGACAATTGGCGATCGTGCTGGCGCTGCTGCCTCTGACCCTCTGGCTGGCCAGGCAAAGCTACGGACCCCGCGCGCGGGTGATCTTGTCGCTGGTCATTTTTGCCTTCGGATTGGCGTGGTTTGTGGAACGCGCCTTCGGACTTCGCTTCATGCCGATCTGATCCCGCTGGTGGACGACGCTTCCACCCGTCGCGAACCCGGACGCCTCGATTTCCGCGCCCAAGGACAGCGGAAATGCGCTATTGCGCTCGGCGAACGGGAGTGGCAATTAAGATCTGAATTGAACACGGCGGCAAAAATGACAGCGATCTTTGTATTTCGACGGATTCGCGCGGGCGTGCGGTTTGCGGGACGATTCTTCGCCGCGCTTTTTGGCTCGCTCCTCATGCTGGCGTGCGCTGGCGCGTCGGGCGCGGACAACTCGCCGCTCCGATTCACCACGCTCGCCGGGGATGGGTCCGCCGGCGACAGCGACGGTGACGCCCTCGCCGCCGAGTTCAACTCCCCCTCCAGCGTCGCCGTGGACGCCGCCGGCTCGGTCTATGTCGCCGACAGCTCGAATCACACGATTCGAAAACTCACCCGAATCGGCGCGCGCTGGGTCGCCAGCACGGTCGCCGGTTCGTCGGGAAATTCGGGCCTCACGGACGGAACCGGAACCGCGGCTCAATTCAACTTTCCGTCGAGCCTCGCGATCGACGCCGCGGGCATCATCTACGTCGCGGATACCTTCAACAACGCGATCCGTAAAATCACCCAGACTGGCGCCGACGCCGTGGTGACGACCCTCGCCGGGGGCGGTCCCAGCGGCGCCGCCGATGGCGTTGGCCGCGCCGCGCGGTTCAACTTCCCCGAGGGAATCGCGGTAGGCCCCGGAAACGCCATCTATGTGGCCGATAGCTTTAACAACGCGATCCGCCAATTGACGCCGGTCGGCACAAATTGGAACGTCTCGACCGTGGCCGGACAAGGGGCGCAGCCAGGCAGCGTCGATGGACCGAACACGGTCGCCCGCTTCAACAGCCCGACGGGCATCGCGGTGGATGCCGCCGGAAATATCTTCGTGGCCGATAACCTGAATCAGACGATTCGCGAGATCACGCCGGCCGGAGTGGTCAGCACAATCGCTGGCTCGCCCGGAATCAGTGGCTTTGCCGATGGAATCGGGAGCGCCGCCCGCTTTAACGATCCGGCCGGCGTCGCGCTCGACGCCACGGGAAACCTGCTCATCGCGGACTCCTCGAATCACACGCTTCGCTGGCTTTCCGGAGCCGGCGCGACTTGGACCACGACCACGCTCGCCGGCTCACCGGGCGTCGCCGGCAGCGCGGATGGGGACGGCGCAGCCGCCCGCTTCAATCTACCTTACGGCGTCACCGTGGATCAGGCCGGAGCGATCTATGTCGCGGACAGCGGCAACAATTTAGTCCGGCTGGGGCAGACGGCCTCCGTCAACGTGCAACCAGCCATGCAAATCACGCTGTCCGGCGCCCAAATCTTCGTAAGTTGGCCCGGCTCCGCCACGAACTACCTGCTGGAGGCAACGTCCGTGCTCGGTCCCGGGGCCACTTGGCGGCCCCTGACCAACGGGATAAGCGTCATTTTTGGCCAATTGAACTACGCCGCGCCGGCGAGCGGCGCCGCCGGCTACTTTCGCTTGCGCCAACCTTGACCGCCGTCTGGCGCGGGCGCCGAACGACGCCGTGAACGGCCGGCGGCGTAAATGGCCAGTTGCGTTTTGCCGGTCGTGGTTGCACAATGCCCTACATGGAAAAACCGACCCCAACTCCGCTTGCGCACGAGTTGATCCCGGCGGTCGATTCCAGTTCCCGGCGGATGATGGTCGTGCTCCACGGATTGGGCGATAGCCTGGACGGCTACCGGTGGCTGCCGGACATTTTAAATCTTGACTGGCTCAACTACGTGCTCGTCAACGCGCCCGACCCATATTTTGGCGGCTACTCGTGGTACGATTACGCGGGGAACCCGGCGCCGGGCGTGAGCCGCAGCCGCGCTCAAGTGTTCAGCTTGCTCGATGAACTTCGCGGGCGCGGGTACCCGACTGAGGAAACCATCCTTTTTGGTTTTTCCCAGGGCTGTCTGATGACGATTGACGTCGGGTTGCGGTACCCCCATCGGTTCGGCGGCCTCGTGGGCGTCAGCGGTTACGTCTTCGAACCGCAAAAGCTGCTGCACGAACTCTCGCCCGTCGCCCGGGCGCAACGCTTCCTCATCACTCACGGTCGATTCGATCCCACGATTCCCCTGGCGCCCGTCCGGGCGCAGATCGAATTACTTCGCGCCGCCGGCCTCAACCTCGGCTGGCACGAGTTCGAGAAGGCGCACACGATCGCCGGGGCCGAGGAGATAAATCTGATTCGCAGCTTCGTGCGCGAATGCATCGGACCGAGGACGCCCAAGCTCTGATGCCACGCGGATTCGCGGATTTCGCGCGTATTTTGCACGTCCGGCCGGCCTCCGCGACGGCTCAAAAGACCGCAGCCGACCCGTGGCGGCCAAAAATAACTTCGCGCTTTGGGCCAAACCTGCGTAGGCTACGCTTTCCTAGTCGTATTGACATGACACCAAAACTATTTTCAGAACTGGGTCTTTCAGCGGAAATGCTGAAGGCCATCGATCAACTTGGGTTCGAGCAAGCCGCCCCGATTCAGGCGGCGGCGATCCCGCCGCTCCTCGAGGGCAAGGACGTCGTCGGCCAATCCCAGACCGGCTCGGGCAAGACCGCGGCGTTCTCGGTCCCCGCCATCGAAAAGGTGGACGTGAGCCAGCGCGCGACGCAAGTGCTCATCTTGTGCCCGACCCGCGAGCTGGCGGTGCAGGTCTCCGAGGAAGTCCACAAGCTGGCGCTCTACAAGCGCGGCCTCCACGCGTTGCCGGTTTACGGTGGCCAGTCGTACGATCGGCAACTCTACGGGTTGCGCCAGGGGGCGCACATCGTCATCGGCACGCCCGGCCGCGTGATGGATCACATGCGGCGCGGCACGCTCAAGTTGAACGCCCTGAAAATGGTCGTGCTCGACGAGGTGGACGTGATGCTCAACATGGGCTTTCGCGATGACATCGAACTCATCCTCGAATCGACCCCCAAGGAACGGCAGACGGTGTTCTTTTCCGCCACCATTCCGCGGCCGATTCAACAGTTGATCGAGAAATTCGCCCGCGACCCGCAAAACGTGCGCATCGAGCAAAAGGCGCTGACGGTGCCCACGGTCGAGCAGGTCTATTACGAGGTGGACCGCCGTTACAAGATCGAGTTGTTGACCCGCCTCATCGATCTTCAGGACCTCAAGCTCGGCATCATTTTCTGCAACACCAAACGGATGGTCGATGAATTGGTCGAACATCTGAACGCCCAAGGTTATTCCGCCGATCGTCTCCACGGCGACCTCACCCAGGCCATGCGCGACCGCGTGATGAACAAATTCCGCAAGTCGGGCCTCGAGTTCCTCGTGGCCACCGACGTGGCGGCGCGCGGCATTGATGTCGATGACGTCGAAGTGGTGTTCAACTACGACCTGCCCTACGACGGCGAAGACTACGTTCATCGTATCGGGCGCACGGGCCGCCGCGGTCGAGCGGGCCGCGCGATTTCGTTCGCCTCCGGGCGGGAATTATTTCAGATCCGCAATATCGAGCGTTACACGAACACGCGCATTCATCGCGGCAAGCCGCCGACGGCGGTCGAAGTCGAAGAAGCGCGCGCGAATGTATTCCTGGACCGGGTGCGCGCCACGCTGAAGAGCGCGGAATTCAAACGCTCGGACCATATTGTCGAGCGGCTGCTGGAGGAGGGTTTTGACTCCACCGACGTCGTCTCCGCGCTCATTCATTTACTGCAGAGCGACGCCACGCCGGTCGCCAAAGCCCCGGCCGCGCGCGAACCGTCGTACGACCGCGGCGAACGCCCCTCATTTCGTGACCGGCGCGATGACCGCCGGGAGGACCGGCCGCCTTTCCGCGACCGTGATGCCCGGGATGATCGCGGCGACCGGCGCGAGCGTTCGTATGAACGCCCCTATGATCGGCGCGATGATCGCCCACCCGGCCCGCCCCGGAGCGACGCCCGCCCCGAGCGCCGCGCGGCGCCCCCCGCCCGCACTCCGATGCTGAGCGTCTCCTCGGCGGCGCGGCCCGTGGCGCCGCTCTCGACCGGCGCGGCCAAACCCGCCGCTGAGCCGGGCGCCACGGCGCCACTGCCGGCGGCCACCAAACCGGCCGAAATCACGGCGACCGACAAGCCAGTAAGCGTTCCCGCGCCTGCCGCCGCTGCCGCCGCCACGTCCCCGGCGCCCGAAACGCGCGCCCCAAAAATCGTCAAGCCCTCTACGCCCGCCGCTCCACGAATGCCCGGAGCCGCCGCGAAGCCCGCGTCGAAGCCGAAGGTCAGTCGGGCCACGCCCGAGACTCATACCCGCCTCTGGGTGGGCATCGGCGAGGAGATGGGGGTGACCCCCATCGATATCGTGAATTCAATCGCGGGGGAAACCGGCCTGCCCGGCAAAGTCGTCGGCACGGTGGACATCCGTGAACGGCATCTTTTCGTGGACGTGGTTTCCGAACACGCGAACAGCATCATCGCCAAGTTGAGTCGCGCCCAAATCAAAGGGCGCAACGTCAAGGCCAAGGTGGCATGACGCCGGGCGAAGCGCCATCCAAGCCGGTGGAACGGCTGTTCCCTTTCGTCCTGCGCGCGCGCATCCTGATCGTCGGGCGCGACCTGCTCCGCCACCGCAAGAGCAAGTTGCATTTCGTGCTGATCACCCACGACGTTTCTGAGAACAGCCGCGCCGAGATACTCGCCGACTTCCTGCACTACCCGATTGTGCAGCGTTATACGCAGGAAGACCTGGAGAAATTCTTCCAAATCCGGGGCGCGAAGGTCATCGGCTTCGAGAAGTCCGGCCTGGCGCAATCGATTTACGCGGAGCTAAAGCCCTACCGCATTAATCAACCGTTCAAGCCGCCCGTGAAACCTCCCGCCGAAGCGGACCCGGCCGCCTCCCCGATCCCGCGCCGCGAAAAAATTCGCCGCGCCACCGCTCTCGCAGAACAATCCTCCAAGCCCAAAAACGACCGACTCCACGACGGATTGAGCAGCGACCCGGCTAGCCCGGACGCGACGCGACCTTGATCGCCTCCAACTCTTCCCACCGCGCGTAAAGGCGCGCGAGGTTGGCCTTCGCGGCGGCGAGTTCGTCGGTGATTTCTTTCGTTCGCGGGCCGTGGGTGCGATGAAAATCGGGTTGGGCAAAGAGAGTCTCAAGGCGCGCGATGTCCGCGTCGCATTCGTGGATCCTGGCTTCCATCCCCTCCAATTCACGGTTTTCGTTGAAGCTTAATTTGCGCGTCTTGGCCCCGGCGCTGCGCGCGGGCGCGGCGGGTTTGCCTTTGGTCGCGGCGGCAAGCTGGCGGGCCGCGGCGGCGTCAGCCGCGGCCGCGCGTTCCCGTTTCTCGAGATAGTAATCGTAGTCGCCCGCGCTGTGCGCGATCCGCTCGTCGCCTTCGAACGCGAAGACGTCAGTGCAGACACGATTGAGGAAATAGCGGTCGTGGCTCACGACCAGCACGACGCCGGGGAACGCGACCAACGCCTCTTCCAAGACGCGCAGCGTGGGCAGATCGAGATCGTTCGTCGGCTCGTCCAGGATCAGAAAATTCCCGCCGTTCTTCAGAATGCGCGCGAGCAGCAGCCGGCTTCTTTCGCCGCCCGAGAGGTATTTCACCCGCGTGTTGATCCGGTCGTCGGCGAACAGGAAGCGTTTCAAGTAGGCGCGGAGCGAAAGCTTGCCTTCGCCGAAGATCACGAATTCCGTGCCGTCGCTGACTTCCTCGAGCACGGTGCGGTCCTCGCGCAGTTGGATGCGCGCCTGATCCACGTAGTTGAACTTCGTCAGCGGGCCGGTCTTCACCGTGCCTTCCGAGGGCGCGAGTTCGCCGATGATGAGCTTGAGCAGCGTCGTTTTGCCCAAGCCGTTCCGGCCCGTCACCCCAACGCGCTGGCCGTTCTCGAAGGTGAAACTGAAGCCGTTAAAGAGCAGACGCCCGCCCAACTCCATGCCGAGGTTGGTCAGTTCGACCACGCGGTTGCCGAGTTGCGGCGGCGGCGGAATGCAAAGTTCGACCGCTTCCTCGATGGTTGGGCCGTCTTGCGCGGCGACTTCGTAATAGCGCTCGAAGCGGTTCTTTTGTTTCTTCCGTTGGGCGCGCGGTCCCTGGCGCACCCACGCTAGCTCGCGTTTCAGAAACATCTGCCGTTTGTGTTCGACCACGGCGTCAGCGGCCTGCCGCTCAGCCTTGTCGAGCAGGTAATCGGTATAATTACCCTCGTGCGTGAAGAACCGGCCGTCGGCCAGTTCGACGATCCGCTTGGCGATGCGGTCGAGAAAATAACGGTCGTGCGTGACCACCAGAAAGGCGCCGCCGAAATTCTCGAGGAATTCGGCCACCCACTCGATGGCGTCCGGGTCGAGATGGTTCGTCGGCTCGTCGAGCATCAGGAATTCCGGCCGCGAAATGATCGCGCGGCAGAGCGCCACGCGTCGTTGTTCGCCGCCCGAAAGCCCGTCGATGCTTCGCGTCCCCGGCGGGCAGCCGAGGCGGGCCATCGCGGTCTCGATCCGGTGATCGAGCGCCCAGCCGTCCAGATGCGCGATGCGCTCCTCCAATTCGGCGTGGCGTTTCGAGTCGGCGGGCAGCGCCTCAAATTCGGCGATCAAATCCAAAACGTGACGCGCGCCTTCGCGGACGTTTTCGGCGACGGTCTTGGCCGGGTCGAGCTTGGCGTCCTGGGAAAGGTAACCGACGACCAAATCGCGCCGTCGCGTGACGGTCCCGCCATCCGGCGCCTGCAAGCCGGCCAGCACGCGCAGGAACGTCGTCTTCCCGCAGCCGTTGCGGCCGACCAACCCGATGCAGTCATCCTCCTGAATGCCCAGCGTCGCGTCCTGGAGCACGATTTGTTCGTTGTAACGGACCAGCAAATCGGCCGCGGTGAGGATTCCTGCCATATAAATTGAGGGAGCCTTAATTCCCCACCGTCCGCGGCGCCAGATTCGCGAGCGGAACCCGTGGGTTCGTCTGCGTAAAATAGCCGGCCGACCACTCGTTTTGGAACAGCGCCACGGGATGCCGGTTCACGTCGTACGCGAGCTGCGTACCGGTGGGCAGCGAAAGCGCGTCGAGATCGCTTTCGGTCATATCCGTGGGCAACCAGCGAACGACGGTCCAGGGCGCGGCTTCGAGGCGCGAGACGGCGCCGTATTCGTTTTCGAGCCGGAACTGAACCACTTCGAATTGCAGCGGCCCCACCGCGGCCAGCAAAGGCAGCTTGACCAAAGTGTCGCGCAGTTCGAGGGTTTGAATGACGCCTTCCTGCAAGAGTTGCTCCAGCCCCTGGCGGAATTGCTTGAACTTCGCCGTGTTCGGATTGCGCAAATAGGCGAACGCCTCGGGAGTGAAGCGCGGGATTTCCTTGTAGATGATGCTCGGGTCGGTGGTCAGCGTATCGCCGATGCCGAAACTGTCGTGGCCGACCAGGCCGATCACGTCGCCAGGCCACGCTTCGTCGAGCGTCTCGCGTTCGTTGCCGAACAATTTGTGCGAACTGGAAAGCCGCACCTTCTTGCCCGAGCGCGAGTGATGCACCGTCATGTCGCGCTCGAATTTGCCCGAGCAAATCCGGACGAACGCGATGCGGTCGCGATGTTTCGGGTCCATGTTTGCCTGAATCTTGAAGATGAAGCCGGAAAAATTCGGATTATCCGGGGAGACCTCGATGCCCGCCATCACGCGAGCCTTGGGCGGCGGCGAATATTTGAGCAAATCGTCCAGGAGCAATTGCACGCCGAAATTATTGACGCCGCTGCCGAAAAAGACGGGCGTCGTTTTGCCGGCGAGCACCTCCGCTTCATCGAAGTCCTCGCCGGCCATTTCCAGCAGTTCCAACTCCTCAACCGTTCGGTTAAACGTCTCGTCGTCGAGCCGCCCGCGCAGCGCCGGATCGTCGAGGCCGCCGATGGCGACCGGCGCGCGGTATTGGCCGCCGATGGTGCGCTCGAAAAGGTGCATCTGCTTCGACTTGCGGTCATAGACGCCCTGGAACTCGAAGCCGTTGCCAATCGGCCAATTCACCGGGAACGCGCCGATGCCCAACACGCGCTCCAGTTCGTCGAGCAATTTGAGCGGGCTTTGCATCGGCCGATCGCACTTGTTCATGAAAGTGAAGATCGGCACGCCGCGTTGGCGGCAAACCTCGAACAGCTTCAACGTCTGCGGCTCGATGCCTTTCGCGGAATCGATCACCATGATGACCGAATCGACCGCGCTGAGCACCCGGTAGGTGTCCTCGGAGAAATCCTTGTGGCCGGGGGTGTCGAGCAGATTGATGCGGTAACCGTCGTACTCGAATTGCAGCACCGTCGAACTGATCGAGATGCCGCGCTTCTTTTCCAGTTCCATCCAGTCGGAAGTCGTGGCGCGCTGGTGTTTGCGCGCGGTCACCGAGCCGGCCAGTTGGACCGCTCCACCATAAAGCAGCAGCTTCTCCGTCAACGTGGTTTTACCCGCGTCAGGATGCGAAATAATGGCGAACGTCCGCCGCTTTTGAATTTCTTGCGCGATACTCAAGAGGCGCGGGACGATACCACGGAATCGCGTCCTAACAAGCTAAGAAAACGGCGAAGAAAAAGGCTTGAGGCCGCAGCCCCAAGCCTCGTCGCGGGAAACAATCGCGGTGAAACGATCAGATCGTGTGGCCGGAAACGGTGCATGTCGGGCTGGCCGAGACCGTCGTGGTCGCGTACGTGCCGTTGGCCGGGCACGAAGGCATGACGCCGCCCTTCATGTAACCGGCGATGTCGGAAATCGCGACGGCGTCGGCGTCCTGTTTCTTGTTCTCCAAAGCGAATTGCGCGATGGCGCCCTCGAAATTATGGAGATTGGCGATGCACGCCGTTTGTTGCGCTTTGGTGCGAGCTTTGACGAAGTTCGGGATGGCGATGGCCGCCAAAAGTCCAATGATGGCCACCACGATCATGATCTCCACGAGCGTAAAGCCGGCCCGGCGCCGATAGTCTTTCTTCATACGTTTGCCTTTTCCTAACCACGCGCGGCGTGAACGCGGTGGCCGGCGGATTAATATAAACTCGTTCACGCATTGCCAGCCACCAACCGCGCTTCACTTTATTGAAACCCGCCCCCGGCGAAAAGTTTCAATTGGCGATGGGATCAGGAGTTACCGAACCGATCCAGAATCGGTATCACGCTCACACCCGCTCGCGCGACCAGTCCATGGCCGGCCGGAGACGCCGCCTTTTTTTGGAGTGCGGTGGCAAGCGTAGCGCGACACCGCTTTGGGCGCCGAAGTGACGGCTCTGCAACCCGAACGGGAGAACACCCCCTGCCCGACGAAAGCGTCGTCGCCGCTACGCTCTGCCGACGCACTCCACGCCGCGCGGCAACTTTTGTTCGGGCGCTCCATGGAGTGCGGTGGCAAGCGCAGCGCGAC
>CAZFVY010000095.1:0-29360 GCA_964522665.1 uncultured Verrucomicrobiota bacterium | reverse complement strand
GAGAAAACACCCGAACTAGAGCACGCGCCCTGCCCGGCGAAAGCGTCGTCGCCGCGGCGCTCTGCCGACGCACTCCACACGGCGCGGCAACTTTTGTTCGAGCGCTTATGGAGTGCGGTGGCAAGCGCAGCGCGACACCGCTTTGGGCGCCTAAGCGAGGAGCGAACCCTCGAACCAGAGCGCGCGCCCTGCCCGGCGAAAGCGTCGTCGCCGCTGCGCTCTGCCGACGCACTCCACACGGCGCGGCAACTTTTGTTCGAGCGCTTATGGAGTGCGGTGGCAAGCGCAGCGCGACACCGCTTTGGGCGCCTAAGCGAGGAGCGGACCCCCGAACTAGAGCACACGTCCTGCCCGGCGAAAGCGTCGTCGCCGCTGCGCTCCGCCGACGCAGTCCACATCGCGCGGCAACTTTTGTTCGAGCGCTCATGGAGTGCGGTGGCAAGCGCAGCGCGACACCGCTTTGGGCGTCCGCCGATCTCTGACCACCCCGCGACCATTGATTGGTGGGGCGAGGCTCCTGCCGAGCCGTGGATAGCTCGGCCGAGCTGCTGCCGTCGCTACCCAGTCAAGGCTCGGCAGAGCCTCGCCCCACCATAGCCGTGTTCGCCGCGCGCGAAGCCCTGTCGCGGCGGAGTCGCCGATCACGGGGTCGGAAGGTCGCGGAAACGTGCGTTTTAATTGGGGCTGGCTCAACTCCGTTTCAAGCCGAGCGCCTTGATGCGCGAAGCCAGTGTCGTTCCCTTCATTCCGAGCGCTTCGGCGGCGCCGCCCGGGCCGAACACCTTTCCGTGGGTCTTCGCCAGCGCGGCCCGAATATTCTCGGCCTCGCGCTGGCGCAACTCGGCGCGCGTCAGAAACTCAGGCCCGTCGGCGACGACCGCCTCCGGAGCCGGACGTTGGATCGGCGATGGGGCCTCGGCGGCGCCCGGCAGATAGTCCAACCGCAGCGGCCCGTTCTGGGAGAGGATCACCGCCCGCTCGATGACGTTCTGCAATTCCCGGATGTTGCCGGGCCAAGCGTATTCGGAGAGAAGGCGCGCCTGTTCGTCACTGAGGCGACGGGGTTTGAGGTTCATTTTTTTGGCGGCCTGTTCCAGAAAATGGGCGGCCAGCAGCGGGATGTCGGCGCGCCGCTCGCGCAATGGCGGAACCTCGATGGGAAAGACGCTTAGCCGGTAAAACAAGTCGCGGCGGAAACGCCCCGCCTCGACCTCCCGCTTCAAATCGCGATTGGTCGCGGCCACGATCCGGACGTCCGCGTGGCGCGTCCGGTCTTCGCCGACCCGTTCGAATTGGCGTTCCTGCAGCACGCGCAGCAGTTTCGTCTGGAGCGCGAGCGGTATCTCGCCGACCTCATCCAGGAACAGCGTGCCGCCGTCCGCCAGTTCGAAGCGGCCGGCCCGGTCCTTGACGGCGCCGGTGAACGCGCCCTTCGCGTGCCCGAACATTTCGCTCTCGAACAGGTTTTCCGGAATCGCGCCGCAATTCACCTTGATCAACGGCCGCCGCGCCCGTCCGCTGCGCTCGTGGATCGCCCGCGCGATCAATTCCTTGCCGACGCCCGACTCGCCCAGGATCAGGACGGTGGCTTCCGTCCGCGCCACCAGGTCGATTTGTTGTAGTACCTTCTGCAACGGAGCCGAGCGCCCGACCAGCCCCCCGAAATCGAGCGCCGTTTTGATTTCTTCCTGCAAATAGGCGTTCTCCTGCTCGAGGCGGTGTCGCAATTGGTCGATTTCCAGGAAAGCCCGCAAGTTCGCGATCGCCACGGCCGCGTGATTGGCGAACACCCGCAACGCCTCAAAATCCGCCGCCGCCAGCCGGGCGCGCTCGAAAACGCCCAGCACGCCCAGGACTTCGCCCCGAAAAACGACCGGCTGACCGGCGAAACTCCGCACTTTCTCGGTCGTGATCCATTGCGGGTTGGCCACCCACGGATCTTCCGGCTTCACGTCGGCCGCCAGCAGCGCCTCGCCCGTGGCGGCGATTCTCCCAATCTTGCGGGCGCCGAGCGGAATCCGCCGAAACGTTCCGTTCACGCGCGAATACTCCTCGTCGCCGGCCTGCGAGCGACCCGCGCTCGCCACCAAATGCAGGCAGCGGGTTTGGTCGGGGCATTCCGAGCGCAGCGCGCATTCAGCGCAAAGGTCCCCGGGAGCCACCAACCAAAGGCGCACCAGCGCCGCCGTCGATTTTTCCGCGATTCCCTCGACAATCTGCCGGAGGATGACCTCCATCGACCGCCCCTCGGCGACCGCGAGCATGATCGACTGGAGCGCCTCGGGATTCATGCCGGCACGCTATACGAATTCTCGTAATTTGACACGAGAATTCGTGATGACAGGAAGTTTCGTAACCTTGGCCGATTCGCCTATTATGACATAATACTCACATCCATAATACGTTGCGTAAGCTTCAGTTAGTTGGCACGGCGCATGATATAGAAGGTCTCATGAAAGCTTTAATCGAACGCAAAACACCGGGGACCCAAGCCTTCAACCGGTCGCCGCGCACGGAAGCGGGCTGCTCATGCGGCGCCACGATCAACGCCGAGGCGGTCACCGAAGCCGAGATCAAGAACACCGAACAGGTGTTGAGAATCGCGACGGTCTCGACCGCCCTCGCCTTTGGCGCCTTGGCGGCCTCGACCGAAGCGCTCCGCTCGAACGCGGCCGGGTTTTGCTTCCAAGCCTCGTTTCGGACCGCGGTAGCGGCCGTGATTGGCGGCGCCGGCGCGGTCTTGTATTGGAAGCTCGCCGGGCGCGGCCTCGCGGACGCGCGAAAAGGCGCCTGGCTGCTGGTCCTTGCGGGGCTGGGTTTCTTTCTCTACCCGTTGCGCTTCGTGTCGCCGGAGAAACTGGCGGAAACGCTCCAAGGCCTCGCGTTCGCCGTCGTGGCGCTCTCCACGGTCGGCTTCATGCTCTGGCGCGTTAAACGTTTTTTGGACGAAGACACCGAGCACGCGAAAGCGATCGAGGCTGCCACGGCGCCTGCGGGGCCAAGTCGAAGCGCCTAGCAGTGGTTCCGCGCAACCAGCGACCCAGTCGCAGACCGGCTCGGCCTACCGAAACTCTCGATCGAGGCGCCGTCGGTAAAGCCAGATCGCAGACCCGAGCGCCCAGCCGAGGAACCCGAGAAGTAGGTAGCCGATGCCCGGAATATCATTTCCTACTACCCCGTCGAATAACATGGCGAGTACTGCGTATGCTAGCCACGCCGCCCCGACACCAATCGTATAGAAGAAATAAGGAATGAAGCGAAGCGGAAGCCTCATTGGCAGTACGAAGGCTGTTGCGACAAGCATCAGCGCTTGAAGCAGAAGCAGAAGCCAACTGGCGAATGAAAGTAACATCTCTCAATTCAGACCTCGAACCGGGGTAATCGTTACGCCGCGTCGCATAGGGGTCTTAGTATTGACAACTGCATCGCGCTCTGCGGATTCCGGCGGTATCCCTGCCGGACCCCAATTTCACCGTCGGCAACTGACCCGACAAGTCAAATCGGGTGTTGGGGCAGGGCAGACGCATCTAAATCCTGCCGTGCGAGTCGTGTCGGCCCGTTTCTTGAGCGGTGGTCGCTTCCTTCGGTTTTAGGAGACGATCTAGTCAAAGAATCCTGGAGGGATTCCGTCCCAAAGCCCAAGGTTGTCCCGCGCAGCGGGCAACCTTGGGTATCCGGTCCGTCCCGATCCAACCCCGAAGCGGGTTGTGGCGCCGGCCGCCGCCACAACCCGCTTCGGGGTTGGCAAACAGAGGCGTCTGAACCCAAGGAAGGCGCGTTGCGCCATCCTTGGGCTTTAGGACTCAGCCCCGCAGGGGCTGAAAGAAGGCGCGGGCGCAAAAATGGATGACCGCTTGACCGGGAATCCGGTTACGGCAACAAGTTCCTCGCGACTACAACGGGGTCAAATCGAGAATCCTGCGCGATTGGTAACAACCGTCGGTGGGTTCCACATTTAGATGCGTTTGCCCTGGGCGTCGGAGCCGACGGCGATTACACGGCAGGCTTTGCGGCAACGCGCCGGCATCTCCGACTACTCCCGCCAAACATTTCCCGTAACCCTTTTGCCGTTGACCGGGTATCCCTATCAGACGGTCAATGAAACGTGTGGATTCGCTGACGGACAATCAAGTGATGCGGCAAGTCCGGGACGGTGAAGTGGAAAAGCTCGGGGTGCTGTTTGAACGCCATCACCCATCGCTCTTCAACTTCTTCGCCCGGCTGACGGGCAACCGCGAATTCAGCGAGGACCTGGCTCAGGAAGTCTTTTTAAGAATGCTCAAGTATCGCCAATCGTTCCGCCCGGAAAACCAGTTCCGCTCCTGGATGTTCCAAATCGCGCGCAACGTCCACTTTGACGGCCTGCGCCGCCATTATCGCGAGGCGCGGCTGAGCGAGGCCGAAGCCGACGCGCTGGCCGAGACGCCCTGCCCGCGCCCGCAGCCGGACCGATTGGCCGGGCAGCAGAGCGAAATCAGCCTGTTGGAACAAGCGCTGGACCGGCTGCCGGTCGAGAAGCGGGAGTTGCTCCTGCTGGCGCGCGTCCAGAATCTGAAGTATGCCGAGGTCGCTGAAATCCTCGGGTGCGAGGTGGCGACGGTCAAGGTGCGGGTGCATCGCGCGTTGGCCGAGTTACGCGAGATTTTCCAAAAGTTAACCGGAGAGAAACGCTATGAAATGTGACGCGATCCAGGCGCAACTGACCGATTATTTGGCCGGCGAACTCGCGGCCCCCGCGAAGGCGGACATCACCGCGCATCTGGCCGGCTGCCCCGCGTGCCGCGCGGAATTGAGCGGGCTGGAGGCCTGTTGGTCGAGCTTGGGCGCCTTGCCGGTCGAGAAGCCGGGCGTGGCCGCCCGGGCGCGCTTCGAGGCGATGTTGGACGCGTACGGCCAGGGTATTCGGCAGGCGGAACGCGAAACCTCCCGGCGTCCGTCGTTCATGGAATGGCTCGCCGGTTGGTGGCCGCGGCAGCCGGGCTGGCAGGCGGCGATCGCCATCGCGCTGTTTGCGTTCGGCCTTTTGCTTGGCCCCGCCATCGCGCCGCGGGGCGCGCGGAACCTCGCCGGCGTCAGCGAGCACGCGGTCGATGAATTGCGCCAGGAAGTGGCGAACATGCGGCAGTTGGTCACGGTCGCGCTTCTGCAGGAACCGTCGGCCAGCGAACGTCTCCGGGGCGTGAACTGGAGTTACCGTCTCGACCGTCTCGACCAGGATGTGCTGGCCGCGCTGTTGCGGGCGCTGGACACCGATCCGAACGTGAACGTCCGCCTCGCCGCGGTGGACGCATTGCACCAATTCGCCGCGGACGACTCGGTCCGGCAAGGCTTGTTGAAGTCGCTCGCCGGCCAAAACTCGCCGCTGGTCCATGTGGAACTCATCAATTTGATGGTGGCCCTGAAGGAAAAAGAGGCGATGCCGCTGCTCAAGCAAATGTCCCAAAACCAGGACTTGAATCCCACCGTCCGCACCCGCGCGGAGTGGGGTTTGCAGAAATTGGGCTGAGTCGCGTCGATAACGTTTAAGCGCGTCACGTTCTATGATTTCATTCGCAACTCCCTTTCGCCCGGGGCTTCCGCCGAAACGCCGCTCCGGACCGCAGGCAGGGACATCGCGCCCGTCTTCGCTCGGGGCTACGACGCGGCCCGAACTGAGGCTGCGCCGACTTGCCGCGTTGGAGCGTCGCGAAAGCGGGAGCGCAGCGGAGGCGGGCTGCGATGTCACGCTCGCGCTAGCGTGCGCGAGCGTCCCTCGAATGGCCCACGCCCTCAAAGAACGAGCCCCGACGCTGAATCTTGCCACGACCATTGCTCGCGCTAATCGAGCGAGCGGACGGCGCAGCGCGCCATCCCTACCAAGCTCGGACTCTCGCAGCCTATGAAACTGAAACGCACAATTCTGCTGTGTCCCTTTATTTATGCGCTTGTCGGCGCCACCGTGGCCCTCGCCGCCGAGACCGAAGAGCGCCAAACCATTCGCAAATCGTTCACGCTCGCGGGCGACCGTGAGCGCCGACTCGAGCTGGATAATTTCGAGGGCACGGTCAAGGTCACCGGGACGACCAGCGCGGAGGTTGAATTTGTGATCGACGAAACGGTGGAAGCCGACTCGGCCGAGCGCGCCGCCGCCGCGCGGCGCGAAACCCACCTGGATCTGACGCAGACCAATAACGCGATCCGTTGCTACGCCGACGGTCCGTTTCGCTGCCGGAATGGCTCGAATAATTTCCATGGTTGGAAAACGCTCGGCTACAAGGTTCGCTACGACATCGCGGTGAAATTGCCGGCCGGAACTGATTATCAGGTCAAGACGGTCAACGGTGGCGACCTCGAAATCGAGAATACCAGCGGATCGTTCAATTTGGATAACGTCAACGGCGCCGTCCACATGACCGGCATCACGGGCGCGGGCCACGTCTATGCGCTCAACGGCGGCGTGCGGGTAAAGTTCACGGCGAACCCGACGGCGCCGTGTTATTTCGGCTCGCTCAACGGGAACGTCGAGGTCTGGTTCCGTCCGGGCCTCTCGGCCGACGCGCGCCTTAAGACGTTCAACGGCCATGCTTACGCCGATTTTCCGGTTTCCTCCCTCCCGTCCGATCCGCCGACCAAGAAGGTCGTGAACGGGCGCCAGATTTACCGTAGCGGCGAGTTCCAAGGCGCGCGGATCGGCCAGGGCGGGCCGGAACTGAAATTTGACTCCTTCAACGGCGACATCCGAATCCTCGAACAAAAGAACTAATTCCCATCAAATCAACCACGACAAACACATGAAGCATCCCCTTCGACAAATCCTGACCACCACCGCGGCGCTCTGCCTCTGGCTGACCCCCTTGCTCGGCCGCGCTCAAGATAGCCCGACCGACCACGTCACCGTCCCCTTCCGCGACCCGGCCCGGCCCGGCATGGTAAAAGTCAGCCTCATGCAAGGCGGCATTACCGTCAAAGGTTATGATGGCAAAGAGGTCATCGTCGAGGCGCGCCTCCGCGCGGACAAGAAGTCCAAGCACAAGGAGCGGCACGGAAAGGACGAGCATGGCGACGAGGCGCCCGCCGGCCTGAAACGCATCGAGATCGGCTCCACCGGACTAACGGTTGAGGAAGAGGACAACGTGGTGACGGTCGGCGTCAGCATGGGCCGCAACGTTGACCTGACGATCCAGGTTCCGTTCAAGACTTCGCTCAAGCTGAGTTGCATGAATGACGGCGAACTGCGGGTCGAAAAGGTCGAGGGCGAAATCGAGGCCAGCAATCTCAACGGCTCCACGATCCTGCGGAACGTGTCGGGCGTCGTCATCGCCCATTCGCTCAATGGCCGCGTCGAGACCGTGCTGGATAAAGTGACCCCCGATAAACCGATGTCCTTCAGCACGATGAACGGCGACGTCGATGTGACCCTGCCGGCCGACATCAAGGCCAAGGTCAAATTGGAATCTGAAAACGGCGCGATCTACAGTGACTTCGACATCGGCCTGGACACCCATTCCAACGCCCCGATCGTCGAAGACGGCCGGAAAGAGGGCGGCAAATACCGCATCCAGTTTGAGCGCGGCGTGACCGGAACCATCAATGGCGGCGGCGCGGAAATGAAGTTCAAATCGATGAATGGCAATATCCAGATTCGCAAGGCCAAGCCCGCCGGCGAGGGCGCCAAATCGAGCGTCGAAGTGACGAAGCCGCCAGGCGACGCGGCCAAGCCGTAACGCGGCGGTGCGGGGGTTACCGCGCGGCTTTGGGAGACGGTCATGCGAGCCATGACCGTCTCCTCTTTTCCGCCGAAATGCCGTCACTCTAACTTGGTCTCGGAGCCGCGCGACGTTGCGGGCATCCCGACCCTCGTCACGGTCGATGGCTTGTCGCGCTGGAGCGAGAGCGAAGGCGGAGCAGAGCCTCGCCCCACCATTCGCTCCGGCGCATTCTTGGCTTGATCGCGACGTTGCCAAGCGCTGATCGAGCTCACTCCTTCGGTAACAAAATTTGGCGTATCCGGTTCTGAACCGTATAAGATCGCGTCGAGGTCCGAGCCAGCCCCTCGGTTGTGAAGAATTGAATCGACCAGAACTAAGCCGCCGCGCCGCGTGACTAGGACCAGAATTCGAAGATAAATCGAAAAACGTGAAACCTCCGCGCGCCTCCGCCGGTATTAACCGACAGGAAATCGAAGTCGATCCCTGCTCCGCGCCAGAATCGATCTTGGAACTGGTCGGCGCCGCGCGACGGAAATCGCCCGCGGCCCTGAGAACCCGGCGCGAATCCGGGTGTCCCAGCGGGAAACGTGGAGACCGCGCCACCCGCGGGGCGGTTCGGCGGGCGCCGGCTCTCGGCTCGCCGAAGATTTTGAAACAAATTCTGACCGCGCGGTGTCCTTGGGTTGGATTGGGAAAGAATCAGCGCGCGGTGAAAGATTTTTCCGAACCTAACCGGTTCGGCGGACGTTCGTCTAAATGGTAGGACAAACGTCCGCGGCCACTGGAGGCCGATCGTCGATGACCCGCGCGACGAGCGCGGTTGAAAGCAGTAATTACGAAAGCACGAAAAATATGGTTATGAACGCGTCCGCCGATTCATTGCTTCGCCTCGAAGGCATCATGAAGGTTTTTTACACCGACGAGGTTGAGACCCACGCCCTGGCGGGGATTCATCTCGACATCAAGACGGGTGAGTTTGTCTCGATCGCCGGTCCGTCCGGCTGCGGCAAATCCACGCTGTTGGCCATCCTCGGCCTGCTGGATTCGCCGAGCGACGGCTCCTATACGTTGAACGGGCAGGCCGTCGCCAATCTTGACCCGGCCGCCCGCGCGCGCATCCGCAACCGCGAGATTGGCTTCATTTTTCAAAGCTTCAATTTGATCGGTGATCTGACGGTGTACGAGAATGTCGAACTGCCGTTGACCTATCGCGGGATGGATGGCTCGGCCCGGAGGAAACGAGTGAACGAGGCCCTGGAAATGGTGGGGATGGCGCATCGCGTGAAGCATTATCCGTCTCAACTTTCCGGCGGCCAGCAGCAGCGCGTGGCCGTGGCGCGCGCGCTCGGCGGGAAACCATCCATCCTGCTCGCCGACGAGCCGACCGGCAATCTCGACTCGAAGAACGGCGACGCCGTCATGGAGTTGTTGCGTGAACTGCATCGCGAGGGCGCCACGATTTGCATGGTCACGCACGATTCTCGCTTCGCCGGCCACGCGCAACGGATTGTGAACCTCTTCGACGGCCGGATCGTCGAAGACAGCCTCGTGCAGAACTGACGCGCAACGCCTTCCCCGAGAACCCTTTCACCCACCACATTTGACCCCAACCTGAATGAACAACCCCCTTTTCGCCCATGTACTCAACCGCGACACTTCCGAGAGAGGAGATTGAAGCTATGCCTGTGCTATCCAAATTCTACGGGATCGTAATCCGCATGATTTTCATCCAGCCGTTCGCCGCCCATTTCCACGCCATTTACGGCCAATGGGAACTGGTGGTCGGCATCGCCCCCTTGCGCGTGGTCCAGGGCGACGCGCCGAGCCGCGTGCGACAGATGGTGCTCGAGTGGGCGTCGGACCATCAGCGCGAGTTGATGGACGCTTGGAACCGGTGCAGTTGCGCCCGCCCGCCGCTGCCCATCGCGCCGCTCCAATAAGGCCAGTTCAGCCGCTTCGTCTCCGCCACAACTATTCGTTATTTGAATATGAAACCGAACTCAGTTCTTGCCGTATTTTCGACCACGATCCTCCTGACGGCGCTCGGCGCCGCGACCGTGGCCGCCGAGGAGGTCCGCGAAGAATTCCACCAAACGTATCCGCTGGCGCAAGACGGCCGCGTCGAGCTGGACAACGTGAATGGCGACGTCCACATCGCCACCTGGGACCGCGCCGAAATCAAGGTGGACGCGGTGAAGCGCGCCAAAAAGCAGGCGCATTTGGACGAAGTAAAAATCGTCGTCGATACCCGCGCCGACCACATCCAGATCAAGACCAAATACCCGGAAGCGAAGGGCTGGTGGCGGCGCAACAATAATTCCACCAGTGTCGATTACACGCTGACCGTGCCGAAGACGAGCCGGCTGGAAAGCATCAACACCGTCAATGGCGGGATCGACATCGAGAACGTCCACGGCGGCGTCAAGGCCAACTCGGTCAACGGCCATGTGAACGCGACGGGCGCGATTGGCGACGTCCGGCTCTCGACCGTGAACGGTTCGGTGCGGGCCAGTTTCGGCGCGCTTAAAAACTCGGTGGCGCTCAACTCCGTCAATGGCAGCGTGACCGTCGCGTTGCCCGCGGACGTGAACGCCGATGTCTCCGCGAACACCGTCAACGGCGGAATCAGCAGTGAGTTCGCCTTGCAGGCGACCGCGCACTTCCCGATCAGCAAGGATATGCACGGCAAGCTTGGCCAGGGCGGCCCGGACGTCCGCATGTCCACGGTTAACGGCGGCATCCATCTCGACCGCGCGCAAACCGTCTTGCTGGAGAAACCGTAGGTTGGGATGGCGCGCTGCGCCGTCCGCGCCGCGCGCCGACCCTACCCACCGCCGCGCGAGAGGCGCCACGCGGCCCAATTAGAGGTGGGGCGAGGCTCGAGCCGTGGAAAGCCAGAGCGAGCCGCCGCTGCCCGAAACCAGTCACGGCTCGCCCGCCTCTGCCTTCGGCGCCGGCGTGATCGAGTCTTAACGAGAAAATCAAATCTATGAATGATCTGCGCTACGCCCTCCGTATGTTCCGCAAAAACCCCGGATTTACCGCGATCGCCGTGCTGACGCTCGCGCTCGGCATCGGGGCCAACACCGCGATCTTTAGCGTGGTCAACGCAGTGCTGCTCCGGCCGCTGCCTTATCCGGAATCGGAGCGCCTGGTCTGGCTAAGCGAGAGCGGTCAGAACTTTCCGACGATGTCGGTGTCGTACCCGAATTTCGAGGATTGGCGAAAGCAGCAGACCGTGTTCGACCGCCTCGGCCTTTACACCTGGGGCAGCTTCAATCTGACCGGGCGGGGCGACGCGCTGCGCCTCGCCGGGGTGCGGATTTCCACGGATAGCTTTCTCGCGTTACGCGCCCAGCCGGAGTTGGGGCGCCTCCCCACGCAGGAGGAAGACCAGCCCGGCGCGCCGGATGTCGTCGTGCTCAGCCACGCGCTCTGGCAAAGCCGCTTCGCCTCCGATCCGGGCGTGCTGAACCAGGCGATCAATCTGGATGGCAAACCATTCAGCGTCATCGGCGTCCTGCCGGCGAGCTTCGCGTATCCGAATAAGACCGACATCTGGGTTCCCGCCGGCCCGCAGTCGAGCAGCGAGAGCTGGCGGCTCCGGGGAAATCATCCCGGGCTGTTCGGCGTGGCGCGCCTCAAACCCGGCGTGACGCTCGCGCAGGCGCAGGCGGAGATGACGGCGATCGGCGCCCGGCTCGAGCAACAGTATCCGGATTCGAACCGGACCGTTCGCCCGCGGTTGGTCCCGATGCTGGACAACTATGTGGCGAACGCGCGGCCGGCGCTCTGGACGCTGCTGGGCGCGGTCGCGCTCGTGCTACTGATCGCCTGCACGAACGTGGCCAACCTGCTGCTCGCGCGCGCCGCCGCCCGCCACAAGGAAATGGCCGTGCGCGCCGCGCTCGGGGCGGGCCGGTGGGCGATCATGCGGCAATTGCTCACCGAAAGCCTGCTGCTCGCGCTGGCCGGCGGGGCGTTCGGCCTGCTGCTGGGGTACGGCGGCGTGCGGCTCATCCTGGCGCTCGGCCCGGACAGCATTCCGCGCGCGGATGAAATCGGCCTCAACGCCGGCGTGCTGCTGTTCGCCCTGGGTGTGTCGGCCCTGACTGGCGCGCTCTTCGGCCTGGCGCCGGCGTGGCAATCGAGCCGGCCGGACGTGCAGGAGACACTGAAGGAAACGGCCCGTGGAACCACGGGCGGCCGGGCGCGCCTGCGCCAGTCGCTGGTCGTCGCCGAGGTGGCCTTGACGCTGGTCATGCTGACCGGCGCCGGCCTGTTGTTGCGCAGCTTCTATCGATTGCAGCAGGTCAACGCCGGATTCTCGTCTGAACGCATCTTGAGCTTTTCCATCGGCCTACCCGAAAAACGCTACGGCCAACCCGAGCAACAAACGGCCTTCTACGCGGCCCTGCTGGAACGCCTCCGCGTCTTGCCGGGAGTTCAGTCCGCCAGCGTCATCTCGCGGCTGCCGTTCGGCCATAATGACTGGCAAACCTCGTTCCTCATCGAGGGCCGGCCCGTGCCGCCCCCGGATGAGCGGACTTCGATGGAGGTTCATCTGACGGGCGTTGATTATTTCCGGGTGATGGGCATTCCCTTGCTGAAAGGCCGCGTCTTTACCGAGCAGGACAGTCGCGATCATCTCCGTACCCGCGATCTGACCGGGTACACCGATTCGCAAAAATGGATGACCGGCTTGAACCGTATCGTCATCGACGAAGAATTCGCCCGGAAGTTTTGGCCGAACGAAGACCCGATCGGCCAGCATGTCAAACTCGACTGGGGCGACAAATCGCCCAGCATGGAAGTCATCGGGGTCGTCGGCCGCGTCAAGCTTAGCGGCCTGCGCCAGGAGGGCGGGTTCGTGCAGGTCTATTTTCCGTTCCTCCAGGCGCCCAACAGCGACATGATCGTGATCCTGAAAACCACCGCGGACCCCAAGGCGCTCATTTCCGCGGCCCGGAAGCAGGTTCAGGAACTCGATCCCGAGCAGCCGATCTATGACGTGCGCACGCTGACGGAAATGCGGGACAATTCGATCTCCCGTGACCGGCTCAATCTGACGCTGCTCGGCCTCTTCGCGCTCGTGGCGCTGACGCTGGCGGTGATCGGTTTGTATGGCGTG
This sequence comes from uncultured Verrucomicrobiota bacterium, assembly GCA_964522665.1. GTDB lineage: Bacteria > Verrucomicrobiota > Verrucomicrobiia > Limisphaerales > CAZFVY01 > CAZFVY01. The sequence continues at coordinate 16,541 of CAZFVY010000095.1, read as the reverse complement.
CTCGCCTACAACGTCGAGCAGCGCCACCGCGAAATCGGGGTCCGCATGGCGCTGGGCGCCCAACGCTCCGACGTCCTCGCGCTGGTGGTCGGGCACGGATTGCGGCTCGCGGTGATCGGCGTCGCGGTGGGCCTCGCGGGCGCGCTCGGCGTCACGCGTCTGATGAGCAGCCTGCTTTTCCAAGTGCGGCCGTTCGACCTCCCCACGTTCCTGGGCGTCACCTTCATCCTGGTCGCCGTGGCGATGCTCGCCTCCTGGATTCCTGCCCGCCGCGCGGCCCGCGTCGATCCCATGGAAGCCCTGCGCCACGATTGAGTGGCCTTCACGATCACGCGCCGATTGCTCCGGGCCGCAATCTTGGACTGCGGCGGCCCAGCCTTCGCCAAAGGCTTCGGCTCGGCCCATCGACCCTCAGCCGCGCCGTAGCGCAAGCGAAGGCGGGAGAGCGCAGCGCCGACGCCGCTTTCGCCTAGCCCCTCGCATCCCCAAGCCCTCTCGGCGCCCAAAGCGGCGCCGCGCTACGCTTGGCGCCGGCGCTCCAAGGAGCCGCAGACTAAACGCCGCCGCGGATGAAAAGTTGCCGCGCACTTTGGATCAAGAGCAGCGCGACAACGCTATGGGCGCCAATGCGGCCGTCATGCGCGTGGCGTTGGTCGAAGGGGCCGTCGCCAATACGCTCTGTGGGCGCCGAACGTAGCGGCGCACCCGCTCGGCCAGTCGAAAGCGGCGTCGCCGCTACGCTCTGCCGCCGCACTCCAAAAGTTCGCGGCGCGAATCGGCCACGCCCGGTTTTAGAGTTTAAACCCCCGCGCCGCCGGCTAACCTCTCGGCGGTGAACGAAGCGATTCCTAAAACGATGCGGGCGGTCGTCTATCATGGGGTGAACGATCTGCGGGTCGAGACGCTGCCGGCGCCGCGCATCGGACCGCGCGAACTGCTGGTGAAGGTCGCGGTGTGCGGGGTTTGTCCGACGGACATAAAAAAAATCCACCACGGGACGGTACCGCCGCCGCGGGTGTTCGGGCACGAGACCGCCGGGGTGATCGCGCGGGTCGGCGCGCGCGTCAAGGATTTCAAGGTGGGCGAACGGGTCGCGCTGCACCATCACGTGCCCTGCCTCGATTGCCACGCGTGCCGCCATCGGGCGTTCGCGCAATGCGCCGGTTACAAGCGGACTGGCGTCACCGCCGGGTTCGAGCCGGCCGGGGGCGGCTACGCGGAATACGCGCGGGTCATGCCGTTCGTGCTGCCGGGCGTGGTCCGAATTCCGCGACGCAACACGTTCGAGGAAGGCGCCATGCTCGAACCGGTCAATACGGTTTTGAAAGGGGTGCGGCGGCTGTCGTTGTTGCCCGGCGACGTCGTGCTCGTCGCGGGTCAGGGGCCGATCGGGCTGATGTTTACGCGGCTGCTGGCGCTGGCCGGCGCGCGGGTGGTCGCGACTGATTTGCTGGCGCCGCGGCTGGCGTTGGCGCGGGAGTTTGGCGCCCGCGCGGCGTTCGCGGCGGACGATCCGAATCTGCGCGACAAGCTGCACCAAATGACGCGCGGGCGCGGGTTGGACGCGGCGGTGATCGCCGCGCCCTCCGACGCGGCGGTGCGTCAGGCGCAGGAATTGACGCGCGGCGCCGGCCAGGTCCTGCTGTTCGCGCACACCCGGCGCGGGCAACTGAGCGAGATCGACCTCGCCACCATTTGCGCCGATGAAAAGGATTTGATCGGCAGTTATTCGTCCGACTTCACGTTGCAGGCTGAGGTCGCCCGGCTGGTGTTTCAACGAAAAATCGACACGCGACGGCTGATCACGCATCGGTTCCCGCTCGCGGAAACGGCCGGAGCCATTGAACTCGCCGCGCATCCGACTCCGGATTCGCTGAAGATCATCGTCCGTCAGGAGTGGGCCGACGCCCCGCCCGCGCCGGGTCGGGCCGCGACGTGAGCGCGTCCGCGAGCGAGGCCGCCGCGGACCGGCCGGGAGGCGAAGCGCGCCTTGAGCGGCGCGGCTCGCCGCCAATAGCTGCATTTCCGGCGCGTTACGCTATGCTGCGTTAACGATGGATACGATTTTGGCAAACGCGCTGGGCCAGGACGTCAGCACGCTGGCGACGCAGGAAAAGCAACTGCTGCTGGGCCGGCTGCTGGCGCGCTTCGCGCACGAGGTGCGTAACCCGCTTAGCTCGCTCGACATCCACGTGCAGCTCCTCGAGGAGGATTTGGCGCAGGTCGCGCCCGCGGTGCGCGAGAAGACCGCCAGCCGGTTCGAGATCATCCGGGGGGAGTTGAACCGCCTCGAAAACGTCGTCAAACACTTCCGCAGCCTGGCCGGTCCCTCGTCCCTGAACGTCGAACCGGTCGAGTTGGTCAAGATCGCGGGGCATGTGTGTGAACTTCTGCGGCCCGAGGCGGCGGCGCGGGGCATCGAGATTGATTTGCGGATCGACCCGAATTTGCCACCGATGATCGCCGACCCATCGCAACTGACGCAGGCGTTGTTGAACCTGGTGATCAACGCCATCCAGGCCGTCGAAGGCGCGGGGCGCGTGGAAGTGCGCGGGCGCGCGGAGGAGGCGCGCGAATTCGTCGCGCTCGAGATTCGCGACACCGGCCCGGGCGTGCCCGTCGAAAGACAATCCGCCATTTTCGAGCCGTTCTTTACGACGCGCGCGGAAGGCAGCGGCGTCGGTCTTTGGGTCGTGCAACAAATCGTGATGGCGCACGGCGGCGAGGTGGCGGTGGCGAACGCGCCGGGTTCCGGCGCGGTCTTTACGGTGCGGCTGCCGGTGGTTCGGGAGGAAGCGCCGCATGGATAAATCACGCGTCAAACTGCTGGTGGTGGACGATGAGCGCGGCCTCTGCCTGGGCATGCAGGAGGCCCTCGCGCGCGAAGGGTACGCGGTGGACGCGGCCGGGAGCGCGCCCGCGGCGCTTGAGCTTATGCGCGAGCGCCTTTACAACCTCGTCATCACCGATATCAAGATGCCCGGGATGAGCGGATTGGAATTGCTCAAGGAGGCCAAGCAAAAAAGCCCCGACACGATGTTCATTCTCATGACCGCGTACGGCACGGTCGAGAGCGCCGTCGAGGCGATGAAGACCGGGGCGTACGATTACCTGTCCAAACCGCTCGACCTGCGGCGGCTGCGCGCGCTGGCGCTCAAGGCGCTGGAGTTCCAGGCGTTGGCGGCGGAGAACAATGAATTGCGGCATCGTCTGCGCAAACGTTCCGAGCCGACGCTGCTCGTCGGCGCCAGCGAGGCGATTCAAAAGGTCGCGCGCCTGGCGGCCGAGGTCGCCCGCAGCGACGTCACCGTGCTCGTGGAAGGCGAAAGCGGGACCGGCAAGGAAATCGTCGCGCGGACGATCCACCTGAAGAGCGAACGGGCGGCCCAACCGTTCATCTCGGTGAACTGCGCGGCGCTGCCGGAACAACTCCTCGAGGCGGAATTGTTCGGGCACGTCAAGGGCGCCTTCACCGGCGCCATCGCCAGCAAGCCGGGCCGGTTCCAGCTCGCGGACGGCGGCACGTTGTTTCTCGATGAGATCGGCGATCTGTCGCCCAAGGGGCAGGGTGATCTCTTGCGGGTCCTGGAAGACGGAACGTTCCGCATGGTGGGCGGCACGAACCCGGTGCGGGTCAACGTGCGCGTGGTGGCGGCGACGAACAAGAAGCTGGCGGAACTGGTGGCCACCGGCGCGTTCCGGGAGGACCTGTGGTATCGACTGCAGGTGATTCCGATCTTCATCCCGCCGCTCCGCGAGCGCGCCGAGGACATTCCCCTGCTGGTCGAGTCGTTCCTCGAGCAGTTCGCGGGCAAGCACAAGCGCCGCCGCAAACAGTTCGGAGCCGAGGCGCTGCGGATTTGCCAGCGCTTTCCCTGGCCGGGCAACGTCCGCCAGCTGCGCAACGCGGTCGAACGGGTCGTGCTCACCTGCTCGCACGCGACGGTCGGGGTGAAGGATTTGCCGGAGTTTCTGACCGCGCATGACCAGAGCGCCAACGCCTTCGCCATCCGGCCGGGCATGACCCTGGCCGAGGTCGAGAAAATCCTGATCCGCCAGACGCTGACGCACGTGACGCAGAATCGCGAAGCCGCCGCGCGGGTTCTCGGCGTCAGCCGCCGCGCGCTCCAGTACAAGCTTAAAGAGTACGGCCTGCTGGCCGAGAAGCCGGCGCCGCCGCCCCCGGCCGAAGGTTGATCGGCGAGTTTTCGTCTTCGCGCAGCGTGGACACCGATCGGTAGGGACGGCGCGCCCGTCTTCGCTTTGAGCTTCGACGTGGCCTGGACGTGTGCCGCGCCGGCACGCTCGCGCCAGGGCGCGCGAGCGTTCCCCGAACCGCCCGACGCTACCCACCAAACGCCTCCAACGCTGAATTCCACCGCGACCGGCGCTCGCTCTAATCGAGCGAGGTGACCTCGCAGCGCGAGGTTCCTACCACTGCAGCCTTTTGATTCGCCCGGCGGCGCAAACCACTCAAGTTCGCGCCCCGGTTATGTCCATCGCTGGGGCGTCTGAGCGTGCACAATAGGCCGCGCGTTCGTGCAAACAATGCACAAATCAGCGAACGGCGGGTTGGCGGAAACGCGGACGAACCGGCGGCGAACGTCCTAACCTACTCAATACTATGACGCGACGCGAAAGCTCCGTAGCTTGGCACGCCGCGTGCGTTTAAATCGCCCATGAAACAGACGTTGGAAAGTTTATTGGAACTCCAAGGCCTTGAACTGCGGACCGGGCGCCGCTCCGCGAAGGATGACGCGCGGATCGACGCCCTGCGAGAAAGCGCGCCCGCGCAGGTCCTGGCCCACTACGACCGGTTGATCGCGCGGGGAAAACGGGCCGTCTCACTCGCTCAAAACGGCGTGTGCGGCGAATGCCACCTGCGCATCCCTTCAGGCACCTTCTCCCGGCTCGGCCTGGCGACGGAGCTTTGCATTTGCACCAATTGCGGCCGTTACCTTTATTCGCCGGCGCTGGTTACACCTTTTGTGGACGTTCCTGTGCTCCGTGTCCCAGTCCGAGCCAGCGCCAGTGAACCGGCGATCGTCCATGTCCCCTAACCCGACCGTTCAGGCGGTTGAGGGCCGGACGCTGGCGGATTACACGGCGCCAGGCTTGGTGATTCCGCGCCTGCGCGGCGAGGATGCCGCCGGGGTGATCCAGGAACTGAGCCAGGCGATGCAGCGGGAGGGACGCGTGCCGGATTTTCTGCCGTTCTATCACGCGGCGATGAACCGCGAATTCCTCGTCAGCACCGAAATGGAGTCCGGCATGGCTTTTCCGCACGCGCGGCTGCCCGGCCTCACGGAGGTATCGTTCGCGTTTGGGCGCAGCGACGTGCCGTTAGCTTGGGGGACTCGCGGAGTGCGGAGCGTGCGGATGGTGTTTCTGCTGGCCGCTCCCGCGACCGACGCCGCGCAGTATTTGCTCCTCATCTCCGGGTTGGCCCGCTTGTCGCGGGAACCCCGGCTGGTCGAGGCCTTGCTGACCGCGCGCGAGCCGGCCGAGGTAATCGCGACGCTCCGGCAAATCCCGGTGCGGCGAAACGGCGCCGCGAACGCGCCGAAAAAAGCCGTCTTGACGTAGCCCGCGGCGCGGGCGCGACACGCGTTTTCCGACATGAAGGCAGCGATTCCGTTCCGACCCCGGCTGATCGACGCGCTCAAAGGCTACACCGCCCAGGCGTTCACGGCCGATCTCATCGCCGGCGTCACCGTCGGCATCGTGGCGTTGCCCCTGGCCATGGCGTTCGCGATTGCCTCGGGCGTGAAACCGGAAGCGGGTATCTTTACCGCCGTCATCGCCGGTTTCATCATTTCCTCGCTGGGCGGGACGCGGGTTTGCATCGGCGGGCCGACCGGCGCCTTCGTGGTCATCCTCTATGGCATCGGCGCGAAATATGGCCTGGAGAATCTGGCCATCTGCACCGTGATGGCGGGGATCATCCTGCTGCTCATGGGCGCCGCCCGCCTGGGCACGATGATCAAGTTCATCCCGTACCCGGTGACCATGGGATTCACCGGCGGCATCGCGGTGCTGATTTTCAGCACCCAGGTCAAGGATTTCTTCGGGCTGCAAGTGGAGAAAACGCCCGCTGAATTCATTGAAAAGGTCAAAGTTTTGGGCGCGAACTTCGGCACGCTGCAATGGCCGACCCTTCTGCTCGCCGCCGGTTCGCTGGCGATCATTCTTTTCTGGCCGACCAAGCTGCGCCGGCGCGTGCCCGGCTCGATCGTCGCCCTGGTGACGGGCACGGTGGTCGCCACGATTTTCCATCTGCACGTCGAAACGATCGGCAGCAAGTTCGGCGGCATTCCGCAGGGCCTGCCGCACTTTCACTTTCCCTCGCTGGCTTGGGACAATCTGCGGCAGTTGGTGCAGCCGGCCTTTACCATCGCGATGCTCGCCGCGATTGAATCCCTGCTCTGCGCGGTCGTCGCCGACGGCATGGTGGATGACCGGCATGATTCCAACCAGGAACTCATGGCCCAGGGGCTGGCGAATATTGTAAGCCCGCTTTTTGGCGGCATCGCCGCCACCGGCGCGATCGCGCGGACCGCGACGAACGTCAAGAGCGGCGCCCGCTCGCCCGTCGCCGGCATGATCCACGCGGCGACGCTGCTGGTGATTATTCTCGTCGCGGCGCCGCTGGCGCAATTCATCCCGCTGGCGACCTTGAGCGCCGTCCTTGTCAACGTCGCGATCCACATGGGCGAATGGCACAATTTCGGGCGGCTCGCGCGCTGGCCGCGGAGCGATTCGGCGGTTTTTCTCGCGGCGTTCCTGCTGACCGTGATCGTCGATTTGACGGTGGCCGTCGAAATCGGCATGGTCCTGGCTGCGGTGCTCTTCATCAAGCGCGTCTCGGAGACCACCCAGCTCACGGCGGTGGACGAAAGCATGGACGCCGAAGGCTCGCACGACTCGCTCGCGGGCAAGCAGATTCCGGAGGGGGTGATGGTTTACCGGATGTTCGGCGCGTTGCTTTTCGGCGCGACCGACAAGTTGGAAGGCGCGTTGGAGCGTCTGCATCGGGAGCCCGAGATTTTGATTCTGCGCATGAAAATGGTCCTCGCGATGGACGCCACCGGTCTCAACGCGTTGGAAGACCTCTACGAGCGCCTGCATCGGCGCGGGAAGCATCTTATTTTGAGCGCGCCCCACACCCATCCTCTGATGGTCATGGAGAACGCCGGCTTTCTCGACCGCCTCGGGCACGAGAACGTCTGCCCGCACGTGGACGCGGCCCTTGATCGCGCGCGGGAACTCCTCGGCCTGCCGCCAGTCGTTCAGCATGATCCTTTGCACGCGGAACGCCAGGAACTGGCGGCCGCCCTCGCGCGCGCGAACGGAGTGTCCGGCCCCCCAAGTCCCGCTGGCGGCCAGGCGGCGCCGAGCGATCCGGGGCGCGAATAAGGGGCTCGACCAGCCGGTTGGCGCGGGGTTCCCGCTGCCCGACAAAGTGGGGTTGACGCGGCGTCCGGTGGCCGTGATGGTGATTTTTGAGCTCGGTCGGAACCCGCGTTTGGCGCGATGACGATCGACCGACAGAATTCCCTCGACTCGCAATCAGTGAACTATCCTCTCGGTCAAAAGGTGGCGTAGGATTTGGAGCGCTCGTTTGCGGCGGCGCGCGCGTTTCACCCGGTGATTCAGGCGCGCGCGCCCGATCGGTCCGCGTGATTTTTCGCGCGTCTGTCCTAGGCGTTTCCCTTAGGCGGCTTACTCCGTGCCCTGCGAGTCGAATCAGGACCGCCCCCAATTGTTGCCCCTACCCCGACGCCCTAATCTTGCACTCACGAACGCAAGATCGACGAAGCGAAAAAAACGAAAGCGAATGACAATGAATGCGAATGGACACCTGATCGAATCCCTGACGAGTTCAGAGCTTTATCGCTCCTTCGAGCGGGCCTTTACGGAGGCCACCGGCCTCCCGGTCGCGCTGCGGCCGGTGGAATCATGGCAACTTCCGCATCACGCCAAACGTGGTGAGAATCCGTTTTGCGCGCTGATGGCGGGCAAGAGCCGCGCCTGCGCGATGTGCCTGCAGACGCAACAGAGGCTCACCGAAACCGCCGCCCAGGAGGCGCAAACGGTCACCTGTCAAGCCGGCCTCTCGGACACCGCGGTGCCGGTGCGCATGGGCGGGCAATTGATCGGGTTTCTCCACACGGGCCAGGTGTTTCGCAAGAAGCCAACGCCGGCCCAATTCGACCGCGTGGCCAAGCTCGTGGCCGAGTGGGGCCTGGACGTGGACGTCGCGGAGTTGAAGGCCGCTTACTATCATGGCCGGGTGGTTTCGGGCAAAGAACACGACGCGGTGGTCAGCTTGCTCGGCATTTTCGCGGAGCATCTTTCCCTGATCGCCAATCAGGTCGTGGTGCAAGCCGCGAACGCGGAGCCGCCCTCGATCAAACGCGCCAAGGATTTCATCAACGAACATCAGGCGGACCAACTTTCGCTCGGGGCCGTGGCCAAGGCGGTGAACATGAGCGTCTTTTACTTTTGCAAAATGTTCAAACAGGTGACGGGCGTCAACTTCACCGAGTACGTCTCCCGCGTGCGCATCGAAAAGGCCCGCAACCTCTTGCTGAACCCGAACCTGCGGATCAGCGAAATCGCTTACGAGGTCGGCTTTCAATCGCTCACTCATTTCAACCGCGTTTTTAAGAAAGTCCTCGGTCAATCGCCGACGGAATTCCGGTTACGCCTGCCGGTCGCCTAATCCAAATCGCGAGGAACCTATTGGAATCATGAAATCCATCCGCGTCAAACCCCAGTCCTGGCGCCGCCGCCGCTTCGATCTCCCACTCGCGCGGCGCGCGCCGTTTCGTGCCGCGAGACCTCGCCCGGGAACCACAAAGCTGACCGGCCTCGAATCGGCGACGCTCGACACCTTCCGGCCAGCCCCGGACTTCGCGCGCGAACTCACCGCGGCCCCTATGTCGGACGGGTTAACATCGCGTGACGACCAACTGATCGGTTGCCAGCGGCCGGCGCGTATGCTACTGTTCGACAGTCATGGGGAATCTATGAATGCGACGGCCCGTAAGACGGCCGAGCAAGGCGTCGGCGTTCCCCGGACCAGGATGGCCCGAAAAGAGCAGGGCGATGAAGGCACGACGACCGCCAACCGCAGGAATTCGGCTGGCTAAAAGAATTTACGACCGATGAAAACGTCAAAATGCGATCGAACCCGGCGCCGCGTGGCGCCCGTTTCGGCCGCGCGGACAGTCAAGCCCGGCCCCAAGCGGCAGCCCGCCAAAGCGGTCGGCTGGCAACCCACCTGGAATTTGCTCCAAACGCCCTCGGCGATGTTGGACAAGTACCTCGCTGATTTCGATCGGGAGCAGGGCGGCGCGCAGTAGTTCCGCCGCCGGAGCGCTCTTTCGCGGGGCGCCAGAAAGTGAAGCGCGACGCGGATCGCTTTTACGGAGGCTTCGATGAGGCTGGCGAATGACGCTGGGCGGAGCGCGAATTCGCTGACCGGAGAGTCCGCCTAATCGTCGTGTTTCCCGCCGGAACGCCCGGCCTTTCGCTCGGCGAGCAGTCGATCCGCGGCGGCGGAAAGCGCGCGGCGGCGTTCCGCTTCGCGCTTGGCGTCATACCTTTGGTAAACCAGTCCGGCGATGATTGTGAGGATGACCGGCAAAACCAAAAACTTAAAGATGATGTTCAACTGGGCCATGACGTCGCCCGAGTCATCCCGGCCGTCCGCGCGCCGCGACTCTCCGGGCGGCGCCGGCTCTTCCGATTCACCGGGCGCGCGTTTGCGTTGCGCGCTCTGAGTCTCTTCGGTGTCGTCCACCTTCTTTGGCTTGGGCTTTTTCGCGCTGGATTGAAGGTAAATGTAGAGGCCCCCGACGAGCAGGGTCAGGCAGACCAGGACGAACGCCGCGCGTTCCGCGGTGCGCACCCACCTGGGAACCGGCTTGCTCGTCAAGGCGGCGACTCCGACGCGGTACTTCGGCGAGGCGCGAAGTTTTCCCGCCAGCGCGGCGGCGCTGCCGGTCCGCTTGGCGGCGTCACCCATAAAAAACGGCGCCAATTGATCCTTGACCAAAGGATTCACGACCTCCTGGACGCGCTCGGGCGTGAACGCCTCCGTCAAACTACCGACCAGCATTTGGCTCAAGAGCACGCCCATCGAATAGATGTCCGACTTGATGGTCGGCGCCCCGCCCGCGATCACCTCGGGCGCGCAGTACATCAGCGGTCCGGTCGGCGCCACCGCGGGGGCAGGCGCGCCGGGAGTCCCGGGCGCGGCGGCGGGAGCGCCGGGCGTCGCCGGGGTCCCGCTGGAGCCGGCGGCCGCGGCGGCCGGCGCGGCCTCCTCCGGCAACGGTTCGCTCATCATCGCGGCCCACTCATCGACCTCTTCCGCCGGCGCTGCGGCCGCCTTGGCGGGAGCGGCAGCCGGGGCGCCGCCCGTCGCCGGGGCGCCAGCGGCTGGCGCGGGAGCCGCCGCTTCCGGCTCGTCAAAAATCCCGGCGACCGAGAAATCCTTCATCGGGTCCGGCTGTTCCACCGCCGCTTTGGGCGTGTAAACCGGCCCCGCGAGGCAATCAAGGAAGTTGATCAGGCGCGCCTGCAAATCCTGCGTGCCACGGCCGTCACCCTTGACCAATATATTCTTCGGTTTGATCCGGCCATGAACGATCTTCCCCTCATGCGCGACGTTCAGGCCGTCGGCCACCTGGGCGATCAATTCCACCCGCGCGATCAGCGCGGTATTCTGGAGCCCGCCCACGTCTTTGCACCAGGTTTCCAGGTCGGTTCCTTCATAGAAATCCATCATCAGGTAGTAGGGCGCATTCTCCAATGACATCCCCATGAGGCCGACGACGTTCCGATGGACGCCGATCTTCTGCTTGATGACCGCCAATTGCTTCTCTTCCGCTTGCAGCGACTCCAGCCAATCCTTCCCGATGCAGAACCGGAACATGAAGGTGTCTTTGGTTCCCTCGACTCCCGCCCGCCAGTTTTCGCTGAATTCGTTTTCAGCGATCTTTTCCTCCATGATGAACTTGGTGTTCGGCACCAGCACGCCCACCGCGGGACGCCAGCCCCAGATGCCTAAATCCATCGGCGCCGACTGTTGCTCAAGGATCGGAGTGCTGGCCGGGGCCGGGAGCGTTTTCTCCTTGGTTTGTCCGACCTCGCAAATTTCCAGCGGTTCAGTCAGGCCGGAAACCAGATAAGGCCCGTGATTGACCCACATCAACGGGTCCAACGCCTTGGCTTCGGGCTTTTTGATGGTGGTTCGCGCCAGGTCAAACGCGAGCCGGGTGAGCATGACGTGGTCATTGGCGCTGATGCGCATCAACCGACCGCAAGTATCGACGTGCCGCTGATATTCCTCCGCTAGCCCGTCCGGCTTGGCGGGGCCGGGAGGGGCGTTCTCGTCCGGCTTTGGCAGCGGAACGTTGCCGCAGTGAATGCCGATGCGGACGGGAATTCGGTGGCCGGGCAGAGATTCATTCGGGTCGCCGTGTTTTAGCGTCCGAATCTTGGTCTGCATCGTCAGCGCGAAACGCACCGCGTCCACCGGTCTGACGAACAAGAGCAGACTCGAGCCGTGATTGGTGGCGATTTCCTGGGCTTGCTTGAAATCGTTCAGCAGCTCCTGGATCAGCTCCTGGTGCTGCACGAATTCATCCGGATCCTCCGGGACATAATCAACGATCCCGGTAATGCATACCGTGATCACGTCCAAGCCCCGGCTTCGCTGAAAGGTGGCGATTTTGGCAAGCGCCGCCTCTCCGAGCTTGGCTAGATGTATTCCGCTAGGATGATCAGGGTTTTCGGACATACCGCCTGGAACAAGCAAAAATCATAAACTATTGCACACCAAAAGAAAAGAAAAATAATTTAAGCGCCGTGAAGTCCGCCGCGTCGATCTAAGACTCTCGCTACCATACACTTAACGTCACTTCACCCTGGGGGCGCCCTATGCCGTTAGCTTTTCGTCTGACCGGGCGGCGGCGCTCACCGCCAGAGACCGCCGGTCAATACATTTATGCTAGAACTCGGACGTAAACCGGTCAAATCAATTCAATCTTTTTTGCCAGGGACCCCGCTTGGCGAGTCCGTTCGCGATCCCCGCGGGCCGCGCGGTTACTCTAATCCTTGAGCTTCCGCTCCAGAATCTCACCGACCAGATTCGGGTTGGCCTTGCCGCGGCTCAATTTCATGACCTGGCCTTTCAAAAAGTTCAGCGCCGCCCCTTTCCCGGCACGGTAATCAGCGGCGCTTTTCGGGTTCGCGGCGATCACCTCGGCGCAAAACTGTTCCAAGGCGCCGGAGTCACTCACCTGCGTCAAACCCTTCCGCTCGACGATGGCCGCCGGCGCTTCCCCCGAGGCGAACATCTCGCCGAAAACGTCCTGCGCGATTTTGCCGCTGATCTTGCCGCCGTCCACCAAGCCGATCAGGTCCAATAAGTCCGCCGGCTTGAACTTCAAGTCGGCCAGCGTCGCGCGCGATTCGGTCAATTTCGAGCGCAGGTTGTTGATGACCCAATTGGCGACCGCCTTCGGCGCCGGGCAACGTTCGGCCACGGTTTCGAAGTAATGCCCCAACGGAACGTCGTTCACAAAGGTCTCCGCGTCGGTCGCCGGCAGCTGGTATTGCGTCATGAACCGCCGCTTCTTGGCGAGCGGCAATTCCACCACGCGCGCGCGAACCTCCGCGAGCCACTCATCGGTCGGGGCCAGCGGCATCAAGTCCGGCTCGGGAAAATAGCGGTAATCGTGCGCCTGTTCTTTTTGGCGCATGCTTTCCGTGATGCCGCCCACGTCATCCCACCGGCGGGTTTCCTGGGAAAGGTGGCCGCCGTTCGTGACGATCGCGATCTGCCGCGGGATTTCGTACTCCAGCGCCTTCCGCACGCCGCTGAAGCTGTTCATGTTTTTGATCTCGATCTTGGCGCCAAGTTTGGTTTCGCCTTTGGGTCGGACGCTCACGTTGACATCGCAGCGCACCATGCCTTTTTCCATGTCGCAATCGCTGATCCCGCCATAGATGAGAATGTCCTTTAGCGCGTTGAGATAGGCGTAAGCCATTTCAGGCCCGGTCAGGTCGGGTTCGGAGACGATTTCGAGCAACGGCACCCCGGCGCGGTTGAAATCCACACCGCTGTTCCGCTCGAAGTGAAAATTCTTGCCGACGTCTTCCTCGAGATGCGCCCGCGTGATCCGCACCCGGGCCAACGCGCCGCCGAACTCGAAATCGACAAAGCCGCCGACGGTCGAGGGCTGGTCATACTGCGTGATCTGATAATTCTTGGGCGCGTCCGGGTAAAAATAATTCTTCCGGTCGAACTTCGCCCGCCGGGGGATCGAGCAATTCAACAACATGCCGGTCAGCGCCGTCAGCCGCAGCGCCTCCTCGTTGGGCACGGGCAGCACGCCCGGCAGGCCAAGGCAGACCGGGCAGACGTTCGTATTGGGCGGCGCGCCGAATTCGTTCGCGCACCCGCACCACATTTTCGATTTCGTTTTGAGTTGGACATGCGTTTCCAACCCGATGACAGCTTCGTATTCCATGATTCAGCGTCCGCGGTGATTTTCGCAGCGACGACCCGGCGCTGTCAACGCCGGTTGTAAAGCGCGTCGCGTTGGATTTCCTGGTTGCGCCGGAAATGCCTCCTGTTGTATGCGTTCTTTTGTGTTATATTTGCCCGGTGAATTGACAAGTCGAGGCGGGTCGGTCGGATTTCTCGGCTATGGCAGGCAAGCCACGTCCTGATCCTTGCTACCTCGACGGTTTTGAGGTATGGAGGACCATAAACGGCCAAAAGGTTTGGCGAAATCGCGACGGTTCGCGCCTTTATGTTTGGGACGCCCTCCATGGGGAGATTGAGGTGTTCAATGCGCGTGGGCATCACTTGGGGGGCCGTCGATGCGGTTGACGGTCAGTTTATCAAACAAGCGATCCGGGGCCGGAAAATCGACCTAAAGTAAAGTCTAGCAATGAAGTTCATCGAGAAAGTACTCGCCGGCGTCGTCCTCGACACTGAAATCGACGACTTCGTTCAGCAATGGCATGAAAGCAAGGCGACCGTAGGCTTGGCGGAATTCCTCGGCTTCACGAACCAGGAATATGCCCTCTGGGTGGAACAGCCCGAATCGCTACGCTCCATCTTATTTTGCCGTCAGTACGAGATAGACCTTTCTGACGCGAGCGCCTGGCAGAATGCCCATCGCGTCGCGGCACGGTCCCAACAAGCGGGTAACGCGAAGGCGCTGTTGCTTTGGCTAAAGCAAACCGGACGTTTGGACTGACGCGCCCGCCAAACCGGGGCTTGTCTTGGCCCGGGCTTTCGCGCAATCTGCGGGCATGGCTGAAATTGCAAAATTCGTGCGCCACGGCGCGGGGACGATCACCCCGAAAGTCCTGGCCGGAGTGCATAAGAAACTGCCGTTTCTCAAGCTCGAGTTTGCGCAGATCAACGCGCCCAAGTTTCCCCACCTCGTCGATCAATTGGAGTTCCTGGCCAACGTCGTCGAGGATTTCGCCGAGAACGCCGACACTGACATTCCCTACGGGGCGCTGGCCGGCGCGGTTTTCGCTCTCGTTTACGCCCATCGCCAGTTCGACCTGATCCCCGACCCGATCGTCGAGTACGGCCACGCCGATGACTCCAGCGTCGTGCGCGCGGTGCTGATGGAACACGAGCGCGTCTTTGCGCAGTACGCGGCGAAACACGGGATGCATTGGTCCAAGATTTCCGTCAAGGCGTAGCGGCTCCTGGGTAGGGACCTCGAGCTGCGAGGTCACCGCCCGCGTCCGAGCGGGCGGAACGAAGCGACCGCGACGCGCGATCAGCGCGTGGGACAGGGCGGACACGCAGGGTTCCCGCGGCGCCCGCCTGGAACCCGACCGCGGATTACCAGACTTCGACCGGGCCTTTAGGCACCGGGATCTGCTGGCGTTGCGCGACGCCCGGTTCCTGCATGAAGCTCGCCACCATCGGCGGCGGGCGATAGTTCGCCTTGAGTTCGCCGGTCTCGTCCAGGAATTGTTCCCGCCAGCGGAGATAATGCTCGAGAATATCGTGAAACTCGGCGGCGCTCGTGATGGTCACGACCCGCTTGTTGAATTCGTTGGCGGGGCCGAAGCGCTTGGCGTACCACGGCGCGACCTTGCGGAACATCCGGCAGCCGTGAGTTTCGCCGAAGACTTCGACCATCAATTCCAGATGCCGGCACATGACGCGCACGCGCTCTTGAAAGCGCGGCTCGGCGGGCGGTTCGCCGGTGTCCAGATAGCGGCGCGAGTGCAGAAAAATCCACGGATTGTAAAACGCCCCGCGCCCGATGCTGACCCCGGCGCACCCGGTGTCGTCGAACATCCTCTTGGCCGCCTCGGGCGTCAGGACGTCGCCGTTGCCGATCACGGGGATCGACTTCACCGCCGCCACCACCGCGCGGATGCCCGCCAGGTTGACCGTGCCGCCAAAGCCCTGCTCGCGGGTCCGGCCGTGGACGAAGATCGCCTTGATCCCGGCGTCCTCGAGGGCCGCCGATAAATCGGGCGCCGTCAGATTTTGCTCGTCCCAACCCAGGCGCATCTTGGCGGTGATCGGAATCTTGACCGCGTCCACCATGCCCTTGACCAACTGCGCGGTTTTCGACAGTTCCGTCATCATCGCCGAGCCGCCGCCCACGCGGCAAACCTTGCGGACGGGACAGCCCATGTTGATATCGACCGACGAGACGCCCACCGACTCCAGATACGCCGCGGCGTCGCGCATCTCTTCCGGGACCGACCCGAAAAGTTGCACCGCCAGCGGCCGGTCCGCCGGACGGGTCTCGATCAGCTTGAGGGCTTTGGGGTTCTGTTCGAGGAGGGACCGGGCGTTGACGAGGTCGGTCGTCGCGAGGTCCAAACCGCCCAACTCCCGCAGCGTCAGGCGGAAAGGCAGGTTGGTGTAACCCGCCAGCGGCGAGAGAAACAAGTTGGACTTCAGATTGAGCGAACCGATCCGCATCATCGCCGGGCAGCTTACCACACGCCCGCCCCGACGCGACTGAATTTGCCGGCGCCGACCGCGGATCGCGGGGACAAGGCGACTTCAAGTAGGCGCTGCATTCGGACGGTAGAGTCCGATGCCTATGGCCGGAACGGCCGAATGACCGCAATGGGATCGCCTGGAAGGATGCGAAATCAGGTTTCGATTCCCTTCATTGGCCGATGGCGAGGCCGCTAATCAGGAATCGCCTTATTATCGTTTATGGCCGTTTACGATGATAGCGATTCGCGCTATTCTCGCCACCAGCGATGCCAAAACCAGCCAACGTTCCGGGGAACTAGGCGCCGCAAGGCAAGTATTCCGCCTTCGTTCCCGTTCCCCTGCCGTCCGCGCTCGACTGGACGCCCCGGCTCGCAGGCTTGCTGTAGGACGCAGACCGGCAGATTGGCAAGCAAGTGTAGCGCCTCATAAATAGCTGGTCATTCGCGGCCAGTTATTTATGAGACACTACACTAGTGTACTGTTCATGAAATAGGTGGACATAATCGGTTTTTCGGTGCAATTT
>CAZFVY010000094.1:0-29487 GCA_964522665.1 uncultured Verrucomicrobiota bacterium | reverse complement strand
AGGTGGTAGTGCCGCAAGGCGTGCAGGTTCAAGTCCTGCTAACCGCACCACTTTTACTCGGGAAAACGACGAACTCCGGAGTTCCCGCGCAGATTCCGCACAACTTTCGGCTGATTCCCGGCGCAAGATGAAGTTTCCTGTCCGGGTCAAGCATCGGAACTCTGAGGCCGTTATTTGCGTCAAATCGGCGTCTTACCCGTTTTTCCGGCTCGCTCATCGCACCGCCGGGAAGCGGCGCGTTCGATCCTTCGGTGACTACGCGGACGCCAAGACGGAAGCCGAGCGAATCGTCCGCGAACTCGCCAGCGGCTCGCAATCCGCCGCGTTGACGGCGATCCAATCGCGCGATGCCTTAGCGGCAATCGAGCCGCTGGAGGCGTTCCGGCAGTCCACCGGCGAGCGTTTCTCTCTCCTCGGCGCCGTGTCCGAATTCGTCGAGGCGGCAAGCAAATTGAATGGGCAGACGATGGGAGAGGGCGTCGAGCGGTACCTTAACACCGTCGCCAGCGTGAAACGCAAAGAGGTCCAGGACGCCGTCGAGGAGTTCATAAAAACGGATGCGTCGCGCACGCGCCGCCAATGAAGGACAGCAGGCGCAACTATCTACCACTTACGCGTATAACCGAGCAATCCAACTTCTGGTCAATGACAATTATTCTTCGCTTCCCCCGTTGCCTCATCCAATTTTTATGATGACTCTCGAGGACTACTAAGGCAAACCACCTATTCGTGCGCGCGGTACGAGCAATAGGTGGAAACACCTAGCTCCGCGCGCTTCCGACACGAGCCGATTCTCCAATTCTGGACAGACAAGGAAATTGTGACGTTCGTCCAGATAAATTCATTAAGAAAAAGAGTTGACTCGGCGTCGGTGGGTGAGTATACGTCCTTTTATGAGAAAATATTTCCAATTTGTTGGGGAGGTCGGGCCGCCAGGGTTATTTGAGCACGAGGTGGAAAGGGACTTCTTGGACGCCGCATCTAATAAATATTATGAAATTCGAATTGCCTCAAAAAGTCTGCCGACCGATTCTGTTTGAACTTCTTTTGGGAATTCGGCACGGTCTTAACCGTCTCGCCGCCCGACCGCGATTGTATTCGCTTCTCGACTCGCTCTATGGTTGCATACAGAGAGACGACCACGTGGGCGCGCTGATCCCGGCGGCGACGATGCTGAAAGTGCTGGCCGGTGAATCTCCGACGTTTCACGCCTCTCTCGGAATTGAAGTGGCGTGTTACGGGCTACGGCGTTGTCTCAATCCCAATCACCCGGCGGTTGAGCTAATGTATTGTCTCAGTCGCATTGATATCATTGTCCACGAGGTTCAATACTGACCGGCCCATTCGTGGGGCGGCACGCCCTATCAACTTTTGCGCGACAAGAGTCGCGCGGAAAAAACGCCGAAAGGCATTGGCTACATGCAGGTCCAAAGGCCTCCTTCGACCTCGTGCTCGCACGACACCCGGCCGCTCTGGGATTACCAGGGCGGCCGGCATTCCCTATGTACGGAGGCCACTGCAGCCGTTCAGATCATTTCCGGGCACGGGTGGCGGCAAGTCGATGAGCGAGGGCGGTGTTTATTGGCTTGAGCAGGCGTGAGGCACCGGCCGCGTTTACCAGCCCGGTGTTCCGGAAAAGCATTCGCCCGTGGCCACACCAGCGCAGGGGAACCGCGTGAAGTCTCCAATGCTCCGACGTAGTGGTCGAAGGAGTGGCGTAAAATAAGAATCTAGAAATGAAAATAATGGTTGAGTTCCAAATTCAAAATGGTTACTGTCCTCAACGAGCAACGAGGAAGTCCACATTACTGCTGACGCATTATCGCGGGTGTTCTTGGCATGAGAAGTCCACCTGACGCTGAACCAAAAGTTCTGGGTGCCTCTCAGCCGTGCGCGCAATGACCCGCGTTGTAGGGGTAAAGCCTCCTTAGTCGTTCGCAAACCTTGGCCAAAACAAGTATGAGGAAAGCGCTGCTGAAAATTCAGGTAGGACCGGTGCAGGAATTCATCGCTCAAGCGCGGAGCACGCGCGATCTTTGGAGCGGGAGCTACCTCCTTTCTTGGCTGATCGCTCATGCAATTCAAGGCGTTCGCGCGGCAGACCCGCTAGCCGAACTAATCTACCCTAACATTGACAAACAACGTCTTTTCGACTGGCTTCGGAATCCGGTGAAACTCAGTGACGCCGAAGCTGAATCCCTCCTGATACCAAATCTTCCGAATCGCTTTCTCGTCGTAACTCATCATTCAGAACCTGAACGCGTTGCGCAAGCAGCAGCCGACACCTTCGGCTTTAGCACGGGGTCTCAGGGCAATACGACCACGACGAGCGAATGGCAGCGGATCTGCGACGAGTGTGACGACCATCTGAGACATCGCGGGCTAGGACTTACGAAAGATCAACTAACCCGCTGGAATTATCAAGTGTCTCATTTCTGGCAGATTAGTTGGCAAGTGTGGCCGATATTGAGCGGCGACGAGCTAGCCGCGACCGCCGCGCGCGTCCCGCTCGGCGCCGCGGGACCCGGTGGGTGGGCTAAAAATCATCATCTGCTCGGCCACCGCCTCGACGGCAGCCGCGCCCTGCATCGCTTCTCGGCATGGCAGGGGACGCCGCTGGTTCATAAGGACCATTTCTCGGGAAAGGAGGAAGCGGTGGCCGACGCCGGATGGGTGGCGCAAGCGCGCCAGAAGAAAGGCATTGGCCATCTCTTCCGCAACGACGACGAGCTTGGCGCCGTCAACCTCATCAAGCGCGTCTGGCATCTGGCGCGCCTAAGCGAATCACTGCCCCGGGCACGGACGGCCTTCGACTCGGCTCCGGCGGTAGCGATCGCGCCGTGGCGAAAGGAACTCGCGCGCAAGGTCCTAAGCCCGATCTGTCCGCCTGAGCTGGAACAGGCCTTTTTCGAGTTCGCCAATTCTGTGGTGGACGCGCTGGACGGCGTCGATTCGGACGTGGCTGAATCTGTCCGGCGCGGCGATCACGAAAGTTACAAATACTGGTTTGAACGGGCCGACGCCGCGGTCTTTCACCCGTCATCTTGGCTCAAATGGGAAGGCGACGCGGCCGACGTATCGACAAAACAACAAGTACAGATCGCGAAAGAGCGGCTTAAAAACCTTCAACTCCAGGCGCGGCTTGGTCCGATTACCGCATATTACGCGGTGCTCGCGATGGACGGTGACGAAATGGGACAGTGGTTAACCGGGAAAAACACGACTGACGAAATCACCCAACAATGGCATTCCGAGTTTAGCGGCAAGTTATCGAAATTCGCCACCGGCAGCGCTCAGAAAATCGTCGAGCAGCACGACGGCCAATTGATCTACGCTGGCGGAGACGACGTGTTGGCGATGCTGCCCGCGTCCCGGGCCATGGCTTGCGCAATCAAATTGCGCGAGGAATTCGGGGCGATTCTCACTCCAGGCCAGCTTAAGCCGCTGACCGCCTCGATCGGTTTGGCGATCGGCCACATCAAGGAACCACTGCAGGACATGGTCGAAGCCGCGCTGCGGGCCGAGAGGCAGGCCAAAGGGCGTCCACTGCGACTGGTTTTTGACCATAAGCTTCGTCGGAGCCTGGAAGTTCCGGCCGCGCGTTGGAACCGCGATGCCCTCGCCGTGACCTTGTTCAAACGAAGCGGGGAGACGGTTGAATGGGGCGCGAAATTCAACTCATCGGCGTTTCGGCTTTGGTCCGTGTTCCAGAGGAATTTCCGAACGCGAATCGAGGATCCGAATTACGAACCGCCCATCAGCAGCCGGTTTCCGCACCGCCTGATCTCCGTTCTCTCGCGCTATGACGCTGGCAAACCGCTGAGCGAGGAGCTCATGAATATAGCGGTTCGTGATTTTTCGTTGGTTGCCGAGCGCCAAGCCGAGCCGCTGCCGGAGACCGAACGCGCGGCGCTCGTTAAGTCAGCGGTCGATTACCTGCGTGAACTGCACGAGTTTTCCTGGACCGAACGCAACCCGAAGACCCGCAAGACGGAGGAGCGGCGCCTCGCGCGTCCGCTCGCGGAATTCTACCACCTTTTCGCGCTGGAATCCTTTATTTCACGACAACTCGACTGACCTATGCCCACGTACACTGTCACCCCGCAGGATGTACTTTTTTTCCGTGACGGCCGACCGATGACGGCCAACGCCGGTTCGGGCGGCCACGGCGCGCGCTGGCCCGAGCCGTCGATCATCTTCGATGCCTTGCATTCCGCGCTTCACCGCGCGTTTCCGGCGAAGGAGCGGGGTCAATTTCAAGCGTGGGAACATTCCCATTTCTTCGGGCGTAACGGCCGTTACCCGGCCCGTGGCGATGACTCAAAGCGAACCCATCGGTTCGGTTCGCTGGCGACCGTCGGCCCCTTTCCGTCGCTGGCCGGCGCCTGGCTGTTTCCGTGCCCGGCCGACGTGACTCAGCGCGACAGCGCCGCGCCTGACCTGCTTCCGTTGCAAGAGCGGCAGGGCCAATGCAACCTTCCCCAGCCGGCGCTCTACCCGGTCGTCAGTCGCGCCGAGCACGATAAGGAAGGCCCGTCTGCGTGGTGGAACAAAAGCGCGATCGAAAGGTATCTCGGGGAGAAACCTACCGCCGAACCGCTGCAACTGGCGGATGACGACATCATGGGAGGTGAATGGAATATCGGCATCGAAATTGATTCCGCGACCGAATCCACTGGCCGCGGCGCCGCCGCCGGAAAGATTTACGCCGCGCAGTACCTCCGCCTTCGGGAAGGCGTCACGATGGGCGTCCACGCGCAGATGCCGGTCGCGACCGGCAAACCAGCGTCCACCGTTGAAGCCCTAAAAGAGCTTTTCCCCGAAGACGGGATACTTATCTGCGGGGGCCAGCGGCGTGCCTGCCAGGTACACGAAACGCCTCAATTTGGCGCGGAAAAGGTGTTGCCGCGCTCCGCGGCCGTCACCGGACGGCGGGTCAAGTGGCTGCTCCTTTCCCCCGCGGTCTTCCCGGCCATCTCAAATCTCGATGGGCACGGGGCGCTTAAGCGGGACCGGAACGGTCAGCCGATCGCCGCCCATCCCGGTGGCTGGCTGCCCAACTGGATCGAGCCGATCACGGGACAAGTCCTACTAAAAAAGGGGCGACTTCGCGGCGGTTCGGGACTGCGCGAGAACCGGCGCGCGCATATCCAATCGCTCGGGTTTATTGATTGTCGGTTGGTCGCCGCCTGCGTTGCCAAGCCGATCCCGATAACGGGCTGGAGCGAACGCCTTCACTTGATTGACGAACCGAACGAAGACGATCCGACTCGCAAGACCAAAGGCGCCCGACCGACCTTGCTCGCCGTTCCCGCGGGCGCCACCTATTATTTTGAAGGCCCGGATGCCGCCACGCTATCGGACGCATTGAGCTGGCACGGTTCCCGGGCGGAGAATCCGTCTCACGACCGCGTCCTGAACCGCCGCAGTGGCCTGCTGGGAGAGAAAGGCTTCGGCCTCGGCGTTTGCGGGCCGTGGCAATTCTTCGAGGAAGCCAGTAAGACCCCTACGACTTAGCCAATCGAGATCACCGCCGACTATTTTATATGAATCAGAAACTTCTCTATCTTTTCACGCGAACGGCCCTGCATCTCGGCGCCGGCACGAGCGTCGGCGCGGTGGATCAACCAATCCAGCGCGAGCGCCACACGGGCTTTCCCATCATTCCAGGCAGCAGCGTAAAAGGCGTTCTGCGCGATTGCGCCGAGCGGGATCCCGCGGTCGCGCCGATGGTCGCGAAGATATTTGGCGACGAAGACGCCAAATCCGCCGGCGTCCTCTCCTTCGGCGAAGCGCGGATTCTGGCCTTCCCGGTTCGCTCCGCTCGCGGGTCCTTCGCCTTGATTACCTGCCCGCTGGCTCTGGAGCGGTTTCGCCGCGCGCGGGGCGACTTGGATAAAATGCCTTCGCCGATAAAGCGCCCGCCCGAAGAGCCTGCCGAGGCGCGCTGTTTCGCGGGCGATAAGCTCGGGCTTCCGTTCGAAAAGCCGGTCGCCATCATCCTCGAGGAATACCGGTTCGAGCTCGCTGGGCCGTTTCAGCTGGAATGGGAAGCGGCGCTGCTCGGCCTCCTCGATGACGAAGTTTGGAAAGTCGCGAAAGGCCGCTTCGTGCTGCTGAACAACGGCGATTTTTCCCACTTCGTCCGCAACGCGTGCGAGATCAATCAGCACGTCCGAATCTCCGACCAAACCGGAACCGCCGCAAAAGGTGGTTTATTCGACCTCGAAGCGGTTCCCGCCGAGACCCTCTTCTTCGCGCCGATCACCGTGCTGCCCCGCGCGACCGACGAGTTCGCCTCGGTAAGGCAGATGATCGAACGGAAACGCATCCTGCAATTCGGGGGCGACGGCACGACCGGCCTCGGCTTTTGCACGGTGAAACTCGCTTGAAGAGGAATCGCCCATGAAAAATCTCGAACAAATCCGCGCCGCGAATGCCCTGGGGTACGCGGACGCTGGCGTCAATACTCGCGGGACCGAAGGCGGCGACGTAGTCAAGAAATTGCCCGCGCTCATTATGACCAACGGACTCCTGGCCGCCGGCGCGTTCGCCTACGCCAAAGGCGGGGACGACGGCTGGTATGTCTGTTTCAACCACCTGGCGCAACATCTGTCGGACCCTCAAATCGCCGCACTTCCATCTTCAGTCAAGGATCTCCGCGGTCTGCTCGATTATCTCACCGGCAAAGCCGACAGCGCCGCGCTCAAACATGCCACTGACGAAGCTTTGGCGTGGCTGGCGTACGCGCGCCGATTCGTGAAAAAGGACAAATCCAAGGACGGTCCAAATGATACCTCTAAGCCCTGACGTCCGCGCCTTGATCGGTGAGTTCGCCGAGAAGGTCGATAACCGTTCCCTCCTTTACGAGAAATTCTCGCTCCCCAAGGTTTGGGGAGAGCCGGACAAACTCGACGACGCGGGCCGCTGGAGCGTGTTGCGGATCGTTACGGGCGGCTCGGCCCTGCTGCTGGAGGACGCGGTTCGTCGGGAACGCACGGCCAGCGGTCGGAATGTCCGTCCCGACAATGCCGAACGCTGCCGGCGCGAGGCCAAAATCGCCCGCCGGCTCGCCGTGATCGCCACGCCTGATCCCGATCTCGCCAAACGCGCCACCGAGAACGCCCGCCGCCTCCTGAAAGACCTGGCCGACTCCTACTCTGGAATGGTGGTGGAATTTGAGGCTCGCCTGGGTGGACGGCTCATCGTCAACCAAGCCGGCGGCGTCGTGGAAAACGCCGGACTCTGCCTCGACCGTTGCTTCGGGCTGCCGTTCCTCCCCGGGAGCGCGGTCAAGGGCATCGCGCGCGCCCAGGCAATCCTCGAAATCAAAATCGCCCCTGACGCAGAACGAGATCGCCTTGTCCGGCTGGCGATGCTGCTCTTTGGATTTGGCGGAAATGACCTTGAAACGAAGCCTGGGAAGGAGGGCGATTTCGTATTTGCCGCCGGTCCGGAGGCGCCGCGCGCCTTCGCGGCCTCACTCGAGACGAAAGAGTTCAAAGGCATCGCCTCATTCCTCCCGGCCTATCCCACCGAGCCGCCGACTCTGATCGTCGATATGGTAAACCCGCACCATCGCGACTACTACCGCATGAACGGGCAGCGGCCGCCGACGGACGACGAAAGCCCGCGGCCGAACTACTTTCCCGCCGTCGAGGTCGGCAGCGCATTTGGCTTTGCGGTCGTATTGAACCGTTTGCCATCCGGCTGCCAATTTACGTCGGCAGAATTGCTCGCTGCCATCCGCGGGTGGCTTGAACGCGCCGTCACCAGCAAAGGCGCGGGCGCCAAGACCGGCGCGGGATACGGCTGGTTTCTGCTTGGCGGCAAGCCACCTGCCAAGCCACGACCGGCAGCCATGTCAGGTCGGCCAGGGGCGTCCCCAGCCGCCGCTCCCGCAGCCCCGGCCGCCTCCACCGACCCGCTCATCGATGAACTGACCCGGCTGCTTAAAACGAACGCGAATTTCGCGGTGGCGATCCCCAAGCTCGCCGCCATCGCCGACGACGCCGAATTGCGCCGGGTCTTCGAACGCGCCGTGCCCGAGGCCGAACGCCGCCGCCTGCGCAAAACCCATGCCTATTGGCAATCGTTCACCAGCGGAAAACACGGTGACGTCGGAAAACGCATCCTCCAGCGCCTCGGCATAACGCTTTCCTAAATATGCATTGGCAGCGTCAAATCGAATTTCTCACCCCCACCTTTTGCCGTGGCGCCTACCAAGACACGCCGGAGATTCGCGCTCCATCGATCCGCGGCATGGTTCGCTGGTGGTATCGTGCCCTCCACGGCCCGCCGGCCCACGTCGGCGGCCACCACCGCGGCTGGGAAACCGTCTGGCGGGAGGAGAAAGAGCTTTTCGGAGGTGTTGGCGGCGGCGCCACCGCCTCGCGTTTGGTCTTCCGCGTCCTTGAAATCACGGGTCACCCGGCCGAACACACGACCCTGCCCCACAAGCCATCCGCCGGTCAACGCAGCCCGCAAGCCGCGTTCGATCCCGGCGGAACGTTTACCCTGCAGGTTACCTCCCGCCTCCGCCCGCTGTCCGCGATGGATATGCGAAAGGTCGAAAACGCCCTCGAACTTTGGCTCCTGTTGGGCGCGCTCGGCCTCCGCTCGAATCGCGCCGGCGGCAGCCTCTGGCCTGAGGCCGCCCACGCCCCGCGAACCGCGACGGAACTGCGCCAAAAACTCGACCAACTCGGCTGCCGTTGGCCCGTTTATCTCGCCGACGTTTCCGTCGGCACGTCCCTCGACGCGCTCCGCCCAGCGGCGACGGATACCCTTGAAGAACCGCAATGGGTCTTCGGTTCCGCCAGCCGCGACCGCCTCGCCTCGCCACTCAAGTTCAAAGTCGTCCGCCTCGACGGCCAGCTCCGCCTCCTCATCACCGCGCCGGACGAACGCGTCATCACCGAAGCCCGCCAAGCCCTGCGCGGCCACCGCTCGCAGCCAGACACGTGGAAACGGATTGGGGCGTAGGCCGGCCCACTATCTTGTGCCTGATTCACTCGACGACCAGGACGAAAGCCCGCGGCGCTACGACGCCAATTCGTTGTGACTACCGAGATCTTAACCCCCAAAGATCAGACTCGTTATCTTGAGTTGGCCATCTTGGTCGGCGACGAACCTCTCCTCGCGTCCACGCTAGCAATCCTTTGGCAGACCTCGTTGGCGGAAACGCACGAAATTCTTGAACGAATGATTGCGCGATCTCTGGTTCAATGGGCGCCAGTGGGCATGGAAGGGCGATCTCCTGGAGTCCATCGACTTCCGCTCGTTCTGCCGGAGACTTCGGGCGATCCGAACTTGATCGACTCCCATCGACGCCTCGTTGCCGGTTGGAGAAACAAGATGGATGCATGGGATGCCTATGCCTGGCGTTGGGCAGGATACCATTGTGTAAAGGCTGGTCGGCCGGCAGACCTCCGTGCGTTTCTTCTGAATCTTGAATACTTGAGCGCCAAACTTCGACGGACAAGCGCTGCCGTTCTCCTCGCCGACTTTACGCTGCTTCCGGATGATCCCGATCTGCAGCGGGTTGAAGCGGCTTTGCGACTGTCCTCTCATGTACTCGAAAAAGATCCCGACCAGTTGGCTGGACAACTCCTAGGTCGACTTCCCGAAGATCCCGACGCCGCCTATGACTCGCTAAGGAAGCAGGCGGCGTCCTGGATTGAGTCGTCGGCGTTCCTTCCTTTAGCGCCAAGGCTTTTGTTGGCCGGAGGGCCGTTGCTCCGAATGCTTGATTTCCGAATTAGCGCCGACATTCCCCCCGCGTTGGCCATTACCAATAATCAAGAGTGGAATATCCTCGCGTCTGATGGCGACATGCTCAAATTGTGGTCGTCTGCTCTTGTAAACGGCCCGATAAACCTGTGCGGGATTTCTGGAGCATCGTACCATGCGGCGCTTAGCGAGAACGGTCGTTGGGGAATTCTGTGGTCGCAAGGCGATACCGACGATGATCCAAAGAAAACAGCGAACGATCGATCTGAAGAAGAGGTCGCTGCAACGTCCAAGGTTAAAAACCTTCAAGTCTGGGACACCAAAACCGGCCGATGCGTGAAAGAAGTCGTGCATAAGCCGTGGGTTATCGCTCTGGCTATAAGCGGTGATGGAAACCGCGCAAGCGCCGCATCCTTGGACGGGCATCTTTACCTCTGGTCGTTCCCGAACGACGAGCCGGCTAAAGTCCCTCTGGGCGGCTCGATTACTAGCCTGGCCATTAGCGCCGACGGCAAGTGGGTGGTCTCTGGGGGAAAAGATGGGCACGTGCGAGTATGCGACGCGGACCGAGTTTGCATTGACCACAATCTTGATTCCCGTTACGATGTTGTAAAGGCGGTTGCGGTGAGCAGTCACGATCGAGCGATCGCCGCTGCGTGCAGCAATGATCGGTTACAGCTTTGGGATCTTACGGCCGGACCCCTTCGCAATGCGTTTGCGTCCGAATCTAGCGCAATTTCTTCGCTTGCGATGACTCCGGACGCGACATGGGCAGTCGCCGGCTCCGACGACCAAAACGTTCAACTTTGGGAGACAGGCCTTTATCAACGACGGCATCGTGTGTTTACGCATGGCCGCCCGGTGAGAGCCGTTGCAATCAGTGAGAACGGGAAGTGGGCCATCTCGGCTTCCCCGCACGGGCACTTCCGCTTTTGGAGTCTTCAGAGCGACCCCAGAGCAGTCGTGAATGCCGCCCACTCCGCATCGGTTAATACCTTAGGCGTTACGCCGGATGGAACGGCGCTTGTTTCGGCATCGGAAGACGGAACCTTAGCGCTCTGGGAATTAGACACCCACGAATTCCGGGTGATCGCCAAGGATCAAAGCTCGTTCCGTGCTTTATGTTTGATTTGTGATAAGAATCAAACGCTTTGCGCCTCGAGCGGAAAGCAGCTCACGCTCTGGAATTTCAACGAAGGCAAGCTCGATTATACTTTCGAAGAGAGTCCGAGCGAGATCAATGCATTGGTTCTTCCTCCGGGAAGGCAACACTTCGTGTCCGCCTCGGAGGACGGAGTGCTTCGAATTCAAGGCTTGGAGGACGACGGCTACGCTTTCGAGCTTGGCAGCCACGATTCGGGCGTCGAGGGGTTGGCGATGTCCCGCGACGGCGGATTGTTAGTTTCGGCGGCTCGAGACAACTCTCTGGGCCTTTGGAACCTAACTGACAACACGCTCGTGGCAACTTTTGACGGACACGACGATTGGGCCACCGCGGTCGCGATCTCCTCAGACGGCAAGTTGATCGTGTCTGGCTCGGCTGACCATACAGTTCGTGCTTGGGATTTGACACACCGCCATTGCCTAAACGTATTTGAGGGTCACCGGGCCGAAGTAAGGAGCGTCGCGATTTCACCCAACGGCAGATGGGCAGTGTCGGCTAGTATCGATTGCACGTTAAGAATGTGGGATATTGATGCTAAACGCGCAATTGCGCGCTACGATGGCGACTACGCTTTCACCATTTGCGCAATCACCCCAGATGGTCAGACCGTAATCGCAGGAGATCAAGGAGGCAATGTTCATTTCCTCAAAGCTGTCGGGGTTCCTGGATCACTTCCGCCACAACGATTCAATTCAGGTAGCCCAGCAAACACCGCGAAGGCCCGACGCCCGCTGCGACGCACCCGGGTAGGCGCAGGCGTTCAATCAAGGCATCCGGCTGAGTCGGACGACACGTCCGCGCCAACCCCTCAACCAATGAAAACTGTGACTGATCCAACTGGCAAGACCTTTGTGAGCTACCGTCGCTCACGGGCAGCCGAGGTTAAACTACTTATTACGGCGCTACATTTGCACGGCGTCCCGACCTGGCAAGACACTAGCGATCTCGAGAGCGGGCCGACCGAAGATCAGATCCGAGAGACCCTTGCAGATCCAGCCATCGCCAGCGCGATCCTCTGGGTTACTCCTGACGTCGTCGACTCGTCAGTTATCCGTCGCATCGAAGCGCCCTTGATTGTTTCGCGATATGAATCGAGGGATTCCTTCTTTCCGTTCATCGTCGCCGCGGGGGGTCTGGATTTCGCCTCCGCGAAAACAGCGTTGGGTCCGCAATTCGGCATTCACGATCCGAGCGTCTGGAACCAAGAGAGAGCCGTCGGTGATCCGATCAACTATGACGCCGCCGCGAACCTTGCGAGCAAAGTTCTATCTCTCAGGCTAAGAAAGATTAACCAACGGCTTCCGGCGGATGCCCCGCTACGGCTCCGCCTCTCAACGCGAGATCCGGAGCGTTACTCGCCTGGCGCCGCGTTGGTGTTGAACTGGCACTCGCATTTTAGTAAGCGGGAGGCGCCCGCTGACGTCTGGACTCGGCAGATTTATCCGGCGTTACGAAACGTAGGTGACGCGATTTGCCTCGAAGCGCCCGGCAGAAGACTTGAAGCTTCCGGCAAGCTATCTCTTGTCGCCTCCGTCGCCTTGGGGGTGGTTTTTCTCGCGCCTCGTGATATCCACATATCTTGGCAGCAGGCCCTCTCAGGCCGGCCCGATCAGTTGTGGAGCTTGGACGCTCCGAGGACACCTTCTCGTTTGAAGGTGAACCTCGTTTATCGTGATACTGCGGCCTCTGATTTGGCGGTGCTGGTTGCAATCGCACGTACCGCGGACGAACTTCGTGAGGATTTCGGGGTCAGCCAACATTCTTTGCCATCATTTCGGGCCGTCCTCGAACTCGGAAACGAAGACGGAAGCCGGTATGATCTCTCGAACGCTGGTGAGGCTGTCGAAGTCGCCCATCGAATTGTGCAAGAAATCATTTCGGCTCGAACCAGACTCCACGGCATCGAGACCGTCCATTTGTTCCTGGCGGCGCCGGCCGGATTAGCGATGATGGTGGGTCAACTTCTGAACGGCCTGCCACAAGTGCAGTTGTACGAGCACGTTCCAGGAATGTCGCCCGGTCCTTACCGTCCAGCCCTGCGGCTCAATCCTTCGATTTGACCGTGATCCGTTTCCTGTTCGAAGCCGATCAGAAACAGTGGCTGCAGAAGGACCAATCGGACGCCGCGGAGATTTTCAAGGCGTGGCATGGTTACAAACCCGAGTTGACAAGCGTGCGGCCCGCCCTACGCGAAACCATTGCGCGCCTCTTTGAGCAACGGAAGGCCAAGCCCGGCGATCCTTGGATTGCGCGCGCCGACAGCGACAGCATTAAGCGTCCGCTAAGCGTACTGCGCCGGAAGCTGACGGACGCCGACGCGGTCTGGGTTCCGCCGCTGCGCGATCTCAAATTCGGGCGATTCAGGCTGACCGGCGTCTGACGGCTGAATCGCGCGTAATACGACAGTCCCCAAAATGACACCGGCACCGCCGCCAAAAAGCAGAAAATCGCACGCTAGGTCAGGGCTCCCGGCCCCCGAAAAAGAGGGGGGCTCTGACCTCGTGCATAACTTACTGGAAACGTGCAAGTTGAGCATAGATCGTTCAATTCTTGGTCGTGAATCTGGAGTCGATTTCTTGCCTCACACCCCCACCTCGGACTTTTGGGCGTGCTTGCATTTTGCGCCGCAAGGGGTTAGAAGGCCAGCTGTCGGAAGTCAGGTGAACGCCGAAAGGCATTGGTGACGTTTGGCGAACGCAAAAACTGGCGTTAATTCCGGCAAAAAGTCGGAAGTCGGGTGAACGCCGAAAGGCATTGGTGACGATACGGAAGCCAATCGTGGCCATGCCCCTCAATCCAGTGTCGGAAGTCGGGTGAACGCCGAAAGGCATTGGTGACCTGGAGTAGCTTGTCGTTTGGGATGACGATAATGGCGTGTCGGAAGTCGGGTGAACGCCGAAAGGCATTGGTGACGTTTTATGGGTGGCCCCGCACAATGCGGAGTCACTGACGTGTCGGAAGTCGGGTGAACGCCGAAAGGCATTGGTGACGGATGCATTTTGTTCGAATTCCAACGCTGTTCTCAGTCGGTCGGAAGTCGGGTGGACGCCGAAAGGCATTGGTGACACATCGGGCGTGGTGCAGAGCTTCTGGTACTCAGCGCCGAAGTGGCCGGAACGCCGAAAACCATTAGTGACAAGGGAAAAAGCCGAAGGCTAATGGCTGAATTCTGAAGTCGAAGTAGCCGGAGAGTCGCAAGGTCTCCGCGATCGCGGAGACTTTAGCGTTTAGAATTCAGCCTTGGGACTCGCTGACTTGGCAGCATTGGCCCGGGGGTACCGACGCGGCGCGAACGCAGGGATCGCGCCGAATCGCCGAAGACCGACCCACGTTGGATCGGACGTGAGCAGGACGTCCGGTAGCTGGCTACCCCAGGAGAACAGGGTTAATCGTTGTGCAGGCTATGAAAACCATGCGCGACGACGGCAACAGTATATCGACGACGATTCTTACGCTGATACTTCGCGGGCTTTGGCGAGGCCTCTGCATTCTCGCGCTCGTGGTTCTCGCGGCGCTGTTTCTCCGGATGGTATTCACGGACCTGACGATTCCGTTTCTCGCCGGACCGTACGTGAAGGAACTTGGCCGGGTCGCCGGTTGGGACGCGGAAATAATCTGGGGCGTGTGGATTGCCGTCGGGCTGACCGCTTCGTGGTTGACGAGCATTTTGCTTCGGTTTCGGACGCAATGGCGTCGGGCCGCGCTGGCTGGCCTTGGCCTGCTGGCGGTTTCCGGCCTGGCGCTGCACTGGTGGTTCGCGCGCCCCCATTTCTTGGACCAATACGGCAAGCCACGTTTCTACTGGGGTCTGGCGCCCGACGGTAGTCTAGTGAAGCAGAGCGTGCCCGGGCCCAGCCCTCCACGCGGCGCCTCGCGATTGCTCCAGTATCAATTGGTTTCGAATCCGGTCGCCAGCCTCGCCGTTGCCGCGAAGCTGATCCAGGCCAAGATCGCCAATGGGCGCCGGTTGCTTCAACGTCTGGACGCCAACCACCATCGTCTGGACGCGACCGCCCTCGGCGCATTGGAAGCCCGGGAACGCGATGCCGTCAGCGCGTCCGACCTGGCCAGTCTGCGCGGCTCGGAAGGTTCCGCGGCGGCGCTTTACTTTGCTTCATGGGCGCAGTTCTTCCCGGTGGAGTTCCCATTTGTCCAGCGCTCCACCCGTCCGCCGTGCAATCCGGTTAACGCCTGTCTGTCTTATCTTTCGGCCCTGGTGTACGGCGAATTGCTTACGGCGTGTGTCACGCGCGGGTTGGACCCCGCGCTCGGCTGCTTGCACCAATCCGAAGACGGTCGCTGGTCACTTCCCCTGGATCTGATGGAGCCATTTAGGCCGGCGCTCACCGAGGCTTTGACGTTGCGCCTCTTCTCTCACCGCATCCTCCAACAACGGCATTTCGAGGCGCGGGAGGGTGGGGTATGGCTGAATCCAGACGGCCGGCGCACGCTCATCCAGCATTACGAACAGCGGGTGCAACGCGAGTTTCTCTCGGAACACGCCGGTTGCCGCACCACGCTCAGGCAGCAACTTCAACACGCCGCCGTGCAGTTCAAGCTGGCGCTGGCGCAGTCGGAAACCTATGCTCCGTTCCGCGTCAATTGAATCAAGCCCGCGAATCCGGCTGGTGGGACGATCTGCTGCCGACCCAACCGCAGCTCCATCCGCCCGGCGCTGACGAAATGCTCCGCGTCATCGCTTACGACATCGCCTGTCCCCGCCGCCTTCGGCGCGTGGCGGAGGTTTGCCGGGACCACGGCGTGCGGGTGCAGAAAAGCGTCTTCGAATGTTGGCTGGACGATGACCGTTTCGAGCAACTCTGGACGCGCCTGCAAAAGACCATCCGACCGCAAGCGGACTTGATACTGGTTTACACCCTGGACGCCGCCGCCGCCCGCCGCCGCCGCACGGCCGGGAGCCGAGCCGTGGTGTCGGAACACAGAAGAGCCATTATGTTCTGTAGCTGCCGCCGACCTTTCAGGTCAAGTCTCCCGAAGGGCGAAAAACACGGGGGCTCTGACCTGAAGCGGAACCCATTGGAAATACGCGCGTTAAATGGAAAGTGTCATCTTCACAAAGGTGTTTTGGAGATCGGAGAAACCGGCTTTACCCCACCTCGGACTTTTGGGCCTGCTTGCATTCTGCGCCGCAGTGGGTTACGGTGCCCGCTGTCGGGAGTGCGGTTAACGCCGAAAGGCATTGGTGACCCGATCTGGACCTTCTTTAACACGTGTCTCGTATACGGCGTCGGGAGTGCGGTTAACGCCGAAAGGCATTGGTGACACCGCCATTGCCAGCTTGATCGGCAGCGATGGTCCCATGTCGGGAGTGCGGTTAACGCCGAAAGGCATTGGTGACGCCGATCGGTAGTACTAATGCCAAAACTGTAATTACTAGTCGGGAGTGCGGTTAACGCCGAAAGGCATTGGTGACGGAGCGACGAAGTGGACGATGAGCATCGCCATTTCCCAGGTCGGGAGTGCGGTTAACGCCGAAAGGCATTGGTGACATGAAGAAGTCTTAACGACTTTTAATGATTCATCTGGAGGTCGGGAGTGCGGTTAACGCCGAAAGGCATTGGTGACTCTGAGAAGCGGTCCGCTACTCTACCGATTTGCTCGGCGTCGGGAATGCGGTTAACGCCGAAAGGCATTGGTGACTCGAGTAACCCCTCGAGGCGTTTCGCGAATTCGTGAGAATCCGTCGGGAGTGCGGTTAACGCCGAAAGGCATTGGTGACGAATCTTTCAGATGGCATCTGAAGATTAATCCCAACTCGGCGTCGGGAGTGCGGTTAACGCCGAAAGGCATTGGTGACGAGGAAGTATATCGTCAATACAACGAGTATATCCACAAGTCGGGAGTGCGGTTAACGCCGAAAGGCATGTGGGACCAATGTTGGTCAGAAGGATGACCAACATCACCACCGGTCGGCAGTGCGGTTAACGCCGAAAGGAACCGATTGGAGGGCCGGTCGGATCGAAGGTGGGCGAAGCCCGCTCGAAACCGGCGTTTGATCGCCCCGGCAGCTGAGCTTTCCAACCTTCGCCCGCTCCTCTTTGCGAGCGCTCGGGAACTCACCGATCCCGGCGCGGCGCTCGCGCCTGTTGGCTAGCAACTATACACAGCGTCATAAATAATTGCGCATACAACTCTGATGTGTTTCATTGTGGCTATGAAGCCACTGAAAATTCGAGGGGCTGTTCGAATGCTGGAAACAGCCCAACGAAACCCTCAGAAGGTTGTGTGGCGTTGCTTAACATGCGTATTTATTTATGACGCTCTGTATAGTTGCGTGATGCGCTCGGCGTTTTGCCGCACGCTCGGCGTCCGGAATTGGGGACGGCGCTCGCAAAGTCGAACTTTACAATCTTCACAACTTATATCCCCAAGGTTGACGCGATCGGAATGCCGAAAGGCAATGGTGACTTGTCCACCAAACTTACTGATGACCGTTCGGAACTTCCCGTTGACGCCCGCGTGGTTAACGCGTCCCGAAAGGCAACGATGAGCAACGACGGGAAAGAGGCTGTTGCAGGTTCAAGTCCCGCTAACCCCATCATTTTTAGTTCCCTCGGGTGCAGTCGGTGTTCGAGATTGCGTTGGTTTCTTGAACCAGCGCCTCGAACAGTTCCTTCGCCTTGTGATGCCGAACGAGCGGAGCCGCTTGTCCGGCCCAAAGCCCAACCAGATCGGCGCGTCCTTGCGCTAACGCCGCCGCGCGCAACGGCGCGATGATCCAACTATGCGCCGGATACTTCGCGAAGTTTTGCTCATGCGCCTTCATCTCGGAGGCAAAACGATTCGCGATGCCGCGGGCCAATCGGCCGGTGTAAGCCCGCGACAATCCCGTGGTTTTCGCCTCCCGTTGAAAAAGCAGTTGGCGGTGAAGCGGACCGATTCCCGACTCATCGCACGCGAGAAAGGCCGTTCCGATTTGCACGGCGTCGGCGCCCAGGGTCAGCGCCGCCGCGATGCCGCGTCCGTCCGCGATGCCGCCCGCCGCGATGACTGGCACATGGACCGTGTCCGCGATTTGAGGGACCAGGGCGAACGTACCGATGAGCGACTCCTCGCCAGGTTTCAGGAACGATGGACGATGTCCTCCGGCTTCAAATCCAGAGGCCACCACGAGATCAACCCCCGCCTCCTCCAGCGCCATGGCCTCATCGACTGTGCTCGCCCCGCCCGCGGTAACGATTTCCTCCCTCCGGCAAGCAGCCAGAATCTCCGGAGCAGGAATACCGAATACAAAACTGAAGACCGCCGGTTTGACTTCAAGCAGCGCGGCAAACTGGTCGCTGAAGTTTTGCGCGGCGCCGGACGGCCGCGCCGGTGGAATCACGCCCAACTCCCCGTAATAAGGCGCGAGGAGCTTGACCACCCGGTCGTAGGTTTCCTGCGCGAGTGTTTCGCCGCCGGGATCGAAGGTGGAAACCCAGAGGTTCATGGCAAACGGTTTTTCGGTGAGTTGGCGGATTTCGTTTCCTACCCTCAAGATCTCCGCGGGGCCAAGATCGTTCGCCCCGTACGAACCCAAACCGCCGGCGTTCGATACGGTGGCGGCCAGCAAGGGCGAAGAGCCTCCTCGTCCGAACGGCCCCTGGATGATGGGGTACGGAATATGGAGGCGCCGGGTGATCTCGGTATCGGTCCATTTGTTCATCGCGCGTTCTTTCAGTGACGACCTGAGTAATCGACCTCTCGCCAGCCGTGGTTCGCTATCCCACCGCCCAAGCAGTAGATGACGCTCCACATAAATCGGCTTAGTTTGAGTCCGCTCTGATGTCGAGTTTAGAAGAGTGTAATTCGGCTTGCTCTTTTAACGCGGTCTTCACCTCGTCGATGACCGGCCGCCAGTCGCCGGAAGTCTTCTGCCGGAACAGACGGAACACGCCCGGATACCAGGGCGAGTCGGCGCGTTCTTTGAGCCAGCGCCACTCCGCCCGGGAATCGCACAGCAAAACCCAGCAAGGCTTGCCCAAGGCTCCCGTCAAGTGCGCCACCGCGGTGTCCACCGTAATGACGAGATCGAGGTTCATTATCACGCCGGCGGTCTCGGCGAACGAGCTGAGTCGCGGGCCTAGTTCCACCATCGGGAAAGCGCCGAGAACCGCTGCTCCTCCCTCCTCGCCGCCCTTCTGCAAACTAAAGAAACGGATGCCAGGCGTTTCCATCAACGGGTCCAGGACCGAAACGGAAGGTAGCGAGCGATCCGCATCGCGCGCGAAACGCGCACTGCCCTTCCAAACCAGGCCGACACCGAGCTCGGGCCACGGCTTTCCGAGCGCCGATCGCCAGGCCGCGATCTTCTCCGGGTCGGCCGTCAGGTAGGGCAGCTCGGCTGGAATTGTCTCGAGCGTCGTACCAAGGAGATGAGGCAGGCTCAGAGGCAGCGTCCAATAGTCCCAGCCCGCCGCCGGGGGCGCCGAGCCGGACGTCAGGACCTCGTCCACGCCCCGGAGCCGGGTGAGCAAGCGGGTGAGAGCCGGATGGCAAAAGACGGACACCCGGGAGGCTCCTCTCTGCTTGAGGAGCGCCGCATAGCGGCAGAAATGGATCATGTCGCCATGACCGCCCTCGGCGGCGATGAGCAGGGATTTGCCTTCGACCGGTTCACCCTGCCAGCGGCGAAATCCATCAAGGTAACCATCGAGTGGGGAGTTCCCGTCGCGCGATTCGAGGCGGCGCCAGCCTTCTTCGTAGCGTCCTTGGCGGAGCAGCAGGGAACCGAGGTTAAACGAAGCCGATCGGTGTTCCGGCGCGACCGCCAGGGCCGTGCGATAGCGCTGCTCCGCCTCGGCTTCCCTTTTCAGTTCAACCAGCAGCGCGCCCAGATTGGACAATGCCGATGGGTGCGCGGGGGCCAGAGCGAGCGCCCGCCGGTAGGCTACCTCGGCTTCCGCGTGCCGCTTGCGGGCGGCCAAGAGGGCGCCAAGGTTGACCCACGTTTGTGTCAGGCCGGGGTTCAGTTCCAACGCCTGGTGGTAACACGCCTCAGCCTCTTCCAGCTGGCCATCGCCTTCCAGCGCCAGGCCGAGGTTGGAATGAGCCTCGGCAAACCCCGGGTGCAATTGAAGCGCCCGCCGAAAGGCGCTTATAGCTCCGGCGCGATCGGACCTCGCCATCGACTCCAGGCCTTTCTGGAACCAACGGCCGGCCTCGTCCGCGCTGCTATTCATGGCTAAGCAATCAAGCGCCAGTTCACGGACGTCTGGCGGCGCGCCGCGGAGTGGCTCCGGCCGGTCCGTCGCGGGAGCCTGGCGGAGCGCCGGCTCGCGGTCGCCGTCGGGCTCATCCCGCGCCTTGTCCGCGTCATCGGTCATTATTCTTCCATAGTTGGGCGCTCAAGCTCAAGCCTAGCGAGACGGGTTTGACGCGCGCATTAGCGGAATAGGGGCTTCGTCTCCGTGGGAGAGCTCCGTTCCATCGGGTAGTCGCGCTCGCGCCAAGCGCCGATGCCGCCGAGCAAGGGCCGGACCCTGGTAAACCCTTTGCGGTGGAGCAAGAGCGCCACTCGCGCGCTGGAAACCTCGTTGGGACAGTCGCAGTAGAGAATGATGTCGCGATCACGCGGAATCTCCTCGTGGCGGCGCTCGACCTCCTCCATCGTGACGTGGAAGGCGCCGAGGATCACCAGCGGATCTTGCTGCAATTCCGACGCGGCGCGCACGTCGAGCACCAGCACGCTTTCGCCCGCCGCTTGTTTTTGCCGCAATTCATCCACCGTAATCCGGGCCGCGCGCAATTCGCCCAACAAACGCCGCCGCTGGTAGTATTTGTAACCAACGTAGCCCGCCACCAGACCGCCCACCAACGCGACGGCGCCGGTTCCAAGGCCGGCCAGCGCGGCGAGAACCTGTTCCAATTGGTTGCTAAAGAGCATTCCGACGAGCAGGAAGCTGCCCGCGTAGAGCGCCGAGCTTAGGCCATCGAAGAACAGGAAACGCAGGGCGCCGACGCCGGAATTGCCCGCGAGCGGTGGAACCAGCGTGCTGACTCCCGGAATGAATTTTGCCACCACCACGCCGCGCATCCCGTATTTCGTGAAGACGTTCTGTGTGCGGCGAACGCACGAGTCGGGCTCCAGCGAAACGCGACAGAGGAGTCCCAGAACGCGCTGGCCGAAACGGCGCCCCAGAAAAAACCAGATCATATCAGCGAGCAAGGAGCCGGCCGCGGCCGCGGCCAGCGCGGTGACCCAGTTCACTTTTCCCGACACCGTCATGGCGCCGGCCGCGAGCAGGATCGGCGCGGCGGGCAGCGGGAGCCCGATTTGTTCGATGAAGACGAAGGCGAACAAAACCGAAGCGCCGTGGCGCGCGAAAATCCCCAGCGTCTCGTTCATACGCGCAATTGAACCCGCCGGTCAGGCGGTATTCAGCGGACGGACCGGGAGCCGAACCTTGAAGCAGGTGCGACCGGGCCGCGACTCGAATTCGATTTCGCCGCCGTGCCGATCCGCGACGATTCGCTGGCACATGACGAGCCCAAGGCCCGTGCCGGCCCCGACGCCTTTGGTGGTAAAAAACGGCTCAAATATGCGCGCGTGAATTTCCTTCGGGATTCCGGACCCGTTGTCTTCAATGGTCACGACGACATGTTCGCCCTCGCAGGTGGTGGCGATCTGGATCGTCCCCGAGCCGGTCAGGGCGCCGAGAGCGTTGTCGATGAGATTGGTCCAAACCTGATTCAGCTCGCCCCCGTAGGCGGAGATTTTTGGCAACTTGGGTTCGAAGGCGCGAACGACCGTCACCCCCTTGAGCTTATGGCCGAGGATCGTCAGGGTGTTCTCAATTCCTTGGTGAAGGTCCACCTCCTGCATCGCCGGTTGGTCCATGTACGAGTAGGATTTGACCGCCTTGACGAGGTCGGAGATTCGGGTGGTACTGTGTTCCAATTCCGCCGTCAGCGATTTCAGGGTCAAGTTGGATTCGAGCCAGCCGATCGCGTCGGGAGCCGTTCCCGGTGGCAGCGCCGCGATGAAATCCTCGAACCACGGCGCGGCGAGGCCCGCTTTAACGAACGCCGGAGCCAGCTTCCAAGCTTCCGCGACGTTTTGCCGATCCAGCCAGGTCGCCAGGGTTTCTTCGCGATCACTGCGCGTGACGGAGGTCAGCGGCGGCGCTTCCGCGGCGCGGCTCAGCGCGTCCTGCAATCCGTCGGCGAGACGTTTCCATTCACCGGGCGCGACCTTCTTGCTCAGAGCGCAAACAAACCGCTGCGCCTGGGTGACGGTCTGCTGCAAATGCGTCGCGGCGCGCCGGGCGGCCGCGGCCGGATTATTCAGTTCATGCGCCAGCCCGGCCGCCATCGTTCCCAGCGAGATCAATTTCTCGCGCTGCTGCGAGTAGCCCTCAAGATTCCGCACCCGGGTCGCCGCCGTCTTGAAGATTTCCCGGGCCACCGAGTGGCAGACGCTTAACATTCGCCAAAAATCCACTTTCTTCAGGCGAAAGAGGCGCGCCGATTTGGCGGCCCGCGCGGTGGCCTCCCACGGAAGCTCGAGCAACAGAGAAATCTCGCCAAAAAATGAGCCGGCTTTGCTTACGCCCAGCACGACTTCCTGACGGTCGTACGCCTTTACGACCGCGATCTCCCCGGCCAGGGTGACGAAGAAGAATTCGGCCGGTTCGCCCGCCCGGTGAAGGACTTGGCCGGCGTCGAGTTGAATCACT
Organism: uncultured Verrucomicrobiota bacterium; assembly: GCA_964522665.1. Lineage (GTDB taxonomy): Bacteria > Verrucomicrobiota > Verrucomicrobiia > Limisphaerales > CAZFVY01 > CAZFVY01. Next base: position 6,912 of record CAZFVY010000094.1, on the reverse strand, counting down.
TCGCCCGGGGCGATGCAATCGAGTTGGTCGTCGGCCAGAGCGGCGAACAGCGGCATTTTCCGCACCAGGAGGATGGCCGTTTGATCCATACCTCAAGTCTGGCTCAGGTATTGGTGGATCAGTTTGACCGCCATCGCGCCTTCACCGACGCCCGACGTAACCCCCTTGGCGGAACGATGTCGCACGTCACCCGCGACGAAGATCCCGGGCACGCTGGTCTCGAGATAGAACGGATCGCGATTCGGCGTCCAATCCCGGGGCCGCTTGCCATCGCGCATAAGATGGGCGCCCGAAAGCACGTAGCCTTGGGGATCGCGCTCGACGATTTCGGGCAGCCAACTGGTATGCGGCACCGCGCCGGCGTAAACGAACAGCGCGCACGCCGTTACGGTTTCTTCCTGGCCGGAGCTGATATTGCGGATCGTGATGGCCTCGCACCGGGCTGAGCCTTTGACGGCGGCGACGACGGAGTTCAGGCGCACCACGATATTCTTCGTGGCCTTAATCTGGTCCTCGAGATACTGCGACATGCCCGAGGAAAGTGAGGCGCCCCGCACCAGCATCGTGATCGAGTTGGCGTATCGGGAAAAATAGATCGCCGCCTGGCCGGCCGAATTGGCCCCACCAACGATGAAGATGTCCATGTCCCGGTAGGACAACGCCTCCGTCATCGGGGCGTAGTAATAAACCCCCGCGCCATTCAATTCTTCGACTCCCGGCGCTTCAATTTTGCGGAAGGCGATTCCGGTGGCGATTAGAAGCGTGTGCGCGCCGATCTCGCTGCCGTCGGCGAGCGTAACGACCCGCGACGGCCCCTCGACGCGAACTTTCGTCACTTCCTGCGGCGCGACGATCTCCGCGCCGAACCGTTTCGCTTGAATGACCGCCCGCCGCGCGAGATCGGTCCCGCTCAGGCCCGAGGGAAACCCAAGATAATTCTCGATGCGCGAGCTGCGGCCGGCCTGGCCGCCCGGAGCTTCGCGTTCCACGAGCAAAGTTTTCAGGCCGTCCGCCGCGCCGTACACGGCCGCGGCTAGGCCCGCCGGTCCGCCGCCCAGGACGATCAAATCGTAAAACGGCAACTCTGCCCGCGTTTTAAGCCCGAGCTGCTGCGCCACCCGGTTGGGTGTGGGGCAGGTGAGATGCGTGCCATCGGGGAAGATCACCAGTGGCAACTGGCCGGCGTCGGTTTTGCACGCCGCCATCAATTGGCTCGCCGATTCCTCCGTCTCCACGTTCAACCACTGATAGGGAATCAAGTTGCGCGCCAGGAAATCCCGCACCTCGCTCGATTGCGGCGACCAGCGGTGCCCCACGATCCGAATCCCTTCGAACGGCGGGCGGAAGGCGGCCTGCCAGTCGTCCAGCAAATCGTCCACGACTCCATATAGCCGTTCTTCGGGCGGGTCCCACGGCTTCATCAAGTAGTGGTCAATCCTCGCCGAGTTGATCGCCCGGATGGCGGCGTCGGTGTCCGCGTAGGCGGTGAGCAAGGCTCGTTTGGCGTCGGGGTAGAGACGCAAGGCGGATTCGAGGAACTCGACGCCGGACATCGCCGGCATCCGTTGATCCACCAGGAATAAGGCGATGGGGTCATTCCGAATCTTAAGCTGCTCGATGGCCTCGAGCGCGGCCCGGCCCGATTCCGCGGCCATGATTCGAAACCGACTGCCATACTGCCGGCGCAAATCGCGCTCGACGGCGCGTAATACGTCCGGATCGTCATCCACCGTTAAAATAAATGGCTTGGGCATTTCAGGTTGGCTTTCTCGCCGCGCGACACAATCCCAGCGGCTCTGTGCTTTGAGTGGTCATTAAGGACCGGACCCGCTCCACCTAATACGCCAGCCCGCGAAAAAGTGAAAGCGCCGTTGCAAAAATAAATTTGGCCCGACTCCACCGCGTTCGTTCTCCAAAACGCTCCGTGGCGGGAGCGGACGCAGACTCGGGACCGCGCGCTGCGGGTTCTTCCGGAAATAAGATGATACAGTCGGCGCTGGAAACCGCCGTCAACAGCGGCGCGACGAAAGAGCCTATCCGGATGGAGCTGTGATTGAGCGTTCACCCCAAACCGCGCATAGTGCGAAACCGACCCGATCAATGCCCAATCACACTCAAGATTGACGTGCGGCCGCTCGTTGAAGCGGTGGAGAACCCGGCCAGAACCGGACAGTAGCCCTCATGCCAGTGGTCCTCTCTTTTGGGCCAGATCCTGCTCGGCGCAATACATCCGCTCGTGCTCAAATTCCCAGATGGAAAGCAATTCCTTCAGTTTGGTGGTGACGTGTGGGTGAACCGGCTCGTGCGCGTGATAATACTTGGAAAACAACTCCTCGCTGATGCCCAGTTCGTCGGCAACCTGCGCGTGGGTCTCGAGCTTCATCGCCAATTTAAAGCGATCAATTCGATCCCGACCGTATTGCGTTATCCAGGCTGCTCGTGACATTTCGTCGTTCTAAGAATCGATAGCAGGATTCGGGGGCCGGAAACATGGGTTGACCACCCCATGTCCGGTATTCCGCTCGCCGCCTGGACCGGCCCGCGCGGCCCGGTTCTGTTCCGTCGTCGCCGATCCGTCAGTCCCGGACCCAACTCGTCAAGACTCCGTACGGGAGTGGATTGCGTTGCGCGGCAAAACGCGCGCTCACGTTCTGCGCGGGTCTTTTAGCTTCCCAGTTCAATTGTTCCTGGTAGCCGAAAAAAGAACCGCGTTTGCCCCGACATACGCATCCAAAACAGAGCATTTGAATCGTGGCGGAGCGCTCCTGGCCGAACGTCGGTCGCCAACGGGTCGCTTGCCGCTATGTGAATGAATCCTGGAAGGATTCCGTCTTAAAGCCCCGGGTTGCCCGGCACGCGCTACCCGGGGGAGAACCAGCCAAAAGTCTTGCAAACCCTGTAAGGGTTTTGCCAGCGGTCCGAGGTCCCTTGGCCAAACGTACAAAACTACACTAGGGTTGAACGCCCACCTTTCTCCCACCCAAACGGGTCCCGCGGCGCTGGACAGTTTTGTGCCAGGTGGCTCAATCAGCTCGGGATCGTTTGAAGACGACAGCGGGCAGTAGAATTAGATTCGTTCAACGTGGCCCGTTTGGCCTTGCCCACGGCGGGCGCAAGAGCGAGATTCGGGCTTCATCGACGCTCTTCTCGTATGAAACCGCTTTCGATTCTTACGCTCCTATTGGTTGCGATTCACGCGCGCTTCGCCGTTGCGCAAACGGCTGAACTAAAGCTGGCGATCGCCGAGATCGGCGCTCCGCGGCGGTGGGTGATCGGGGATGAGCGGTCCCAGATCATGGTGTTGATCGTAAATGCCTCCGGCCAACCTCAGCGCGTCTGGCAGACGTGGAATTCCTGGGGCGCCCGCACAATCACGATCGAGGTTTTGGATCAGCACGGCGCAAAGCTGGGCCGCATCGTGAATTCCCAACGAGTTTGGGCGATGAACGGGCCGAGCTTCGACACAATCGCCCCCGGCGACTACCATCTGATGCCGATTACGGTACATGGCCAGTCGCCGTGGCAACTCGAAGGGGAGGCGTTGCAGAATCTGGAGCCTAACGTTTGGCATCACGCCCAGATCCGCGCGCTTTTCACGAGCAAGGACGCCGAGGGCAAAGGGGTCTGGACGGGACATCTGGAGACACCCTTCTACGATTTTGAACTTCGCGTCCGAGGCGACGCCGCCGGCGCCCAGGCCGGGGCGAGGGCTTTGCGCCTGCCGGCCCCGGAGCAGAACCTGAACGTACCCGACTTGAAAACGATCCCCGACGGCGAGTACGCCGTGAATCTGGAATGGTGGGGACGAAAGCAGAGCCTGACGGTCGCCATCCACAATAATGAAGCGCGCGTGATTCAATCGAGTGATCCGCTTTTGCAGGGAATCAGGGCGCCTTTTCGACGCGGTGACGAGGGCAACTTCAAGATTACGTTTCAAACGCTGGATGGCCAGATTGCGAGCGAGTATTGGATCCCGCAGCCGGACAAAACTTTCATCATCAAGGAAACTCCCGATCGCGGGGAAAAACAACGCGCGGCGCCGATTCAGAGGGATTTGTAAGCGACCGCGCCGGTTGGCGGCTCGAGCCAGCCTCGCGCCCGCAGGGAAGCCACTGGCGCCCCGAAGCCCCAAGCGCCCTTTCTGCGGTGGACGGTTTCGATCGCTCTGCGCGGATCGTTTCGGTTCGATTCCTCTTTGACCAAGGTCCTGCGATTTGGTAGCAATAAAGCACGATGATTCACTGCCAAGCGCCACTTTTTTGAAGGTTTCTTATGCGATCGAGATTGATTTTGACGCTCGCTTGCGCCGGTTTGATTACCGGTTGCGCGCGGCATTACGACGTACTGCTCTCGAATGGGCTGCGGGTTACGACCAGCTCGAAGCCCAAGTTGAAGGATGGCTACTACGCGTTCAAGGACGCGAAAGGCCAGGAAATCCAGGTGAGCGCCGCGCGGGTTAATTTGATCGAGCCGCACCAGAACACGCCGGAGTTTTATAACGGAGCGAAATAGTGGTCGTGTTCTCGGCGCGCGATCGGATTGAGCATCCCGCTCCGGGAGGTTAGCCAAAGTCGAGCCTCCGGCGCTGGCAACCGCGGTCGGTTCAACCGCCAAGCTCGGGTTTGCCTGCGCTGCTCAACGCCGAGGCGTCACGAATCGCTCGACGTATTTGCCCAGGAGATCCGCTTCCAAGTTGACCCAGTCACCCACTTGTCGTTCGCGCAGCGCGGTCACCTCGCGCGTGTGGGGAATGATCCAGACCAGAAATCGCCCGCGTCGAACCGCGGCCAACGTCAAGCTGATCCCATCGAGCGCGATCGAGCCTTTGACGATTAGATACTTGGCTACGGCGGGTGGTGGCGCCACTTCGAGCGCCCAATCCGCCCCGGATTGCTCCCAACGCGTGATCCGGCCGACGCCATCGATATGGCCCGTGACGAAGTGCCCGCCGAGCCGCGAGTCCGCGCGCAACGAACGCTCCAGATTCACGAGCGAGCCGGTCCGCAGATATTGGAGGTTGGTCAGGTCCCAGGTCGCCCGCAGCAAATCGAACCGCAGGCAGCGATTTCCCCGGCTTAGATAGGACTTAACGACCGTCAGGCAACACCCGTTGATCGCGACGCTGTCGCCAACCTTGGTCCCGCGCGCCGCCAGCCCCGCGCGCACGGAAAGCTCGATTTTATCGGGCTGGTGGACCACCCCTTCAACGGCTCCGGTCGTCTCGATAATGCCAGTGAACATGACCCGTCGAGGGTGTCGTACACCCGATTGTTAAACAAGCACGACTCCCGCGACATTACTCGCCGTAAACGTGCGGTGGGGCGAGGCTCCGCCGAGTCCTGATTAGTCCTTCACGGCAGCGGCCATCACGAAGTTGTCCACGGCGGTTCGGGATGTAAACTGGAAAGTTCCTTCTGGGTCTCGACCCAACATTTCAAATCGCGGATTCACCAGGAAACTGGGCCGCCAGCCTGCGGTTCTCGCCGCCATGCGCCACGAGCTTCGCAAATATCGAGGCCAATCCGTCCGCGACGGTCTTCCAGCCATCGGACGGTGGGTTCCACTTGTTTACCGGCTTGCCTTTCTCCGGCAGGGCGTTGAGCGGGCCAAGCGGCGTTTTTTCCCAACGGCACGCCTCCAGGATCAAGGGCACCACGATCGTCTTTCCGGCGGTATGCAATTCCAGCGCTCGGGGGATTTCGTGCTGCGTAATATAATCCGTGGCGAGAGCGGCGCTGCTGGCAAGAATGATCACGACGTCGGCGTCGTCCAGTTCCTTCTGAATCTTTTCGTCCCAAACGTCACCAGGATCGACCATCCGGTCGTGCCAGTGGCCGGCCACCAAGCCTTCGTTCTTCAGAATCTTCAACTCCGATTCGAGCCGCTTGCGCTGGGACACGTTGCTCTTCGAGTAACTGATGAACACCGACGGCTTCCAGATTTCATCCGAGCGGGCCGGCTTTTCGGAAAAGGCGTTGTTCGGCGTGGTCGGGTCCACCATGACGGTGCCCTGGTCCCTGGTCGCGATACCGCTTGATTGACCTTTCTTTTCGTCCTTTTCCAGCGTGGCGGTGGAGATCCACGAGCCTTCGAATTGGGTTTCCTCAAGCGGGTCGAGGCCGCTGATTTCCCGGTGGATGTCGCGCATCTCCGACTGGCAGAGGCCGGCGAGTTGCTGGCGGGCCTTCGCAGGACCGGTGACGGTGATCATCACCTGCCGGTCCTGCGGTTCCGTACGGAGCAACGCCCGCGCGCCTTCGCGGGGCAGGATGTCAGAATGGCGCCACTGGCCCATTGAAGTCCGCTCCGTTACGCCAAAAAAACGTCTGGAACCGCTGAAACCAGAGCTTTGACCGCTCAATCGTTTCGCACTCTCCGTTCATTAGCAGATTTAAGTCATTTCAAATTAAACGATTATGAATGAATGTAAAATCCTCGCAAAATCGCTTGCATAGCGGTACTCGGATCGCTAGCTTACTCATCATGCCTTAACGAAGGCATACGGGGTGTTGGCCGCGTTAGTTGAGTTTTGGTAGAACGCACCAAATCGGCGCGGGCGCGACGAAACCCGAAGCCAGCGAGGTGAACAAACGTTCCATCGATCAATCGGGTCGAGCGAGACCCCGATCGAATGCATGAAGTACTACATTGGAGTGGAAGGTATTGGGATGCGCGTCTCTGCGGCAGTGCTTGCCGACGAGGACGGACATTTTCTCGGGTCTGTCAGAAAGGAATTCGGGATGGCATTTCATGCGACGTCGCGGTCTGAATTGAGATGTCGGCTTCATGAGTTACTCGGAGAACTCGCAAATCGGGCCGGCATTAAGTTGAGTGCCTTCTCAAAGGCAACAATTTGCGTCACTCTCATCCGGCCATGGGGAAGCTCGGCGATTGTAACCCACTAAACGGGAG
>CAZFVY010000093.1:0-29728 GCA_964522665.1 uncultured Verrucomicrobiota bacterium | reverse complement strand
CAATACAAGCGCATCAACGCCTGGCACATCGGCCAGTACGCCTACTTGCTCGAGCGGATGAAAGGGGTTCAAGAAGGCCAGGGCACACTCCTGGATAATTGCATGGTTCTCTTCGGCGCCGGCATGCGCGACGGCAACGCCCATAACCCGCATAATCTCCCGCTCGTCCTCGGCGGTCGCGGCGGCGGCACGTTGGCCACCGGACGGCATTTGGTTTACGACCGGAATACGCAGCTTTGCGACCTCTACGTCTCGATGCTCAAACGGATGGGCGCGCCGGTGGATTCGTTTGCCGACAGCGCGGGCGAGTTGCCCGGCCTCGCGGACCCAGAGTTCAAAAGCACGGGGACGGTGGCTGGGTAGATTGACAATAGGCGCTATCTAATCCGATAATTCATCGATGAACATCGCGTTGACAAAACATTTCGAAGATTTGATTGCTCGCTTGATTACGAGCGGACGCTACCACAACGCCAGTGAAGTCGTCAGGGCCGGTTTACGGATTCTGGACGCGGAGGAGAAGTCACTCACGACGACTTCCTTTCCGCCCGGCTCGTTGCGTCACCTCTACGCCAAGGGCGATAATCGCGCCGAGCGCCGGACCGCGCGTGCTTCCAGTCTGAGGGTTGAGACCGAATGAAGCGGTGGGAAATCTGGACGTGTGACTTTGCCGACGCCGGGCCACACCCCGCAGTGATTGTTAGCCACCCCGACCGCGTCGCGCGCGCGCCGTTGGTTAACGTGTTGATTGGTTCCAGCCAGCGAGCAAGCCGGCCACCGCGCGAGAACGAGATAATTTTGAATGGAGCCGATGGACTCGACTGGGAGACGCTCGTCAAGTGCGATCTGATGTATCTCGTAGAGAAGGAGCGGTTATATCGCCGCCGAGGCAGCGTGGGCGCCACGCGACGACGCGCCTTGGTCCAGCGCATCAATGCCTGCTTCGGATTCACGTTGGCCTAGCGGGCGTCTCCTTGGCTAGTCCGACTCTCGGCTTCAATTAGTTATGCGAACGAACCTACCAATGAATGCTGAAATCCGTCGGCCAGACGCGCGACAGACGAAGCGGCGGGACGTTTCGCGAAGACCAACCGTCTCGGCCGCCAGCGGCCAAGGTCAAATTGGCGGCGACACCGTTCAAATCGAGTGCGGGTTGGTGATATTTCGATTGCCCGCCGATTCACTAAGAGTGAGGACGTCGGACGTGCGCCGCATCAAAGCGGGGAGCCGCTGAAAGGCCCCCGTCAACCTGGATCGAGCTATGCCAACGTCCTTCTCCACGCTCGCCGCACTGCGTGAGCTAATTACCACCCAGGAACTGCCCGCTTTGGGGCCGCAAACGAGAAGCGGCGTCCTGTCCGTCGCCCAGCTCAATCAAGCGCTCGACGCTTTGTTTACGACCGGCAGGCTCTCGACGGACGCGCCGCCATTGATCCGTAGCGCGCTCCTTCTTTGGCACGACCACCTCGACGCGTCACACGAATTATCGCAGGGCATTGAAACCCCGAGCGGCAGTTTTCTGCATGGTATTATGCACCGTCGCGAGCCGGATTACTGGAATTCAAAGTATTGGTTCCGCCGGATTGGCTCCCATCATTGCCTGGCCACCATCGCCAAACGAGTGGCCAGCCTCCCGGGTGATGACGCGGGGAGCGGCGCCCAGTTGATCCGCGGCGGGATCTGGGACCCATTGGTGTTCGTCGATTTATGCGAACAGGTTGCGAGCTTGCCGGCGACTAACCCGCGACATTTGCGGGCGCGGGAGATTCAACGGGCTGAGATCGATTCGTTGCTCGAGTATTTCTGCGCGCCGGACTTCCGAGGATGACATGCGGCCGGCGGATCGGGAAAGCGTAGTTCCGCGCGACCCAGTACGCGATCGCGCGTGCCGCTAATCCAATCGGGACGCCCGCAACCGGAGCGAATTGGCGATCACCGAGACCGAACTGAAGCTCATCGCCGCGCCGGCGATCATGGGGCTGAGGAGCAGGCCAAAAACAGGATAGAGCGCTCCGGCGGCGAGCGGTATGCCGAGCGCGTTGTAAATGAACGCGAAAAAGAGGTTCTGCCGAATATTCCGCATGATGGCCCGACTCAGCCGCAACGCCCTGACCAACGCTCGCAAATCGGATTTCACCAGCGTAATCCCGGCGCTCTCGATCGCGACGTCGGCCCCCGTCCCCATCGCGATGCCCACGTCGGCCACCGCCAGCGCGGGCGCGTCGTTGATGCCGTCGCCCGCCATGGCGACCACCGCGCCGTTCCGTTGAAGATCACTCACAAAACGATGCTTGTCCGCCGGCAAAACCCCCGCGTGAATCTCGTCAATGCCAAGCTCGCGCCCGACGGCGCGAGCGGTTTTCTCGTTGTCTCCAGTGCAGATGATCACTTTGATTCCGAGCGCTCGCAACTCACGGATCGCCTGCGCAGATCCCTCCTTGACCGGGTCCGCAATCGCGATCAAACCGATGACCTTTTGATCGCGAGCCACCCAAACCACCGTTCGCGCCAAATCCTGCTGCTCGCTCGACACTCGACGCCACTCGGCGGTGAGCGAAACGCCTCGGTCAACCAGGAAGCGTTCGCCCCCAACCAGGATGCTTGCCCCGCTGGTCGTGCCAGTTACCCCACCCCCGGTGACGGACTGAAAGTCTCGCGCCGCCGGTAGTTTAAGCCCCCTGCCCTGCGCCGCGTCCACGATGGCCCGCGCCAAAGGATGCTCGCTGAATTGCTCGAGGCCCGCCGCCACGCGCAGGGCCTCCTCTTCCGTCACGCCTGGCGCCGCCAGGGTCGTTCGCACGCGCGGCCGTCCAACCGTGAGCGTGCCGGTCTTGTCGATAATCAGGTGCGTGACTCGCTCGGCGCGCTCAATCGCCTCCGCGTTCTTGATGAGAATCCCCGACGTGGCCGCCCGGCCGACCCCAACCATGATCGACATCGGCGTAGCCAAACCAAGCGCGCAGGGGCAGGCGATGATGAGGACGGCGACCGCGTTGACCAAGGCGTAGGCCAGCGCCGGAGCTGGTCCCCAGATTGCCCACACGACGAACGTCAGGGCCGCGCAGGCGATCACGCCCGGGACGAAGTACCCGGCGATTCTATCCGTGAGTCGCTGGATCGGCGCCCGGCTGCGCTGGGCCGCCGCCACCTGTTGAATTATCTGCGCCAACAGCGTTTCGGCGCCGACTCGCTCCGCCCGCATCAAAAAGGCGCCGGTTTGATTCAACGTCGCGCCGATGACTTTGTCCCCTACTCCTTTTGCGGCTGGCATCGATTCACCGGTGATCATCGATTCGTCGATGTGGGTCTGCCCTTCGAGGATCACGCCATCGACCGGCGCTTTCTCTCCGGGGCGGACGCGAAGTTCATCGCCTTTGACGATTTGGTTGACCGGGATTTCCTCCTCGCGCCCCGCGCGCACGCGATGGGCGGTCTTGGCGCCAAGGTGGAGCAAAGCCTGGATCGCCAGTCCCGTCCGGCCGCGCGCCTTGGCCTCCAGCGCCTGGCCAAGCAGCGCCAACGTGGTGATCACGCTGGCCGCTTCAAAATAGAGGCCGACCTCGCCATGCAGCCGGAAGGACCCGGGAAAAATGCCGGGCGCAATGACCGCCACGACGCTGAAACCGTAGGCCGCGCCGACGCCGCTGGCGATCAGCGTGAACATATTAGGGCTTCGCTGAACGAGCGAATTCCACGCGCGGGTAAAGAACGGCGCCCCGGCCCAAACCACGACGGGCGTGCTCAGCGCGAACTCAATCCACTTTGAGACCCCGCGCGGCCAGCCCGCCGCCAGACCGCCCCCGGGGAGGTGCGCTCCCATGGCCAGCGCGAAGACCGGCGCGCTCAACCCCAACGACAGCCAAAATCTCCGCGAAAGCGCCGCCACGCCCGCGGATTCGGCGGCGTCCGACGCTTCATCGGCGACCGTTTTAGGCTCGAGCGCCATCCCGCATTTCGGGCAAAACCCAGCGCGATCGGATTCGACGTCCGGGTGCATCGGGCAGATAAAGACGACCCTCTGCGCCGGCCGCCACGCTGGGTTCCTTTCCAACGCCATGCCGCATTTCGGGCAGTCACCCGGCGAGTCCGACGCGACGCCGGGACACATCGGGCAAAAAAACTTCGCTTCCGGCGCCGGTCCACCACCACCACCCAGAACGGCGTGCGTCGAGTCCCGATCCGATAAGCCGGTTTTCGAAGCGCAACACGCATGACCGCCGGCCTCGGCGGACGGTGGCCTGACGGTTGAAACCGGCGCCGCCGGGACGGCTCCTCCACAGCGCCCGGGTCCCGCCTGCGGCGAGGACATCACCGGCAACCGCGGCTTCGCGAGGAAACTGGCGCGGCAGCCATCGCAGCAAAAATAATATTTTTCTCCGTCGCGCTCAGCCCAAGCCGCCGTCTTCTCGTCCACCGTCATCCCGCAAACAGGGTCTTTTGCCATAATTACGTCATCCCTACTGGACGATGCCTTGCCCCCGCCGTCAAGGCGGGGCGCGAGCGGGAGACCGATTTCCATTCCGTCGGCACAAAGCGCGGCGACGCCTCGAACCGCAGAAACGTCCGCTGGTGGTACACCCCTTCGACTATGACTACCCTCAATTTTGGGGATCAGAGTGGTGCCGACGGAGGGGGTCGAACCCACACATCCTTTCGGATACTAGATTTTGAGTCTAGCGCGTCTGCCAATTCCGCCACATCGGCCACCTGATTACCAAAAACTCACATCCTGAACCGCGGCGCATACCTGAAGCCCGCGAAAGCGTTGACGCCAGAGAGGCCCGCGAGCCTCGCGCAAACGATCCGCCGGTCCAAGAACACCGCGTTCACGCGCCAGTCTTTACACCAATCTCCGGGGGAACCGCAAGCCTCCAATTCGTGGTTTGTCGCGGCCTCGCGGCCCGACGACGATTCCCCAACTCGCCAAAAGAAGGCCGAAGGCCCCACAGCAGTTTACGCAAATGAAGCCGCCCGCCAACGACAACGGTTTTCCGCCGGGGAGCCTTTTCGAAAGCCACACGTCGGACAGCCCGTTAGGCGGGCGCCCGCATCGGACCAACCGCGACGGTCGGCGATCACGCGGAATATTTCCCGCGCTCGGTCCACCCCGGCAGAAAAGAAACCGTACGCGATGGCAACCGAAGTGACCCATTAATATCGCTCTCCACCGACCGGGCTTTTCACCTGAATCGAAGCCACCGCTCCGCGCGTCAAGCCCGCTGTGCGGCAACCTCCAGCCAATACTTCAGAATCACCCGCACCGCCTGTCCGAACTCGGCTTGGCAGGGAAGCTTTCTCAGATAGGAGGTGACCCCTAGTTCATAGGCTCGCGAAGGTCCGTTCGGCGTTGGCAAACCCGAGAGGATGACGACCGGCACACTCCGCGATCCCGGGTTGCTTCGGATCCGTTTCACCACGTCGCGGCCAACTTCGGCCGATAACTTTAAATCAACAAACACCAAATCCGGGAAACCCTTAAATCCACGACCTGAATAACCCCCGCTCCCCAAAAGATAATCGATTGCCTCGTCCCCGTTCGTGACGACTTGGAGAGAGTGGGGAATACCGCTCCGCTGACAGGCCCTTTTCATTCGGAAAACATCATCGGCGCTGTCTTCCACCAGTAGCACGGTTTTCATACTTTGATGTCTTTCATCTCAACCTGGATCGTCTCGACGCCCACATTTGGACGACACACGAATAATCGGCGTCGGCTTGCTTATCGGCCATTGCCGGCGTCGGCCCGGCGACGCGTTCCCAACTTGCCAAGCTCGAGCCTGATCGACACACCCAACTTAGCCGCTCAATCTTCCCGTCCAAGCGGGTCTTCACCCCAATTAGCCCGCGCGGAGGCCTGAGCTACGCCGTGTTCAACTGACTCGTTCGACCCGGCCACTGATTTTCACGCCAACGCCGCGGCTCGCTCCGCGGGAAGCAGTCATTCGGCCTCGCGCGAAGTCAGGTGTCTAATCGGTCCGATCAAGTTAATGTCGAGATTAGGCTCCCCGATCGGACAGTTACCCAGCCACCTAAAAGCTGCCGCCGTCCGCCCTCATCACGACACCCCAAGCGGCGCCGGCGCGTCTGCGTGTCCACGACGGCCGCGACCATGCATCGGGTCGCGAATCCAACCGGTTTTGGGTCAAGACCCTATAGTCTCCGTCCACGGAAAAGCGTTAACTAACGACTGGTGAAGCCCCGGGGCCGGAGAGCCGCGATCAAGAGACCCTACGGGACGAGCGGCGCCTCGCCCACGTCTCGATTGGCGCCGCCGATCCACTTCACTCCTTAAACAGAAAACGCGAATTATGATCAGCCTACTCGAAGACGAGGACGTTGGGCGTCGGCGCGTTATCATCGAATCCGTGAGTCCTGAAATCGACGGCGGCCGGTTCCCGATCAAGCGCGTCATCGGCGAATCCGTGACGGTGGAGGCAAATCTTTTCGCGGATGGGCACAGTCAACTCTCGGCCGTCGTACTGCATCGGGACGAGACGACGCCCGAATGGTCGGAGGTGACCCTCAGCGCGGCCGCCAATGACCGTTGGCGGGGCGTGTTCGTCGTCGAGCGGCTGGGGATTCATCGCTACACCGTCGAGGGCTGGATCGACCCGGTTAAATCGTGGCAAAGTGAACTGCAGGCGAAACTGCGAGCCGGCCAGGACGTCGCGGTTGACGCGCTCGTCGGCGCCCAATTGCTGGAAGCGATCGCATCGCGCGCCCAGCCGAGGGACGCCACCGCTCCGCGCGATTGGTCGGCCGAGCTCCGTTCACCCAACCTTTCGGCGGGCGTATGGATCGGAAAATGGGGTGTGGCCCTCGGGGAGTTTTCCGTCCGCTATCGCGACCACCAGCTCGCGACACGCTACCACCGGGAACTGCGCGTCATCGTCGATCCATTACGCGCCCAATTCAGCGCCTGGTACGAGCTGTTTCCGCGTTCCTGCTCCCCGTCTCCGGAGCGGCCCGGCTCCCTCAAGGACGTCGCGGCTCATCTGCCGCGAGTCGCCGCCATGGGCTTCAACGTGCTTTATTTGCCGCCGATCCACCCAATCGGAGAATCCGCGCGCAAAGGTAGAAATAATCAATTGGCGCGACAGCCGAATGACCCGGGAAGCCCATGGGCGATCGGCTCCCGGGAGGGCGGTCACAAAGCCGTGCATCCCGAGTTGGGGACTTTGGAAGATTTTTGCGAATTGGTCGAGCGGGCGAAAGCGTCCGGCTTGGAAATCGCGCTTGATATCGCGCTCCAATGCTCGCCGGACCATCCCTATGTCCGCGACCACCCCGAGTGGTTCCGCAAGCGGCCCGACGGAACAATTCAATACGCGCAGAATCCACCGAAAGAATATCAGGACATCGTCCCGTTCGACTTTGAATGCGCTGGCTGGCGTTCGCTCTGGGACGAGCTGAAGAGCATTTTTGAATTTTGGATCGCGCGCGGGATTCGGACGTTTCGGGTGGACAACCCTCATACCAAGTCCTTGCTTTTCTGGGAATGGTGCCTTGCCGAGTTGAAGCGGGAACAGCCTGATTTGATCTTCCTGGCGGAGGCCTTCACTCGGCCGAAGGTCATGTTTCATCTCGCCAAGTTAGGCTTTACCCAATCATATAATTATTTCGCGTGGCGCAACCGCAAGGATGAACTAATTGACTATTTCACCGAACTGGGGCGCGCTCCGCTGGCCGACTATTTACGTCCCAACCTGTGGCCAAATACTCCCGATATTCTCACGGAATTCCTGCAAATCGGCGGGCGGCCCGCGTTTGCCATCCGACTTATCCTGGCGGCCACCTTAGGCTCGAATTACGGCATTTATGGCCCGGCGTTTGAGGCCTGTGAAAATAGGCCGCGTGAAGCCGACTCCGAGGAGTATCTTAATTCAGAGAAATACGAAATCCGGCGCTGGGCGCCAGACGCGTCCTATCCGCTCCAGGACCTGATCGCGCGGATCAACCGCATCCGCTCGGAAAACCCGGTATTCCAATCGAACCGCGGCCTGGCGTTCCTGCCGATTGACAACGATCAATTGCTCGCCTACGGCCGATCAACCGATCAAGGCGACCTGGCGATTGTCACGGTCGTTAATCTCGACCCGACCCGCGTGCAGGCCGGTTGGCTGGACCTGCCGCAGGATCGGATGCGCCTCGATCCGAATCAAACCTATCAAGCGCACGATTTGTTGACCGGAGCCCGCTTCCTTTGGCGTGGCCCGAGGAATTACGTGGAACTCGATCCCGCGTATTCCCCGGGGCATGTTTTTCAGTTTCGACGGCGCGTGCGTACGGAAAGGGATTTCGACTATTACGTTTAGCCAATAATGAGCAACGGGATTGATTTTCTCGCCGAAACGCCGCCAGGCATGACGACGCCGACACGCCACCGGATTGTGGACTTGAGACCAGCCGCGCGCCGCAGGGACGCCCCCGACAATCAGGCGGCGACGACAACTTATGGCAGTTGAGAAACCAGGCGACGCCCGAGCGAGCGAAAGAGACCCGTATTGGTACAAACGCGGCATCATTTACGAAGTCCACGTGCGCGCGTTCCATGATAGCGACGCAAACGGCGCCGGTGACTTCCGTGGATTGACGGCCAAACTGGACTACCTGCGTGACTTGGGAATCTCGGCGGTTTGGCTGCTGCCGTTCTATCCATCGCCGCTCAAAGATGATGGCTACGACATCTCTGATTATTACGGCGTCCACCCGGCGTACGGCACGCTGGGAGACTTCAAGGTCTTTTTGCGGGAAGCGCGGCGCCGCGGACTCCGCGTCATCACCGAACTTGTCCTCAACCACACCTCCGACCAGCATGCCTGGTTTCAGCGCGCGAGGCGGGCCAAGCCGGGGAGCCGCTGGCGCGACTATTACGTGTGGAGTGACACCGTCGAGAAGTACCGCGGAACCCGGGTGATTTTCAAGGATACCGAGACCTCGAATTGGACGTGGGACGATATGGCCAACTCCTACTACTGGCACCGGTTCTATTCCCATCAGCCGGACTTGAATTTCGACAATCCGGCGGTGCATGAAGAGATGTTCAAGGTGATTGATTTTTGGTTCGAACTGGGCGTCGATGGCGTGCGCCTTGACGCCGTGCCCTATCTTTACGAGCGGGAGGGGACGAGCTGTGAAAACCTGCCGGAGACGCATGAATTCCTCAAGTCCCTGCGGCGACACGTGGATGGAAAATACCTGGACAAGATGCTGCTGGGGGAAGCCAACCAATGGCCCGACGACGCCGTGGCGTATTTCGGCGATAGCGCGGCGGGCGAGTGCCACATGGCGTTTCATTTCCCCCTGATGCCGCGGCTGTTCATGTCGCTGCGAATGGAGGACCGAATCCCCATCGTTGACATCCTGGATCAGACGCCACCCATACCCGAGACCGCGCAATGGGCCTTGTTTCTTCGCAATCACGACGAACTGACGCTTGAAATGGTGACCGATGAGGAGCGGGACTACATGTACCGCTCCTACGCGCACCTCTACCAGGCCCGGCTCAATCTCGGCATTCGCCGGCGGCTTTCCCCGCTGGTGGGCAACGACCGGAAGCGGATCGAATTGCTGAATGGCCTGCTGTTCTCGCTTCCCGGGACGCCGGTGCTCTATTACGGCGACGAGATCGGAATGGGTGAGAACATTTATCTCGGTGACCGTAACGGCGTGCGCACGCCGATGCAGTGGAGCGCGGACAAGAACGCCGGCTTCTCCCGCGCCAACCCGCACAGCCTCTACCTGCCCATCAATATCGATCCCGAGAATCACTACGAGGCCGTCAACGTCGAAGTGCAGGAACGAAACCCGAGCTCGCTGCTTTGGTGGATGCGGCGTCTAATCTCCCTGCGCAAGCGCTGGCAGGCGTTTGGGCTCGGGACCCTCGAATTCCTTCATCCTGAGAATCGCAAAGCGCTGGCCTTTCTGCGCCGGTACCGCGAGGAGTGCATTCTGGTGGTCGTGAATCTTTCCCGTTTCGCGCAGCCGGTGGCGCTCGATCTGGCCGCCTTTCAGGGACGAACGCCCGTCGAACTTTTCGGCCGCGCCAAGTTTCCCGCCATTGGCGATCGGCCCTATTTTCTGTCGCTCTCCGCGCACGCGTTTTATTGGTTCTCTCTGGAGGCTGAGCCAGCCGCGCGGATCGAGGCCGCTGGCGGCGCCGGACAGGCGGCGGCGCCCGCGTTGATCGTGGAGCAGGATTGGCTTGAGGTATTTGACGACGATCACCGCTTCCGCCTCGAGGCCGCGCTGATGGAATGGCTCCCCTCCCGCCGCTGGTTTGGGGCCAAGGCGCGTTCGATCAAGGGCGCGCGCATCCTGGAGCTTATTCCGGCGCCGCTATCCGACCAGCAGGCGCTGGTGGTCGTGGCGCAAATTGAATACCTTCAGGCGGAGCCCGATCTCTACCTGCTCCCGTTGGCGTGCGCCGTGGGAGAAGCGGCGGAGGCGATCACCGCCGAACGCCCGGCGTTGATCTTTCTCCCGCTGAAATTCCGGCGGCCCGGCCACGCAGGCGTGGTTTACGACGCGTTGGGCAATCCCGATTTTTGCCGAAAGCTGCTCGATTTCATCTCGCGACCACGCAGTCTTTTGGGACGACACGGAACGCTCCGCGCCATCTCCACGGCCGTGCTGCGCAAGTTACGGATGGAAAAGGCGCTGGACCTCGCGCCCGCCCCAAGCCAGGC
Organism: uncultured Verrucomicrobiota bacterium; assembly: GCA_964522665.1. GTDB lineage: Bacteria > Verrucomicrobiota > Verrucomicrobiia > Limisphaerales > CAZFVY01 > CAZFVY01. The sequence goes on along the minus strand of CAZFVY010000093.1, from coordinate 19,040 downwards.
CGAGCAGAGCAATTCCTCGATCATCTTCGGCGACCGGTTGATCTTAAAGTTCTTTCGCCGAATCGAGTTCGGCGTCAATCCAGACTTGGAGATTGGCCGGTTTCTCACCCGGCAAAAGTTCCCGCACGTTCCGCCGCTGGCCGGGGCGATCGAGTACCATGACGGGAAAGACGAACCGGCCACCGCCGCGGTCATGAGCGCGTTCGTTCCGAATTCGAAGGACGCCTGGCGCGAAACCATCGACGCGCTGGGCCGGTTTTACGAGCGAATCCAGACGTTGCCCGAGAGCCACCGGACGCCGGTCATTCCCACCGCTTCAGTCGTGGACTTGGCGAAGGGTGAGCTTTCGGACGGCGTGAAGGAGCTTTTAGGTAATTATGCCGATTTCGCGCGGCTGCTCGGCCGCCGCACCGCGGCCCTGCACACCGCCCTGGCGTCCGATACCGGTGACCGGAATTTCAACCCCGAACCGTTCACGCCGCACTATCAGCGAGGCCTGTTTCAATCGATGCGGAATCAATTGCGGGAAAGCTTCCAACTCCTGCGCCCGCGCCTCACGCGGCTGGCCCCGGACGTCCAGCCGACCGCCCAGGCGGTCCTCGACTCGGAAGCGATAATCCTGGACCGGTTTCGCCTCGTTTACCGGGCGGCGCTGCCGGCGTTGCGGATTCGCTGCCATGGAGACTTTCATCTCGGGCAGGCGCTTTACGACGGCAAGGACTTTTGGATCATCGATTTTGAGGGAGAGCCAGCGCGCCCATTGAGCGAGCGCCGGATCAAACACTCGCCGTTGCAAGATGTCGCCGGAATGATTCAGTCATTCCGCTACGCCGCCCAGGCGGCCGTCCTTAAGCAGGTTGAGAGTGGTGTCTTGCCGGCGGCGCAAATGGCGCGGTCGGTGGCGTGGGCCAGCTTTTGGAGCCGCTGGGTCAGCGCCCTCTATTTCAAGGCCTACCGGAGCGAGCTGCGACCCGACGGATTGGCGCCTCAAAAAGACCCGGAGCTGCGCGTCATGCTGGAGGCATTTCTACTGCGCAAGGCCGTCTATGAACTCAGTTACGAGCTTAATGCGCGGCCGGATTGGGTGAAGATTCCGCTGCAGGCGATCCTTGAGTTGCTTGAGCCGCCCGTCTCCTCATGAAAACAACCCCCGACCTCGCAACCTGGATCACGCCGGAGGATCTGCACTGGTTCAACGAGGGGACCCACTTCCGTCTTCATGAAAAGCTCGGAGCTCATCTGTCAACTCAGCCGGGAACCACGGGCGCCTGGTTCGTTCTTTGGCGGCCCGATGCCGACCGCGTCTCCGTAATCGGTGATTTCAATGACTGGTCGCCCTGGACCAATCCGCTGGAACCGCTGGGCGAATCGGGACTCTGGGCCGGGTTTGTCCCGGGTGTGCGCCAGGGTACGATTTACAAATATCAGATCGCGTACCGCGCGCCGGAGGGAATCTTCGACGAGACCGATCCGGGCGCGTTCTTGCAAGAGCCGCTGGAGCGGGGAGTGTCGGTCGTCTGGAATCTCGATTACAATTGGCGCGATCGCGAATGGATGGACACGCGGAAGCCGCGCTTCGCGTTGGATCATCCGGTCTCAATCTACGAACTCGATCCGGCTTCATGGCGGCGAGCGCCGAAACAAGGGCATCGCCCACTGACGGCGCTCGAGTTGGCGCCCGAGCTGGCCGAGTATGTCCAGGCCCTCGGTTTCACGCACGTCCAGCTATTAGGCGCAACCGGGACCTCGCCGGTCGATCCGTTCGGCTACGGCTCGTTCGGCCATTCCGCCCCGGCGTCTTACCTTGGCCGACCGCAGGACGTCATGTGGCTGATCGACACGCTGCACCAACACGGCATCGGCGTCATCCTGGATTGGACGCCCTGGCGCCCACCCGGCCGAGAGCGTGAGTCTGGTGGCGCCTCGCCGGCGCGTCGCCGAACCGGCGCGGAGATCGGACGTCCGGAGGTCCGCAGCCTGCTGTTCAGCAACAGCTTCTTTTGGCTGGATAAATATCACCTTGATGGCCTCCACTTGGGCGACCTCGACGCTTTGCTGCGCGTCGAGGCGTCGGCTGGCTCACCGACCGGCGAACCCCACCGTGAGAATCAACGTCCGAACGTCGAAGGGGTTCACTTTCTGCAGCGTTTGAATGAAGCCGTCTATCGCTCATTCCCCGACGTACAGACGATCGGGCAGGATGCGTCGGATTGGCCGATGGCCTCCCGGCCAACCTATGCGGGAGGCCTGGGTTTCGGTTACAAGTGGGACCAGAACGCGACCGCCGCGACGCTCTCGTACTTTGATCAGGATCCAATCCATCGAAAGCATCACCACGGGAAACTGAGGCTGCCCGGCTCGATTTCATACTCGGAAAACTGGGCGCTGCCGCTGGCGCACGAGGAGGTCATGCCCGGCCACCGATCGCTGCTCGCGCGAATGCCGGGTGACGACTGGCAAAAGTTCGCGAATCTCCGATTGCTGCTGGCCTATCTCTACTGCCAGCCCGGCAAGAAGCTGGTTTTCATGGGTTCGGAATTCGGCCAATGGGATGCCTGGAATCCGTGGGGCAGCCTCGATTGGAGCCTGATTCCACTGGACCCACGGCGGCGGCAGCTTCAACGGTGGCTCACCGATCTCAATCACTTTTATTGCCGCGAACCGGCGCTTCATCGAACCGACAACCGCCCCGAGGGATTTCAATGCATCGACGGCTCGGCGTCCGAGTTATCCGTGCTCGTCTGTTCGCGACAGAATCCACCGACGAATGAATGCATTCTCGCGGTGTTCAATTTCACGCCGGCGACCCACCACAATCACCGGGTTGGGGCGCCGGGCGGTGGCTACTGGAGAGAGGCGCTGAACAGCGACGGCGTGGAATTTGGCGGGAGCGGCCAGGGGAACCTTGGGGGCGTGGCGCCGGCGCCCTTCGGCTGGCAGGGACAATCGCATTCACTGTTTATCACACTGCCCCCGCTGGGCGCCGTGTTTTTCAAACGCGAGCCTTGAGCCGCCCGAGCACGACGACAAACCCGCGAAATCTCCGCGCATGAGTTATCAACCCATCGAAAACTACGGCATCGTCGGTGACCTCCACACGGTCGCCCTGGTCGGAATGGATGGCGCCGTTGATTTCATGTGTTTTCCGCGAGTGGATTCCCCCACCATTTTTGGCGCGCTGTTGGATCAACGCCTGGGCGGACAGTTTCAACTGACCCCCGTTTCCGACGCGTTTCGACGCAAACAGATGTATTTCCCCGATACCAACATGCTCCTGACGCGTTTCCTGGCGGAGGATGGCATTGGCGAGATTTCCGATTTCATGCCGATCGCGAAAGAACCCGGCTGGCACGCGTTGGTAAGGCGGGTCAAGGCGGTGCGCGGGGAGATCGAATTCCGCGCGGCGTGCGCGCCGAAGTTTGACTACGGTCGCGCCGGCCACACCGTGGAAAAACGGCCGCGCGGCTGGCTCTTTCGGTCCAACGGCGCCGACCGGACGGCGTTTCGCCTCCGCGGCAGCGTCGGGTTGCGAATCGAGAACGGCGCCGCGCTCGGCGAATTCCGTCTGCGCGCGGGAGAAACCGCCTGGTTCATTCTCGAGACCTCGGGCGCCGAGGATGACTCACCCGCCGCGGGGCCGGACTTCGTAACCGAGTCGTTCAAGGAGACGATGAATTACTGGCTGACCTGGGTGGCCCGAAGCAGGTATCGCGGACGCTGGCGCGAGATGGTTAACCGTTCCGCGCTCACGCTCAAATTGCTCGCGTCGCGGGAATTTGGCGCGCTCGTCGCCGCGCCGACTTTCGGACTGCCCGAGCAGCCGGGCGGCCCGCGCAACTGGGACTATCGCTATGCCTGGGTGCGGGACGCGTCCTTCGCTCTCTACGCCCTCATGCGCCTGGGCTATATGGAGGAAGCGGCGGCGTTCATGGGCTGGACCGAGGCGCGCTGCCGGGAGATCGAGCCGGGCAACCAACTCCAGGTTCTCTACGGGATCGACGGTCGGCGTGAATTGCCCGAAGAGACGCTGGCCCACTGGGAAGGCTACCGCGGGTCCCGTCCAGTGCGGATCGGCAACGCGGCGGTCGGCCAATTTCAACTCGATATCCACGGTGAACTCATCGACGCGGTTTACCTCTATAACAAACACGGTGAACCGATCTCGTACAGCTTCTGGAAACAGCTCGCGCGCGACATCGATTGGGTATGCGATCACTGGCGGGCGCCCGATCAAGGAATCTGGGAGATTCGCGGTCAACCACGCGAGTTTCTCAATTCCCGGGTTATGTGCTGGGTGGCGATCGACCGGGGAATCCGGCTGGCGGTCCAACGCGGATTTCCGTTTCCCATGGAACGCTGGCGCCAGACCCGTGACGAGATTTACGCCGACGTTTACGAAGAATTCTGGAACCCTCAGCGCAACGCGTTCACCCAGTACAAAGGCGCCGCGGTGATGGATGCCTCGGCGCTGCTCATGCCGCTGGTCAAATTCATCGGCGCCTCCGATCCCCAATGGCGCGGCGCCCTGCGGGCCATCGAGGCTGAATTGATCGACGACTCGTTGGTGAAACGTTACGACCCGCTGAAAGCGACGTCGGACGGATTGTCCGGCGGCGAAGGCACCTTCTCAGTTTGCTCATTTTGGTATGTCGAGTGCCTGGCCCGGGCCGGCGACCTGCGGCAGGCTCGCTTCATCTTCGAGAAGGCGCTCGGCTACGCCAACCACCTCGGCCTTTACGCCGAACAACTCGGCCCCGCGGGCGAACATCTGGGTAACTTCCCTCAGGCGCTGACCCACCTCGCGCTCATCAGCGCGGCATGGAATCTTGATGCTCGACTCTCGCGCTAATAAATGGCGGGCGGCGCTTGAGTTGAGCGACGCGGGGCGGCGCTTGGCGGCGCCGAACTGCCCCACGGCCCACCGCGAATTGCGGGTGACGGTCGTGATCACCGTGAGCGACTTGGCGTCGCCGATTGGCGGCGCGGAACCAGCTCACCAAGCGCGACCCGGTCTCGGCCAGAAGGCCTAGGTTTACTGGCTCGCCAACTATTTATTGTGAAGACTCTATTCAGTCTATTCCTGGCCCAACTCCAGGACCTCTACGACGCCGAGCATCAATTGGTTCGGGCGCTCCCCCGGCTGGCGCAAGCCGCGTCCGACCGGGACCTGCGCGAGACGCTGCTTCTCCATCTCAAAGAGACCCACGGCCATATCAATCGGTTGGAAGCTGTATTCAAGGCGGTCGGTCACAAACCCCGGCCGAAGCGATGCCGAGCGATCGCCGGCATGGTCGAAGAGATCGATGAAATCATCACTGAGCACCGGAGTACGCCAGCGGCTAATGCCGCGCTGATCGCCGCCGGCCAGAAGATCGAACATTACGAGATTGCCGCTTACGGATGCCTGGTTGAATGGGCCAAAACGTTGGGATTTTCCGCGGCGTCGATGGTCCTGGATCGCGTACTTTCCCAGGAAAAAGCCGCCGACCGAAAACTCAACGAATTGGCGGTCAGCCGATGCAACGAATTCGCCACCGAACTGGCCGGCGTAACTTTGCTCCCCGCCGGCCGATTGCGCGGCGCCAACCGTACCCCGCCACGCGCCGTTCAACGTTAAGGGCGCCCCCCCGTCGGAAGGAACGCGCACACTTATGAACCGATTCATCTGCATTCACGGACATTTCTATCAGCCTCCGCGCGAGAACCCCTGGTTGGAGATCGTGGAATTGCAGGATTCCGCGTTTCCGTACCATGATTGGAATGAACGCGTGACGGCGGAATGCTACGCCCCGAACGCGCACGCGCGCCTGGTGGATCCGGAAGGGCGCATTCAGCGGATCGTCAACTCGTATTCACGAATTAGCTTCAACTTTGGCCCGACCGTCCTTTCCTGGATGAAGGAAAAGGAACCGGAGGTTTATGCGGCGATACTCCAGGCGGATCGCACAAGTCAGGCGCGCTTTTCCGGGCACGGTTCCGCGCTCGCGCAAGCTTACAATCACCTGATCATGCCCCTGGCGAACCGGCGGGACAAGCACACGCAAACTCTCTGGGGCATTCGCGACTTCGAGTCGCGGTTCGGGCGAAGCCCCGAAGGCATGTGGCTGCCGGAGACCGCGGCGGACGACGAGACCCTGGATGTGCTGGCCGAGTCGGGCTTGAAGTTCACCATCCTATCGCCCTTCCAGGCCAAGGAGACAAAACCGCTCGCGGGCGACGCATGGAAGACGGTGGACGGTGGCAAGATCGATCCCTCCATGCCGTATCTCGCGCGACTTGGTTCGGGCCGGTCGATCGTGGTGTTTTTCTATGACGCACCGTTGGCCCAAGCGGTGGCCTTTGAGAACCTCCTTACGGATGGCCAACGTTTCGCCGAGCGTCTGCTGGACGGGTTTTCGGACGCGCGGACGGGAGATCAACTGGTCCACATCGCCACGGACGGGGAATCCTACGGACACCATCATCCCCACGGGGACATGGCCCTGGCGTTTGCGTTGCAGTCGATCGAGCGGCAGGAGGGAGTCAAGCTGACCATCTACGCGGAATACCTGGCGAATCACCCGCCAACCCAGGAAGTGAGGATCCATCAGGCCACCGCGTGGAGTTGCGCGCACGGGGTGGACCGTTGGCGGCGCCACTGCGGCTGCAACTCCGGCGGCCATCCCAGTTGGAACCAGAACTGGCGCGAGCCGCTGCGCAACGCTTTGGATTGGCTGCGCGATTCGGCCGCGCCCGCGTATGAAATCACCGCCAAAAAACTGCTCCGCGACCCCTGGGCCGCCCGAGATCAGTATATCGCGGTCATCCTTGATCGCAGTCCAGAATCGACCGCGCGCTTTCTGACCGAACAAGGCAGTCACACCTTGGATGACGGTGAGCAGGCGTGCGCCATCCGGCTGCTGGAAATGCAGCGGCACCTGATGTTGATGTACACCAGCTGCGGCTGGTTCTTCGACGAGGTTTCCGGACCCGAAACTTCACAGATCATCCAATATGCCGCGCGGGCGATACAGTTAGCGGGGCAAACGCTCGGATGCGATCTCGAACCGGCCTTCACCGAAGCCTTGTCCAAGGCCAAAAGCAATCTGCCGGAGCAGGGCGATGGCCGGCGCGTTTACGAGCGATACGCCAAGCCCGCCCTCATGACGGTCGAGACCGCCGCCGCTCATTTTGCGATCAGTTCCCTTTTTGAAGCCTATCCCGAGAAGGCTCAGATCTTCTCGTTTACCGTGGTGCAGGCGGATCGACAGTTGTTCACCATCGGCAACGCCCGCCTGGCCGTCGGGCGGATCGCGGTGACTCTGGCCGTCACGCACGAAACCGGGGACCTCATCTACGCGGTCCTTCACATGGGCGACCATAACATCTATTGCGGCGTTAATCCGTGGCGCGACGCCGAAGGCTACTCGGTCATGCTCACGGAGATTTCCGAAGCGTTCCGTCACGCTGATTTTCCCGAGGTCATTCGCGGGATCGACCGGCATTTCGGCCATTCGCGCCTTTCGCTCAAAGGACTATTCCGGGATGAGCAACGCAAGGTTTTGAACCAGATTCTGGCGTCCACGCAGGAGGAATTGTTCAGCGCCTTCCGGCTCATCAGTGATCGCCACACGGCGCTGCGCCGGTTTCTCGCGGATCTCGGAGCGCCCCCGCCGAAAGGGATCGAAGCGGCCATGGAGTTGGCGCTCAATCAGGAACTGGAGCGCCAGTTGCAAGCCGAGACCGCCGACCCGGAACGCGTCCAGGCGTTGCTCGCGGAGATCGAGACCTCGAGGATTCAACTGGAACGAGACCGGCTCGCGTACGCGATCAAGCGACAGTTGGAAAGGCTGGCGGCGAAGTGGCAGGAGGCGCCGGGAGATCTGGCCGCCGTCCAGAACTTCGAGCACGCCGCCGGAATCCCGCGCTTCTTCCCCTTTGGGGTCAACCTTTGGAGACCGCAAAACACCTATTTCAAAATCTTCAGCCAGACGGCGCCGGAAATGCGGCAAAAGGCGCAAAACGGCGACGAGAACGCCAAGCAATGGCTGGAGCGAATCAACACGTTGGGCGAGAAGCTCGGCTTCGTCGCGCCATTTACGATTCCGCCGACCGCGGCTGGGTGACCTTGTCCCGGGGGAAGTCGCAAGCGCTTTTTTGCCGGTCGCGAAACGCGCGGCCTGGGAGCGCGAAGGCGCGGTCCGTGGTGGTTCGCCGACTCAGCGAGAATCAACGCTTCAGGGTTGGTCGGCATAAAGGCGAAACGCGTCTCGCCACCAGGGGTGCAGTTCGGAGTGCGGAGTACTCCACAGTTTCCAATGGAGGCGCAGCATGGAATCGCTGTCCCAGAGCAGGATTCGTTTTTCCTGGGCCGTGAGAGACTCTGGGCCGGCGCTCAGCAGTCGGTCACTTATTCGGAGCAGGTTTTCGCGGCGATTGAGGCTTGCCTGACGGCGGTAACGCACCAGCGAGACGTGGATCGCGTTCACGTACGGATCGAGGATCGCCCGCAAGAGGCCGAGGTCGCCCGCGTGCGCCGGTGAATGGAAGGACGAACGGCCTTCACGGTGGAACGGGCGGTCGGCCTGACGCAGTTCCGAGCCGGCGTTGGACTCCTCGGGCGTGACGAAAAGATTATGGTCACGCGCGCGCCGTCCCCAAGATTTAGAGGCGAGCGCTCGAGCCATCGGAGCCGCGACAATGGGACCGATAAACACCGGCGCCAGCCAAGGGAGAAACGCCGGTTTCAACCAGGCGATGAGCGCCGCCCACGCCAGCATGAAACAGGCGTCAACCCCATGGACTGACAGCAATTCACGCCACGTGGGAAGCGTGTCCGCGTCGCGCGCTTGAGCTCCCCACTCCATTTTTCCACCGGTCAACGCGCTCCAAACAAAGCGGGTATAAAACAACATCAGGATAGGGGCTTGGAGGGCCGAAAGGACGGTCTCGAGCAGGACGCTCGAGAGCAGCCCCGCGGCGCCGCCAAATTGCCGCCGGATTCCCGGCGAGCGCAGGCATAAGGCGGCGCCGAGAACCTTCGGCCCGAGCAAAAGGCACAAGATGTAGAAATACAAAACTCCGCCGGTCACGAGAACGGCCGGATCAGCCTGCCGGAGTGGCCCAAGGCGGGAAGGACCGTTGAGCGCCATCATGCTGCTCAGCAACAGGAAAAGCAGCCATAAGGGGGAACCGAGATATGCCATGATGCCATTGAGAATATGAATCCTGCTCTCGATCGGGAGCCGGGGCGAAAAAAGAAACCAGAGGTGCTGAAGATTCCCGAAGCACCAGCGCTGGCTTCGTTTCAGCGCGGCCAGGAGATCGGGCGGGCCGGCTTCGTAACTTCCTTCCAGATCGTACGCGAGCCAGACTTCGAACCCGGCGCGCCACATCAACGCCGCCTCAATCGTATCGTGACTCAGTATTCGGCGGCCGAGGGGACTGCTCGCGGGAAGCTCCGGCATGGCGCAGTGAGCCATGAACGGTTCGAGCCGGATGATGGCGTTGTGTCCCCAAAACGTCCCGCCGCCAAGGTGCCAATAATTCGATCCCGCGGCGAACATCGGGCCGTAAACCCGCCCGGCAAACTGCGTGACGCGCTGAAACAAGCTGGCGCCGCGCGCCAACTGCGGCAAGGTCTGAATAATGCCCGCCCGACGGTTGCGCTCCATCAATTCCACCAAACGAACGAACACCGGTCCGCGCATCAAGCTATCCGCGTCGAGCACGATCATGTAGCGGTATTTCGCGCCCCAACGCCGGCAAAAGTCGGCGATATTGCCGCTTTTGTGGTTCAGCCCGAGCCGGCGTTTGCGGTAGAAGATTCGCCCATACCCACCGGTGAGCTTGCATACCTCCAGCCAGGCGCGTTCTTCCGCGATCCAGGAATTCGGATCGTTGGAATCGCTGAGGACGAAAAAATCGAAACCGTCCGCCCGTCCGGTCGCTTGCAGCGACGCATACATGACGCGCAGTTCCTGAAAGACCATGCTCACGTCCTCGTTGAAGATGGGTATCACCACCGCGGTCGCCGGCAGGGTCCGCGCTTCAGTTTCCGGCGGCAGGGTGTTGTTGATGCGCGCCCAATCATGGCGCGACGCGAGTTGCCAAAACCCGATGGCGGCGATGGTGAAACCGAAAACGACCTGCGCCAGAAGAATTGAGAAAAGGATCAGCGACGCGATCCCGAGCGGGGACCAGCCCTGCCGGCCGATGATTCGGAACAGCGGGACGACTCCGCAACCGAGGAGGACAAGATTGCCGCACCAAACGGTCAGGCGTCGCCGTCGAGCGAGCTTGGGAGTGATTTCCGAGAGCGAGATCACGGGGGCCACTATTGGATGGCGGCGAGCACGAAGACGCCTAGGATCAGCGCCAGGGAAGCCAGAGCAAGCACAACCGTGCTCCGCTCCAGGCGTTCCCATCCGTCCGTGAAGATCGCCTCCAGCGCCGGGCTGGCATCCAGCGGACGGGGAACCATGCGTGAGACCTGGAGGTCCGGACCGCCGCGGACGCCGCTGGCCCGGAGCGCGGCCTCACATTCGAGGGGAACATCATTCGCCAAAAGCGCCCGCGGCCAATGCGCCGGGGTATCCGTAATGAATAGCGCCAGGCGCCCGGTGACGCCCGCGCGGGGGTCCCCATCAAGCCGCCGTTCAAACCATCGCTCAATGAACAGGCGCGCCTCCTCCATCGTGACCGTCGTGGGACTCCGGTTGGGATCCGACTCGTGCCGGGCGGCGGCGGCCCGGATGATGGTCAACGCCAGCTGAATCCGCTGCGGCCTATTCCGCAACTGCAGCGCCGCCAGGTAAACCTCCAGCCGATCGAACGCGGCGCTCCAGTCCGCGTCCGAGCCGGTCTCTGGAAAAAAGGGCTTCATGGCTGCCAGGTGAACGACCACGTTTCGGTAATCGGCCTCCCCGCGAGCGTCAGCCAGGCGCGGAAGTCAACGGCATGGTTGGGCTCGGGCGCCTGGATCACCAGTCGCCAGGTTTGGTTATGCGGGTTCTTGAAGAGACTTTCCAGAGCCGGCGGAGTCTCCGCCCCTCCCTCGATTCGAGCGGTGACACCCGCGTCCGCCGGCAGTTTCGCCAGCGCCGCTCCCTCGAAATCAATGACCAGCCGCAGTTGAGGCGGGTCAACCGGCGGCTCGACGACCACCCGTCCCACCCGGGTGGCGCGCGCGCGGCCGAGATCGTCCGGCCCGGGATTCCGCAACATCCAACGCATGTTGTACTCCAGTTCCAGCGTCGATCCCGGTTTTGGTGGCGCCGCGGGCTTCCAGAAAGCGACGACATTATCGGCGAATTCCCGATCCGAAGGCAGTTGAATCAGTTCCACGGCGCCTTCGCCCCAGTCGCCCATCGGTTCGATCCAAACGCTGGGCCGGCGCTCGAAATGAGCCACTACGTCCTGGTAGCGCTCGAAATTGCGATTTCGCTGTAGCAGGCCGAATCCGCGGGGGTTCCGATCCTGAAACGCGTTGACGCGCAGCATTTTTCCCTTTTCGAGCGGCCGCCAAACCCACTCGCCCCGCCCGGTGCGCATCAAGAGGCCGTCGGCATCATGAACCTCCGGTCGGTAATCCGAGAAGATGGCGCGTCCGTTATCATCGTGGAGGAACATGCTGGTTAACGGGGCAACGCCAAATTCCGCCGTTTCCCGGCGTGGAAAAAGGGCAACCTTCACGTCGGTCGTCGTCTCCGCGCCGGGGCGGATGATGAAGCGATAAGCGCCGGTGACGCTGGGGCCGTCCAGTAGAGCGCAGACGGTCACCTCTTTGTCGTGCGCGGCCGGCCGGCGAAGCCAGAACTCCCTAAATGCAGGAAATTCCTCGCCTTGGCCCTTGACGGTGTCGAGGGCGAGCCCCCGAGCGGAGGTTCCGTAGGTCTGGCCCTGGCCGATCATCCGAAAATAACTTGCTCCCACAAAGACCGCGACTTCGCCGAAGCGCGCGGCGGGATACGTGATACGGAACCCGGCGAAGCCCAGGTCGCCCGGCAGCTCCCGTTGTCCGCCGCCATAGTTGAAAAGCTCAGAATCGAACGGGACGACGCGGACATGGCGCTCGTCGAACTCATGAATCGTGACGGTGTTCTGGTGAACATAACCCGGATGAAAGAACTCGACTTCAAACGGCAGACGCAACGGTCTCCAGAGGGCTTTGTCCGGCTTGAACGTGATCTTTTGAAACTCGGTATAGCTGAGATTGGTGAGCGCCGCGGGCAGGGCGTTGGTCGGCGGGTCAAAAGGGCGAGTGGACAGTTCACGCGCGACCGCGCGAACCTGCTCGAATGACATCGCGCCTTGCCGGTCGGCTCCCTGGGTCACCGCCGCGGCCAGGAATAGAAGTCGCGGCAAATTCCGCCCGATTCTGTTCATGCTTAACGATTGCTTTCACCAGTCACCCAACGGGGCCGAGGGCCGGCCACCGCTCGTTTGACGACGGCGGACTCCAAGTCGGCCGGGGTGGCCCGAGCCGGGCCAACCAGAACTGGGCAAGACTGACGTAACCGGTCGGAGATCACCGTCACTTGTTTATGCCCGCGCTAACCGGAGGGGCCGCAAATCGGCGTCTCGGCGGAACACAATACACTGGCTTACACACTGGCGCCGGAAGTCGGCTCCCCGCGGCGCCGCATTACCACCGCGGAAAACCCGGCGAATAGGTGAGCGTGCCCCGTTGTCCTCGCTCGCGCGTCGGTGAACGCCGTTCGAATCTCGGAGCTCGATATGTATCGCGTCAGCCACGCGCCAGTTGGTAATCGGCACGGAAAGCCGTCGGAGACCTGATTGGGTTATGGGCGTCTTGTTATCCACAAAGTGCCTTTTGAGAGCTACCGACCGTTGCTTAGCAAGCGTGATTCGTGCCAATTCAAGATACGCGCGAGCTCGCCCGCGGAGCGAGGCGCGAGGATCGCGCCGAGCGCTGCATTTGACGACGATTGGAACGGGTGTCTCGCAATTTGCGGCGGGAGCAGTTATTTGGACGCGCCGCTGGCTCTTTCGATCCGCCAGTCGCGAGAAGACACTTATTCTGGGCGCTGGTCCGCAGTTACCGGCTACCACTTGAACTCGAGCGCGAATCTGCACCCATGTCCCGGCTCGGCCGGCGCCGGAGAGACCGAGGCGCGGCGACGACTGGACGCTCGCGCCGCAGGTTTCTAGATTGGCTACCCCCCGTCTTTACCCCACTGGCGGAGATACTTTGCTAGCTGGTATGGTTGCTGCGGATCAACGGTCGTGAGAATAAGAGTCTTACTCGTCAGAACTTATGGTCTCTGCGGTCGCCCGGTGGGCGTCGAACTGAGCGTGATGAGAGATCGCGGCCGCGTCACGTTTGGGCCAGTTGCCATTGCCACGAGTAACTCAAAAGATAACGGAGAATAAAGCTATGAATACAAATAAGGACCGAACTCAGGAATCACTCAACGACGTCATGGACGACACCGGAAATCTTTTGGCCGCCACGGCCAATGCGGCGGAAGAAAACGTCATCGCGGCGCGCAACCGCCTTTCCTCTGCCCTGGCGGCGGCCAAGGAAGCTTGCGTCAACGCGCAGACTAAAGCGATTGAGGGCGCCAAGGCGGCTGACCGCGTCATTCGCGAAAATCCTTACCCGGCGATTGGCGTGGCGTTTGGAGTCGGCGCGCTGATCGGCTTCCTCTTGCGTCGCCGCGACTAGCTCGGTCATGGCCGGGACCGCCAGTCAGTCTCCGGCCCGCGGTTCGAAGCGGGTCGCTCGCCGGCTTTTGGCCGTCGGCGAGAATCGCCTCGACCTGCTGCTGCTTGAGCTTCAGGAAGAACGCGCGCGCTTGATTCGGGCGCTCTGGCTTTGCCTCGGCGTGTCCGCCTTCGGCCTGCTGGCCTGGCTCACCTTGAGCGCGGCGGTCGTCGTGTTGTTCTGGGAGACCTGGCGGCTCGCGGCGCTGTTGATCCTGACGCTTGTAAACGCGACCGTCGCATTGCTTTTGCATCGGCGGCTGCTCCATTTGCGGCGGAATTGGGTCACTCTTAGCGCGACCATCGATCAATTGAGGAAGGACCGCGCCAGCCTCGAATCATTACTCTCATGAAATCATCGAACCCGCACAAAGAACTGCTCGTCGCGGAAAGTGACGTCAACCGCGCGATTCTCATCCGGGAGTGCCGCGTTCTGTCGGACGGCGTTTCTCACGCGGCTCGGCGAACCCTCGGCGCAGGCGCTCTGGCCTCCGCCGCCGTCGCGCTGCTGATCGGAGCGTCCTCCAGGCGGAGCAATCGAGCGATCGACGGTAGGTCGCGGTCCTGGTTGGCGACCGTGATGAACGTCACTCGGCTGGCGGGTTCGCTCTACCTACTCTTTCAGAAGGGCCGCGACCTGCTCCCACACGACCGCTCCGCCACGCCTCGGGAAAATGAATTCTAGGCCGGGAATGATGACGCCGAGCTGACCACCGGAACTTCGCGCGCATGAAAGATACCGAGGGATTGATCGCCTGCGATGCCTGCGGGTTGATTAATAGACTTGATCGAATTGCGCCCGGCGAAATCGCGGAATGCGCGCGTTGCGGCGAGCTCATCCAAAAATACAACCCGAACAGCCGCGCGCGAACCGCCGCCTTTGCCCTGGCGGCGCTTTGTTTTTACGTGCCGGCGAATCTGTATCCAGTCTTGCGGATGGAATATCTGGCCCGGTTTTCCGAAAACACCGTTTGGAGTGGAGTGGTCACGCTTTACCGCGACGGAATGTGGTTTGTGGCGGCCGTGGTGTTCTGCGCGAGCATTCTAGTGCCTTTGCTAAAACTGCTGGGCTTGCTTTTCCTTGTGATTCGTTGGGGGCCAAAATGGCAGCGGCAGAGGGCATGGATTCACCGCTGGATTTCGCGGCTGGGACCTTGGGCCATGCTCGATGTGTTCTTGTTGGCGGTCATGGTTTCATTGGTAAAACTGCAGCAACTCGCCACCGTCACGCCCGGTCCGGGCGTGGCCGCGTTCGCGGCGGTGGTGGTATTCACTTTGCTGGCCTCGTCGAGCTTCGACGCGCGGCTGATTTGGGAAGAGGCCTGATGAATCATCATCCGCCCGCCACGCCAGCACGCCGGGAGACGCCCGCGGCCACGGTTCACAAATCGAAATGGCTCTCGACGATCTGGGTGGTTCCATTGGCCGCCGCGGCAATTGCCGGCCAAATGGTGTTGAAGCATCTACAGCAGTCTGGGCCAGCCATCACCATTCAATTCGACGAGGGAATGGGGCTGCAGGCGAATCACACGCCCATCCGCTACCGCGGAGTTCGGGTCGGGGATGTGCGGTCAGTTGGATTAACGAAGGATACTCGGCACATCGTCGTCGAAGCGCGGCTGGATCGATCATCCGCCACCCTGGCGAGGGAGGGATCCCTCTTCTGGGTGGTTCGCCCGGAGGCCGGCGCCGGCTGGTTGCGCGGGCTCGAAACGATCGTCGCCGGTTCTTACATTCAAGTGCGGCCGGGCAAGGGACGGCCCGCGAAAACATTCGTTGGCTTGGAGCGAATTCCGACCGCTGAGCCGCCGAATGGAGGTTTGGAAATTGCGTTGACGGCGTCTAAACTCGGCTCAATCAGCGCTGGTTCCCCGGTTTTCTACCGCGAACTGGAAGTGGGCGCGGTTCAGAACGTCGCGCTTAGCTCGGATGCCTCGTCGGTGACGATACACCTCCTCATCGAGCCGCGTTACGTGACGCTCGTACGGGCGGATTCGAAGTTTTGGAATGCCGGAGGGTTCAATCTTGATCTGGGTTTCCTGGGCGTAAAACTGAAGACCACGTCCCTAAAATCTTTAGTCATGGGTGGCGTCGCGTTCGCCAGCCCGACGAATCTGGCGCCGCCCGCGGTGAGCGGCGCGACGTTTCAATTGAATGATCGCGTCGAGGAAAAGTGGTTGAAATGGAGTCCGAGCATCAAACTCCCACCGGAGTAAATAATCGCTGGCTGCCCGTTCGCCGATTTGCTTCCAAAGCGAGACCGAATTTGGGACCCGCATGCCGCAAGCGCCCTCATTGCAACCTGGCTGGGAAGGCACATGAGTCTGACCTAGAACCATGGATCGCCTCTACTGGCATTCAATCTGCTTAATTATAGACGAAGCGCCGCCCGCCACCAACATTCACGCGGCGCCCACGAGAAACAAGTCATACCTATGAATACACTCCAAATCAAAGGCAACTGGAACATCGCCAAGGGCAAGCTTAAGCAGAAGTTCGGAAAATTGACCGACGATGATCTGGCCTACACGGAAGGCCAGGAAGAAGAGTTGATCGGCCGAATCCAGCGGCGGACCGGTGAGACGCGGGAAGCGATTGAGCGAATCATCCAAGCGGCGGAGAAACTCTAACCGGCCGCAGGTATGCGCGACCACCCGCGGCCAGAACGTGTCGCGGGTGGTCCGGTCTGCTAGTCTCAAGCCAGCCGCCGTGACGATTCGGACTGCCCGCCACGCGGCGCCCAGTTGAGGCCCGCAAACCCAGAGAGTCCGCGCGCCTGGAGGCCGGAGTACCGTTCTTACGTTCACCGATGGCTTATGGCGGCGCTTCGAGTCGATCGGTTTCTCGTCGGAATTCTCACGCTGTGCGCCTTTCTGCCCATCCCCGCGCGCGCTCAGCCATTCGGATTGGATCACCGGGCGACGGTGGGTCCTTTCCTGGATCACCGCCTGCCGTCGTCCGGACCATCGCCCGGGTGGACACCAGTTATAGCCTTCCCCGGCTTGCTCTTCACCAATGCGGTCGGCCTTGTCCCGGTTCCGGGGACGACCAATGTGCTTTGCGTTTGGGAGCGCGAGGGCCGGATTTGGACCTTTACCAACTCGATTCGGACTACCGAGATGCGTCTAGTCGCAGATCTAAGTCGGCAATGCCAAGGCTGGGACGACTCGGGTTTGCTAGGCTTGGCCTTCCATCCCGGCTTTCCGACCAATCACTATTTATTTGTTTTCTACAAATGGGTGACGCCCGGCGCCGTGATCGGAAGTCCTACCGAGCGTCCCTCTCCGGCGCGGCCAAGCCGCAACCGCCTCTCGCGCCTGACTCTTCACCGACGGTACGGTGTTCGTCAAGAATTTTGAGCTCCCAAGCGCCGACGCGACCGCCTCCCGGCGGGTGGAGACCCGTTTTCTGACGCGGGACGCGGCGGGCGGCGCGTATGGGGTAACCTATCGCTGGCGGGAGGACAACAGTGACGCCGATCGGTTGACGAACTCGCTCGTTGAAACGATTCCGATTCCCTTGGCGCCACCCGGGGACTTCGCGGGCGCCGACATCGGCGGGTCATTCCCATCCGGAATCGTCACGCGGAACGGCAATGAATTCTCACTTTTTGGTGGTGGGGCCGGAGAGCGCGGCGACTCGGACGAGCGCTCCTATGCGTGGCAACGGCGGCGCGGCGATTTCGATTTAATGGCGCAGATAACTCTGCCGGAAGCGGCGGGAGCGGAGATCGGCCTGATGGCGCGCGAGTCGCTGTCATCCTCCGCGCGGAAAGTGTCGGTAACTGGGTTGGCGCCGCAACGGACTCCGGCAGGCTGGGAGTTGGTCTTCACCGCCGCGCATCGAAACGTCGAGCGTGAAGCAAGCCAGATCGTCCGGACGCGGATCGCCACCGCGATTCAAGGGTCCGCGAAGCCCCCGGCCACGGCCTGGCTGCGCTTAAAGCGGCAGGGCCATAAAATGACGGCGTCGGCCAGCGCGGACGGCAAATCCTGGACCCGGATCGTTTCTTGCCTCGTCGAATTCAGTGACGAGCTGAACTTTGGGATGACGGTGGCAGGTGGCAAGCTGGGAAGCGGAGTCACCGGCAGATTCACTTTTCCGTCGGAGAAAGTTTACAACTGGTACTACCCGAGCGGGGAGGATTGCCTTCGTTGTCACACGCGATCGGCGGGATTCGTGCTGGGCGTAAGCGCCCGACAACTCAACCAGAGCGTAGCGTACGAACGATCCGGCGTACGCGACAATCAACTCCGCGCCTGGAATCATATTGGCCTGTTCGATCCTCCACTTGAAGACCGCGCCATTGCGCAATGTGATCGCCTCGTGCCCGTCTCACAGGAAAGCGCTCCCCTAGATCTCCGGGTCCGGTCCTATTTGGATGCCAATTGCGCTCCGTGCCACCGCCCGGGTGGCGCGCCGTCGGCATGGGACGCCCGATTCGACGCGCCCGTGCCACTGGCGGGGGTAGTCCGCGGCGATGTGGCCTTCAAAATGAAGACCCCGGGCGCTCAGGTTGTGGCGCCGCGCGATCTTCCCCATTCGATACTCTTCCAACGTTTGCGGAGCGTCGATCAGATCAAAATGCCTCCGCTGGCAAAAGGCGCCGTGGACGAAGACGCGGTGGCCGCGGTCGAAGCCTGGATTCTCTCGCTTCCCGAATAGGCCCAGGCCCGGCGGGCGGCTACGCGGGCGTGAAAGCAAGCTCACGCCCGCGTCCCGTTCCCGTCCCCGCTATTCCGCTTGAGCGTTTTCATGTTCCGGGTCCGGCGCCTCTTGATCGGCCTCGTCGTTGCAAGAGCCGATCGCCAGCTCACTAAGTCGTTCGTCGGCCGTCTTCTCTTCGTCGAGGATTTCCGCGATCAGGTCCGCCGCCTCGGAATTGCCAAGCCGTCGGGCCCAGGCTTCCAGGACGCCGTAAGTCGCGATTTCGTAATGCTCAATTTTTTGCGCGGCGCAAATGAGCGCGGCATTAAGGGTCGTTGACCCTTTATTTTCGGCCAATAGATGGTCGGCCTCTTTAATGAGACCGATCGTTGCGTCGCAGGAATCCAATTTCACCTTTTCGCCAAACGCGCGAAACACGCGCTCGAGCTTCGTCAACTGCGCCTTCGTTTCCTCCACATGGTCGGTGAAAGCCAAACGCAGGTCGTCATTCGTCGCCGCTTTGGCCAGTCGGGGCAATGCTTGCGTCAGCCGAGTTTCGGCGTCGTACATGTCGGCCAGCTGGCCCAGGAAGAGGTCTCTGAGAGTTTTTACGGTCTTCATTGTTTTCGCTGTGTTTGAGGTTCGTGGCCGGAATTGTGAATCTCCGGTGGTTCTACATTAGCTAG
>CAZFVY010000092.1:0-29836 GCA_964522665.1 uncultured Verrucomicrobiota bacterium | reverse complement strand
GATCGAGGTCCTTGAGCGTAATGACGGATTGATTGACGATCGCGACGATGCCATTGACGTTGGTGCCGGTAAAGGCCCGCGCGCCCAAGGTCGAACCCAGCAGCAAGATGACAACCAAAAATCTCTTCAAGCTGCGCCCGATGATAAGTCGGGCCTCGCCGCTGTCAAGCGCGCCTCGACACGCAACGGGCGCCAAACCAAAGGCCATTGGCCGAACGAGAATCCGGGTCTAGCCTTGCGACTTGACCTCAACTGGCCCCCTTCGCAGGTTTCACAGGATCACCGGTGGGTATGTTGCCAAATCTGAAATCGGGCGTCGTCCAACCGATTGTTCTCAGAAAATGCACAAACCGCGACGCTGTGATAAGCTGGGTCGTTGGTTGGCCGACTTAACTGAGCCGACGAGTCCAGCTCAACACGCCCGGAGAATACATGCGAAAAATCATTGCCTCGTCGGTCGTCGCCTACGTGGGCGTCAGCTTGATGATCAACTATGAGGACGCTTTGGGTCTCATGCGGATGCCGGTTTTGGCGGCCATACTTCTAGCTTCGAGTTTCGCCATCAAGTCAGCGATCCAGCGCGCGCGCGGCGGGAAAGACTTCTCCTCGCGTGAACGCGCGCTTATGAGATTTCTGCTCATATTCATGGTCGTTTCGGGAGTATTGGGATTCACCGCGGAGTTGCTGCTCAAATCAAACCCCAAATGACCCATTCCCATCCTGCGCGGGCCATCGGTCAGAGCGTCGAATCGCAGACGCCATTACAGCGGAGTTATCCGCAGCGAGTGGGTCACGGGAACCATCGCGCGTTTGACCGCCGCCGCCAGCGGCGCGCGCGCCTCCTCCGTCAAACTCGCGGTTTTCTCCCGGTCGGCCCGGCCTTCAGGCCCATGGAACAAATCTTTGATCTGGCGCGTTTCGTATGCCTGCTTCGCGGCCACGGCGTCGTCCACCTTGGCAAACGGACCGGAAAACGGGTTCTTCACAAAATCCTCGGCCAAGTTGATTCCCGCCGCCAGTTGCGCGGCGGTATAGCGATGACTTTCGTCCCCCCAAGTCACCTCGTAGTTCGCGGCGCTCGCTCCTTTGACCACCAAGGTCAGACGATTCAATTCTTGATTGAACGGCACCAGCGACATTCCTGACCGAATATTATCATCGGCGGATAAATTCGCGGCTGGGGTGCAAAACGGGTAGCGCGCGCTCTTGACGCGCAATTCCCCGTCCTTGAAGGCGATCAACTCATGCCCTTTTGATACCATCGCGTGACCCGCCGCCAAATCGACCGTGTAGCGGCCGATCTCGCCGTCCAAGCCGAGCGCCCGCAGATACGCGTACGCCATCACCAAATGACCAGCCCAGCCCGGATGCACGCCATCCTTGCCGGGCAACGCGTAGCCCTCGCCATACTTTTGGCGCGCGGTGAAATTGGCCGTCAGCATCGGCCAGAAGACGTCGGCAAATCCGACGCCTTCCTGCCGCGCGATTTCCACGTCAATGTTCCGCAATTCGCACAGGTTGAGATTCAACGCCTCCATGGTGGCGGCCGGATCCTTCGAGCCCCACGGCGGATTCTTGCCGACGCAGCCCGCCGAGCCGAGGATGACCCGCGCCCCCGCGCTCTTGAACGCCTCAACGATGCCCGTCTGATATTCCCGATAACGCTTGCCGATTGACTCCTCGTACACCCGATAGCCGTGGTCGTTCATGCCGTAACAGGTCGTGGCGATCGTCGGTTGAAACCGCAGGCAGTCGTTGGTCATGCGGCCCAGAAACCCGTCCGCCTTCTCCCCGCTCCAGCCATACTGTCTCACGGTCACGTCCAGTTCCGGCACGCAGACCGTCAAATACGTTTCGATGATCCGCGAATACATGCGTTGCTCGGTGATCGAGTCGCCGCAAATGGCGAGACGATCGCCCGCCTTCAAAACCAATCCCGCCGGCGCCGGCCCGCGCGTCGGCGAGAATTTAGCGAAAAACGGATCGTCGGGTTTCGCCTCGATCGACTGCGCCCTCGCCAAGACCGACGCAAGCCCGAGGACCAACAGTGTATTTCGCAACCACGAACCACGAATTAAGCGCATCATAAATAGTTGAGATCGGGCCGAATTCTTTTGGTTCCACCTGGCGGCGTCAATAATAACCGTCCGGCCCTGTCCTGCCAGCGCCCAGGTTGACTTTCCGACCCGATAAATGCAAACTGGGACGATGAAATACCGAGTCGTAATCGAGCCAGACGAAGACGGAGTTTTCGTGGCTGAATGTCCCGCTCTTCCCGGTTGTGTTTCGCAAGGGACTTCAAGAGCGGAGGCGCTGGCCAACATTAAGGACGCCATGATCGGCTATCTCGAAAGCCTCAAAAAACATGGTGAACCGGCGCCACCTTCCATTACCGAAGAGATTATCGAGATTCCAGCGTGAGCCGTTTGCCAGTTTGCTCCGGGCTGGACGCAATACGTGCGTTTCAGAAGCTGGGTTATCAAGTGGACCATCAGACTGGCAGCCACATCGTACTACGTCATCCGCAAATGCGCCGCTTAACGGTGCCCAACCACAAGGAATTGGCCAAAGGTACTTTACGGGCGCTCATCCGCGACGCTGGCGTAACGAGAGAAGAGTTTGCCAAGTTGCTTTGAAAGGGTCGTGACCGGCCTGCCTCCACGATCTCGCGCATCCCAAAATAAACTGTACCTGGCGAAGTCGGTTTAGGAAGGAGCTTTATTCGACAATCAGCTACGGCCCGCGGCGGAGTTCGCTCAGTACGACGTCCCCGGATCACCGCTTTCGACATTTGCGCTTGGCGGGTCGGGAGCCTCCAATTCCACCGGATCGCGGCGATTTATTTCGGCGTTCGCCGACGCCGGGGTTGAGTTTGTGTCCGCGAATGGATTATCGATCAAAGGAAGGCCGGAACCATCGCCGGGCGGGGGCGGCGGCTCGGTCAGATTGGCATCGGCCGAGTACGGGAGCGCGCCCGGGTCGTCGTCACCGCCTTGCCCCAAGTCCGGCGGCAACGCCGGTGGATAGTATTCGTCGCAGTACGATCCGCGGTCCCTCAACAGCCACATCCAGAACAACGTGTCTTCAAAGTCGTCGTCCAGATCGCCTCGGTTGTATCCGCTCGAGGTAACGAAATAACGCCTCTGCCGGCTCACTCGCGGCGCCGTGAACCACCGAATGAACCCCATACGCGCCTCGGCGACATTGAGTATCACCTCGGATTCAAGGCGCACCCGCTGGACCAACTCCCAAAAATCGTCATTCCGCAGCCGAATCCCGCCGTCCGTCGGCAGCAAACGCCCTCGACCATCAAGCTGCCCTCCGTAAAGCACAAGGACGCGCCTATCTCCCATCAGCCCCATCCCGCCCATTCGTCCCATTCCCGCCTCCGTGATCGCGTCCCCCTCCACCGCCTCAAAAAACACCACCGCAGGCCCGTACGCGATCGTCGCCTCTTGATCCTCCGCCGGGATGAACGCGATCCTGACGAAGCGATACCGTCCCGGCGCCGGGTCGAACGCATCCAGGCTCGGGTCCGCTTGGGCGCAGATGGGGTAGGAGCGGCCGAGAATTCCGGCCCCGTCCGTAAGACTCCCGACGAACTTCCGGTTCCGATAAACGATCGCATTTAATTCCATCTGATACCTCGCGTTCGGTAGAGCGTTCAGTTTTTGGTTTGGGCCGCGCCGGCGGTCGCCGCAAGCAATTTGGGCGCGGTCGGCGCCACCTCTGGCCGCGGCCGGAGTGTCCCCCGCCGCCACCGCGGGAAGAGCCTTTGCAGCGCTCTGCCCGCGGACGGGCGACGATCGAGCAACCGTAAATACCCGCGCGTCATTTTGGCCATCGAAAAATGCGCCTCGACATGCTGCCGCCCCGCCTCACCGAGTCTTTTTGCCAACGCCCGGTCAGTGAGTATTTCCCGGATCGCCGCGGCCACCTGCTCAGGCTCGCAGCCGTCGAGCAGAAGGCCCGTCCGGCGATGAACGATCTGCTCGCGGACGCCGCCATCGTCATTCGCGATCACCGGCGTTCCCGCGGCCATGGCCTCGAGTAACGCGTTGGGACATCCCTGCTGCTTGCCTAACACGACGCAGGCGTCAAATTCCCAGAGCCGGTCCGGCGCGTCGAAGCGCCGCCCGCGAAAGAAGACTCGCGTCCCCACTTCGCTCACGGCCGCCTCGAACACCCTTCGCGCGTAAGCCTCATGCCGCGGTTCGGCGCCGCCGAAGATATGAAGTTCGGCGCTCGGAACCTCACGCCACACGCGCCTCATGGCCTCGATGATCTCACCGAGAAATTTCGTTGGAGCGATCCGGCCACTCACGACGACGCGCGGGTGTCCTCGCAACGCGTACTCAGTCTTTACTCGCGCCGGCAGCGGCGCTCCGTTCGGGATTATCGCCACTTCTCCCGCGAACTCCTCTGGAACGCGCCCAGCGTACTTCAATGCCAGCGCGTCCAGACGTTGGTAATACTCCCGGGCGCCATAGGCGATCAGACTTTGAAACTCGGCGACAGCCTCCATCTCGTCAAACGAATTTGGGCCGGGACTGACATCGGCGAAGCGGACACTAGTGAACGCGAGCGTTTTCACGACGAGCAGCTTGAGCTTGGGATCAACGTTCCAGAAGCAAACCGTACCGATTCGCTCCGCGCAAACCTTGTGAACGACCATCTCCGCGTGATCAAATGGATCCCGCGTGGCGTCTGAGCGTTCAACCCAGATCCCCGCCTCCACCAATTCACGGTGGAACGCCGTGCTCGTAGAATTCCCCGCGACGAGAATCTTGAAGCGAAGCTGGCGCCGAAGCGACTTCGTAAGATTTACCAATGAGCGTTGGGCGCCGCCCGCGTTCAAGTTCGCCGTCACGAACAATACCGTCCGCGCAGGACGAAACGGCCGCGCCAGATGCGCCAACGTCCAGAGACGATAACTGGGAAAACTCGCCCATTCCGGGGCTATGCGCCGGCCACGCGCGGCGCCTGCCAGCGCCTCCGCCCATCTCTTTGGCGCCGCGGCGGCAGGAAGCAACGTCAGACCCGTGTCAGCCAGTTCGCCTTGGCCGCCGACTTGGCTCGCCACCACCGGCAGGCCGCCGGCGAGGGCTTCGACCGTGGAAATATTGAAACCCTCGTAGTGGCTGGTGTTGAGCAATGCGTCAAACGCCGGCAGGCATTTCGACGCCCCCGCGGTGAAACCCGGCGCCGCGACCCGGTCGCGCAGACCGCTTGCGTTGATCGCCGCGATCATTTCCTCCCACGCCTGACGGCCGTGCCGGCCGATCGGCCCGCCCAGAACCACAAGATAGGCGTCGCGGATTTTCCGCAGTTCTCCCAAGACTTGGACCGCGAGCGGATAGTTCTTCTGCGGCTTGACCGCGCCGATCATGCCGACGACGAACGCGTCCACCGGGACGTTCCAACTCTGCCGCCAGCGTCCGCGCGCGTCGGGAGCCGGAGCTTTTGGTCGGGGAATATGACGAATGACCGAAATCGAACCCATCCAACCGGCTGCGCGAAGGTCAGCCGCGCACGCCGCGGACACCGCGATCACCCGTGTGCAATCGGTCAACGCGTCGGCGCCTTCGAGCCAGCCGCGCCGAGCGTTGTGCAGCGCCGGAACCACCACGGTGCCCCCGCTCGAGAGCGCCTCCCGCTCAGCCCGCACGAGCAGATGCGTGAGACAGATTGGGATACTGCTTGTCGCAACCTCGCGGCCGATTTCCGCCAATCGCTCCGGCACGTCGCGGCCCCGCAGGCGCGTGACCCGGACGGCGGTTGGGACGGGCCATTCTTGGGCCTGGTCCCGCAAGACGACGAGGCGAACTCGCCACCGAGGATGGCTTCGCGCCGCCCAGTCGAGCACGATTCTCTCGGCTCCGCCCAACGCGAGTCCCGAGATGATGACAGTCAACTCGCCCGCCGGGCGATCGATTAAAGGCGGTTGCTGAGCTTCCTCAGCTGGCGCGATCAACCAAGCCGTGGATTCGCCCGCCATCCCGCCGTGCCCTCAGAACCGAGCGATCATGCCATCAGGCGGCGCCGCGCGGACGCCCGGTTTTTAGGCGCCGCTCGAGGAACCGCCGGCCGGGGCAGGCTCCGCCGGCGCAATCGGCGCCGCAGAAGCGGCTCGCTCTGGCGCGGCATGGGTATTGGCCAAAGCAGCCGCTTCCGCGGCAAAGCCAGCCTCACCGCCAGCGTCAACTCCGGAGTCAGACTCCGAAGCGGGAGCAGCTTCTGCTTCCGCCGTCGCCGACCCCGCGGCGGGCGCGACCACGGCGTCGCCGGCGGCTGTCCCGGTGGGAGCGGCCGGAGCCTTCGGCTGCCGCGGCGGCGGCGTGGGCCGAGGAAGCGGCTTTTTCGCCGTTTCCATGGCGCCGTTCGTGAATTCGATGACGTGGCCTTGATGGATCAGCCAGTGCAGGTTGCTGATGACCTCGGTTTGCTCCGGCGTCGGCGGCGGTTCAGCCGGAGCGGTGGCGGCCTCGCCTGGGGCAGGCGCCTCTGCCGGTGCGGCAACCGGAACCGAACCCGCCGGGACCTTCGGGAACGGGGCCAACCCGTCCAACAATTTGCGCCGCGTGCAGTTATTGTGTGAGTTGATGAAATTGACGATGCGCCGAATCCCTTCGGAAACCGGCGTGGTGTCAATGTCGAGATAATGGGGCCGCGCCACCGCCACGTGGGTGATCGATTTATTGACCTTGAAAAACTGCAGGCCGTGCCCGGCCAATTGCTGGCTCAGGATCGTGACCAGCTTCAGCGGGAACCGCATCTGGTCGTCCCACGCGTTGCGGGCCAGCGTGCGAAGCGCGCCGCACGGCAAGCTTCGGCTCTCGGCCCCAGAGCAGGTGAACGAGTCGATCTGCTTGATGATGTTCGGCAAGTGGACTTCGCGGAAATGCGCCTCGACCTCGTCCCGACTGTAAAGCCGTTTCGGCTCGGGCAGATTCAAGCAGATGAATTCGGTCTTCCAACTCTGGTCGTCGAGCCACTGTTTGACCACCGCCTCGTCTTTCACGATCTTGACCCGGGCCTTGAAGGCTTCAAAAGCCATCCGCGAAAACCGGTCCGCGTGCAGCTTGCGCAGCTTATTCTGGTAATCGTGATAATTGGGCGGGCCTAAGATCGTGCCACTGAAACCACATTGCGCGACAAAGGTGTAAATTCCTTTGGGCGCATCGGTCGCGATTTTTTCCGTCTGATAAAACGTTGAGAAATGCTGCGCGAGCACGTGCGTGACCGCTTCCGCCTCGGAGAGCCAGACGGTATCGTCGAGATTGCAACCCCAGAGCGGCTGCACGACGCTTCCGTCGGCTTTCTTGATCACCTTGAACGAAATCTGGAAGCGGTCCGGCTTCTTGAGAATAATCGACGCGATGCCAAACAAGGGATACGCCCGCCCCGTAAGTTTGATCTGGCGCGCCAGCGATTCGACCCCTTTTTCTTCGGGGCGAATGAAGACGTCGATGTCCGGCGGCGGCGTGGGGGGCGCTTGTTGCGCCTCGGGTCGGAAACGATCGCTCTCGCCACGCGGACCTCGGTCGCGCCCGAATCGCGCGCCGCCTCCGCCTCCACCTCCGCCCGGACCGGACGGACGTCGCGGTCCACCCGAGGGTCCGTCGCGCCGCGGCTCATTGCGCCGGCCGCCTGGACGGTTGTCGCGTCCACCCTGCCGGTCCCGGCGGAAACCACGCTCGGGATCCTCGCCCTCAAATTTGGCGTACTTGTTGACGGCAGGCGGCTGCTGTGCCCAGGCCGGCAAAAGTTGCAGGTCGAGGTCAAGTTCTGACTCAGGCGTAGTACTCATTTGCTTCTAAAAAGGCGCATTACAATAGCTTTCACCAGCATGGTGCATTCCAAACGGTTATGCAAGCCATCTTGCCGGGCGCGCGCGACCGAGAGGAGACAGTATTCCCGTCCGTTTGGCAAATCCTTAGAATTCGAGCGCGCGGTTCGGCGCTATTTTTGCCCGACGCTCGACGCGCGTTTGGCGAGTTTGCGCCCCGTCGTGATCTTCGTCACGGTGCCGGTCGCGAGATACTTGTCCTGGACGGTCTTCAGGATTTCGTCGCGCCGATCATAAAGCCGCTTCAGCCGCCGGGGCTTCACCCGGGCCAGACAATACGCGGTCAAAAGCGGTAACGAAATCGTCGAATCCACATAGGCGACCACGCAATCCGGCAAGCTGTCGGGATCAACCTTGCCCCAACTGACCGCCTCCGCCGGCGTTGCCCCGCTCAATCCGCCGGTATCGGGCCGCGCGTCCGTGCATTGCAGGAAGTAATCGTGCCCGTTCTCGGCCAGGCCCATCACTTCCTGAATCTGCGGCTCGGTTTGCAGCATGAAATTCTTGGGCGATCCGCCGCCGAGGATGAACACCGAGGATTTGTGCCCGGTGGTTTTCGCCTCATAAACAATCGCCGCGGTCTGGTTGACGTCCCGATTCACGTCGGGCAACAACTTCGATCCCCGCAACGCCATCGCCGCGACGTTCATGCCGATCGAGCTGTCCCCCGGACTGCTCGTGAAGATCGGGATACCGCACTCATACGCGGTGGCCAGTACCGAGCTGTCCTTCAGGCCCAACTTCCGGCCCCGCTCAGACACGTATTTGCCCAGGAGCGCGTGAAACTCGTCCGTCCCCATCACCCGCTGAAACTCGTCGCTCTGAATTACCTGGCGCACGAACTCATCGGTATCCAGCAAAACGTCGTAGTCGAAAAGAATGTCGTAAATCCGAATCACCCCCGAATGCCGCAACTCGACGTCGTCCAGAAACGGCGAACCCGCGTAAAGCTTCATCCCGAGGCCGTAGTGAAGGTCGTGATAAAGGTTTGCTCCGGTCGAAACGACCCAATCCACGAAGCCCGCCTTCATCAGCGGAATCAGGCACGATTTGCCCAAGCCGGCCGGCGTCAGCGCCCCGGTCAAACTCAGACCGATGAAGCCGTCGTTCGGCAGCATTTTCTTGGTGAGCAATTCGGCGGCTTCCCGCAGTCGGGCGGCGTTGTAGGCCAGAAAGGTCTGGTCGATCAGATCGGCCGCCGAAATCTTCCGGCCGATGCCCAGCGGGTTAAGCCGGGGATAAGCGGCAAATTTATTCGTTCGTTTGGAGGGCGTGTTCATAACGGAAAGACTTTCTCGGACGGGCCACCGGTCCAAACCTCATCCTGAGGCTGGAGCCTGCTCGGCCATGGAACGGGCGGATCAGCTTACTCGACCACGCTCAAGCGCGGCGCGCGGCCAGGGCGCTTGACGCGCGGCTGCACGTTCGGCACCGCCGGTCCCTGGGCCTGCGCGAAATGAACCTTGGAACGCAGCAGCAAGGTTCCGAGGCACAGATCCGCGATCGGCAGCACCACGTTAAAATTCTTGTGCATGTAACGATGATGCAGGAGGTGGTGGCCGTTGAGGCGGAAATAGATACCCGAGCGCTCGATGATCCGCTTCCGCGGCAAGTGCATGCACCAGTGCATGTATTCGTACGCTCCGTAATACCCACAGCAGGCCAGCAGCGATCCCAACACGATGGCGTAATGCCCCCAAACGATGCTCGCGACCACAAACGGAACCTGGCACGCCGCGATCAGCGCCGGACCGTTCCACCAGGCCATGGGAATCGTATGTTTATCACTCTCGTGAATCAGATGGTAGGTATGATCCGCCTTGAATTTTTGGTGATGGATGATCGCGTGCGCCTTGAATGGATAATCGAATTTCCCCAGTGGACGGTGCATGACGTATCGATGCAGCGTCCATTCGAAGAATGACGCGAAGATCACGGCGCCCAATAGCCCTGCCACAAAGAAAAGCATGGCGCGCAGTTTCCTTTATGAAAAAATAATTGCAATTCGAAACTGGCGCAAATTTTGACTTCGCTTGCCCTGCCCTCCCGCCGTTGGCACACTAGGCCGCCGATGCGTGAATGGATACGAGTCTGGACGGAAAACGCCGAAACGTTCGTCCTGGAGGTGATCTTCGAGCAGCGCCGCGGAGCCAAAGCGGCCCTGGCGCGCGCGTTTCTCTACCTCTGCTCCAAACTCTTCGAGGTCGCCGTCAAAGCCCGCCGGTTTCTCTATAACGTGCGCATCCTGCGCGACACCACGCTCGGCATCCAGGTGATCGCCGTCGGCAACCTCACCGTCGGCGGCACCGGCAAGACCCCGGTCGTCGAGAAATTCGCGCGGGAATTGCAGGACCAGGGGCGCATCGTCGCCATCCTTTCCCGTGGTTACCGCTCCAAGCCGCCGCCCCTGAGCAAACGGCTCTTGGACAAATTGTTTCTCCGGGAGGATCGAACGCCCCCGCGCGTCGTCTCGGATGGCAAATCCTTGCTCTTGGACTCCGAAACGGCGGGCGACGAGCCTTACATGCTCGCTTCGAATCTCAAGGACGTCGTCGTATTGGTGGACAAGGACCGCGTCAAAAGCGGGCGCTACGCCATCGAAAAATTCGGCTGCGATACTTTGTTGCTGGACGACGGGTTTCAGTATTGGAAACTGCGGGGCCGCCGGCGTGACATCGTGTTGATCGATTGCCAGCAGCCGTTCGGCAATCAGCGCCTGCTCCCGCGCGGAACCTTGCGCGAGCCACCCTCCCATCTCGCGCGCGCCAACGTCATTTTTATCACCAAGAGTGATGGCAACGCCGCCGCCTTGCGCAAGCGGATCGAACAATACAATTCCGCCGCGAGCATTATTGAATGCGTCCATCACCCGCTCTATTTTGAAGACGTGTTCACCGGGGAACGCCACGGCCTCGACTTTCTCCAGGGCAAGAAAGTCGCCTCCCTCAGCGGCATCGCGCAGCCGGAAAGCTTCGAGCAAAGCCTGGTGAAGATCGGCGGCGAGTTGGTTTACTTTCGCCGGTTCGCCGACCACCATCGCTTCACCCAGCAGGAGGTCCTGAACGTGATTAACCGCAGTAAAAAGCGCCAGGCTTGGGCCATCATCACCACCCAGAAGGACGCGGTGCGTTTCCCGAAACTGGACCGTCGCGACCTGCCCATCTATTTCATGCGGGTCGAAATCAAAATCCTGAGCGGCGCGAAGGATTTTCAGGACTGCGTCCGCCAAATCTGCTTCCGTTAGACTATGGAAATGGCGCTTTATCTCCTGGCGCGCGTATTAATCGCCGTGCTGCAAGCCCTGCCCATTGGGATCGTCGCGCTCCTGGGCCGCGTCGGCGGCATGGTGACGTACGTCCTGGACCGACGCCATCGGCGGGTGGCGCTCAAGAACCTACGCTTGACCTATGGGGCCGAACGGCCGCCCGCGGAAATCAAGGCGCTCGCCCGCGAAAACTTCCGATGCATCGGCGAAGCTTACGCCTGCGCGGTCAAAACCGCGATGATGCCGCAGGCGCAACTCGAACAACGCCTTGAGTTCATCGGCGCTGAGAAACTCGCGCCACACGCCGCGGGGAACCCGCCCCGCAGCATCGTGATCGCGATCGGTCATTTCGGTAATTTTGAACTCTACGCCCACCTCGGTCCGCTGGCGCCGGGCTACGAACTCGCGACCACCTACCGCGGCCTGCGGCAGCCATCGCTTAACCGCCTGCTGACCGCCCTGCGCAATCGCTCCGGCTGCACGTTTTACGAGCGCCGCAGCGAGTTCGGCGCCCTCAAGGCGGCGCTCCGCCGCGGCGGCGTGGCGCTCGGCCTGTTAGCGGATCAACACGCCGGCAATCATGGCGTGCGCCTCCCGTTCCTCGGCCGCGAATGTTCGGTCAGCGCGGCGCCCGCGCTCTTCGCGCTTCGCTATGATTCTCCGCTGCACACCGCGTTTTGCTATCGGATTGGCCTGGCCCGCTGGCGGATTGAAGTGGGCGACGAAATCCCCCTTCGCGCGGGTGGCGAATTCCGGTCGGTCGAAGCGATTACGCGGGACGTGAACCAGGCCTTCGAAGTCGCCGTCCGGCGTCAGCCCGAAAACTGGTTTTGGGTTCACAACCGCTGGAAACCGGCGCCGACGCGCGCGCCGAAGCCGGCCGCCGAGCTTCAGCCATGAGTTCGCCCGCCGCGCCGGCCTCCTCCGCGTCGAGTCACGGCCCGGAGCGCCTCCTCGTGCGCGGCGTCAACTGGCTGGGCGACGCCGTGATGACCACCCCGGCGCTGCAACGGCTCCGCGAGGCCCTGCCCGATGCCCACGTCACCTTATTGACGCCCGAAAAGCTCGCCGGCCTCTGGGCGCGACACCCCGCGATTGACGCGATCCTGACGTTTGCGCCCGGAGACAGCGCCTGGGCCACCGCCCGCCGGCTCCAGAACGAGAAGTTCGACACCGCCCTCGTCTTGCCGAATTCAATCCGATCCGCTCTTGAAACCTGGCTGGCGAGGATTCCTCGACGAATCGGCTATCGTGGCGGCTGGCGGACCGCTCTCTTAACGCAGGCCCTCGCGCCGCGCCCCGGCGCCGTCCGGATGCGCAAGCGCGGCGTTCGCGAAATCCAACGCCTGATCCAAGCTGCCGCGCCCGCCCCGCGTCCGGCCATTCCTCAGACGGCGCACCAACTGCATCACTACCTACACCTCGCCGCCGCGCTCGGCGCCAGCCCGGAGCTGGCTCCGCCCCGTCTCTACCCGGCGGACGCTGAACTTGGCGCCATGCGCAGCCGACTTGGACTCGTGGACCTGGAAACGCAGGGAACCCCGCTTTTTGGACTCAATCCCGGCGCCGAATACGGTCCCGCGAAGCGCTGGCCCGTTGAGCGCTTCATCGCGGCGGGCATTGAGCTTCGCCGCCGCACCGGCTGCCGCTGGGTCTTGTTCGGCGGCCGCGGCGATCAAGCTCTTTGCGCCTCAATCGAGACCGCGCTGAACGAATCCGCGGCGACCCGCGCCCGTGAAGACCGCGCCGAACCCGCCACCCCGGTCATCAATCTCGCCGCGGCCACGACGCTGCCCGAACTTTGCG
Organism: uncultured Verrucomicrobiota bacterium; assembly: GCA_964522665.1. GTDB lineage: Bacteria > Verrucomicrobiota > Verrucomicrobiia > Limisphaerales > CAZFVY01 > CAZFVY01. The sequence goes on along the minus strand of CAZFVY010000092.1, from coordinate 16,916 downwards.
CCGCGCTTTCCTTGTGCCGACTCTTGCTGACCAACGACACCGGCCCCATGCACGTGGCCGCCGCCGTCGGAACCCCCGTGGTCGTTCCGTTCGGCAGCACGTCTCCCGAGTTGACCGGCCCCGGTCTTCCGGGCGACCCCCGCCACCATTTCCTCCGCGCACCCGCCGCTTGCGCCCCTTGCTTCCGGCGCGAATGCCCGATTGATTTTCGTTGCCTGCGGGGCCTGGGGATCGAGCCGGTCGTCGGCGCCGTGATTGCCGCCTGGACCCGGCGCCGTTAAGCGGACCGCGAGGCCGGCTTGCGTTTCCGACTTGCCTGCCGGATAATCCCGCGTGTGAACGTCACGGTAACCGAACTGACCGATGAACTGATCGCCTCCTACGCCAAGGTGGGCGGCATCAATCATCTCGAAGGCGCCAATCTCCCTTCGAAGACCGCGATTGCCGGCATCACTTGCGCCCTTTTGCGGTTGCTCTTTCCCGGGTTCTTTGACGACAAGCTCATCCACTCGTCCGAATTGAAGATCGAGACCGCCAATCTCATGGATCAGGTCCTGGGACAACTCGAGGACGAAATCTACAAGAGCCTCGAGTACTCCACCCGCGGCGAGCGTAAGAAAAAGCAGTTGCGCGCGGACGCCCACAACCTGACCCTGGGCCTCCTCAGCAGCCTCCCGCGAACGCGCGATCTTCTGCAAACCGACGTCGAGGCCGCCTACAGCGGTGATCCCGCCGCGCTGAGCAAGGAGGAAGTCATCGTCGCCTATCCCTTCATCGAAGCCATCGCCGTCCAACGCCTCGCGCACGAACTTTACCTGAATCAAGTCGCCCTCATCCCGCGTATTATGACCGAGTGGGCGCATGGCCGGACCGGGCTGGACATTCACCCTGGAGCGCAGATCGGCACCCACTTCTTCGTCGATCACTGCACCGGTACGGTCATCGGAGAAACCTGCATCATCGGCGACCACGTGAAACTCTACCAAAGCGTTTCGCTAATCGCCCGCTCCCTCACCGGCGGTCAGCAGTTGCGCGGCAAAAAGCGTCACCCGACCCTGGAAGACGATGTCACCATCTACGCCGGCGCCACCATCATGGGCGGCGACACCGTCGTCGGCTCCGGCAGCACCATCGGCGCAAACGTCTTCCTGACCCACAGCGTCGCCCCGCATTCCCTTGTCATCCCCGAAGACGTCCGCGTCAAAGTGCTCAACAAACTCGAACGCCAGGCCGGTTCGGCGGATTTTCAGATCTAGCCTCAAAGAACATTCCCCTGAATCCTGCCGCCGTCCTGACCGATTAAACGTTTCAGCGTCCGCTTAATCCTGGCCAGAGCATCAATGAAAGTGCGAACAGCAGAGAAAGCTCCATATCTTGGCTCTTAAGCCGGTTCCACGCGTCGATCGCTTCTTTGGCTTGATCGGCCGCCGCATTCGCGTCGGACCTCGTCGGCCGCCAGGCGAGGTCGTAGTCCGCCGCGTGTCGTCGTTCCTGCAGTTCGATGAAATTCCTCGCGATGGTTTGGATGTCCTGATTCCGCGCGACGGCGAGCCTCGGCCAGAAAGGCTTGAGCAACTCGCTCTTCGGCATCGTTTTGGCGAACTCCTCACACACTGCCTTCATTTTCCCGTGAACGAACGTACGCCCCGCAAATTCCCGCAGGTGGCCCCGACCATGCGCCGCTCCAACCGTCAGTCGGGTACAGGCCGCGATCAAGTAGTGAAACAGGGAGTAATAAGAGGCCGAGATCGAACGGCGCAGGCTCGCCTCCTTTGGTCGGCGCGGCTCCCTGCGAGCAAGCATTCTCGCTTGCCCCAACAGATCAAGACTCAGACTCGACATCCGACCACTCTCCCGATAACTCAGACTTTCGTTTGACACGCACGTAGGGCCAGTGCCTCTCGCCGTCGGCCTCCCAAATCTTACTCTGAACCCACCGAACCATCGGCTTCATTCGGGTCCACGATAGCGCGTCGTCCGGCGTGTCATCGGGAAAGACCAGATAAACACGGTAAGCGTCCTCGCCGGTGTGGTCCGTCCCAAAAGTAAGTAAAACCTGCGTCGGGGCGGGAAAGCCGCGGGCCTTTAGTTTTTTCGGTTGCACCAACCCAGCAAGCGCCTTGGGGTCCATGTTCGCTGTCGCCATTCCAAGAATTACCATATCCTTTACGACTGGCCCCGTCAATCCCGACGCCGTCTGGAGCACGTTAGGTGAGCCTAGCCTGACGCTTGCACTCAAGCGATTGAGCCGGAGATTGTTACAGCGCTAGCAGCAGCTTTTTAATCTCCTTCACCCGGCCTTTCGCGGCCGGCTTGGTCAGCCGCGGGAATTTGCCTCCCAAGGTAATGAAGTCATCGTGCCGCGTGAGCATCAGCTTGTCTTCCTTGGTCTCGATGATCGTGATCGCGTGCTTGGCGGCGAGGATTTTCAGTTCGGCCACATCGCAGAGCAACTCCACCGACGGCGGCAATGGGCCAAAACGATCGCGCAATTCCGCGCGTAATCCATCCAGCGACGGTTTGTCGGTGGCCTGAGCCAGCTTGCGATAGATGTCCACGCGGTGTTGGGCGCCCGGCACGTAATTCAACGGGATGCACGCGCTGCTTTTCGCGATCCCGCTTTCGGATTTGCCAGCGCGTTCCACGTTGACGTTCAACTCGAGAAAATCGAGGCGGACCTGGACCTCAACCCGCGGTTTCACCACTTCACCCTTGAGCGCCGCGACGCTCTGTTTGAGCAACTGGCAATAAAGCTCAAACCCAACGGCGGTAATGTGGCCGCTTTGTTCCGCCCCGAGCAGGTTGCCGGCGCCGCGAATCTCCAGATCGCGCATCGCGATCTTGAATCCACTCCCAAGCGTCGAGTATTGCTTGATGGCCTGAATGCGCTTCCGTGCGTCGCTCAGCAATCCGGCGTGGCGTGGCAGCAGCAAGTAGGCGAAAGCCTGATGTTTGTAACGTCCGACGCGCCCGCGCAATTGGTAAAGATCGCTCAGGCCAAACCGGTCCGCCCGGTCGATGATGATCGTGTTCGCGTTGGGAATATCGAGGCCGCTTTCGATGATCGTCGTGGAAAGGAGCACGTCCGCCTCGCCGTTGATGAACGTGGTCATCACCTTCTCCAATTCGTCGCTCGGCATCTGTCCGTGGCCGGCCACGATTCGGGCCTCAGGCACGAGCGCTTGCAGGCGTTGCTGCATGACGCCGATTGTCTCGACCCGATTGTGCAGAAAAAAGACCTGCCCCTGCCGGTTCAACTCGCGCTGAATCGCCGTGCGGATCAGCCGCTCGTCGTACGGCGAGACCACCGTCTCCACCGGCAACCGGTCCTGCGGTGGCGTCTCGATGGTGCTCATGTCCCGCGCGCCCGTTAGCGCCAGGTAAAGCGTCCGCGGAATCGGCGTCGCGCTCAACGTCAGCACATCGACCAGCCGCCGCAATTGCTTGAACTTCTCCTTGTGCAACACGCCAAACCGTTGTTCCTCATCAATTACGACCAAGCCTAAATCCTTGAACGCGATGTCCGGCTGCACCAACCGGTGGGTGCCAACCACGATATCGACCGCGCCTGCCGCCAAGTCCTGAATCACCACCGCCAGTTCTTTTTTTGAACGAAAACGCGACAACAGCTCCACTCGCACCGGGTAATCCGCCATCCGTTCGCGGAACGTGTTGAAATGTTGCTGCGCCAGGACGGTCGTCGGCACCAGCACCGCCACCTGCTTGCCCCCCATCACCGCCTTGAACGCCGTCCGAATCGCCACTTCGGTCTTGCCGAACCCGACGTCGCCGCAAATCAATCGATCCATCGGCCGCGCCTGTTCCATGTCGCCCTTGCTGGCCGTGATCGCGCGCGCCTGATCCGGCGTCTCCTCGTAAATAAACGCGCTCTCGAACTCCCGCTGCCACGGCGTATCGGGGCCAAACGCATGGCCCGGCTGCGATTCCCTCGCCGCCTGGATCGCCAGAAAATCCGCCGCGAGGTCGTGCACGGCGCGCTCCGCCTGCGCCTTGGCTTTGGCCCAGCGCGTACCGCCCAGGGTGTTCAACGGCGGATGCGCCTTGCCCGCCCCGACATACTTGCCCACCAGATGCGCCTCGGTCACCGGCACATAAAGCTTGGGCGTGGCCGCTCCGGGCTCCGACGGCGCGTATTCGATCACCAGGCACTCCTGCCCGACCGTGATCGGCGCGGCACCGCCTGCCCGTGAGGTTTCGACGCCCCGCGTCCCCGCGGCCACCGGCAAGTTCTTCAAACCGGCATACCGGCCGATGCCGTGCTGGAGATGCACGACGTAGTCGCCTTCCGTCAACTCGGTGAAATTGACCGCCAACGCCGACTTGATCGCGGCCGCCCGCGGCGATTTCAGCCGTCGCGGCCGCTGGATTTTGTAACGCCCAAAGATTTCGGCGTCACTAACTACGACCAGCTTGGCCTGATCCCACACGAACCCGCGCGCCAGCGCGCCTAAATCAACGTGAATTTTTTGCGTCAACGGTTGCCCGGAAGGCGGCGCCGACGCCTCGTCACCGGACTCTCCGGGCGCGGGGTCGAAACCATATTCGCGCCAGATTTCCCGGAACCGCTGGCTCTCGCCGTCGTTGTTGCAAAAAACCCGCACTTGATACCCTTGGCGCAGCCAGCGGTGCAATTGCGCGAAAAACTCCCGGCGTTGCGCCTCGGCGATCTGCGGGTCCGGCGCCCGCTCCCCCAATGGCCGATGTGATTCCAAACTCGAAAAACCCAGCGCGATCTCGTCCGGCCTACCTTCGGTGGTCAAATCAGCCGCCGCGCCCGTTTCCCCCACTGGCTCCAATGCCTCCGCCTCGGCCTCCTGGTCGGGCGCTTCCTCGGTTGATTCGGGTTCCGTCACTTCCAGCGTCGAGATTTCCGGGGCGCGAAAACACTCCCGCCACTCCTCCCACCCGATAAAAAAGGGGTCGTTCTCCGGAATCTGCTGCCGGTAATGCTCGGCCGCCTCGTCCAATTGCTCCGGCTCACAAAGCAAGAAGATCGTTTGCGGCGGCAGATAGTCCCACAGGCCGCCGAACTTGCGCCGAACAGCTTCCGCCTCCCCGTCACGAACCAGGCGCTGGAGTATCCCCAATTCGCCGGCAGGTGGTATGACAAGATGATCAATCTGCTCGAGGGAGGTTTGCGCTCCGGGATCGAAATACCGTAGCGACTCCAATTCATTGCCGAAAAACTCCAACCGCACCGGCCACGGGCTGGTCAATGGATAAAGGTCGATGATGCCGCCGCGCAGGCTCATTTCCCCTTTTTGCGTCACCTGCGCTTCCGGCTCGTAGCATTGGGCCTCCAGCCACTCGACGAGATCGAGTGGGTCAATGCTATCGCCCCGACGGACCACCCGCGTGCGTTCGCGTAAAACTTCCGGCTTGAAGGTCCGCTGCATCAGCGCGGCGACTGTGGTAACCACCAACGGGGCGGGCGAACGCTCCGACGCCCCAAGCGCCGCCAGGGCGATGAGCGCCTCCAGGCGCTCGCTGATGACGTCGGCGTGCGGCAGTTTGGCCTCGTGCGGCAAGATTTCCCAAGCCGGATAAAAGAGCGACGCGTCTGGTCGCGCCGCTGGCTCGACCGGCGAACCGGCGCCGGGCGGAGACGGCTTTTCGGCTCCCGCGGGAATTCCGGAGCCAGAAGTCCACGTCTCCAAGTCTTGCTGAAAGCTTTCCTGAGCCTTGAGGTTGTTGGTGACCACGACAATGGTCCGGCGCGGGAACGCGCGACGGAGAATCGCCGCCAAGAACGGTTGGGCGGAGCTGGGCACGCCGCCACAGGACACGACGCCTCCCTGCTCCAAGCGCCGCAGCAGGGCCTGCGCGGCGGGAGTTCGCAACGCGGTCGTCAAGGAGTCCGCCTCAACCGCCGCCAAACGAGCGCTGTGACCATCCATGTTTGCCACCAGCAACGCCAACCTCGCACGCCGCCCGCTCGCCGGTCAAGCGCGCGACGTGTCACCAAACCGCGACCGAATCCGCCTCGAAGATCGCGCCGAGCGCTTCGCGGTAATCCCCTTCGCCCGACGTTAGATCGACGACCGTCACCCGTTGGCCCGGCGTCTCAGACTGCCGCGCGATCAACTCTTCCGGCAAGGCGTCACCCGGCGTTACGATAATATGCAGTATCGCGCGCATGAATCAAAAGCGGAGCACGTAATCGCCGACCGCCGCCATCTCGGCGAGCCGTTGGTCGGAGATTTCCTCGAACCGATAACTTGCGCCCCGCACCGACGTCAACTCGGCGGCGCCGGCCTCGACCAGGATCGGCCGCCCCAACTCGCCCAAGATCGGCAAGTATTGCCGAAAACCGTCCTCGTCCATTAAATCTGCCGGTCCTTCCGACAACGCGAGCATTGCCGGGCCGCGCAAGTACAACGTCACTTCGACCCGCCCCCCCGCCGCCAATCCCGCGGCGATCCGGACCGCCTCCGCCGTCCGCGGACTTTGGCGCGGATCGGCGGTAACCACGATCAACAGACTCGGAACGCTAGTGACTGGAAGTGACATTGCTCGACCGTTCGCAAAATGCCTTTTTCCGCCCGTTCAGTTAAAACTCACGAACCGATCGACCCCCGCGATGACATCACTCAAAACCCCCAACCCAGCGAATATCGCCTCCTCCGTCAGCGGCAGGCGCCGTTGGCGAGCGCCGTACGCGCACGCGTACAAAACCAACCCGCCGGCCCGCAGCGCCTGCAACCGCGGATCGCCGATGGCGCGAACCCCGTCATCAATACAGTACACGTACACCAAGACCCCTTCCCCAACCGCCGTCTCGGCCAAACGCAACCCATGTTGGAATGATGGCGTCTCGGGCGCCGTGGAGAAGAGAATGCCCAGCTTTTTCCCGCGGAACGACATGCGCCGTACCGTACCGGCCCGCCCTCCCCGTGTCAATTATCCCACCCACGCCGGGCGACGCACTTTGCGACAGCTATAGAACCCACATCCCCTCCCATTCGTCCCAGCCTTGGGACACCAGCGTCCCGCAAACGAATCGGTACCCGAGCGCCAGCCGCCCCGCCACGCCCGCCCCACTCAAAAACCCGCCGCTATAACCTTCTGGCGCCGCCTCACTTGGGACTTGCGCCTGCCGCCCACGGCGCCGGACGCGCCGCTTGGCATCATCCTTGCGAATCCCCCTCGGCGGACCTACGCGACCGCGCGGTCTCACCGAAACATTATTATGCAACAGTTCATCCAAGACCTTCGCTATGGCGGCCGGATGTTGGCCAAGAACCCCGGATTTACCGCCGTGGCCGTGCTTTCACTCGCGCTCGGCATCGGCGCCAACACCGCCATCTTTAGCGTTCTCAACGCCGTCTTGCTGCGCTCGCTGCCCGTGGCGCAACCCGGACGCCTCGTCTCCTTCGGCCGCGGGCGCCCCGCCGGCTCGACCGACAGCTTCCCGAATTCCAGTTGGGAACTCTACTCCTACCCGATGTACCGCGAGTTCCAGAAACAAACGGACGTCTTCTCGGGCCTTACGGCCATTCTAAGTCTGCCGAGCGATCTCCATGGACAAGTCGATGGCGCCCAGGAAATCGAAAAAATCAGCGCGCAACTCGTGTCCGGGACCTATTTCGACGTCTTGGGCGTTAGCCCAAGCCTGGGCCGCGTCTTCACCGACGCGGACGACCAGAAGCCGGGCGCGCATCCCGTCGCCGTGCTCAGCTACGCGTGGTGGAACCGTCGCTTCGGCGCCGATCACGGGATCGTCGGCCGATCCGTGACGATTCGTTCGACGGTTTACACGATCGTCGGCGTGGCGGCGCCAACCTTCTTCGGCACCGCGACGGACCAAGCCCCCGACCTGTGGATTCCACTAGCCATGCAAGCCCAGGTTTCCCCGGGATGGAACGGCCTCGAGGATCGCTTTTTCGAATCGCTCTACTTGATCGGCCGCCTCCGCCCCGGAATCGACAAGGCGCGCGCCGAAACCGGCGTCAACGTCCGGTTCAACCAAATCCTGCGCGAGTACGCCGGCCCCCAACCAACCCAGGAGCAACAGGACGGTTTGAAACGAGCTCGCGTTGATCTGACCCCGGCCGGCGTCGGGCTGTCCCATCTTCGCTTCTCCCTGGCCAAACCACTTTTTGTGCTCACCGCGGTCGTCGGTCTCGTCTTACTGATCGCCTGCGCCAATATCGCCAATCTACTGTTAGCTCGCGCCGCTCAGCGTGAACGCGAAATGGCCGTCCGGCTGGCCATCGGGGGAGACCGTCGCCGGTTGATTCGGCAACTCTTGACCGAGAGCCTGCTGCTCGCCGGCCTAGGCGGGGCATTGGGTCTGATCTGCGCCTCTTGGGGCGCGCGAGCCTTGGTTTTACTCACCGGCGCCGACCCGCGTGCGCCGCTCGAAATGCCGCTCGACGGGCGGGTTCTCCTCTTCACGCTTGGGGTCTCACTGGTGACCGCGATCCTCTTCGGCATCGCGCCGGCCTTGCGGGCCACGCGAATTGAACTTGCCGCCACCCTTAAGGACGGCCGAAGCCCCTCCGCTGGCTCGTCCGGCGGCTGGCTCGCGAAATCACTGGTCGTCTCTCAAGTCGCCATCACTTTGGTTCTCTTGATCGGAGCCGGACTTTTCCTGCGCAGCCTGGTGAAATTGGCCAAGGTGGACACTGGGTTTAACCCTCAAAGCGCGCTGCTCTTCAAAGTCGATGCCTCGTCGGCCGGCTACCGGGAGGATGCGCGGCTCGTCGCTCTCTATCAGCGGCTCGAAGCGCAAGTCGGCGCCCTGCCCGGCGTCGTCGCCGCGAGCTTTTCGCTCTTTACTTTCAACGAAGGTGGCTGGACTTCGCCGATTTTTGTTCCGGGCCGGCCGAGCTCGCCGTCCGACGGAAATGCGATTGTTTCCCACAACGTCGTCGGCCCCGGTTTCTTCGCCGCGATGGGAATTCCCCTGCTCTACGGCCGCGGATTCGGACCGCAGGATGGGGAACATTCGCCGTCCGTCGCGGTGATCAACGAAACTCTGGCGAAACGCTTTTTTCCCGACGGCTCGCCAATCGGCCGCCAGTTCACGCTTGACGGCCCGCAAGACACCAACCGCATCGAAGTGATCGGCATCGTCAAAGACGCGAAATACCAAGAGGTGGGCGAGGACGCCCAACCCGCCGCCTACTATCCGCACGCGCAACGGCGGAGCTTTCTGGGCGATTTCATCGTTCGCTCGCGCGCCGACGCGGCCGCGACGATTCCCCTCGTGCGCCGCGCCTTCGCCGAAATCGACCGCGCGCTTCCGGTCAATTTCACTCAGACGCTCAGCGACCAGGTCGGCCGCTCGCTTAGCTCGCCGCGGATGATCGCGCAACTTTGCGCCTTTTTCGGCGGGTTGGCCGCGTTCCTGGCCTGTATCGGCATTTACGGATTGATGTCCTACGCGGTCAATCGCCGCACCAACGAGATCGGCATCCGCATCGCCCTCGGCGCGCGGCCGCAGGGAGTCCTCTGGTTAATCCTGCGCGAAACCCTGCTGCTCGCCGGCCTCGGCGTCGCCCTGGGCGTGCCGGCGATCCTCGCCGCCAAACAACTGATCTCGTCGCTCCTCTACGGACTGGCCCCCACCGACCCGCTCTGTCTCGTCGGCGGAGTCGTCGTCATGCTCGCCGTCGCGGCGTTCGCCGGCTACCTGCCCGCCCGTCGCGCCTCCCGGGTGGACCCGATGGTCGCGCTCAGGCATGATTAGTTCCTAAATGAAACTGAATTTTGCCCATCAGCGAATCCTGGCGGTCATCGCCCACCCGGACGACACCGAACTGCTTTGCGCCGGGACCCTCGCCCGCGCCCGGGAAGACGGCGCCGCGTTGGGCATCTGCGTCCTCTGCCAAGGCGACAAAGGCCAGCCGGAAAAACCGATCCGCAATCTGACCGCCGTCCGCCGGGCCGAGCTACGCGCCGCCGCCAAACTCCTCGGTGCCGCGGTCTTCACGCACGACTGCCATGACGGCGAGTTGGTCGAAGACGCGGTCAGCCGCGCCACGTTAATCGAGTCCATGCGCCAGTTCCAAGCCACGCTCGTGCTCGCCCACGCGCCCGAGGATTATCACCCTGACCATCAAGCCGCGGCGAAATTGGCGGAAGCCGCGACCTGGTTCAGCGCCTCGCGCGGCCACCGGACGAAGTCGCCCGCGCTCCCCACGCAACCCGCCCTTTGGTGGATGGACACGTTGAATATGAGCGGCTTCGCACCCGGCATCTACATCGACATCTCGCGGCACGCGGAGGTCAAAGAACAGATGCTCGCCTGCCACCGCAGCCAATTGTCTCGCTGGAAGGAAGGCGACCCCACCGCGCTCCCCGTCGTCATGCGGCGTCAATACCAGGCGCGCGGCGCGCAAGCCGGCGTCGCCGCGGCGGAAGCGTTCCGGCCCTACGACGCCTTCAAACGCGCCCGCGCCTGGTGACCGGCGCGCAATTGCCGTTCGCACTGGGCCAATAATCGACGCCAGGCGGCCCGCAGAAAGACCGGCTGTTCCAACGCCTCCCGCGCGTAACGCCGCCCCGCCGCGCGCAAATCAAGTTCCGCCTGAATCACCGCTTCATCCCGGTTATTGGCGAGCGCGAGCGTTCGCGTGTCAGGCCCCACAATCTTCGTGTCACCCGCCGACCAAAGGCTTTCGTCTTGCGGTCCGACCGAATTGGCAAAGACGTAAAAGATTTCGTTCTCGAATGCGCGCGCGACGATGCCGTCGCGACCTCGTCGTTTCGTTTTGGAAACCGCGAGCGAGTCGAGCCCCGCGTTCGGATGGAAAAGAATCTGCGCGCCCAGCATGACCGGCAGCCGAACCAATTCCGGAAAACGCCGCTCGTGACAAATGATCGCCGTCGCCCAAATCCCGTCCACCCGAAAAAGCGCGACCGAATTTCCCGGCGCGAAAAACCGCGCATCGCGCGACGTGAGATGGACTTTCGAGTAACAAAACACCTCGCGCCCGCGCCGGTCAAAAACGACGAGCGAATTGAACCATTTTCCCCGCCGATAGGTCGGCGACCCAACCAAAACATTGCATCGAGCCGCCCGCGCCGCCGCCGCAACCTTTGCCAATCCGGCGGTGACCGACCGCGGTTCCAATTCTTTGAAATCACCCCCGTAACCGGTCGTCGCGCACTCGGGAAAAAGAATCGCGTCCGCCCCGTCGCCCGCCGCCTGACGCACGGCGCCGCAAATCCATTCGACATTCGCGTCCAGCGAAGGCCGGAACTTCATCTGCGCGGCGGCAATCTTGAGTGTAACGCGCTTCATCGCGCGCAGTGTATCCGGGCCACGCTCGCTGCGCCATCCCGACATTTTGCGCGGGCGCTCGGCCAGCGCCCGCGACGCTGATTCTGGTTCGACAGACGCGCGGAGGACACGTATCAATCGTCCGGCTCAAGCCAGCCGACGGGCACGCCCTCTGGCCGGCTTGGGAATATGATACGAAAAGCGTTCAAAATGTTCGTCCACGCGGATCAGCACGCCGAATATGAGCGGCGCCACAATCCGATTAGCGCGGATTTGGAGGCGGTTCTGCTCGCGCACGGCGTGCGCGATTATTCCATTTTTCTCGATTCCGAGGCGAGTGAGCTGTTCGCGGTCGTCGAGATCGAAGACGAAGCGCGCTGGAACGCCATCGCGGCCACCGAGGCGTGTCAACGCTGGTGGGCGCGCATGAGCCCCATCATGCCGTCAAACCCGGACGGCAGCCCCGTCGCAAAACCGCTCCGCGAAGTATTTCACCTCGAGCGCCCAGCCCGCCCGCCCGCGTGAAGGTCACCCTTTTCATTCCCTGTTTCGTGGACCTGCTCTATCCACGCGTCGCGATCAGCATCGTGCGGATTATCGAGCGCTTGGGCCACCAGGTCGATTTCCCCGAGGAACTGACCTGTTGCGGCCAGCCGGCTTTCAATTCCGGTTATTGGGACGAGGCCCGCGACGTGGCCGGGCGGGTTCTGGCGCGGCTCGAACAGTCCGAAGTGGTGGTAATCGCGTCCGGCTCGTGCGGCGCGATGCTCAAGGTTTTTTATCCCGATCTCTTCGCCGGGACGCCACAGGCCGAAGCCGCGCAACGCCTGCGCTCGAAGTGTTACGAATTTTCCGATTTCCTCGTGACGAAACTGGGCGTCACCGACGTCGGCGCCCGCTTTCCCGGCGTTGCAACCTTTCACGATGGATGCCACGGCTTGCGCGAGTTGGGCCTCAAGAAGCCGGCGCGCGCGCTTCTGGCCAACGTCCGCGACCTGACGCTGGTCGAGATGAAACAGGCCGAAACCTGCTGCGGCTTCGGCGGGACGTTCGCGGCCAAGTTCCCGATGATCTCGACCGCCATGGGTGAGGTCAAATGTGCCTCGGCGTTCGAGACCCACGCCGACTTCATCGTCTCCAACGATTCGAGTTGCCTGATGCAGATTCAGGGCTTGCTCGACCGCCAGAAAAGCGGCGTCAAGACCATCCATCTCGCGGAAGTGCTGGCCCAATCATGAGCACGCTGGTGCAACGCTTCAAGGCCCAGGCCGAGATCGTCACGCGCGACCTGCGCCACCGGCGCCTGATCCAGACCGCGCTCGGCAATTACGAGATTCAGCGGGACAAACGCAAGGCCGCCTTCATCGATTGGCAATCGGCGCGCCAACTCGCCGCCGAGACCAAATGGGACGCCTTGAACCATCTCGACGCCCACCTGGAACAATTCGTTCGGCGCCTTGAAGCCCGCGGCACGAAAGTCCATTGGGCCAGTACCGGCGAGCAAGCCTGCGAAATCATCCTCGGTCTCGCGCGCGAGAAAAAGGCGCGCTCGATCATCAAATCGAAATCGATGACCAGCGAGGAGATTCATCTCAATGACGCGCTGGAACACGCCGGCTTTGAGGTGGTCGAGTCCGATCTGGGCGAATACATCGTGCAACTGCGGAAAGAACCGCCCTATCACATTGTTTTTCCGGCGATGCACCTCACGCGCGACGAGATCAGCGACCTCTTCACCCGTGAACTCGGCAGCGCGCCAACCTCGAATCCCGAGGAATTGACCATGATCGCCCGCCGCGCGTTGCGGCAGAAATACCTCACCGCGGACATCGGCATCACCGGCGCGAATTTTGCCATCGCCGAAACCGGCATGATCTCGATCACCGAAAACGAGGGCAACGCCCGCCTCACCGCCGCGCTGCCCAAGGTGGTGATTTCGCTCCTGGGCATCGAAAAGGTGCTCCCGCGACTCGCGGACCTCGCGCTGTTCCTGCCGATGCTGGCGGTCTCCGGCACCGGCCAGCCGCTCACCTGCTACAACTCATTTTACGGCGGCCCGCGCCAACCGGGCGAATCGGACGGACCCGAGGAATACCACGTCATCCTGCTCGACAACCACCGGACCCGCCTGCTCGCGGACGGCGAACAGCGGGACGCCCTGCACTGCATCCGCTGCGGCGCCTGCCTGAATGTCTGCCCGATCTACCGGAACGTCGGCGGCCACACCTACGCCGCGACCTATTCCGGCCCCATCGGCTCGGTTATCACCCCGCACCTGCGCGGACTCCAGGATTGGAAGCACCTCTCCCAAAGCTCTTCCCTGTGCGGCGCCTGCACCGAAACCTGCCCGGTCAAGATCGATCTGCATCATCATCTGCTCCAAAATCGACGCAACGCCGCGCGTCAAAAGCCGGGGTTCCTTGAGCAGACCGGTTTCCGGGCGTTCGCGTTCGTCATGAATCACCCGGCGCTTTTTCGGGCGGTCGCCGTGGTCGGGCGCTGGCTCCAACCGCTGCATGCCCTGGTGAAAGGCGGCCGCCTTGACCCGCTGCGTCCGTGGACCAAGACCCGCGAGGCGCCCGTCCTCGCGCCGCAATCCTTCCGCGAATATTGGAGGAGCCGCCCATGAGCGAACGGGACCAGATTCTTGCCCGCGTCCGCGAAGCCCTGCGCGCGCCCGCGCCATTTCCCGGCCACCACGCGAGCGACGGTCACGCGCCAGCCGCCGCCAACTCCGTCCACCCGCCCCGCGGCGGCGCCCGTCAATGGCTCCCACAAGTTGGCCCCAGTTTTGACGAGCAGATCGAACTCTTCGCCGCCAACGCCCTGGAGCTCAAAGCCGAGTTCCTGCTTTTGGATTCCCCGGCCGAGCTTGCGCCAAGGTTGACGCGGCTCCGCGAAGCCCACGGCTGGAAGCGCGTCGCTTCACACGATGGCCCCTTGACCGACCTCGCCGTCACGGCGCTGGGCCTGCCGACGTTGCTTACTGATCGGCCTTACGACGTGAACGAACTCGAGCGTTGCGACGTGGGTATCACCGAGTGCGACGCGTTGGTCGCGCAAACGGGCAGCGTGCTGGTCACCAATCGCAGCGCCGGTGGCCGCGCGCTTTCGGTTCTGCCGCCGCATCACGTTGTCCTCGCAAAGCGCGATCAATTGCTCCCCGACCTGCCGGGCGCGTTCGAGCTTTTGCAAACCCGTTACGCCGCCGCCTACCCAAGCTTTATCTCGTTGATAACTGGACCGAGCCGGACCGGCGACATCGAGCGCATCCTCGTCCTCGGAGCGCACGGTCCGAAGAAATTGACGATTCTCTGCCTTTAACCTCTAATCTGCCCGCAACGCGAACGCACATGAAAGCTTATCAATTTGTCTCGAACTTTTGGAACGACGAAGCCGCCGCTCACCTCGATCCCGCCGCGCGCCTGATTTACCGCTCGAATAAACTCGGCGCGGATCAACGCGTCACGAATACCGGCGGCGGCAATACCTCGGCTAAACTCAAAGAAAAGGACCCGCTGACCGGCAAACTGGTCGAAGTGCTTTGGGTCAAAGGTTCCGGCGGCGACTTGCGCACCTCCACGAAAGAGAACTTCGCGTCGCTCTATCAGCCGAAATTGATCGGCCTGCAGAAAAGCTACGCCGCCCGCAAAGACAAGGGCCTAAAGTCGCCCGCCGAAGACGAGATGGTGGCGATGTACAATCATTGCACCTTCAACCTGAACCCGCGCGCCTCCTCGATCGACACGCCGCTGCATTCGTTCATCCCGGCCCGGCACGTGGACCATACGCACCCCAACGCGGTCATCGCGGTCGCCGCCTCCGCGAAGTGCAAGAAACTCACGAAAGACATTTACGGCGACGAAATGGCCTATGTACCCTGGATGCGCCCCGGTTTCGAATTGGGCCTGGCCATGCAGGAAATCTGCCGGCGACATCCCAAAGCCCGCGGCATCATGATGGGTCAGCATGGCCTGATAAATTGGGCCAACCACGACAAGGAATGCTATTTCCGCACGCTCGACCTGATCGAAAAGGCGGCGGCGTTCATTGAAAAGAAATACGCCGCGAAGGGCGGCGACGCGGGGGCGTTTGGCGGGCAGATTCATCCCACCTTGCCCGAGCAGATGCGCCGCAAGGTACTCGCGCGGCTCCTGCCGTGGCTGCGCGGCCAGGTGAGCGCTCAGAAACGCTTCATCGGCACAATTCAGGACGACGAGAAGATTCTGCGGTTCGTCAACTCGCAGGACGCGCCTCGCCTCGCCGAATTGGGCACCAGTTGCCCGGACCATTTTCTCCGCACGAAAATCAAACCGCTCTACGTGCCACTGACGCCGGAGGATTTTTTCAAGAAGCGTGTCCCGACGCCGGTCGGCGCGGACGACGCCAGTTGCGACGAGGCGACACTCGAAGCCTGCGTGAGCGCGCTGAAGGAAAAGCTTGCCGCTGGTCTCACCCGTTACCGCCAGGATTACGCCGACTACTACCAGCGTTGCAAACGCCCCAACTCGCCCGGCATGCGCGATCCCAATCCGACGGTGATCCTTATCCCGGGTCTGGGCATGATCGCCTGGGGCAAGGACAAGAGTGAATCGCGCGTCACCGCGGAATTCTACAACTGCGCCATTGAAGTCATGCGCGGCGCCGAAGCCATCGATCAATACATCGCGCTGCCGCAACAGGAAGCGTTCGACATCGAGTATTGGCTCCTGGAAGAAGCCAAACTGCGCCGGATGCCGCCCGAGAAGGAATTGGCCCGCCAAGCCATCGTCGTCATCGGCGCCGGCTCGGGGATCGGCAAGGAAGTGGCCCATCGGCTCGTGAAAGAAGGCGCCCACATCGTCTGCGTTGACCTCAACGCCTCCGCCGCCGAGGCGACCGCCAAGGAAATTACGGACAAATACGGCGTCGGCATTGGCGTCGCCGGAACCGGCGTTTCGAATTGTGGTCCCGCCGTCGGACTTGGCTGCGACATCACGAATCGCGCCAGCGTGCGCGCCATGCTCGACCAAGTTACCCTCGCGTATGGCGGGTTCGATTCGATCGTGGTCACCGCCGGTATCTTCTTCGCGCCCGACACGACCGGCCATATTCCGGACGATAAATGGGACCCAACCTTTCGCATCAACGTCACCGGCAGTTACATCGTCGCTGACGAAGCCGCCAAGACCTGGAAGGAGCAAGGACTGCCGGGCAACTTGGTCCTCACCACCAGCGCCAACGCCGTGGTCTCCAAGAAAGGCTCGCTTGCCTACGACACCTCCAAAGCCGCCGCCAATCACCTCATGCGCGAACTGGCCATCGAGCTGGCGCCCCTCGTGCGAGTCAACGCCGTCGCCCCCGCCACCGTGGTTCAGGGCAGCTCGATGTTTCCTCGTGACCGCGTGATCGCGAGCCTCGCAAAATATAACTTAGCCTACTCCGAGTCGGAGTCGGACGATGTCCTCCGCACGAAACTCGCGAAATTCTACGCCGACCGTACGCTCACGAAGAATCCTATCACGCCCGCCGACCAAGCCGAGGCGTTCTTCCTGCTGGTCACCAACCGGCTAAACAAAACGACTGGCCAGATCATCCCGGTCGATGGCGGCCTGCACGAAGCCTTTCTGCGCTAGTGTAGTGTCTCATAAATAACTGGTCATTCGTTGCGCCGGATTGGGTCGGT
>CAZFVY010000091.1:0-30176 GCA_964522665.1 uncultured Verrucomicrobiota bacterium | reverse complement strand
CGCAGGCCGGAGCAGCCCAGTTATGACCCCTTATTTACTGAACACTACACTAGCGCGCCGCGGAGGCGGGCGGATGAACGGCCAGATTGGCGAGGGTTTCCTTGAGCTTGGCCTGCGCCGGCTTGTCGGCGGGCAAACGCTTCGGGTGAAAGGCCGGCAGGAGGTAGTCCCACACGACGTTCAGTTCTCCCTGCATGTCGCGCGTTTCGGCGGTGATCGCGATCACGGCGTCCTCTTCGGGGAGGACCACGCAGAACTGGCCGTTCGCGCCGTCGCCGCGAAACGCCCCGTGGCGGCAGAGCCAGAACTGGAATCCGTAGCCCTGGTCCCAATCCTTGGTCGGATCGCTCCCGTTGGAGACCTGCTTGGAGGTCGCCTGCTCGACCCAGGCGACCGGCACGAGCTGTTTCCCATTCCATTTACCTTTCTGCAAGTAAAGCTGCCCGAACTTGGCGACGTCCTCAGTCCGAATCTTAAGGCCCCAGCCGCCGAAGGTGACCCCTTGCGGACTCGAACCCCACTCTGGATTCTCGATCCCCAACGGCTCGAACAGGCGCGGACGCAAATACTCAAGTTCTGTTTGCCCGGTCACTTTCTGGACAATCGCGGAAAGCATGTAACTGCCCGGCGTGTTGTACTGAAAATGAGCCCCCGGCTTGTGCGGCACCGGATGCGCCAGAAAAGACTGCGCCCACGGGGCGTTCGTCGTGAACTTGACCTCGACTTCGTGCCCGGAATTCATTGTCAAGAGGTCGCGGACCCGCATCGCCTTGAGTTTGTCGGACGGCGCGTCGGGCGCGTACTCCGGGAAAAACTTTAGGACCGGATCGTCGATGCTCAGTTTCCCCTCGGCGACGGCCAGGCCCACGGCGGTCGAGTTGAAGCTTTTGCTCAAGGAATGCATGACGTGCGGTTTGTCCGCCGCCTCCGGTTTCCACCAGCCTTCCGCGACAACGTAGCCGTGGCGCACGAGCATGAAGCTGTGCATGGTGTTGACCTTCTGATCCGCGGCCTCGATGTACGCCCTGATTTGCGCCGACGAAACGCCCTGCGCTTCGGGGGCGCTGCGCGGCAGTGGCTGCGCCGCAAACATCCTCGTGGCGGCGGCAAACAGAATGGCGGTAAGCCACGGCGTGAGTTTTGAAGATCTCATGGGAAGGCGGGTTGTCATGGTGATCAGTGGGTAAATGTTCTGTTTGCCTAGATTCTCGTTCGGAGCGAGGCAGTTTTAGCCGGGCAAGCCGCGCCATGTCAAATCTTGCGAGCGTCAAGTAGGATGCATTTAGCGCTTGATGCGCACGGAGGATCGGCAGAAAAACCGGAGCGCCGCTTGCACGAGCCGGGTCTTCGCGAATTATGAAGAATTGTCACCGATCCGATGATCGCCGAAAGGCATGGATGATTCGTCAGGCAAGTTTGACTCTGGTGGCGGCGATCGCCGCGCTCGCGGCTTCTTTTTGTCGCGGCGCCGATGGCGACGCCGCGGTGAACGACGCCCCCGGCGCCGGCTCGATGCAGACGCCCGCCGGAACGCTGCGGTTCGTCGAGTATCGCTCGACGTCTGATTGGTCGGCGCGCATCTTGGATGGTGATCGAGCGGTTTTTGAGGGCCTCTCCCCGGATGCTGACTTACTGCTCGTCCAACCGGCGGGGCGGGTGGCGGTGAAGTTCGCGGAGGCCAAATGGGACGCCGGACGTCTCTCGTTGGGCGGCGCCACGACCAATAGCCTCACGATTTCGGAAACGTTTCGCAGCGTGGCGCCTGACCTGATCGAGCGCGCCGTTACGGTGACCGCGATGGCGGATCAACGGTACTACCTGGACCTCGGCTGGTCGGTGGCGGCGAAAGGCGACTTCTACTCGTTTATCGGCAAGGAGGCGGCGACGAAGAGCTACACGCCGACCGGCGCCGGACCGGAGTTCGGCGGTGGTTCGTACCAAACCTTTCCGTTCCTCGGCTGCCGGACTGGCGACCGCGTCTATGGACTCGTCGGTGAATCGCCCGGCCGGTGGGAGAACCGCTGTTACTTTAGGTTCGATCTTGAGGCGCGGACCTTCTCGCTCGCCAACGGCGATGGCAGCGCCCGGCGCGTCATCTCGATCCCGCGCGCGGTGGACGCCACCAGCGTTTACCGGGCCACGTTTGACGGCTGGCAACACATCGAGGCCGGCCAGACGCAAATCTGGAAAACTTGGATCTTCGCCTCACCCGCGCGCTCGCTTTACGATGTGCAGCTGGCTGCGCACTTGGCGTTGGCCAACGCGCTTGGATTCAATCATTCGGGTCTGGAAGCCATCCTGCGCAACACGTCGTATTTGTTGCTGCGGCGAAACCTGCTTCGGCCCGAGAGCGACTACCTCTTCATTTCCGGCGTGGGCTACGGCTGGAAACAATGGGTCAGCGATGGATTCTGGACCAGCCGCGGCCTGGACGACCCGCGCTACGACGCGCAGGCGCACGACGCGGTTTTCTTCGAACGCGTTAATTATGAGGACAACGCGCAGTATTATCTGATCTGGTCGGCCATCGTAAAACGCGCGGGCGGCGAATTGGACCCGCGCACGGTCGGCCGGGCTTACCGTTTCATCCGCGAGCATGAACACGACGGACTGTACATTCCTCCGCGGTTGTTCCCCGACAAGCCGATCATGAAGACGTATCACGATCAGCTTCCTTACGACGACGATGACGCGCCCTCCTCGGACCAGGGTTTTCATTGCGGCGCGCTCCTGGCGGCCCAGGAACTGGGGTTTCCGGTGACCGACGCGGAAATCGAACGGGTGATCGCCGGCTACCGCCGAATGTTCAACGAGGCGGGCGGTTACTTCGCCACCAGTCTCAAACAGCAGGACCACGTGGGGCAGGATTCACTTTACGGCGAAGTCCTGACGTTCGCCGTGTTTGGCCGGCGGCTGCTGCCCGACGATCTGGTCCGTCGCCACCTCGAAACTTCGGTTCGCATCCAGAGCCCATTCGGGATGCGGGTGATTTCCAATCCGGACGGCAGCCTGCTGCCCGGCCACAGCGGCGCGTACGTTTTTGGCGGCTCGTGGTTCCTGAATGACGGCGCGAACTATCTGGACGGATTGATCCACGGCATGGATGCAAAATGGGTGGACGAGCATCTGCTTTGGCGGCTCGGCAAGGAACTCGCCTACATGCCCGCCTTTCACGAGTCGCTCGACACCGTGAAAGGCCGGCCGCACGCGCACCATCTTTACAGTTGGAACTCCGGCTTCTGGTGGTTGCGCCGTGAGGTTCGCCGGCAGTTGAACCTATCCGGCCCGGACCCGTTGGAGGCGCAACTCGACGCCGAGCTTGGAATCTCGCGCGTCAACGGATTTCTCCAGCTCCACCCGGAAACGGCCCGCTTGCGACCAAAAGAGTAATCCGTGGCGCCATTCGCGGAGCGTTAACCAAAGGCGGCCCGTAGTTCCGCGGGCAACGGGGGCGTGCCCCCCGCGCAAGAACAAACGTACGCGGCGACGCGATTGGCCTGTTCGTTCACGTGGTCAAGGCCCCAGCCGGCGAGCAGCCCGAGCGTCATCGCCGCGGTAAACGAATCGCCCGCGCCAACGGTATCCACCACTTGAGTCGAGACTCCTGGATGATCGGACCATTGTCCATCGGCGTAGAGGAGACTGCCGGCGGCGCCACGCGTGTAGGCCACCAACCGCAAGCTGTATCGGGTGGCCAGCGCGGCGATTTGGTCACGCGGGTTGCCGGTGAGTTGGAACAGCTCCGCCAATCGCGGCAATTCCGTGTCGTTCACCTTAAGGACGTTCGCCAGGCGGAGGGAATCATCGATTACGTCACGGGAAAAATAATGTTGGCGCAGATTCACGTCGAAGATGCGCAGCGCCGTGGGAGGCGTCGAAGCGACGAGCGAGCGGATGGTCGAGCGCGAAGGTTCGCTCCGTTGGGCCAACGAGCCGAAGCAGACCGCATCGGCCTCCGCCACGGCGCGACGCGCGGGCGCTTCGCCCCGAAGCGCGTCCCAGGCCACGTTTTCGTGGATGACGTACTGCGGTTGGCCATCGGCGCCCACTTGCACCGTAACGGTTCCGGTGGGCGCGGTGGGGTCTAGCTCGATGGCATCGCGAGGCAAGCCGAGCGTCTCAAGGCGGTCGAGCAGCTCACGGCCGAGTTCGTCGCGCCCGACCCGCGAAATCGGTCGCGCGTCGGTCCCCAGCGTCCGGGCGTGATAGGCAAAATTCGCCGGCGCGCCGCCCAACTGCCGGCCGCTGGGCAGCAAGTCCCACAGGAGTTCTCCGATGCCGACGACCTTGAATTGGCCGGTCGGTCTTGGATCGATTCGCGAAGCGGGCACAGAACCAGTCAACCAAGTCAGCGCGGTTTTGTCAGGCCGGTATTGACGGACTCGCGCCTCGCGTGTCCCAAGAATTACTTGCCGCGAATGACGGGCTATTTGTCAGGCGCCTTACCCGAAGTTGCGCCCCGCCGCTGGTGTGCGAAAACGTTCCGCTTGTGTCGTCGCGCCCCGGCCTCTATAAGGCTCGCAAACCCCGGCGCGTCCAAGGGGGAACGGATCATGACCCCAACGGAATTCAAAACAAAGTGGGCTAAGGTGAGCGCGAAGGAGTCCGCCGCCTACCAGTCTCACTTCGATGATCTCTGCCGGATGCTCGGGTTCAAGACGCCGCTGGAGGAAGACCCGAAAGGGGAATCATTCTGCTTTCAGAAGCGAGTCGTGAAGGACGAGGAACTGTTCGGTCTTCAGGAGGAAGGCGGCGCCGAAACGACGAGCGAGCGGGGCTTCGCCGACGTCTGGAAGAAGGGCTGT
Source organism: uncultured Verrucomicrobiota bacterium (assembly GCA_964522665.1). Classification (GTDB taxonomy): domain Bacteria; phylum Verrucomicrobiota; class Verrucomicrobiia; order Limisphaerales; family CAZFVY01; genus CAZFVY01. The sequence goes on along the minus strand of CAZFVY010000091.1, from coordinate 25,371 downwards.
TTCGCTTGGGAGTACAAGGGCAAGGAGAGGAATCTGGACGAGGCCTATCGGCAATTGCTTCGCTATCGTGAGTCGCTCCTTAATCCACCCCTGCTCGTGGTTTGTGATTTTGACCGCTTTATCGTCCGCACCAATTTCAATGGCGCGGTCCAGGAAACGCACGAGTTTGGTAACGCTCAAGTTGACCGCCCGGAAAATCTGCGGCTGCTGCGCGCGCTCTTTGAGAATCCTGAGTTTCTAAGGCCCCAACTGACGACCGCGCAGGTGACCGAGCGGCTCGCGCGACAGATCGCCGAGGTCGCCAAATCGCTCCAGAAGCGGGAGAGCCGGGAATTGACGGACGCCAAGACGCGCGCGGAAATGAATTTTGCGCAACGCAAAAACCTCCGCATCGCGCGTTTCCTCAATCGAATCGTTTTTTGTTTTTTCGCGGAGGACACTGGCCTGTTGCCCAAAAAACTGTTCACGGAATTGCTCCGGGCCGGACTTGACGATCTCCGCCATTTGGCCGAGACCCTCGAAGCACTGTTCAAGGTTATGGCGACCGGTGGCGCTTTTGGCAAAGATAAGATTCGCCATTTTAACGGCCATCTTTTTGAGGACTCCTCCGTTTTTGAACTTACTGAGGATGAGCTGCGGACATTGGCGGAGGCCGGGGAGGCGGATTGGCAGTTCATTCAGCCCAGCATCATGGGCACGCTCTTTGAACGCGCATTGGAGCCGGAACAACGGGCGCAACTTGGCGCTCACTATACTGGCGAAGCGGATATCAAGACGCTCGTGGAGCCGGTCCTGATGGCGCCGTTGCGGCGGGAATGGAGCGCGCTAAAGGGGGAACTCGCGGCCGCTTACGCCAGGGGCAAAGGCACGGCGGCGCAACGCGGCGCGCTCAGCGCGTTTCAAAAAAAGCTTGGCGCCACGACGGTTCTTGACCCGGCGTGCGGCAGCGGCAATTTCCTCTACGTATCACTGCAGTTACTGCTGGACCTGGAGAAGGAAGTCGTCGCCTGGGCGGCGCAGTTGGGTTTCAGACTCGCGCCGCAGGTGACGGTCCAACAACTCCGCGCGATAGAGGTCAACCCTTACGCGTTCGAATTAGCGCAGGTTTCCGTGCAAATCGGATTTCTGCAATGGCGCCGCGACAACGGGTTCGACAACGACCGCTCGCCCGTCCTCCAAAACCTCGACGGGTTCCTGAACGAAGACGCGTTGCTGGTCCCGCATTTCCGCAGCAAAGCCAAAACGTTGAGGGACGCGCAGGCCGGCGAGCACAGACGCGATGACGCTTTGAAATTTTACAGCGAGCGCGAATGGCCGGCGTGTGACGTGATCGTGAGCAATCCGCCGTTTCTCGGTGGCAAGATCTTGCGGCGGGAATTGGGCGACTCGAACGTCGCCGCGCTTTTTGAAATCTATCGAAAGCGTGTCCGTCCTGAGGCAGATTTGTGCTGCTACTGGTTTGAGAAGGCGCGGAGACAGATCGAACGAAAGATGTGCGGGCGCGCCGGTTTGCTTGCGACCCAGGGAATTCGGGGCGGTGCGAACCGACACACGCTCCAGCGCATCAAGGAAAGTGGGGGGATTTTTTTCGCTGAAAGCGACCGCCCTTGGATTCTGGCTGGAGCTAACGTTCATGTCAGCATGGTTGGGTTTGACGATGGTACGGAAACCCGGCGGGCGCTTGACGGGAAGCCCGTCGAGATAATCAATGCAAACCTCTCCGCCACCGCAGACATCACGGCGGCTTGCCAACTGGCAGAGAATCTCGGCCTCGCGTACATGGGTGACACAAAAGGTGGGGGATTTGATTTAGGAGAACCCGAGGTTCTTGAAATGTTGAACGAACCGAACCCGCACGGGAGGCCGAACTCGGACGTAATCGTGCCGTGGGCCAACGGACTCGACGTTACCAGGAGGAGCCGGGGAATGTGGATTTTGGATTTTGGAACGGATCGGAACGAGCGGGACGCGTCGGCCTACGAAAGTCCATTCGCGAGGATAAAGAGATTGGTGCTCCCGTTTCGAGTCAAAAACAAGCGGGATGCTTACCGAAACCGATGGTGGCGGCACGTCGAGGCACGGCCAGGCATGTTGTCTGCGTTGAACCCGCTTTCACGTTTTTTGGTAACAACTACGGTCTCCAAACACAGGGTCTTTGCTTGGCTTTACCCACCGACATTACCAGACCATCAACTGGTTGCGTTCGCGCGATCCGACGATTATACGTTCGGCTTGCTCCATTCTCGAGTTCATGAGGTTTGGGCCTTAAAACAAGGAACGCGCCTCGAAACACGTCCGCGCTACACGCCTACGACCTGTTTTGAAACCTTTGGCTTTCCAGATCCTGAGACCGTGCAAAATACCGCAATTGCCGCCGCCGCGAAGGAATTGAACGACCTGCGCGAGCGGTGGCTTAATCCACCCGAATGGACGGAAACCCGCACCTTGGAATTTCCCGGCTCCGTCGATGGCCCGTGGGCGCGGTATGTTGACCCGAAGACCGTTGATGCGACCACAGGCGTCGGCGTCGTGCGCTATCCGCGCCTCGAACCGCGCGACGCCGATGCCGCCGCCAAGTTAAAAAAGCGCACGCTCACCAACCTTTACAACGAACGCCCCGCGTGGCTTGACTTCGCCCACAAAAAACTCGACGCGGCGGTCGCGGCGGCCTATGGCTGGCCACCTGACTTGAGCGACGATGAAATACTCAGGCGCCTCCTGGAATTAAACCTCGCCCGTGCCGCGGAAGAAGCCAAAGCCTCCGGTGGAAATGCCATTGCGATGTTCGACAAGCCCCGGCCCTCGCGCGCCAAAAGAGACGATGAACTGATTTAGGGTGGGAGGCGTCGGATGGCGGGGCGGTAAACGGTATAATCCATGAACTACATTGCCAGCCTCGACAAACGCTCGCGCGTAATTCTCGCGGTTTTGATTTTTGCGGCATTTGGCGGGGCGGTGTGGTTGCTAACGGGTCCATCAGAGCCGACTTACCACGGGGAGAAACTAAGCCGTTGGCTGGCGGGATATTCTCAGCCCGTGCAACCAGGCGGCCCTCCGGACGGGGCGATGTCGGCGGATCGCGCGGTGCGCGCGCTGGGAACCAACGCGATTCCGACGTTGCTGGACTGCCTGAATGTCAATGAGTCGCCGCTGGCCCGCCGCTTGATAGAGTTCGGCCTCGAATTCAGCCTGACGCCAAACGGAATTCGGGACCGGATCGATCAGTTTGCGCAGGCGCGAAGTACCCGTCGCGAATGGGCGCTGCGTGGGCTGCGCGCGTTGGGTCCCGAGGCCAAGCGCGCCGTGCCGAGTCTGGCGGAGTTGAGCGAGGGCTATCCGACCCAGGTGGACCGAAGCGTCTTCGAGACGCTGGCCGCCATCGGACCGGCCGCAAGCGCCGCGGTACCACGAATGTTGGCCCGGCTCCACGATGACAACGCGCGGACGCGGATGGCCGTGCTTGGGGTCTTGGTCGAGATCGGCGCCACCCCTGAGACGGTCGTGCCAAAAGCCCTCGAATGTCTCCACGATCAAGACAAGGGCGTGCGGGGCGAGGCGTTGATCTGTCTGGGGAAATTAGGACCGGCCGCCAAGACGGCGGTTCCTTCGTTGCTCGAATTCCTCTCGTTCGCCACCAACGCTTCGCTCCGCGTTTGGGCTTTTGAGACCTTGGGCCAAATCCAGGCCGAGCCGGAAATCGTCTTGCCGGGGCTGCTCGTGGCGCTGCGAGATCCGGACCCGGTCGTCGTTCAAAGCGTGGCTCGAAGCCTCGGGGGTTTCGGACCCGCGGCAAGCGCGGCGGCTCCGCGGTTGGTTGAAATACTGCAGACGGGGAAGGACGTGATCGGAAAGGGTGACGTGATTCTTGCGCTCGGCCGGATTCGCGCCGAGCCGAAAACAGTTGTTCCGTTGTTTGTCCGGCTCTTGGGTGACCCACTCTACTCGATGCACCGCAGGATCATCGCGGAAAGCCTCGGGGATTTTGGCGCCGACGGGATCGCGGCTGTTCCGGCGCTGATTGAACTGCTGGAGGACCGCGACCACGCGGTGCAAATGACGGCGAAAGCGGCCCTGCAAAAGGTTGCCCCGGGAGAAACTCAGAGCCGCCTCGCGGAATGAGAGACGGTCCCGATTTGGAACTTTACCGGCCAAGCAATCGGCCGACCGGCGCGATGGTCAATTGGCGGGGCGAGGCCGAGTCGCAAGATCCTGGATAGCTTAGGCGAGGATGTCCAACAAACTGCTATCGCTTGACGTGGGCGCGGTCAGATCATCGGTCGGGGCGCTTGTCGTCGAGGCGGCGGCGCCTGAGGTTCCAGTCGTTGCGTCGGTCGCGGTCTGCGCGTGGTGATGATGACGGGCGCGGGCGGCGCGTCCGGCGCTGCGCATGTCCTGCTTGAAAGTGGTATAGGCCTGCTTGGCGCCGGCAAGGTCACCCTTGTTTAGCGCGTCTCCGATCGCCTGGAAATCCTTGCCGATCGGGCTGTTCGGGTCAAAGGGGCTTGTGCCCCCAGCGGCCTGTGAGGCGGTTTGAATGTCCGTTTGCGCGCTCGCGAACGCTTGGGTCGCGGCGGACAAATCATTGCCGTTTAGCGCTGCCCCGAGTGACTTAAAATCCTGCGTGTTCTGTTTGATCGTGCTCCGCAATTGTTGGAGCAGGTCGTATCCCGTGGATCCGACCGGCGGTACCATTCCGCTGGCGCCGCTCACAGCGTTCATTTGCAACCCACCCACGTAAGGGTTCTGGGTATTCAACGTGTTGATCGAGTTCATAGCCGCATATATGTCTCAGCCGCGGACCCATTCCGCGCATGGCGTGCGCCGCCGGCAGGACAATTCTGCCGCGTAATACGCCACGGACCAGCGAAGCAGGATTTTTGCCAAACGGTTTGGGCGATTTCGGGGACGGTTTCGAGTGCGCCCTAACATTCTGTAGGTAAATAGCTTAGCCTTGAGTACAAGATTTGATGTCGATCAGAGCGGCTGCCAGCCGCGAACGGGGACCGGCAATTTTTGACTGATCGGAGTGGAGCCCTGTTTCAGGTCGGCGCTTTTTGCAGCGCCGATGCCCCCAGGTTCACGCCGGTTGCTCGCACGGTCCGAGCCATGCCGGGGCACGCGGGTCTCCGGCCAACCGGGCCGAGAGGCCAGAAATTCATCTGCCAATTATGCGGCCAGGAGACGGCGTCGGGCCGCGCAACTAGTCGGAATTCGATCCTTCCGAAAGCAAAAAACCGTTAGGCTTGACCAAAGGGAGGCTAGGTAAATGTGCGTCAAGCGTGTAAGAAAAGGACATGGGTTTCGACTCGCATTCTAAATTCGCCGTCATCCCGACGATTCGGCGTCCCGACGCGGAACGCCTGAAAGAATCGCGCTCGTGCTTTTTTCTGCTCTGGCGCCACCTCGCCCAAGCGCCGCTTTGCGTCCTGGTTCTCCTGACCGGATGCACCGGCTGGCCGACCGAAAGTGAGCGCGCCGCGCGGAGGGACCTGCAAACGATTACGACGGCGTTTCGTCCGCGGCTTGGCGAGCGCCGCCTGCCTGCGCTGCCCCCGGACGCGGCGCTGGGCGACTATCTTCGGTTCGCGATGTTGAATCAGCCGCGCGTTGAGGCGGCGTACTTCGATTGGGCGGCGTCGGTCGAGCGCATCACCGTCGAGCGCTCGCTGCCCGATCCGCAGCTCACCTTCGAGTCGGACATCGCGGGACTGGTGCAAACGGTGATGCCGGGATTGATGCAGGAGTTCCCCGGCCCAGGGAAACTGAAGGCCGCCGCGGCGGTCGCGTCCGCGGAGAGCCGGGTCAAGTATTTCGCCTTTGAATCCGCCGTGCTGCAAACTGCCTTCGGCCTGAAACAGACCTATTACCAGCTTTGGTTTTTGGACGAGAAAATCCGCATCGACCGGCAAACGCTCGATCTGCTGGCGGACTTGGAGCAAATCGCGCGCGCGCGCAATGACGCGGGCAAAGTCACGCTCCAGGACGTCTATCGCGCTCAAATCGAACAGGACCAACTCGCTACCGAAATCGCGAACCTCGACGATTCGCGCCGCCCGCTCACCGCGCAAATCAAGGCCGCGCTCGGGTTGACGCGCGACCAACCGGACCCGCCGCCGCCCACCCGTTTCGAGACCACACCCCTCGATTTGAACGGGGACGAGCTGCTCGCGACGGCGTTTGCGCGCAACCCCCGCTTGCAGGGAATGCAGGCCGAGCTGCAACTGGCGGAGGCGTCCATCGCGATGGCGCGCAAATCGCGAGTTCCCGATTTCAACCTCGGCTTGGAGGCGGACGCCAAGGCGGCGCCGACGATGTTTCGGCCATTGGCAGGGATGACGCTGCCGATCTGGCGCGACAAAATCGCGGCGCAAATCGCGGCGGCCCAAGCGGGCAAACGAGCCGCGGAAGCACGGCTGACGGCCGAACAAATCATGGTCACCGTCGATTTCGCGATGAAGACCTACGATTACCGGGAGATCACGCGGAGCCTGGCGTTGCTGCAAGAGAAACTGATCCCCAAGGCGCGCCAATCCCTTGCCATCGCCCGAGCCGGTTACCTGGCGGGGCAGATCGATTTTTTCAACCTGATGGACGCCGAGCGCACGTTGATCGGCTTTCAACTTGAGGAGGTCGAAGCGCGCACCCGCCGGGAAATCGTGCTGGCGGACCTCTCGCTTGCGATCGCCGGGATCGCGCCCGCGGGCGCGCCGCTTCTGGCGCCCTCGCCGGTGGACGCCCGCCCCCGGGTCGCCAATCCCAACGGGCCAACGCCTACGCCATGATATGAAGAAGATTCTCCTCTTACTGCTGATCGCCGCGGTGGCCGGCGGCGCGTATGTCGCCGGGCGGTTCAGCCCGCGCGAGAATGGACCGGTCGCCGCGACTCTCGAGGCCAAGCAGATGTACACCTGCGGAATGCACCCGCAAGTGATCCAGGACCACCCCGGAAACTGCCCCATTTGCGGGATGAAACTGAGGCCCATTCGGAGTTTAACCGGAACTTCGGCTGCCGGGACGAACGGCGTGGCCGACGCGGGCCGAATTATAAAATACTACAAATCGACGATGATTCCCGGCGAAATCAAGTCGGAGCCTGGCAAGGACAGTATGGGGATGGAAATGGTTCCGGTTTACGAGGACGAGACAACCCAGATGATCGCGATCGACCCGGTGACCGTGCAAAACATGGGCATCCGCACGGGACTCGTAATCAAGGGACCGCTACGCCGCACGATTCGCACGGTGGCGTCGATTGATTTTGACGAGACGGCGCTGGCCGACGTGACCACGAAGGTGAAAGGGTGGATTGAAAAACTCTACGTGGATTCCACCGGGCGGCAGGTGCATCGCGGAGAGCCGCTCTTCGAAATCTACTCGCCGGATCTCTATAGCGCCCAGGTCGAGTATGTCCTTTCGTTGAGTCAATCCGGCAAAGCGGACGTGGGCGTCGATTCCATCAAAGCGAGTTCGCTGACGAAATTAAGATTCTTCGACATTTCCGACGAACAGATCGCCGAACTCGCCAAGACGCGGCAAGCCACGAAGACCATGCGCGTCAACGCGCCGCGCGACGGCATTGTCGTCGATAAAATGGCGGTTGAGGGCCAGATGGTGGACGCGGGGATGAAGCTTTACCGCTTGGCCGACCTATCGCTGGTTTGGGTTCAGGCGCAGATTTATGAGCAGGACCTGCCCTACATCAAGCTGGGCCAGGAGGCGGTGGTCAAGTTGGCCTATTTTCCGGACCGCGAGTTTCGCGGCCGGGTCACGTACATTTACCCGACGGTGGATGAGAAAACGCGCACCGCGCGCGTGCGGATGGAATTCCATAATCCCGGCTTCTTTCTCAAGCCGGGCATGTACGCCACGGTCGAATTGCACGCTGAACTTTCGGAGTCGGCGCTGCTCGTGCCCGACTCCGCGGTCCTGCGCAGCGGAGAACAGAATACCGTATTCGTGGCGCTTGACGCCGGCCGCTTCGAGCCGCGGACCGTGACCCTGGGACCGCGTTCCGAGAACTACCAGTATCAAGTTTACACCGGCCTTAAAGAAGGCGAACGGGTCGTCACGTCGGGCCAATTCATGCTCGATTCGGAGAGCCAGCTCCGGGAGGCAATCCAGAAGATGCAGCGGGGTTCCGGCGCGCCCGCGGCCGAACTCACGAGCGCGAAGGATCGCGCCGCCGTCGCGCTCACCAACCTCACGACGGCGCCGAGCGAGGCGGAGACCACGACCTACATCTGCCCGATGCCGGAGCACGTCGCAATTAAGTACAATCATCCCGGCAAGTGTCCAATTTGCGGCATGACGCTCGTCCCGGTAAGCGAAGCGACGTTGAGCAAGCTGCAACCCGGTGGGAAGGTGCTCTTCTATACCTGTCCCATGCCCGAACACAGCGCCGTGCACGTGGCCGAGCCGGGCAAGTGTCCCAAATGCGGCATGACCCTCATCCCGGTGATGCGGGCCCCGCCGCCGGATTCGGCAGAATCATCTGCGATTCCCTCGACGCTCTACACCTGCCCCATGGCCGCGCACGCGGACGTGGTTTCCGAGCGCCCCGGCAAGTGCCCCAAATGTGACATGGAGCTTGTGCTCACGAGTTCCGTGGCTCATGGCAAAATCGCGGAAGAGAACTGGCGCAAGCAACATGCGGCGCCGGCGTCCACCAACGGCGCCGTAACTCTGCCGCGCTGAGCACGAGGACGCGAGATGCTTACCCGGGTCATCGATTTTTCGCTGCGGAACAAATTCATCGTGCTGCTGGGCGCTTTGGCGCTGGTCCTGGGCGGCGTCTTCGCGGCTCGCAACATTCCGCTCGACGCGATCCCCGACCTGTCCGACGTCCAGGTCATTATCTACACCGAATGGCCGGGCCAGGCGCCGCAACTGGTGCAGGATCAGGTCACTTACCCGATCACGACGAAAATGCTTTCGGCGCCCAGGGCCAAGGTCGTGCGCGGCTATTCGTTTTACGGCTTTTCGTTTGTCTATGTCATTTTCGAGGATGGGACCGACCCTTATTGGGCGCGCAGCCGGGCGCTTGAATACCTCAGCGGCCTGGGCGGGCGGCTCCCCGGCGGCGTGACTCCGTCGCTTGGACCGGACGCCACCGGCGTCGGTTGGGCGTTCATGTATTCGCTCAACTCGACCAACCGCAGCCTCGCCGAGCTGCGATCGCTGCAGGATTGGAATCTCCGCTACCAACTGGCGTCGGTTGAAGGGGTTTCGGAGGTCGCCTCGGTCGGTGGTTTCGTCAAGCAGTATCAGGTCACGGTGGACCCGACTAAACTGCGCGCTTACAACCTCTCCCTCGCCGACATCAGCATGGCCATTCAGCGCAGCAATGGCGAGAAAGGCGGACGCTCGATCGAAATGGCGGAAAAGGAATTCATCGTGCGGGTGCGGGGTTACATCGAGAGCATCGAGGACTTGAAAGCAATCGCCATCACCGTCGGGGACAAAGGGGTGCCGATCTTGCTGGGCGAGGTGGCCGACGTGCAGCTCGGTCCCGATATGCGGCGCGGCATCGCGGAGTTGAACGGTGACGGAGAGACCGTCGGCGGCATCGTCGTCGCGCGCTATGGCGCGAACGCGCGCCAAGTCATTCTCGACGTCAAGCAACGGCTCGATCAGGCGATGAAGGGTTTGCCGTCCGACGTCACTTACACTATCGCCTACGACCGGAGCTTGCTGATCAATCGCGCCGTCAAGACGCTGGAGGAAAAGCTAATCGAGGAAAGCGTCGTGGTCGCGCTGGTCTGCCTCGCCTTCCTGATGCACCTGCGCAGCTCGCTGGTGGCGATCATCATCCTGCCGATCGCGGTGTTGATCGCTTTTCTCGTTATGTTTGGTCAGGGTCTGAGTTCCAACATCATGTCGCTCGGCGGCATCGCGATCGCGATCGGCGCGATGGTGGACGCGGTGATCATCATGATCGAGAACGCGCACAAACATCTCGAACGCGACCAGGGGAGGAAGCCGCATTGGGAGATCATCCGCGACGCGGCGGTCGAGGTCGGCCCGACGTTGTTTTACTCGTTGCTTGTGATCACGGTTTCGTTCGTGCCGGTTTTCACGTTGCAGGCGCAGGAAGGACGGCTCTTCAAGCCGTTGGCGTTTACCAAGACCTATTCCATGGGCGCCGCGGCGTTGCTCTCGATCACTCTGGCGCCGATCCTCATGGGATATTTCATTCGGGGTAAAATCCCGGCGGAGGAGAAGAACCCGATCAACCGCATCCTCATTTGGCTTTATCATCCGTTGATCGATTTCGTCATCAAATGGCGCTGGTTGGTCATCATCGGGGCGGGCGCGGTCATCGCGTGGGTGTTCTGCCCTTGGAATTGGCTGGTCACGAATCGGCTCTCCGAGGGCAGCCTCAAGCGCGTCGCGGAACACGTCGGCAAAATCTTCCCGTTCCAAAACATCGGCTCCGAATTCATGCCCCCGCTTTACGAGGGAGACCTGCTCTACATGCCGACGACGTTTCCCGGCGTCTCGCCGACCAAGGCGCGCGAGATAATTCAGGTCACGGACCGAATCATTCGCCAGTTCCCCGAGGTGCAAAACGTCTTTGGCAAGATCGGCCGCGCCGAAACCGCCACCGATCCGGCGCCCTTCGACATGGTCGAGACGACCATCATGCTCAAGGACGAGGCGCTATGGCCGGTGGCGGAGATCAGGGATGACCGCGGCGTGGTGATCGCGAAACGCCGCCGCACGCCGGACGAATTGGTGGACGCGCTCAACGCGGCGGTGCAAATCCCCGGCTTGAACAACGCCTGGACGATGCCGATCAAGACCCGCATCGACATGCTCGCCACGGGCATCAAGACGCCCGTCGGCATCAAGGTCGCGGGGCCGAGTCTCGTCGAGTTGGAGCGGATCGCGTCGGAGATTGAAGTCGTCATGCGGCGCGTTCCCGGCACGTCCGGAGTGTTCGCCGAGCGGGTGATGGGCGGCAATTATATCGAGTTCAACATCAACCGGGCCGAGATCGCGCGTTACGGCCTGCGGGTCGCCGACGTGCAGGATGTTCTGGAGGTCGCCTTGGGCGGGATGCCGTTGACGACGACGGTCGAGGGCTTGGAGCGCTACGCCGTGACCCTGCGCTACAGCCGGGATTTTCGCGAAAACCTCGAGGCGCTGCGCGAGATCATCGTGCCGGCGCCGACCGGCGCGCAGGTCCCGCTCGGCCAGTTGGCGCGCGTCGAAACCGTGCGCGCGCCGATGGGGATCAAGAGCGAGGCGGCGGTCCCGAACGCGTGGATTTACGTGGACGTCAAGGGCGTGGACATCGGCGCCTACGTGCGGGCCGCGATGCGCGTCGTCAATGAGGCGCGGGCCAACGGCGAGATCAAGCTGCCGAGCGGCTACTCCATCTTCTGGAGCGGCCAGTACGAATACATGCTGCGCGCCAAGCAGCGCCTGAGCGTCGTGGTGCCGCTGACCCTGCTCATCATCACCCTGATCATCTACCTCAACACCCGTTCGGCCATCAAGACCGCGATCGTGATGCTGGCCGTGCCCTTCTCCCTCGTCGGCGCGTTCACGATCCTCCATTGGCTCGGGTACAACCTGAGCGTGGCCGTCTGGGTCGGGATCATCGCGCTTGCGGGCCTCGACGCGGAAACCGGCGTCGTCATGCTGCTCTACCTCGATCTGGCGTACGAGCAATGGATCAAGTGCGGAACCATGCGCCACGTCGCCGACTTGCGCGACGCGATCTACCACGGCGCGGTCAAGCGGGTGCGGCCCAAGGCGATGACCGCGGCGGTCATCATCGCGGGCCTCGCGCCCATCCTCTGGAGCCACGGCGCGGGCGCGGACGTGATGAAACGCATCGCCACGCCGATGATCGGTGGGGTGATCACCTCGACGTTGATGGAGTTGATGGTCTATCCCGCGATTTTCTACGTGTGGCGATCGCGGGGAATTTTGCGGAACGCCAAGGCCGGGGAGCGGGTTTAGTTCGTTTCAGATTGGCCACGCCTGCCTCTGAAGAATGGGCATTTTGTAACGTTTTGCCGTTTCTGCGCGTGGTTCGATATAACGCCGAAGCATCGCGGCCGCCTGGTCCCATGAGATTCACGGCGTATCAAATAGTCGCCATTCCGTTGGGACAACGGTCAAACAGGGAAGCGTTGATTTGGGGGCGTGACTGCGGGATCTGGCAATCCCGCGTGTTTCACTTCCCCATCAGGGCAAAACGTTCGCCGAATAGACGAAGGGCGCTTTCAAGCGAATCGAAATCCTGAAGCCACCAGACCGGATTGTGGCCGAGTTTACCCGGATTGAAGCGCCGTTGTTCAAGGCCATCCGAGAATCATCGGAGCGCAGACCAAAAGCTGTTCGAGACGCGGGACAAACTCCTCCGTCGCCTCGTCTCTGGCCGACTCTCCATCGAAAACCTCGACATGCGGTACCCGCTCGGCATGGCGTCTTAAGCTCCGGCGCGATTGGCGGAGAAACGGAGTTTATAGGGTTTAACCGATAAGGCATTTTTAGTTTGTTTAACATATAAAACCGTTTTATATGTTTAATCGTATATGAAGGAATTCATCATCAGAACGCCTCAGCAATTCGGCCCGGTGCTGCAAGGCTATCGGAAGGCGCGCGGGCTGACGCAGGCGAATGTCGGACGGACGGTCGGCCTGCCCCAGGGTGAAATCTCCAAACTGGAGCTTGACCCGTCCCGCACGTCCTTGGGCCGGATCTTCAAGCTGCTGGCCACCTTGGATCTGGAATTGGTCGTGCGTCCGCGCGGCGAAAACACCCCGCCGTCGGAATGGTGATATGGGCCGCGCTGGAAAAATCAAGGCGCTCGCGGTCTGGATGAACGGTGAGCACGTGGGCGAATGGCAACGCTTGTCTGGCGACAGGCAGGAGTTTGTCTATGCGGAATCGTGGCTGGCGTCCGCGGCGGCACGGCCTATTTCGCTGTCGCTCCCGCTGCGCCCCCATGCGCGGCCGTATCGAAAGGCCGTCGCTGAATTCTTTGACAACCTGTTGCCCGACAGCCGCGCCATTCGCGAAAGGATTCAGCGCCGTTTCGCGGCATCCTCCACTGGCGCGTTCGATCTGCTGCGGGAAATCGGGCGCGACTGCGTGGGAGCGTTGCAACTGCTGCCGGAAGGCCATCCGCCGGAGAACGTGCGGACTATCACGGGGGAACGGCTCACCACGGGCGGCGTGGCCGGAATTCTGGCGGGGGCGCTGGAACCGGGGTTTGGACGAGGAGAACCGGCGGACGATGACTTTCGCATTTCTCTGGCCGGCGCGCAGGAAAAGACGGCGCTGCTGTGGCACAAAGGGGCCTGGCATCGGCCGACCGGTGCGACGCCGCCGACGCACATCCTCAAATTGCCCATCGGCGGCAATCCGCAAGGGCTTGATCTCTCGACCTCGGTGGAGAACGAGTGGCTGTGCGCCCAAATCGTGGCGGGCTTCGGCATTCCGGTGGCGCGGTGCGGCATGGAGACATTTGGGGAACAACCGGCGCTGGTGGTGGAGCGGTTTGACCGACGGTTGTCGGTGGACGGGAAGTGGTTCATGCGTCTGCCGCAGGAGGATTTCTGCCAGGCCACGGGCACGCCACCCGCTTTGAAATATGAAAACGACGGCGGGCCGGGCATCGAACGCATCATGGAGCTCTTGCGCGGTTCGGACCGGGCCACGGAGGATCGTCGTGATTTTCTGCGCACACAATTGGTTTTCTGGCTGCTGGCGGCGATTGACGGTCACGCGAAAAACTTCAGCATTTTTCTCCGGGCTGGAGGCGGCTATCAGTTGACGCCGCGCTACGACGTCTTGTCCGCCTACCCGATGTTGGGGCATGGCCGGGGCAAATTGTCGCCGCACAAGATCAGAATGGCGATGGCGGTGCGCGGCAAGCATCGGCATTACCGGTGGCGGGAGATTTCCGCGCGGCACTGGCTGGAAACGGCGCGACGCTGCGGCCTTCCCGAAATGAAGTCCATCATGGATGAAGTGATCTCCCAAACGCCGAAGGTTGTAAATCAAGCGTCGGCTCGGCTGCCGCGCAAATTCCCAGCTTTCATCGCGGAGACCATCCTGGCCGGAACCAGCAAAGCTGCGCGGCTCTTGGACGAGCAGATGGCCAAAAGTCGTTAAACTTTGACGCCGTCGTCTTGCGCGGCGGCGCGTTTCTGGATGAAAACCTACGGAGAAGCGCCACCGTGTATTCGACATGATGTTGAGCTATGCCAGCCACTGCTTGAACCGGGCTGCGTGAGCGTTCTTGGTAACGATCCGCAGGGAAGATGCCGGGCCGTGAAGGATCGGATAACCGCTTTGAAAATCGGACTTTTTTAGGGTCGCGCCTTTCGCACGTCGTAAAATCGGGTCGCTTGGATACCCTGACGCGCTGCGGTTAATCTCCGCGACGGGGCGGCCCGTTTGAGGGTCACGGTTGAATTCGCGCCGCTCAGTACGTAGGGTTCAACGTCTGCGCCACCGGGTTCAGCGTCGCGCGGCCCGAAGCGCTCCTGGGACAAATGGTAGTCATTTGCGTCGCCTGCTTGACTTCAAAAGGTGTGTGTCCAAAAGTCGGCGCATGCGAATTCCTTTCGGCGCCAGTCGGCTGGCCGCGTTGTTTATCGGTGTCCTCATCGGAATCGCGAACTCCGCCCCCGCGAGTGGAGTTGATTCCGGTGAGAAGAAGCTTAATAACCTCGTTACCGTCCTGCTTGACGTCTCTTCGTCGGCGAATGGCGGCGAGCCGCTCGCGTTCAGCCGTTCGCGGGACGGTTGGATTTTCATTTCGACCACCGTCAAGGGCCGTGGCGCCGTCCATGTTTTTCTCGACGAGGCGCCGGGCGTTGAGGCGGTGATCGCGCGGGACGCGGAGGGCGGCCCGGTCAGCGAGGCGATGCATTACGTCAGGAAAGGTCGGCACACGCTTCGTGTCGAGCGTTCGGGGAAGGTTCGCGTGGAGAAATTGGTCGTCAGGGCGATTCCCGAGCTTTTCCACAGCGGTCTGGGTTGGGAACCGACGATTAGGGCCTACGGTCCGTATGATCTCAATTTCTTGCGCAAGGACGTATTGCCGAACCTGACCACGATGGCGATCCCGAGCAGTCTCAAGCCCGCCCCCGCGATCATTGACGCCTGGCATCGACAGGGGAAACGGTGGGTCGCAGAAGTAGGGATCAGCCCCGACGCCAAGTCCGCCGAAGATCATTTCAAATACTGGACTTCGTTCTATGACCAGATGCCGTTCATCGACGGATTGATCGTGGACGAATTCATCATCAACACTCCGATGAATCGGCTGCTTCCGCTCAGCGCCGACCGGCAGAAACGGCTGGAACAGGAGCAGCAACAAGACCTCAATTGCGCGGAAGCGATTAAGCGGATTGGCGCGGACAGCCGGTATCAGAACAAAACGTTTTACGCCTACTTCGGTGGCAGCGGCAAAACTTTGAACCAGGAGGTGATCGGCCCGACCTTGGTCCGGACGCTCATCGATACCGGTTCTCGCATTTCACTCGAACGCTACCTGCATGAGCGGTCGAGCGAAAAGGCGTCGCGCGACGCTTTGGACGAACTTAGCCACGGCATCGCCGATTGGGAGGCGAAGGAGCCGGGGGCCGAGAATCACATGGTGATCGCGTTTGGTTCATTCAACATGCCCCCGGGCGGGCTGAACAAACTGCCGAACGTCGATTACCTCGTCTGGATGGACCAGCAGGTCAACCGGGTGGTGAACGATCCGGCGCTCGCCGGCATCGATGGCCTCGAGTGGTGGACGACCGCGCAGTCCGACGAGGAAACGGTCCGCTGGGTGGGCCGGCTTTACCGGCATTACGCCATCGAGGGCAAGACCAACCTGCTCTCGGCGCCCGATCCGCTTTTCCTTACCCATATCGACAATGCTGACTTCGCGCGTGGGACCGCGGGGTGGACGATTCAGGCGGCGGAAAAGGGCAGCGTCGAAGTGAAGAGCTTCCCGCGCTACGGCCGCATTGAAGGGCGTTTCATGGGCCTCGGCCGCCCGGCCGACCCAGAGCATATCGGCGACACTTTTCTCTCGATGAAACGAAGCGCGGCCGGTCCAAACGCGTTTTCCCAGACCATCACCAATCTGCAACCGGGCCGACTTTACTCGATGAAAATGTTCTCCTGCGATTATCGCGATTTGATCAACCCAAAGGCCAAGAGCATCGCGGAGGCTCACAAATTCACCGGGACGGTAACCATTGACGGGGTTGACCTCGACACCAAGCGTTCTTTCGCCGAGATGTTCGCCTCTTCGCCGGAGCCAAAGATTCCGGTCTGGATAACCTATCATTGGAAGGTTTTCCGGGCGCGGGCCAAGACCGCGCGATTGACCGTCTCGGACTGGCCGGACGCGAAGGGGCCGGGCGAAGCGCTGGACTTGGAGCAAGCGTTCAACTTTCTGGAAATCGAACCTTATCGAGAGTAGCGCGGAACGGCCGTCCGGCGCAGAGAACGCTGAGTCGCGCGGGCGCTGACCGAGCTACCGTGATTCGTTGGCGCGCCCTCGCCCTCAGTCGGTGGCGACTTGATTGGGAAGTTCGTTGCGGTCTTTGCGCCCCCGTGGGAAATGTTCCGCGAGCAACTCGCCCGCCTTGTTGATCGCGTGCAGGATTCCGGCGGTGAATTGCTCGCGCTTGAAATGGTCAGTCATTTCCGCCGCCACCTTCCGCCAGAACGCGTCGCCGCAACGCGCGTGCACCGCGACATCACCGATGATCGCGAACTTCCGGTCCCGCGGCGCCACAAATATGAGGACGCCGTTCCGGGCGGACGTCCGGTGCATCCCCAACGCGAGAAAGCGGCTTTCGGCCGCGCCGATGGGATCCGCGACGGCGTGACGACTGACGAAGACGCGGATTTCACCCGAGGTTACTTGCTCGGCCTGGCGAATCGCAGCGACGATTTCGGCGCGGCGGAGATGACCTAAAAAGTGTGCCGGTTTCATAGTCACCAACTCCCGCTGGCGCCGCCTCCCCCAGTCCGGCCACCCCCGCCGGAGAAGCCGCCGCCGCCAAAGCCCCCGCTCCCGAAGCCGCCGCTCCCGAAGCCGCCGCTGGAACGGCCGCCGCCGAAGCCTCCGCCACTCATCATCCAACCCGCCCAAAAGGCGCCGCCCCGTCGTCGCGTCAGCGCGCGCAACACGATGAACACGAGCAGCAGGATCAAGAACCAGGGGATAGGATTAAGCGGTCCCTGTTCAGGCTGCGATTGGTTCACCGTTTTTCCGGTTCCCTTGTATTCTCCCTTGGCGGCCGCGATCATGGCGGCCACGCCCGCGCTCAATCCGCCGTCGAAATCGCCGGCTTTGAAACGAGGCGTGATTTCGCCGTCGATGATTTGCTTGCACAGCGCGTCCGGCAGGGCGCCCTCCAATCCGTAGCCGGTCGCGATGCGGAGCTTATGATCTTGCGTGAAAACGAAAAGGATCGCGCCGTTGTCTTTTCCTTTAAGCCCCGGCTTCCAAGCCTGATAAACCCGGACGGTGTAATCCTCAACCGCCGAGTCGGATTGCATCTTGGGGTACACCACCACCAACAACTGGCTGGAGGTTGCTTTCTCGAACTCTTCCAGCTCGTGATTCAACCGTTGCGCGGTGGACGCCGACGCGACTCCCGCGTAGTCGTTAAAGTACTTCGCCGGCGTAGGCGGAATGACCTCCGCGGCGGAGATCATCAGGCCCCAACAGAGGGCGAACCACAGCGTCCAGGTTTTCATCATCTCAAGGCTTTTCCGCTGGGACAGCGGATGGCGGCGAACTGAAATTGAATTGGACCTTCGGCGGGGCCTCGGCCCCTGGCGTGGCGGTGAAATAAGGCTTCTCTTTGAAGCCAAATAATCCGGCGTACAGTACGGCGGGGAAGGATTTAATGGCGGTGTCGTAGCTCTGGACGGCGTCATTGAACCGTCCGCGCTCGACGCTGATGCGGTTTTCGGTGCCCTCCAATTGCGCCTGGAGATCGCGGAAATTCTGGCTGGCCCGCAATTCCGGATATTTCTCCGCCACCACGAGCAGGCGCGAGAGCGCCGATCCCAAATCGCCCTGCGCGCGCTGGAATTCGGCCAGCTTGGCGGCGTCGGCGGGCGCGCTGTTTTGACTGATGACTACCTTCCCGATCGACGCGCGCGCCTGCGTCACTTCCATCAGGGTCGATTTCTCAAAATTGGCCGCGCCGGCGACGGTACTGACGAGGTTCGGTATCAGGTCGGCGCGGCGCTGGTAAACGTTTTGCACTTGCGCCCATTGGCTGTCGGCCTGTTGGGAAAGTCGAACCAACCGATTGTAGCCGCCGACGGCCACCAGCGCGAGGACGACCAACGCCCCCAAGAAGATTCCTACGACGGCAAGTTTTTTCATATCGGACGCTCCGGGCCTCACGGGAGGCGCGTTGGAAATTCGGCGGCGGAGCCGATCGCGAGCCAAGCGCGACCGGTTTGGCCTTGGTTTCAATCTACCTTGGATTGGCGGGGGCGCTGCTTTTATTTTGGCGGAATTGGGGCTTTTCTTGGGCGCTCGACGTAATCTGGCGTTGCGCGGGCAAGCGCCGCTCACTCTGACGTTGCCAAGATCGCGTTCATCTGCGAAACAACGTCCATGTTGCTTAGCAGGGTGTCGTGGGCTGGGCTGATCATCATTTGGTGCTCGGCGTGCTGCGGCCTTGGCATGTCCGAGGCAAGAGCCGACCATGAGGAGCTGAACGACGGCTGGCTGGTCAAAGTCGCGCATACGCCACAACAGCCGCGTTCCGGGGAGCCGGTGCGGATTACGGCCGAAGTCAGCGGCGTCACTGAAGTCTCACTTCAAGTCCAGATCGTCGAGCCGGGCGCCTACCTCGAGCGGAAGGATCCCGCCTACGCCACGCGTTGGACCAGCCTCCCGATGGCGCTGGCCCGACGCGCCCACCAGAGCGTCGTCTTCTCCGCGGAGCTGCCGGCGGAGATACAACGGCACCGACGCCTCATTCGTTACCGTTTGCGCGCGGCCGACGCCGCGGGCCGGCCGCTGGCCGCGCCGGACCCGGCTGCGGAAGGCAATTTCGCGTACTTCGTCTATGACGGCATTCCGGCGTGGACCGCGGCCATCAACCCCAAAAGCGCCGATCCGAAAATGCGCGAGCCAACGACGTTCCCCTCCGAGACGATGCGGAGCGTCCAAGCGTATCATCTGATCGCCAGGCGGCAGGCGATCGAGGATACGACCTGGAACGAGAAATCGATGGACAAGGTGTACCGCCACACCGGCACGCTCGTGGTCGATGGCGAAGTGTTCGATCACATCAGATACCGGGCGCGCGGCGGCGAGTGGCGTTACGCGCTGGGGAAGAACATGTGGAAGTTTGATCTCGGCAAAGCGCACCGGCTGACCGCGCGGGATGATTTCGGGAGGCCCTTGCCCGCGTCCTGGACCAAGGTGGACCTGCGCGCCTGCATCCAGCACGGCGATTTCGGATTTCGCGGAGAACAGGGAATGTTCGAGACGGTTGGCTTTCGCCTGTTCAACCTCGTCGGCGTGCCCGCTCCGTTCACCCATTGGATTCAATTGCGCGTTATCGACGAGGCGGAAGAAAGTCCAGCCGACCAGTACCGAGGCGATTTTTGGGGTCTCTATTTGGCGATTGAGAATGAGGACGGGCGATTTCTCAAAGGGCACGGATTGCCGGATGGCAACCTTTATAAAATGGACGAAGGCGGCGGAGCGGAACTGAAACATCACGGAGCCGGCGCGGTCACCAACCGTTCCGACTTGGAACAGTTCGTCGGAACCTACTCGAAAGGCGACCCCGACGAAGCGTGGTGGCGCGCGAACCTTGATCTGCCAGGCTACTACAGTTATCGCGCCGTCTGTGAATGCATACACCATTACGATCTCAACGACGGCAAAAACTACGATTACTTTCACGATCCAGAAACCGGCCAATGGCGGGTCTTCCCGTGGGACATCGACATGACCTGGTCGGACGGCATGTACGGGACCGGTGACGAACCGTTCAAGCGGCGCGTGCTCGCCAAGCCCGCGTTTCAAATCGAATATCAAAACCGTCTGCGGGAGATTCGGGACCTGCTGTTCAATCCGGAACAGACCGGGCAATTGATTCGGGAATACGCGCGCGTCATCGGGGGCAGCGAGATGGCGATGGTCGAAGCCGATCGCCGGAAATGGGATTATCATCCGATGATGGCCCACGGACCCAAAGCCGGCCAAGGCTTGTTTTATCAGGCGGCGTTGACGAAGGATTTTGCCGGCATGGTCGCGCGAATGAAGGCGTACGTGCGCTCGCGCGGCGTCTGGATCGACGAGCAACTGCTCGCTGATCCGACCACGCCCCCGACGCCCGCGGCCGTGTATCGCGGGGAGAGTGGCTTTCCGCCGAGCCGCCTCCGTTTCGGCGCCACGTTCACCGCGAGCACGAACGTCTTTAGCGCGCTCAAATGGCGCCTCGCCGAGATTACTCCGGTGGGGTCCACGGTCACGCCGCGACGCTACGAGATCACGCCGGTTTGGGAGAGTCCGGAGCTTCGGAGCGCGACCGCGGCGGTCACCATCCCCGCCGGCGTCGCGACGCTGGGGCACACCTATCGGGCGCGCGCGCGAATCAAAGACCCGACCGGCCGCTGGAGCCACTGGTCGGCGCCGGTCGAGTTCGTGGCCGGCAAGTAATGCCGGAGTCAGGCGTTGCCAAATCCCGGCCCGTCTGCGAAATAACTTCCATGTTGTGGCGTCTGGTGTCGCGGGTTTCGTGGCTTGGTTTCTACTGTTTTCTCCTTGGCGCGGCTGGTTTTGCGGCGGACACGCCGAAACGGCAATCGGCGGACGAGAGTTGGCTGATCGAGGTCGCTCACCAGCCAAAACAACCGCGGTCGGGCGAGCCGGTAAAGATCACCGCGGAGGTTCAGAACGTCACCGCGGTCACGCTTCGGTATCAGATCGTCGAGCCGGGGGCTTATCTCGAGCGGAAGGACGCCGAATACGCTACTCGCTGGGTCAGCGTGCCGATGACCCACGCCAAAAAATCGAAGCGGGGCGAGTCATTTGTGGCGGAGCTGCCGTCAAACCTGCAGAAAAATCGACGCCTGGTCCGCTACCGTCTGGCGGCGGAGGATGCGGACGCCCATCCGCGGACCGCGCCCGACCCGCGGGGAGAGGGCAATTTCGCCTACTTTGTTTATGACGGCATTCCCGCCTGGAAGGCGGCGATTAATCCCAAGAGCGATGATCCGCTGTTGCGATCGCCCTTGAACTTCCCCGTCGAGACGATGCGGCAAGTCCAGGCCTACCACCTGCTCGGCAAGAAGACATCGATTGAAAACGCGACCTGGAAGGAGGAAGCGCCCGGCAAGGAATATAAATACACCGGCACGCTCGTGGTCGATGGCGAAGTGTTCGATCATATCGGCTACCGCGCGCGCGGGGGCGTTTGGCGTTACGCGATGGTGAAGAATATGTGGAAGTTCGATCTGGGAAAAGATCACCGCCTCGTGACGCGCGATGATTTTGGCCAGACCCGCCCCGTCTCGTGGAATAAGGTCGATTTGCGCGGCTGCATTCAACAGGGCGACTATGGTTATCGCGGCGAGCAGGGGATGTTCGAGTCGGTCGGCTTCCGTCTCTTCAACCTCGCGGGGGTCGCGGCGCCGTTCACCCAATGGATTCAGCTGCGCGTCATCGACGAAGCCGAGGAAAACCCGGTCGATCAGTATGGCGGCGATTTTTGGGGTCTTTACCTCGCGATTGAGAACGAGGACGGCCGCTTCCTGAAGAGCCATGAGTTGCCGGATGGCAATCTGTATAAGATGGAGGGTGGCGGTGGTGAACTGAAGCATCACGGCGGCGGCATGGTGACCAACCGCTCGGACCTGGAACAATTCGTGGCTGGTTACGCCACTCCGAACCCAAACCAATCCTGGTGGCGCGCCAACCTCAACCTGCCCGCCTACTACAGCTATCGCGCGATCTGTGAATGCATCCATCACTACGACATCGGCGATGGGAAGAACTACGACTTTTTTCACGATCCCAAGACCGGTCAATGGCAGGTGGCGCCTTGGGACATCGACCTGACCTGGGCCGATTCAATGTACGGCACGGGCGACGAGCCATTCAAGCAATTGGTCTTGTCGCAGCCCACTTTCCGCCTCGAATACCAGAACCGATTGCGTGAATTGCGCGACCTGCTTTTCAACCCGGAACAGGCAGGGCAACTGATCGACGACTACGCGCGTGTTATCGGCGGCGCCAATGGCCAACCGGCGATTGCCGAGGCAGACCGCCGAAAATGGGACTTTCACCCGATGATGACCCGTAGTGACAAGGCAGGGCAGGGGCTTTTCTACCGCGCCGCGCCGACCAAAGACTTCGCCGGCATGGTCGCGCGGATGAAAGACTACGTCCGCGCGCGCGGCGCCTGGATTGACGAGAACCTTCTGTCCGACGCCGGCGTCCCGTCGGCGCCCGTGGTCGCGTTCGGCGGCATCGCGGGCTTTCCGGCGGACGGATTGCGCTTCCGCGCCATGCTCTCCTCTGGAACCAACGCTCTCAGTTCCATCAAGTGGCGCCTTGGCGAAGTTAGCTCCGGCCCCGCGTCCGGCGCCGCGCGGCGATACGAGATCACCGCCCTCTGGGAAAGCGGTGAACTCAAGCCAACCGGCGAGGAAGTTGCCGTCCCGTCTGGAGTGGTCCAAGCGGGGCACACTTACCGCGCTCGCGCGCGAGTCAGAGACACGACCGGCCGCTGGGGCCACTGGTCGGCGCCGGTCGAGTTCGTGGCGGGGAAATAGACGAGCCAAGAGAATGAAGTCTTCGGACGCAAGCGGTGGCGCGAGTGATGGGATGGGAGGAGCAAAACGAACAATCACCAGGTGGTACGTATAGGTTCATCGGCGAACTCGTTCCCGACCGCCCGTTTGCCGGCGTAATCGATAATCATTCGTGAGTCGAAGGAAGCCTGTCCGAGGGCAAATCAGGAATCACGCGAGGTTAGGCCACACGGTGATCACGAACGATTACCCGTAGTTTAACTGCGTGGCGGCCAGTTGTCCGCGGTGTTAGTTAAACCGCGTGCTTCAAAGAAGACTTGGCAAACGCATCGCGGAGCTGCGCCGGGAAAGGAAGCTGACACAAGAGCAACTAGCCGAAGCGATCGGCTGTTCCGTCGAGTTCATTAGTCTCGTGGAACGAGGGGTCAACGCACCTTCGGTGGCAGGTTTGGAGGGGTTCTCCAAAGTTCTAAAGGTGGAAGTTAAAGACCTTTTCACGTTCGCGGAGAAGAAGCGATGAGCCGCGGCGACGCGTATTTTTCACGGCTTGCCGCAACGCTTGACGGTTTGGTTGAAAACCTGCGCCGGAAAGGGATTGATGAGCGGCATTTGAGTTTCGGCGGGGAAGGTCAGACACCAGTGCGGAGACCGACCGTGCCAACGGACGCCCGCTCTGAGTTCCTCGCCAATCGAGCGATGGGCGATTGGGCGGAACGAATGCTTTCGGCAGCCTTGGTCGCCGCCGCTCCTGAATGGCAAGTGACGCAATACGGTAGTACCGACCGCATCGCGGCAGGACATCCCGAATTCAAAGCCCATTACCTGGCTGGAATCGAAGAGACGAGGCGCTACGGAAAGCGGCCGGATTTGCTCCTTTTTCCGCTGGGCGCCACAATTGATGCCGATCTGTCCGAAGTGAGCCAGGCGGAGACTGAGACGCTCGTAAAAGGCGCTCTCGCGGCGGTGGAGGTCCGCTCCAGCAAGTTCGAGGCGTTGAAATATATCGCGTTTCGCGCGCAACAACGTGATTCTGGCAACCGAAGTGGCAGAGAGACGCCCAGCTTTACCGTCAAGGTTGAAGACCTTGTTATCGTCTATCGCTGGCTGGAGCGATATCGAGTGCCGCAGAGCTACTGCCAGGTGTTCTTCGATTCGGTGTTCGCCATTAACTTTCTCGATATTTTCGCGACCATCGGAAGCGGTAGCGGATTTACCATTGAAACCCCCGCGTAGAGTCAGGAAAAAGCGACCATCATGATCCCAATCACCAGGGGCGCGCAAATTGGACGCGCGACCTCCATTCCGACCTTCGCCGCGGAACATCGGGTCACCAAGCTGGGCAGGCACGATGCCTATGTGATTCCTCAAGGTGGCGGTTTTGAACTCGACCTGGAAGTGACAAACAACGTGCTTCTGGTTGCTAAATAACGGGGAAGTAATTCGCGGCAACCTGGTCGATCTGAGCCGTGCGTTGAGGCAACGAAAGTTTTTCCAACTCCGGCAGCATGCGCGCCAGTTTTCCCGCCTCGGCCCGGCTTAACCTCGGCATCAACGGACACGGCATGTCTTCAACGTCTTTTGGTTCGATTTTGTTAAGACCGTCGCCATAGAATCGATTAACCTGACAAAAGGCCCGTCGTCCGTCGGAACTATTCAGGAACAATGTCATTAACGGCGGTATTGATTCGCAATCGGGCTTGGCATAAAGGCCGTGGAAGCAAGTCAGGTTCCTCGCGCCAGAGGCGTTTAGAATGAACTTGACCGACTCGCGCGAGAATACCGCTGCCCAGATGTCGGCCACGGGACGGTTTTCCGGCATATACCAGACGGGACGGTGGCTCGGTAAGTGCCGTCGAGGAATGCCCATTTCCTCACCCAGCTTCAGGTAGCGCATAAGCTCACGGTCTTCGCGGGAGGGCTTCAGCAGGAAACCGCGGCGGTCGCTTGCAACCAAGGCCGCCAGCTTCTCGGCGGTGAACACGAGTCCATCTGCATCCACCGCTTTCGTGACGCACGGTTCGACGTGGATTTCCGTCAAATTATGCGCGCGCAGATCCGCGCGGCTGAGACAAAAGAAATCGTTCGCGCCGGTTGCGATCCCACGGCTGCATCCGAAGTAGTCACCGACTCGATTGGTGAATGATGTCGGACTCGTCGCGGACCCCGCGTTAAGCAACAAATTGAGCCATTTGTCCCGGGGATTGAGACCCAAAAGGTCCACGCAACCATGAGCCGCCCGTCCGGTCTTTCCGGCGATGAGTCTGCCGACAAATCGGTCCGCCTCCTCGATAGAATCCACCCGCTTGACCCAAGCCGGGGCTTTCGCCGCGCGGGCTTTGTCGAGAAACACCATAGCGCTCGTCGTAAGCGCGTCAGCGAAAAGATTTACTGAGGGCGTGAAGACCACGAGCGCCGCCGGGCGAATCACATGTACCAGGCGTTCCTTAATCTCCTCCCCAAAATTCGCATTTAGAAACTCCGCGGGCAGAATAACGGCCGCCCGACCACGCGGCGTCAAGTCCTCCCAAATCTTCAGCAAGAACAAGGCATACAAGTTGGTGAGCCGGTCCAACGACGTTCCTAGCCGCTCTTCAAAAT
>CAZFVY010000090.1:0-30481 GCA_964522665.1 uncultured Verrucomicrobiota bacterium | reverse complement strand
ACATTAGCAACTTACTTATGATTAGCCGTTTTCCATTTTCAAAACACGCTCTAACAACTCGAGTAAATTTCTACAACGACGACGATTACGCGCTTTTTACAGGCCCATTTGCGATGTGGGAAGGCAACCAGTCGCTTTTTAAACCTGATCATTCGATCACCGCAGCAGGCGGTTCCTACAGCTCCTATTCATTTGATGGAGTCAATTGCTCTCTGGACGTGAGCCAGTCTCATCCAGATGGCGGCCAGCAGATTGTATATAGCCGTACCATTACCGAGGACTTTGAAAAAAAGGCTTTCGTTGCCGGCTCACGCTCAAAAGCAGTAGGAGCCGCGGGCCTCAAATATTCTCCGTTTACTCTTACCGGTGGTGTCATCGGCTTAAACGTCAGTTTGCAGGATCCGAACCGAGGATTCGTGAATAACTTCGCGTTCGGTAACACTCGTCCGGACCACAGCGGTGAATTTCAACGGCCGATTCAGACTGTGCTTCCATTCTATCGACAACTACTACAAACTGCCTTTAGTATTGGGCCTAAACTATGAAGTCGAAGGGTTATCTACCTGCACTGGTATGCCTCGCCGCGGTTGTTTTGTTCGCCTTCCTCAAGTGGACGACACCGGGAAAGCCACCGTCGCTTCCTAACCTCGTTCCAGAGCCGTCGAATCAGGCCAATCGCCCATCCACGATCGCGGTTAACCGGACGACGAACGTTGGCGAAATGATTATGCCCCCGCCTTCCGCCCCAGACATCCGAGCGACTGTCAATACCCAAATCGAGCGAGCGAATCGTCTGATGGAGGCGGAAATCTCCTTGTGGCAAGGGCCGATTCACTATTTCGGAAAAGTAGTTGATGAAAATGATCAACCCATTCCTGACGTGCGCGTTACATACGGCGCTAACGCAATGAATGAATTGCGCAGGGAAGTTTATAACACCGGAAGCGTGAACACGGACCTACGTGGTCTCTTTCGCATCGAAGGAGTTCGGGGAATTGGATTAATGCTTCAACTTTCACACCCGAATTACTATTCCTATCCAGATAATTCGACAGGATTTGATAAACGTAGTGTTCCTAAGAAAGGCTTCTTTTCCGATACTGAAGAGAAATGCGAACTATTTCGAATGCATAAAAAGGGCCGACCTGCGCCCCTAGTACACCGAAGGGACAGCACGAATGTTCCAATTAACAATGGAGCGGTGTCAATGGAATTATATGGCGAGATCGATCGACAACCCGTTGGACGTCTTGAGATTGAGGCACACGGCGATACTCCGGAGAAATGGGGTCCGAATTCCCACGACTGGTCGGTGCATATCGCGGTGCCCTCGGGTGGCTTGATCGAATCCACGAACCAGTTTGACTTTGTTGCACCGGTTACGGGCTATGTGCCGTCAATTGACATTGCAATGACAAAGGAACAAAAGGAATGGTCGGACGTGATCGAAAGAACGTACTTTATCAAGCTTCCGAATGGCTATGGCCGAATGAAGGCGTTTATTAGGGCGAAGAATCCACTTTTTATTTCGCTAGAATATGATATCAACCCCGACCGCTCGTCCAATCTGGAGCCGGCGCAGTGATTAATTGAACCGCACACGCCAACGATCACATACGGGACTCTCGAATTGTTGGGCGGCGTGGTCCTGGCGGTTTACAACGATGCCCCGCACCACGGGACACCGATCGGCTATGGCTTGGCCTTAGGCAATGGCGGCGCGATTATTTCGGAAGGCTCGCCGACCAATCTGAATCATATCGTTTATTATAACGCCGTTCAGGAACAGGCGAGTGACGCCTGGGACAATTGGAACCAACCGTACTCGTTCCAAACGCTGGCAGGCTTGTCCAGCGTGCCCACGGCCTACTTTCGTTTCACGGATTGGGCCTTGCCCGGCGGCAACGGCGGCCATCTTAACGGCCACAAGAACACGGCGGCGGCCTTCACCTTGGTCGATTGCCGTTTCAGCGGCGGTCAAATCGTCTCGACCCAACCCAGTTGTTACGTCACCAATTGCCTTTTCGAGCGGGTCAACGTCGATTTGGAGGACAGCGACTCCCCCAATGGCGGGGTAACGATTAATGGCTACAACAACCTCTTCTGGAACGGCAGCCTGAGCATGATCCACCAGCGCTCTTCCTCGGCCTTTACCTTCCGCAACAACGCGTTCGATCACACCGTCAACTCCGTCTCCGGCAGCGTGGTCGGCGATCATAACGGCTACATCGGCGGCGCGGCGACCATCGGCTCCGGCGGCAGCGACGTGACGCTGAGCAGTCTGACCTACGCGGCCGGACCCTTGGGCGCGTATTATCAATTTCCCGGGAGCAGCCTCTACGGCGCCGGCAGCGCCAGCGCGGCGGCCTTGGGGCTTTACCACTATACCGCCCAGGCCGGCCAGCAGAAGGCGGGCGCCGCCACCGTGAGCATCGGCTTGCATTACGTCGCCATGCAGGTGTCAGTTCTCACTCTTGACATTTCTTTTCCGATTTCGAACGCGCGGCTCCGAACAGGTTTGATATTCCAGCTATTTAACGGTGAGGCGGGCAGGACTGGGGGAAGGCTACATCTATGATTTGAAACTGCCGCCCAGCGTCCTGATAGTTACCGGCCGTCCCCCAACAATCCTATTATGTTTGCCAGGTGGAAGCTTCACGGCGCGGAGCGTCTGTGCCTGTCTGAACACTTAAACGCCTTGCCCGCCCGGCGCCGGTGTCCCGGTTAACGCGGGAAAAACTTGGGAGACTTTTCCGCTCCGTTCCTCGCGGTTGATATTTCGCCCCAGTCCCACGACGACGCCAGGTCGTCGGCCCGGGACGGCGCTCCCCGCCCGGGGGGCGTCCGAGGCGTCGAATCGCGCGACGACCGCGGGCGCCGGGAGGTTATCGGGCGGACGTCTCATTTGCGTATTCGGCCACCCTAAAATGACGCTTGACCGGAGCGCGTGGCTGGGCCAACGCTTTTTTTGGCGTGGAACGACAAATTGTGGTTAGGCAGATCGAGGTCGCGGGAATGGAGACTCCCGCGGAGCCGGTCGTTCCCCGGGCACGGTGCCCGTTCGCGCCGTTCGGTGGGGAGGAAGAGACGGGGGCGCCGCCGCCGCCCCAAGTGCGCGGGTTGCCGTTCCTCGGGAATTCACTCGACCTGATCCGGAATCCCGAGGGTTTTCTCCTGGACGCCCACCGGAAGCACGGGCCGGCGTTCCGGGTGCGGCTTGGTTTCGAAAAGTTCACCGTCCTGACCGGCCACCAGGGGTGCGAGTTTTTCAAGGAACAGCGGGAGGAGGGCTTTACCCGCGAGAAGTTTTACGGGCGTTTCGCGCGGGAGTTGGGCACCGATTACTTCATTCTGTCGGAGCCGCAGGGGAGCGAGAAGCACGCGCGGCTGCGGCGGATGATGCGGCTCGGTTTTTCCCGGGAGGCCGCCGCGCCATACGTCGCGCAGATGATCAACGCGGTCCAAGCCGCCGCGCGCGGTTGGTATCCGGGGCGTTCGATACCGGTGATGGACGAGATGGCGCGCCTGACGTTTCAACTTTACGGCTTCGTGATGGCGGACCGCGACCTCTCGGCGATGTATCCCGACGCCCGGCGTTACGCGCAAACGATCATGATGATCGGCACGAAGCTGGCGCCGACGTCGCTGCTGAAGCTGCCCGCGTACAAACGCTCGAAAAGGGCGGTGTTCGAGTTGATGAACGGGCTGTTCAAGGATACGCGCGGACGCCGGCCGTCCGACCGGCCGCAGTTGACCATTCTGGACGCCCTGGTACAGGCGTTGGACGCGCCGAATTCGACGCATAGCGAGGCGGAGATCATTTCGTCGTCGTTGTACGGGTTCGTGGGCACGATGGTTTACATGAGCCGCGCGGTTTCGTTCCTGCTGTACGAACTGGCCCGGAATCCGGCGACGATGGAACGTGCCACGCGGGAGGCGGACGCGGCGTTCGCCGAGGGAACGCCCACGGCGCAGACGTTGCGACGGATGGTTTATCTGCGGGCGGCGTTCAACGAATCGTTGCGGCGCCACCCGGTTGCCATCGGCCTGCCGTTCTGCGTGGAGAAGGATTTCATTTTTGAGGGCTGCCAAATCCGCAAGGGCGAAACGGTGTTGATCTCGCATATCACAGGGCACTTTTCGACCGAGCATTACCGTGATCCGTGGAAGTTCGAGCCGGAACGCTTTCTCGAGCCGCGCAATGAGCATCGGAGCAAAGGCTCGCTCTTTGCGCCCTTCGGATTCGCGAGCCGGGTCTGCACCGCGGTCGGCCTGGTGGAAACGATGGTGCTGACCACGGTGGCCACGCTCCTGCGCACGGTGAAGTTCGAGTTGGACCGGCCGAGCTACCAACTGCAAGTGCGCTACTTCCCGCTGCCCGGCCCCGAAGAAGGCTTCAAACTCCGCGTCCTCGAGCATCGGCGGCCGCCCGCGACGGCCGATGCCCTGCCGCCGCTCGACGAGGCGGTGTCCGACGTTTTGAGCAACCTGGGCGAGGCCGAGAAATTCGCCGCCGCGATTTCCCGGCTCGAAGCGCGGGATTATCCGCCGGGCGCGGCGATCATCCGGCAGGGCGAGGCCGCCACCGAGTTTTTCATCATTATCGAAGGCCACGCGCGCCTGACCAAACGCGACCCGAACGGGGAAGAAAAAGAGGTGGCGCGGCTCGGTCCCGGCGATTCCTTTGGAGGGACCGACCTGCTGACGGGCGGTCCCAGCACGGTGAGCGCGTCTTGCCTGGACGCGCCGTTGAAGGCGCAGATCATGCCCCGCGAAATGTTTGTGACGGCCGTCACCGAGGTGGACCTTTTGGGCAGCGACATCGCGCTCATGGCCCAACGACAGTTTCTGGCCCGCCGGCTGGCGCAGGCTCTACCGCAACTTACCGGGAAGGAAGCGCAGCATTTCGCGAATGAGTTTCATCTCGAGCGAGTCCCAGGCGGCGACGTCATCATTCGGCAGGGCGACCCTGGCGAAACGTTTTACATCATCGTCAGTGGCGCGGTCGAAGTTTTCTGGGAAGGTCCGGAAGGTGACCGCCTTATCGCGCGCCATGGTCCGGGCGCCTATTTCGGCGAAATGGCGCTGCTGATGCGCCGCCCGCGCACCGCCACCGTGCGCGCCGCCGCGGAAGGGGTCGAACTGATGGTAATGAAGCGCGATGGTTTCAACCGGATGATCTCCGGCTCGCGCTCCACCAAGGACGGCGTCGCCGATGAAATCCTCCACCGCGTCGGGGTCTTGCTGGACGCCGTGCCGCAACGAAATTAAGTCATGCCGCGCGAACGTAAATACCGAGCGCCCAAGCCGTGGCCGCAAGCTCCCGTCCCGGGCCAGGAGGGCAAGGCGCCGACGGTCGTCAAGGTGCCGCTGCGCAACCAACTGGAATTCCAGCGAACCATCGGCAAGCGCATCATCGGCTCGATGGCGTTTGGCTGGTTCGGCCCGCTCTACCGGAGCTTGCGGCGGCCCTATCCCACCGACCTTGACGACGCGACGATCCTGAACCTGCTCTTCCACACCGTTTTCAGCCGCTTCATCACGACCGAACTCGACGCCGCGGACGCGAACCTGTTCGAGCCATTTCTCGCGACCCGCCAGGCGGACGAGGTCGATTTCAAAATCGATTTTTCCGCGATGAGCCGCGTCCACACGCTGCCGGGCATCTACGTCGCGCCGACCATCGCGCTCGGGCGCCTCGCGGCCGACGGCAGCCGACGGTTCCTGGCGTTGCGCATCAACGGCCTGACGCTCACGCCGACGGACGGAAACGCCTGGGCGCTGGCGCGTTATTTTCTGATGCAAGGCGCGGGCTTGCACGTCGTGCTGGTCCATCACACGCCGCTCCATTTCCAATTCGACGCCATCAACGCGATCACGATGAGCGTGCTGCCGCCCGAGCACACGCTGCTGCGATTGCTGAAGCCGCACTTCCAATTCACGCTGAGCCTCAATCAAGCCGCGCTCCATTCCCGCCTCTCGATCTTGACGAACAATCAACTGTTCGCCTATTCGACCTTCCCCGGCGACGAAGCCTCGACGCATCATTTTCAGGCGACCGGCTGGTCCGGCGTCGAGGGCAATCGCGCCTATCCGGCGTATCGGTTCAACCGCCGCCCGCCGCGCGTCTTTGGCGAATTGGGCAAATTCCTGGACGTCTATTACGAAGAGGTCCTTCGCTTCACGCGCAAGGTCGTCGCGGCGATCCCGGCGGCCGACCCGCAGGTGCTGCGCTGGGCGGACGCCGTGAGTAGTTGGGTTCCCGGCTTCCCGAACGCCGAACAAATCCAGGCGCCCGACGCGCTGGCGGAAGTCGCCGCCTATTGCGTCTGGGGTCCGACGATTGCCCATTCGACTGAGCACTACGGATTGACCGAGGATATTCCGATCCTGGCGATCCCGCTGCGGCTCCGCGTGCCGCCCCCATTTTCCCGCGATATTCCCGCGTTCAATCCCCGCTCGTTGACCCGGTTCGGCGACATCTTCCGCCAACGCGTTGCGTGGGAATGGCTCGTGCGCGATCACACCGCCACCCACCTTAAGGACGTCGGCTACGATTTTTCCGCTCCGGAACTCCGCCGCGCGAACGACGAGTTCAAGACGGGCCTCCAGGAGACCGACGCGAGCCTCCGCGTCCACCGCTTCGTCCCGCTGAAACGCATCGCCCGCAGCATCCAGATTTGACTTCGATTCGACGAGCGTGGAGCTTTGCTCCAATATGATAAACTCGATCGCGTTCACGGCCTACCCGGTCAAAGAGATTCCTCGCGCCCGGGCCTTTTACGAAAACGTCCTTGGCCTCAAGCTCGACGCCAATTTCCGCGACGAATGGATCGAATACGACGTCGGCGGCGCCACCTTCGCGATTACCACGATGGAAATGGGCCGCACCCCCGGCGCGCCCGGCGCGGTGACCGCCTTCGAAGTCGATAACCTCGAAGCCGAAATCGCCCGCCTGAAAAGCCACGCGGTCACATTCATTCTGGAACCCGTCGAAACACCCGTATGCCACCTCGCCGTCATCGCCGACCCGGATGGGAACCATTTGGTTGTTCATAAGAGGAAGTGAGCTTGGAAGATCGGCGTGCCGCGTTCAGTTGGAGATTGGCGACCGCGCGCCATCAACGGCGGTCGACAAATACTTCACGGCCATATTTTTCCTCGGCTTGCTCTCGTGAAACGACACGCAATGCCGGCGGCCCACCACCATGCATTCCGCTTTGAGGGTAGGTTTGCTCCCAGTATCGGCCGTCAATGGGGTCTTGGAACAGCGTTTCCCAGGCGCCCCACTGCTTGCTGATCCCCAACTTCCGCAGCACGTTCAAGGTTAACCACCGAATTCGCTCGCAGGTCGGATCGCCTTTGACTCTCCGGTTTTCGACAATCCACTGCCCTACCAACTCAGCTTCATGTGGTTCTATTTTCATCGCGTTATACTTTGGCAGTGGTCTTACGAAAGAGTTCCGTGAGCAGTGACCGGCCGAGAAACGGTCTCACAAAAGTCTCGCGAAAAATCCGTGTTATCCTTTCGCACGATTCCTTCAGATCGCTGGAGCCCCAGGAACCGATTCATTCGATGTCCTCTAAATTAATCTTTCGCCCCCACTTGTCGAGCTTCGTGCCACAACCGCGACAGGTCCAGCCTCCCCACATCACCTCGCGCCAATTCCGAGGCCAGCGATAAAATCGCATGGCCTGACCACAACCCGGACAGTCGGGAACGATCAACCTCAAACGCCCCGCGCACTTCGGACATCGCCAGGGCGGATAAAGGCTATCGATTCGCCGCCACGGACTCTCGGGTCTAATTCGCCAACCACATCTCGCGCAACATTTTGGCCAGGCCCACAAGTCTGGGCGCTTCACCGGCGTTAAGAGCCAGCCCATTCTAGGAAGCAACGGCATACCAAACTCCGAGTGAACGGCGTCGATCCCCAATCGCACGGCCTGACCAGATAATCATCGACTTGCCAGCCGGCATCTGGAGCATATACCGCAAAACGTTCGCCACGTTTCCGCAGGGGTCAAGTTGCTTGATGCGCATATCGACTGACGAAGGCGGCCACCGATGTATGGAGTGCGGTGGCAGAGCGCAGCGACGACACCGCTTTCGCGTGACTAAGCGCCCACGACGGGCACAAAGTCGCCCTACCAGGCGAGGTGTGGCGGATGGCGCTTCCGCGCCCGAGCCGATTCGACAGGCCTTTCGCACGAAAGCCGCTTCGGCGCCCATAGCGTTGTCGCGCTGCGCTTGCCCCCGCACTCCAAGGGGCGTTCGGACACGAGTTGCCGCGGGGTATGGAGTGCATCGGCAAAGCGTAGCGGCGACGACGCTTTCGCCGGGCAGAGCGCGTGCTCTTGTTCGGGTGTTTGACCGACGTTTCGGCGCCCACAGCGGTGTCGCGCTGCGCGCTTGCCGCGCCGAAGCGTAGCGCAGGCGGGTGCCCCCGCACTCCAAGGGTCGTTCGGACGCGAGTTGCCGCGGGGTATGGAGTGTGTCGGCAAAGCGTAGCGGCGACGACGCTTTCGCCGGGCAAGACGCGTGCTCTTATTCGAGTGTTTGACCGCCGCTTCGACGCCCATAGCGGTGTCGCGCTTCGCTTGCCCCCGCACTCCATGGGGCGTTCGGACACGAGTTGCCGCGTGGTATGGAGTGCGTCGGCAAAGCGTAGCGGCGACAACGCTTTCGCCGGGCAGAGCGCGTGCTCTAGTTCGGGTGTTTGACCGCCGCTTCGGCGCCCATAGCGGTGTCGCGCTGCGCGCTTGCCACGCCGACGCGTTGCGAAGGCGGGCGCCACCGCACTCCAAGGAACGCCAGCAAGCTCGGCGGAATCAGCGTTTGCCAACGCCGTGGTTTCCTGCGAGTTTACGGATGAAGCATGATTCGTTTGATGACCACTCAACGGGCTTCCGATTTGATCGGAATGGGCAGCGGTTTGCGTTCGCGGCCCACGTCCGCCCACTTCAAAATGTTTTCTGCCCGATTGCAGATGCTCGGCGTCGCGCTGGGGTTGGGGGCGCTCGGTTCGAGTCTCGTGATTGGCGCGGAATCAGAGACGGGCGCGAAGCTAGAATTCAATCGCCAGATTCGGCCGATCCTGTCCGAGAATTGTTTTCCGTGCCACGGGCCGGACAAGAATCATCGCAAGGGGAAGCTGCGCCTGGACGACCGCGCGGTCGCGCTGGAAAAGGAAGCGATCAAGCCGGGCCACCCCGACGCGAGTAATCTCGTCAAACGCATTTACACGACGAACGAGGACGACATGATGCCGCCGCCGGAGGCGAACAAACGCCTGACCCCGGCCCAAAAGGATTTGCTCAAGCGCTGGATCGCCGAGGGAGCGGAATATCAGCCGCATTGGTCCTATATCAAGCCCGCGCGCGCCGCGCTGCCGGTGACGCGGAACCCGGCATGGGTCAGGAACGCCGTCGATGCGTTCATCCTCCACGATCTCGAGGAGAAAAACCTCGCGCCGTCGCCGGAAGCGGATCGCCGGACGTTGATCCGCCGGGTGAGTCTCGACTTGATCGGCCTGCCACCGACGCCGGAGGAAGTGGCCGCGTTCGTCAATGACACCGGTTCCCGCGCTTACGAGCACGTGGTGGATCGACTGCTGGCTTCTCCGCACTTCGGCGAGCGGATGGCGGTCCCCTGGCTCGACCTAGCGCGGTTCACCGACACCGTCGGCTATCACGGGGACCAAAACCAACGGATTTATCCGTATCGCGATTACGTGATCGACGCGTTCAATCGGAACGAACCGTTTGATCAATTCACGATTGAGCAACTGGCCGGTGATTTATTGCCGCGACCTTCCACCGCGGCCTTGATCGCGACGGGGTTCAATCGGTTGAACATGATGACGCGCGAAGGGGGCGCGCAGCCGAAGGAATATCTCGCCAAATACGCGGCGGACCGAGTGCGCACCGTGGCCACGACTTGGCTCGGTTCGACCATGGGTTGCTGCGAATGCCACGATCACAAATTCGACCCGTTTTGGACCAAGGATTTTTACTCGATGGAGGCTTTTTTTGCCGACGTCAAACAATGGGGCGTTTACCAAACCTACAACTACACGCCGAATCCCGACCTGAAGGATTGGAGCAATGATCACCCGTTCCCGCCGGAGCTGGCGGTCGAAAGCCCTTTTCAGCGCGCGCGCCTCGAAAGGTTCCAAACCCAAATCGACGGGTTGGTGGATAAAGCGAGCGAGCGCCTGAAACGCGACGCGAAACAAGAACAAGCGTTCAAAGCCTGGCGGACCGCGAGCGCCGCGTTTTTCCAGGCTCACCCCGACGGCTGGTTGACGCCGGCGCCGGTGGTCAAGCAATTCCCGCGCGATGGTGACACGTCCGCCCAACTGTCGTTCGAGATTCAAACGAATCAATCGATCCTGCTGTCCGGCAAATCGGCGGCGCGCACGGAAGTCAAACTGGCGTTGCCCGCCGGATCAGTCAGCGCCGTGCGCGTGGAATTGCTGCCGCATCAGGCCAACGGCGGAACGATCCTGCTCGATAAGGCCGAGAGCACGTTAATCTCACTTTCGGCGAAATTGAAACAACCCGGCGAGGAAAAGGAGCAATCGCTCCGTTTTTATTTCGCGGACGCCGACCCCAAGGAGGACCGCTACGCGAACGGGGCGAGCATCCTCGGCATTCAAGACGGCTGGAAAACCGCGCGGGAAGTTCGGAATTCTCCGCAGTCGGGCGTCTGGCTGCTCGACAAGCCGGTGAGGATTGAAGAGGGCGCCATCCTCACGCTCACGCTGGGCCGCAGCGAAGTGGGCTGCGTGCGACTGTCGGTTTCGCCTTTTGCGCCGCCGGCCCCGGCGAAGGCGGCGGGTTACCTCGCGCAACTCCGCAAATCCCTGGCTGACTCATCGCTGGGGCGCTCCCGCGCCGGCCGGCGCTTTTTGACCGAGGCGTTTCTCGTGAACGGCGGCGTCGATGACGAAGCGTTCGCGCAGTGGAAGAAAGCCCAGCGCGAGG
The DNA here is from genome assembly GCA_964522665.1 of uncultured Verrucomicrobiota bacterium. GTDB lineage: Bacteria > Verrucomicrobiota > Verrucomicrobiia > Limisphaerales > CAZFVY01 > CAZFVY01. The sequence continues at coordinate 19,492 of CAZFVY010000090.1, read as the reverse complement.
TCCTGGCCGCGCACGACGGACGCGCGTTCACGATGGTGACCGTCGCGCAAAAACCGCTGGAAATCCGAGTGTTGCCGCGCGGGAATTGGCAGGACCAAAGCGGCGCGGTGGTCGAACCGGCCGTGCCGCACTTTTTGCCGCAAGTCACCGCCCCGCCCGGTGAGCGCTTGACGCGGCTCGACCTCGCCAAGTGGCTGGTCTCGCGCGATAACCCGCTCACCGCCCGCACCGAGGTGAACCGTCTGTGGAAACAATTCTTCGGCGCGGGATTGTCGGCGGTCGTCGATGATCTCGGGGCGCAAGGCGAGTGGCCGCTGCACCCGGAATTGCTCGACTGGCTCGCGGTCGATTTCATGGAGAGCGGCTGGAACGTCAAGCAGATCATCAAGACCATGGTGATGTCCGCGACCTACCGGCAGGTGGCGAATCCTTCGCCGGTCGCCCACGAGGCCGATCCCGCGAATCGCTGGCTCGCGTCGCAGTCGCCGCGCCGCCTCGAGGCGGAGTTCGTGCGCGACAACGCGCTCGCGATCGCCGGCGTCCTCAATCTCGAAATCGGCGGGCCGAGCGCGCACCCCTACCAACCGCCGGGCTACTACGCGAACCTCCAGTTTCCCGACCGCGATTATTACGCGGACAAAGATCAGGAACAGTATCGCCGCGGCGTCTATGCGCATTGGCAGCGGACGTTCCTGCAGCCGATGCTCGCGAATTTTGACGCGCCCGCGCGGGAGGAGTGCGTCGCCAGCCGCAATGTGTCGAATACCCCGCAGCAGGCGTTGACGCTGTTAAATGACCCGACGTTTTACGAGGCCGCCCGCGTCTTCGCGGCGCGCCTGCTCGCGGCCCACGTGGCGGGAGATGACCAGCGACTCGAATTGGCCTATGAGCGCGCCCTGGCCCGGCCGATCAAGCCGCGCGAGCGGGAATCGCTCACGGCCTTTCTCGCGAGCCAGCGCGAGCATTTCCGGGCCAACCCGGCCGAAGCCAAGCTCTCGGCGCACGTCGGGATCGCTCCCGAGCCGGCCGGCGCCGACGAAGCCGAACTGGCCGCGTGGACGGAAGTCTGCCGCGTGGTCCTCAACCTGCATGAAACCATCACCCGGTATTGACGATGAACCCGCCTTTTGATTTGCCGAAGTTTCAGACGAGCGTCAATCGGCGCGCGTTTCTCGGGCGCGCGGCGTACGGCCTCGGCGGCCTGGCGCTGGCGAGCCTGCTCGACCCGGGCGTCTTGCGCGGAGCCTCGTCGTCCGACCGCTGGCAGGGCGTAATCCATCCGCCGCATTTTCCGATTCGCACGCGCCGCATCATCCACCTCTGCATGGCGGGCGGGCCGTCGCACGTGGAGAGCTTCGACCCAAAGCCGATGCTCAAGAAGCTGCACGGCCAGCCGTTTCCGGAATCGTTCACGAAAGGCCAGCAACTCGCGCAACTGCAGAATACTCAGCTTAAAGCGTTCGGCCCGTTCTGCGAGTTCAAGCGGCGCGGCCAGTCGGGCCTCGAGATTTCGGAAATCTTTCCCCGCATCGGCGGCATCGCCGACGAGATTTGCGTCGTTCGCTCGCTCCACACCGAGCAGATCAATCACGATCCGGCCCACGCCTTCATGAACTCCGGCTCGCAGATCAAAGGCCGGCCCAGCATGGGTTCGTGGCTGCTTTACGGCCTCGGCGCGGAAACCGAGGAATTGCCCGGTTTCGTGGTGTTGACTTCGAAAGGGCGCGCCGGCGTCCAACCGGTCTCGGCTCGGCAATGGTCGAGCGGCTTTCTGCCGAGCAAGTTCGACGGCATTCAATTTCAATCGAACGGCGCCGCGGTCCACTACATCGGCAACCCGGAGGGCGTTTGCCAGAGCACGCAACGCCAGGTCGTCGAGGAAATCAAACGTCTGAACGGCATGCTCGAGGAGGAGCGGACTGATCCCGACATTCAGACGCGCATCAGCCAGTATGAAATGGCGTTTCGCATGCAGACTTCCGTGCCGGAGTTGACTGACTTTAGCCAGGAGCCGCAGAGCATCCTCGATCTCTACGGGGTGAAACATCCTGGCGACGGCAGTTTCGCGTCGAATTGTTTGATGGCGCGACGGTTGGTCGAACGCGGGACGCGCTTCGTCCAGCTTTATCACCGCGCATGGGACCATCACAACAACATCGCGGAGGACATGCCGGTCAGCGCCCGCGACGTGGACCAGGCTTCCGCCGCGCTCGTGCTCGACCTCAAGCAGCGCGGCATGCTCGATGACACGCTCGTGATCTGGGGCGGTGAATTCGGGCGGACGCCGATGGGACAAGGGTCGGGCCGCGATCACCATATCCTGGCGTTCTCGATCTGGATGGCCGGCGGCGGAATCAAGGGCGGCATGAGTTGGGGCAGCACGGATGAGTTGGGCTACCGTTTCGTCGAGGACGAACAGCAGATGCATGTGCATGATCTGCACGCGACGATGCTTTATTTGTGCGGCATCGATCACACGCGCCTGACCTACCGTTTTCAGGGCCGCGATTTCCGTCTTACGGACGTGTCGGGCAAGGTGGCGAAGGGCGTCGTGGCGTGAGGCGGGTACGGCGGGAGTGGCGGAAAAAGGTTGCGCCACGAGTCTTCGGTGGCCTCAACCCCTGCGGGGGAATTGCGCTTACTTAAGCCTTCCCAGGGTAGCGTATGCGTTCCGTCCCGTGTTCGCTCGGAGCTTCAAAGCGGCAAGTTGGCAGGACCGTGACATCGCGGCGCGATATCCCTGAAACGAGTCGAGATGCGAACCCTCGGCAAACCGCCCCTCTACCCCTGGTGGGGCGAGGCTCCGCCGAGCCCTGAAAAAGCGGTGCGATTCCCGCCTTGGTCACGGCCCTCCTCTACGCCGCCAACTCGGTCTCGAGGCGTGGGGCGTGGCGGGCATCCCAACCCTCGTCACGGCTCGGCGGAGCCTCGCCCCACCATTCACTGGGGCGCATTCTTGGCTTGATCGCGCCGCGGCGAGAAAAGCTGCCACTCAACGCGTTCACTGGCCACGCAACTGACTATGCGGCAAAGTTTTATCGCTTAAGTAAGCGCCATTCCCCCTGCGGGGTTGGAAAACGAATTGTCCGCGTACCCAACGTAGGCCGGGCGGCGCCGGCCAACGTTGGGCTTCAGGACGAAATCCCGCTGGGATTTTTACCCGAGCAGTCGGCTCTTCATTGCTCTCTCTGCCAGCCCTGGAAGGGCTGAGAATTGCAGCCCAAGGATGCCGCGTACGCGGCTTCCTTGGGTAGCGCGTTCAAAAGAGGGTCAACCCCGGAGAGGTTGCGGCCATCCCCGTGAATCCTTACGGTCAATCGTAAGCATTGTCCGATTCCCAGCCTCGGCGCCGCGTGCGACAATATGAAGGCTTGGCGGAGCGGTAACCCCCAGTCATCGCGCCGGATTTCCAGGTGTTTCGGACATGCCGATCGTACGCCATTATTGTGCCAGGCGCGGACGCCGCGCCAGCCTCCCCGCCGCGCGACGCCACGTTGACCGCTTTCCAATCTTGTCGCTACTTCAACGTGCTCAGGAATTCAAGCAGGTCGGCGGCGTTTTGGGCAGTGAGGCCTTGCAGTAATTGCTCGGGCATCGCGGAGGCTTTTTGTGGTGTGAGAGATTTGACGTCGGCTGCGCGGAGGTGAACGTCGGGCGCGTTTTGGACTTTCAAGACGATTTCGCCGGCGGTCTGTTTGAGCAGGAAGCCGGCGTAACTGGTTTCGTCCTTGGTTTCGGCTTGATACGTGACGAAGCGCGGCTCGATGGTTTTAGAGGGGAAGATAATGTTGTCGAGCAGGCTGGCGCGGCTGTATTTGCGCGCGATCTGGCTCAGGTCGGGGCCGAAATCGGTCCCCTGCCCCAGCGCGCGGTGACAACGCGCGCATTGCGGGCCGCTCTCTTGAAAGAAGAGCCGCTTGCCCGCCGCCGCGTCGCCCTTCAAAGCGAGCACCTCGGAGGGATGGATGACGCTGCCGAGGCGTTTGGTCCGTTTGCCCTCGGGCAAAAGCCGCTCGAAAAGATCGTGAACCATAGGGCTGGACGCGACCGCGGCGTGGTCGAGGACATCCTGGCGCGCCGCGGCGGCCAACGACGCGTGATCCATTTCATAAAGCAACGCGAGCGCGCCACGCGTCGAGCCGAGCAGCTCGTCGATCATCGGCGCCCGGATTTCGCGGGAGGCGGAGCCGGCCGCGCGGAGGCGGTCGAGCGCGCCGCGCGGATCGTTCGGCGGCGCGGCCGCGGCGGTCCCGTCCGACGGCGGAAGCGATTGAATCCAATCATGCAGCAGCGCGGTTCCGTCCATGTCCACCACCGTCGAGCCGATGCGTGGCATCCGCCCCGAGCCGAGCGTCGAAACGCGATAGAAGAGAACCGAGCGGAACGGGTCGCCCGGCGCCACCACGGATGCCCCCGGGAGGCCAAAATCGCCCTGGGACGGTTTCACGCCGATCAGTTTGGCGTCGGCCGGTTTTAAATCATACGCCATGTGCGAGGCCACGGAGCCGCCCGCGCCCTCGCGATGGCAGTGGGCGCAATTGACATGCAGATAAGACCGCGCCCGCTCGTCGAGGGCCGCCGAGCGGTCGTACGGATTCGTCAATCGCGGCGCGCTCGCGGGCGGCGCGCTGAAGAGACCGATGTGCGCCAGGGTCCGCAGTTGCTGATCGGTGACGCCGCCGGTTCCGGCCGCGGCGTCCGCCCCGGAGGGCGGGTACACTTGATCGCGATTCAATTGCAGCGCGTTGAACGCGAGCGGCGGGCCCGCCCAGGGATTGTGGCAGCGCAGGCATTCGGCGCGGCTCGCGACATGCCAGGTTTGCTGCCGCTTGCCGCCGGGCGCGGCGGGATCGATGACGGTATAGGTTTTTTCCAAGCCAGCGGCCGCGGCGAGGTCGGCATCGGTCTGGTCCGCGTTCCAGAGGTAGGTGTAAGCTTCCCAGGCGTTGCCGTCGAAGCGCAGGACCTGCGTCTCCAAACGCCGCCGGGAGGCCGGCTGGCCGGTCTCCAATTCGAGCGAGAGCGTCTTGGCCAGGACGGTGTCCTTGGGAAACACCCACTTTTCGGGCGTCACTTCAATCTTCGCGACGCCGGGCAGGGCGACGAACCGTTCGCCGCGGGCGGAATCGGCCCATTGCTCGGCGTTGATGGTGAACGGGATCACGCCCGGGGCGGGTTGACCGCGCGGGACCGAGGCGAAAAGCCCGGTCTGACTTAGTTTGCGCGGGAAATGGCTGCCTTGGCGCGCGGCGGGATTGGGTTCGAGCCGGTGGATCATCCCCGAAAAATCCATGACGAGGATCTCGCCGTCGTTTTGTTCAGCGAAGCTGATGATTTGCAACGCGGTCGAGGCGAGTTCGCGTTTCCAGGTGACCCGGCTGCCGTCGTAGCGCAGGCCCCAAATCTTGCCGGTCACCCAATCGCCGTAGAGGTACGCGCCGACGAGGTCGGTCAGGTGGTGGCCGCGATAAACGTAACCACCGGTAATTGAGGCGGCTTCGGAATGCGGATGGGCGATCACCGGCGGCAGGATCGGCGTCGGCCCGCGTTTGCCCTGCGGTTTGATCGATTGCGGACCTTCGACGATGCTCCAGCCGTAATTGCCCCCGCGCTCGACGCGATAGACCATTTCCCAAAGTTCCCAGCCGACATCGCCGACCCAGAGATGTCCGGCCTGCCGATCGAAGCTCATTTTCCAGGGGTTACGGAAACCGTAAGCCCAAACTTCGGGCCGGGCGCCGGGCGTGTGGACAAAAGGATTGTCCGCGGGAACGTGATAATTCTTGCCGGGATCGGTTTGATCCACGTCGATCCGCATCACGGACGAAGGCAAGTCGCTGATGTCCTGACCGGTGTTGAGCGGATCGGGCGGATTGGGATCAGCCGTGTCGCCCGCGCTGATGTAGAGGTAGCCGTCGGGGCCGAACTTCAGGCAACCACCGTTGTGCCCGCCGGAAAGCCAGGTCAAAAGAAGCGTTTCGCTGGCGGGATCGACCCGCGGGATCTCGCCGGGAATCACCGTGAAGCGCGAGACGTGGGTGCCATCGGGGAGGCCACCCTTCTGCACGTAGCAGATATATATGTAATGGTTGGCCTCGAATTTGGGGTGAAAGGCCAGTCCATAAACCTGTTCCGCCCCTTTCACCGCCTTGACCACGTCGAAAAACGGATCCGCCTGTTCCACGTCGGCCCGATTCGGAAAACTAAAGATTTTGCCGCTTAGCTCGACGACGAAAACCCGGGAACTCCCCGGGGCGCCGCTTAGATCGACCGGTTCCTTGAATTTGAGCTTGGGAAAGGCGCGCTCCAACCGATACGGCGGGGCTGGCTCGGGGGACTCAGTCAGGCGGGAACCGGTCCACGGCACGCGCTCCGCGATACCGAACGGGTGTTCGCTAGCGGGCGATCCGTCCGGGGCGGCTGCCCAGGCTTGGCTGAACTCGCAAAATGCGGCGACCACGAGCGCGGGCAGGCAGCGGGAAAGGAACGAGGGTTGCATTGGCAGCGATCTTAACAAACACGGCGTGGTTTGCCAACCATCGTCCGGCCCGGACGTCAAAAATAATCGTCGCCGGGCTTCCGCGCCGGACCAACTCGGCGCCGGGCGTCCAGACTCGCTAAGCCGCCGGAACCGGCCCGGAAACGGCCGACGTGGGCGATTGACACTGAAAAGAGGCAATCGGCGAGGGACAATAAACGATTGACACCGGGTACCCGGGGTGCTATCTTCTTACGCACGAACAACAACCGGCCCGAAAAAAAGTGAAAAAAGGGTTGACTTCCGGTCGCAGTGCGGTACCTTTGGCCCCAGTTGATAAGGGAAATCTAAATGTTGAAACTTGAATTTATGAAACGACAAAACCGTTATGTGGTCGCAGTTCTTGTGGCTCTCGCGTCAATGGGAACCATGGCTACGGCTGGCACGCTCCCGGCCTCGCAAAACGCGGCGATTACGCAGACGTTGAGCGCGGTCAAAGCGCCGGAATTGGCCTCCACGGCGGCGAGTTTGGTCAAAGCGGCGGCGAAGGCGGACCGTGAAGCCACGGCGGTCGCTGTGGTGCAAGCGGTTATCGCTCAAAACCGGACGGCGGTCATTCCCGTGATCAGCGCGATTGTTAAAGTTGCCCCGGCGACGGCGGCGGCGGTTGCGACGGCGGCGGCCAAGCTGTTGCCCGAGCAGACGGCGCTGATCGCCCGCGCGGCGACCATCGCGGCCCCCGAGATGGCGGTTAAGATTATGTCGGAAATGGCCCAACAATCGCCGACCCTCTCGGCTCAGATTGAGCAAGCGGTGGCCAGCGCGGCTCCCAGCCAAAGCGCCAAACTCACGGCGGTTCGTTTGAGCGACAAGAACGCTGACACGATTACGACATTTCAGCAACCCATTGGGTCCTCGCCCGGAAATCCGGAGGTTTTCCCTGTCACGCCTCCGGCTCCGCAGATTTTCATCACCACGATTCCTCCGAGCACACCCCGCACCTACGCCGCTCCGTAAGGAGAACGGCGCCGCGAAACTGTTCTGCGGTTGGATTTTCAAAAAGCCTGCCTTCGTAAGAGGCAGGTTTTTTTGTGCCCAAATTGCGTGCGGCTACCGGGCTGCGATCAGCCGGTGAATTGAAGCTCTATGCCTAAATGGTTCAAGCTGATCCTCGGCATCGCCCTCTTACCCCTGTGTGTCGGCGCGACTCAGGCTCTAATCCGGGTCGCGCAGACGGCGGAAGACGCCACTGTCGTTTGGGTTCCGATGCTCGCCGGCGCCGCGTGCTGGGTCATTATCTTCGCGATGTTGCCCAAGCCAATGTGGATTTACGTGCTGGGGCATGAATCGACCCATGCGCTCTGGACCTGGCTTTCGGGGGGCCGGGTGAAGCGGATGAAAGTAAGCAGCCGTGGCGGACACGTCGCCGTCACGAAGACTAATTTTGTGATCACCCTGGCGCCATACTTTTTCCCGCTTTATGCGGCGCTGGTGTTCGTGGTGTTCGCGGCGGGCGATGTCGCGTGGGGTTGGCGTCGTTTTGCGGTCTGGTTTCACTTGTTGATCGGCGCCACCTACGCGTTTCATGTGACGTTGACCTGGCATGTCCTAAAGACCCGCCAATCGGATTTGACGAGCGAGGGTTACCTTTTCTCCTTCGCGATTATTTGGCTGGGCAACGCCGTCGTTCTCCTGTTTGGCCTTCCGCTCTTGACCACGCGCGTGAGCGTGTTCACGGCGCTGAGTTGGTGGCTCGAGTCGAGCGGGCGGGTCGTTGCGCGGCTGGCGCATTGGATTTGACGTGGCAGTGTGATGGAAGCAGCTCGGACGCGAAGATGGGAAGCAGAGCCCACGGCGGGCGCATTTCGCCTTGGACGCGCCGGTCGCTTGTCCGAGACTCCGTGCTTCCAGAGCGGTTTCATCAGCGTGATGAGATGCTCCGCGGATTGACTGAAGATTCGCGATCTCGTCGGTCATGAAATTCGATTTGACACGACCTCCAGATGGCGCTACCTTGCGGGGGTCGTCTTAGAGACAACTGAAAATCGGCACAGTCAGTCCTTTCGGGATAAACGTGGTGCATTGGTCGGGAAATTTTAATTGATAAAAATCGAACTCATGAAAAGACAAAACCGTTATGTGGTCGCAGTTCTTGTGGCTCTCGCGTCAATGGGAACCTTGGCTACGGCTGGCACGCTCCCGGCCTCGCAAAACGTGGCGATTACGCGGACGTTGAGCGCGGTTAAGGCGCCGGAATTGGCCTCCACGGCGGCGAGTTTGGTCAAAGGGGCGGCGAAGGCGGACCGTGAAGCCACGGCGGTCGCTGTGGTGCAAGCGGTTATCGCTCAAAACCGGACGGCGGTCATTCCCGTGATCAGCGCGATTGTTAAAGTTGCCCCGGCGACGGCGGCGGCGGTTGCGACGGCGGCGGCCAAGCTGTTGCCCGAGCAGACGGCGCTGATCGCCCGCGCGGCGACCATCGCGGCCCCCGAGATGGCGGTTAAGATTATGTCGGAAATGGCCCAACAATCCCCGACGCTCGTGGCTCAGATCGAGCAGGCGGTGGCCAGCGCGGCTCCCAGCCAAAGCGCGAAGCTCACGGCGGTTCGTTTGAGCGACAAGAACGCCGACACGATCACGACATTCCAGACGCCAATTGGGTTCACTCTGAATAACCCGGTCATTTTTCCGGTTACCCCTCCGGCTCCACAGATTTTCGTCACCACGATTCCTCCGAACACGCCTCGCACCTACGCCGCTCCGTAAGGAGAACGGCGCCGCGAAACGGTTCTGCGGTTCGATTTTCAAAAGCCTGCCTTCGAATGAGGGCAGGTTTTTTTGTGCCTAGATTGCGCTAGGCTAATGGGCTGCAATCAACCAGCGAATTGAAGCTCTATGCCTAAATGGTTCAAAATGATCCTCGGCATTGCCCTGTCACCCATGTGTGTCGGCGCGACTCAGGCTCTGGTCCGCGTCGCGCAAGCGGCTGGGGACGCAACCGTCGTTTGGGTTCCGAGGTTCGCCGGAGCAGGCGCCCGATCTTCACCCATTTGACAGTCCACCCGAGCGGTGATAACCTAGCAAAATTGAATTACAGCCGGTTCGAATTGTGGCAAGGCTGACGTTTTCGTCAAGGGGCGGGGTAGATTGATCCAGTTGTACAGAATCCGTAACCCATAGTATCACGTTTATGAAGAAACAAACCCCCTATGTAGTCGCCGTCTTAATCACCATCGCCTCAGCGGGCGCGATGGCTGCGCCGGACACCCTTTCGGAGGCGCAAACCATCGCCATTCAACATTCTTTGAGCATCGTCAAAGCGCCGGAATTAGCCGGGTCGGCCGTGACCCTGGTCAAAGCCGCCGCCAAGGCGGATCGCGAGGCCACGGCCGTCGCTGTGGTTAAGACCGTGATCGCGACTCGCCCGACGGCGGTCGGTCCGGTGATCAGCGCAATCGTCCGCGCGTTCCCCGCGACAGCGCCAGCGATTTCTGCCGCCGCGGTGAAGCTGCTGCCCGACCAGGCGACGCTCATCGCCCACGCCGCGACTCTCGCCGCGCCCGAGATGGCGCTGAAGATCATGTCCGCCATGAGCCAACAGGAGCCGCAAGTTGCCGCTCAGGTCGAACAAGGCGTGGCGAGCGCCGTGCCCAGCCAGGCAGCCCGGATTTCCGCCGTTCGCCTGTCTGATTCGCACGCCGACACAATCACGACGTTCCAGACGCCGATTGGTTCGACGCCGGGGAATCCAGAAGTATTCCCGGTCACGCCCCCGGCGCCGCAGATTTTTGTAACCACGATTCCGCCGAACACGCCCAGAACGTACGCGTCGCCCTGATCGCGAGACCGCCGGGTAAACAATATCTCCAAACGCCTGCCTTCGACGCGAAGGCAGGCGGTTTTATTGCCGCGAATTCATGCCCATCCCGGCGGCCTTACCGCCAAACGTTGTCCGGTTGGGTGAATCTGTCGTCTGCCATCCGGCTGCTCCCGATGTGAGTGGGAGCGACTCGATCGGCGTGGCTCGTCATTGAAGCCGCCGGTGACGCCAGCGCCCTCTTGACCTGGCACATTCTAAAAAGTCGGTCGGCGGACACCTGGAGTCAGGGAAACCGCTTCTCTTTAGTCATCATCCGGCTCGGACTTCGATTTTTGCGCGCTCGCGTCAGTGACGTTCGCGATGGGTTGGCGCCCCGGGCCGCCGCGGGCGGGCGGCGGGTGCCTGGCTCGTGGGCGGCAAGCCGGCCGAAGGTCAGAACGCGCCGACCGGCGGCGATTTAAGCGTCCCTCGCGGGCGGAATTCCCGCGCGCGCGCGGACGAATCCGGAGAATTCACGCCGGGCGGAGGTGAATTGGCGAATTCCCTCTTGAAATAGCGGGTCGATTCAGGCGAAATGGAACGCCTGGTAACGATGCTATGACATTGGCTGATATTCTCCGCAAAGAGCAGATCATTCCCGATTTGCAGGCGTCCAACCGCTGGGAAAGCATCGACGAACTGATCAACCTCCTGGTGACCTGCGGGCAGATTCGGCCCGAGCACCGCGATCAGATCGCCGCGGTCGTCAAAAAGCGGGAAACGTCGATGAGCACCGGGATTGGCTTCGGCATCGGCATTCCCCATGCGTCCACCGACCTGATCAGCGAGGTCGTCGGGGCCTTCGGTCGTTCCAAGAAGGGGGTCAATTTCGACGCGCTGGACAACCAGCCGGTGAATCTCGTCATGTTGTTCCTGGTGCCGCAGGGCCAATTTCAGAAACATCTGCACACGCTGGCGAACATCGCGAAATTGCTGCACAATAAAGAATTTCGCCAGGCCCTCGAGCAGGCGCCGGATACCGAAGCCATGTTCTCGATCATCGCCGGGCACGGCGCCAAAAAGTAGCCGCTGCTTCGCCGGATTCCCGGCCCCGTCCAGCCGCCGCCGGCCTGCGCCGCCCCATTTTCTGTGCTCCACTATTTGCTAGAAGAACGCTTGCGGGAAGCCGTCGCCGCGCTGCTCCCCGACGCCGCCGGCGCGGCGCTGCTCGTGCGCCCCTGCCCCGACCCGAAGTTCGGCGATTACCAGACCAACGCCCTCATGGCGCTGGCGAAGGAACGAAAGCTCAATCCCCGCCAGTTCGCCGCCGACGTCGTCGCCCGCCTGCGGGTGGACGAGTGGTGCGCCCCGGTCGAGATCGCCGGCCCTGGGTTCCTCAACTTTCGCCTCAAGCCCGCCGCGCTGGCGGACACGCTCGCCGCGGCCGCCCGCGGGGAGCATCTCTTTTTTCGGCCGGCCGCCGAACCGCGCACGATCGTCATTGATTTCAGTTCGCCGAACGTCGCCAAGCGCATGCACGTGGGGCATATCCGCTCGACCATTCTCGGCGCCTGCCTGGCGCGCGTGTTGCGCCTGCTCGGGCACCGGGTCATCACGGACAATCACATCGGCGATTGGGGCACGCAATTCGGCAAACTGATCGTCGGCTGGAAAGAACAGTTGAACCGCGAGAATCTGCTGGCCAATCCGCTGGCCGAGATGGAACGCCTCTATCGGGCGGTCGAGGAAGCGTCGAACCGCGATCCGGCGATCCTGGAGGCGGCGCGCCAGGAGTTGGTCAAGCTGCAGAATGGCGACCCGGAAAACCTCGCGCTCTGGCGCGAGATGGTCGCCCAATCGCGCAAGGAATTCGACGCCATCTACGAGCGGCTGGGCGTCAGTTTCGACTACACGCTCGGCGAGAGTTTTTACAACCCGCGCCTCAAAGGGATCGTGCGGGAGTTGATCGCGTCTGGCGTCGCGCGGGAAAGCGAGGGCGCCCAGGTGGTTTTCTTTGACGACGTCCCCGACCTGAAGGCGCATCCGGCGTTGATTCAAAAGAGCGACGGCGCGGCCAACTACACGACGACCGACCTCGCGACGCTGGCGCACCGGCTCGAGACCTGGCAGCCGCACGAGATCATCTATGTGACCGACGCGCGGCAACAACTGCACTTCAAGCAGCTCTTTGAGATTTTCCACCGCTGGCGGCCCGGGGCGAAGACCCGGCTCGCGCATGTCTGGTTCGGCTCGATCCTCGGCGAGAACGGCGCTCCGCTGAAGACGCGCTCGGGCGACACGATCAAGCTGACCGACTTGCTTAACGAAGCGGAGGAACGCGCCTTCGCGACGGTGACCGAGAAGAATCCGGACCTCGATCCGGCGCGCCGGCGGGAGATCGCGCGGGTCGTCGGGCTCGGCGCGGTCAAGTTCTCGGACCTCCTGCCCAATCGGCAGAGCGACTACGTTTTCAGTTGGGACAAGATGCTGGCGCTCAATGGCGCCACCGCGCCCTATCTCCAGTACGCCTACACGCGGATTTGCAGCATCTTTCGCAAGTCGCAGGCGCCGGCGCCGGCGGCCGCGGCGTTCACGCTGACCGCGCCCGAGGAACTCGCGCTGGCCAAGCAGCTGCTGAATTTCGGCCTGACGCTCGCCGCTGTGGCTGAGGAATGCCGGCCGAATTATCTCTGCAACTACCTATACGAGCTGGCGGGCGCGTTCGCCCGCTTTTACGAGGCGTGCCCGGTCCTCAAAGCCGAGGAACCCGCGCGCGCCTCGCGCCTTGCCCTGTGCGCGCTGACCGGCCGGGTCATGAAGGAAGGTCTGCAAGCGCTCGGCATCGAGACAACGGAGGAGATGTAGGCCCTTTTTTCCTTTATGCCAAAACGGGCCTCACTTAATAATCGGGGCTATGGCAACCAGCAAGCAATCAACCAACTTTAAGATTTGGGCGGTGGACAACGTCGTTTACGGGCCGGTTGATCTGCCGACTCTCGTCGGCTGGGTCAAAGAGGAACGCGTGACGGAAGACACCTGGATTCACGCGGCGCCGAACGACCGCTGGCAAAAAGCGGTCAAATTACCCGAGTTGGAAACGCTTTTCCGCGCCCGGGGAAGCGATGACGCGCCCGTGGCGCACGCGGTGAGCGCTTCCCCCCTCGCGGCCGGAAAGCTCAAGCCGGGAATGCTGCGGCGGGTGAAGATCTTCGCCGGGATGAGCGACGCGCAACTTGAGGAATTCATCGGCTACTTCGAAGAAGTGACCGCGCCGCAATTATCGGAGATCGTGAAGCAGGGCAGCCCCGGCGACGCGATGTTCCTGGTGCTGCAAGGGGAAGTGCGGGTCCGGGTGAAGGTTCGCGGCAAGGAATCGATCATCGCGACCCTGGCGACGGGTGATTTTTTCGGTGAAATGTCCCTGTTCGATCACGGACCGCGCTCCGCGGACGTCGTGGCCAACGTGGACACGCTGTTGTTGCGAATCTCGGTCGAGGCGTTCCACCGCATTACGAACGAGGCGCCCGAGATCGCGGCGCCGTTCCTGTTCGCGATCAGCAAAACGCTGGCGACCCGCATCCGCACCGGGAACAAGCGCTTTTTCGACCTCGTTGACTTCACCCGCACGCTGCGGTCGAACTGATCGTTCAACCCGGGTCGGACGCCGCCGTTCAACTTAACATCAACCCGACAGGGAACGCCACGCGCGACGGGACGCACGTCGCGACCATCGCTAACACCGAGTCAGCCGCGGTCCAGCCGAAGGCGTGACCGCCGGCTTGGCAGGTTGCGCGAGAATGAATATCCCGACGGTCCGAGGGCCAGCGCGAACGCCCGCCCGAGCTGTCAGTGGGAATTATTTCGCCGCGGCTTTGGCGGCCGCCTTGGCCGATGCTTTCGCGGCCGCGACCGCGGAGGCCTTGCCCGGCGCGGCGTGGATTTCCTTTTCCTTCACGGTGACCGCGCCCTTGCCGACGCGCTTGCGCAGGTAGGTCAGCTTGGCGCGCCGGACGGACCCGCGACGCTCGACCTCGATCTTGTCCACGCGCGGGGAATGTTCCGGAAACACGCGTTCGACGCCCTCGCCGTAGCTGATGCGGCGGACGGTAAACGTGGAATTGAGACCGTGGCCGCGCCGTCCGATGACGACGCCGGCAAAAACTTGAATTCGTTCCTTGTCGCCTTCGACGACCTTCGTATGCACCCGCACCGTGTCACCGACCGCGAATTTCAGGGGTTCCTTGCGGTACTGTTCCGATTCAATTTTATCAAATATGGCTTGGCTCATAAAATCTCTGCTTTCTTTTCCGCGTCCGTCCCGGCCTGATCTTTCAACAGGTCGGGCCGGCGTTGCGCCGTGCGCAATTTCGCCTGTTCACTTCGCCAGCGGGCGATTCCCGCGTGGTGGCCGGACAACAACACGTCCGGGACCTTCATCCCGTGAAAATCGGCCGGCCGCGTGTACTGCGGATATTCCAGCAATCCGCGGCTGAACGACTCTTCGCGCGCGCTCTCGTCATCACCCAGCGCCCCCGGCAGCAGCCGGACCGTCGCGTCAACGATGACCATCGCCGGCAGCGCGCCATTCGTCAGCACGTAATCACCGATGGACAACTCGTCATCGGCCAGATGCTCGCGCACCCGTTCGTCAAAGCCTTCGTAACTGCCGCAAATCAGCAGCAGATGCCGCTCGGCGGACAACTCGCGCGCGATCGCCTGATCGAATTTGCGTCCCGCCGGCGAGAGCAGAATCACGCGCGTTTCCGGCCGCGCCAAAGCCGCCACGGCCTCAAACAGCGGCTCGGGCTTGAGCAGCATTCCCGGACCGCCCCCGAACGGGCGGTCATCCACGGTTTTATGCCGGTCGTGCGTGTAGTCCCGCAGATTGTGGATGCCCAGCTCCAGCAGACCGGTTTCGCGCGCCCGCTGAATGATGCTTTCATCAAGCGGTCCGGCGAACATCGCCGGAAACAAAGTCAAAACGTCGATCTTCATCGCCGCAGGGTGAGCGGGCCTCCGCTCGGCCCGCAATCGTTCACTGCCAGCCGCGCCGAACGCCTCAATCCGCCGCGCGTTCCTCGACGATTTCCACCGTGCACCGTTTGCCCGACTTCGCCGCGCCGACCAGCAACAAAGACCGGATGGCGTGAATCGTCGCGCCCTGCCGGCCGATGATCTTGCCGACGTCCGTCGGGTGCAGGCGCAACTCATAAATCGTCGTCCCTTCGCGCTCGACCGGGCTGATCTGCACCGCGTCCGGCCGGTCCACCAAACCTTTTACCACGTATTCGAGGAAGGCTTGCATCAACCAGCCCGATGATTAGACCGCGGCGGGCGCCGCCGCCGGCGCGGTTCGGTTCAGCTTACGGATAAAACTCGCGACGGTATCGCTCGGTTGGGCGCCTTTGCCCAGCCAGTATTTCACGCGCTCGAGGTCGAGCGTAAAATTGTCGCCTTTCTTCTGCGGCTGATAGGTGCCGATTTCCTCGATGAACTTGCCATCGCGCGGACTGCGGCCGTCAGCCACCACAACGCGGTAAACGGGAGCGTTTTTCGCCCCGACCCGCTTCATGCGAATTCTTACTGCCATAAATAAGTATTTTCGTTTTGATCGCGCCGCGCTCGGGCGCGGTTTGACCGTCAATGAACTACCGGCAAAGACCGCGCGGTACTTCCAAAAGAACGAGCAGGCTACCGGCCACGCCGCCCATTGGCAAGCTAGAATTTTACGAAATTTGGAGACCGCGGACGGCGGTGGCGCGAGGACCCGCCCCGACGACCACGCAGTTCTTGCATCGATCCGATTGCTTCGCGCCGTGATTCTGCTATGCTCGGCCCCGGATGCAAACCTCGGAAATCAGCCAGGACGCGCCCAAGGCCGCGCCGATCGTGAACACGAAAATCCCGCCGTGGTATTGCTGGATCATCGTGATCGGCGTCGGCTGCCTGCCGATCGGCCTGCTTTGGGACATTTCCTGGCACATCAGCATCGGACGGGACACGTTTTGGACGCCGGCGCACATCCTCATCCAACTCGGCGGGATTCTGCCGGCGCTCGTGTTTGGCTGGCTGTGGCTCGAAGCGATGATCAACAATCCGGGAGGCCAACGCGCGCCAGCGGTCCAGATCTGGGGCCTGCGCGCGCCGATCGGCGCGTGGGTGACGGTTTGGGGCGCGGTGGCGATGGTCACGTCGGCGCCATTCGACGATTGGTGGCACAATACCTACGGGCTGGATGTAAAAATCGTCAGCCCGCCACACTCCCTCCTGGGCGTGGGAATGTTCGCCGTCGGCTTCGGGGTCCTCCTTTTCCTGCATGGCTGGCAAAACCGTCGGGCTGGCCGCGGCCAAAGACTCACGGCTTTGCTCTGCGTGGTCACGACCGGGATCATGCTGACGCTGCTCGCCACGTTCCTGACGGAATACAGTTGGCCGAACCTTCAACATGCCGCGCTCTTCTATCAATTGGGTTGCGCGACGTTCCCCTTTTATCTGGCGTTGACCGCGCGGTCCGCGCGGCGTCCCTGGCCGGCGACGACGGCGGCGGCGGTGTACGCGACGATCATGCTGGCGCTGGTCTGGCTGCTGCCCTTGTTTCACTCCCAAGCGAAGCTGGCGCCGATCTACAATCCGATTACTCACATGGCTCCGCCGGCGTTTCCGCTGCTCCTCATCGTCCCCGCGTTCGCGATCGATCTGCTGGCGCAGCGAATCCTGCCCTTGGCCGAGAATCCCGGACCGGTAAAGTTTTTCGGGCGCGAATTCTGGCGGGCCTGGGCGCTGACGTTCTTGATCGCGACGGCTTTCCTGACGCTTTTCCTGGCCGTTCAGTGGCCCGTCTCGCGCTTCCTGGTCGGGCCGGGCGGCGCCAGTTGGGTCTTCGGCTCGCATGAGCATTGGCCGTACTACGTCCGCCGCGGTGATTGGATGACCAGCTTTTGGGATTTGGACCGGAATCCGTTAACCTTCCGGGGGCTGGCGATCGCCTGGGCGCTGGGGTGCGTTTCGGCGGGCCGGGGCCTGGCGCTCGGTTCTTGGCTGCTCCGGCTAAAGCGATGAGACGCCTCGTCGCCTTCGGGATTCTTTTGTTGCCGCTCATGGCCTGGGGCCACATCGGCAGCCCGAATGTATTCTTTGAGGGCAAGGCCGGCCCGTATCCGGCCCGAGTGGTGATTCGGCCCCCGGGCGTCGTGCCGGGTCTGGCGGAAATCAGCGTGCGGGTCGAAGGTGAAGGGGTGCAACGCGTGACGGCGCTGCCGGTCTTTTGGAACGCGGGACGCCAGGGCGCGCCGCCGCCGGACGTGGCAAAACAAGTCCGCGGCGAAACGAATCTGTACGAGACGACACTCTGGTTGATGCGGTCCGGCGCTTATAGCGTCGATATCACCATCGAGGGCGCCGCCGGCGTCGGCACGCTGGTAGTCCCCGTTAATTCGCTGGCTACCTCCCGGCGCTCGATGTCGCCCGGCATGGGAATCCTGTTAGCCACGCTCGGACTCTTTCTGTTCACAACCGCGGTGCGTTTGGTCGGGGCGGCCTTCGGGGAGAGCACGGTTGAACCGGGCGCCGCGATTCCTTCGAAACGACGCTGGCAATCCCGCGTCGCGATGATCGTCGGGGCGCTGTTTTTCTCGACGTTGCTCGCCGGCGGCAAACGTTGGTGGGACCACGACGACGCGGACTACCGCAACAACACTCTCTATCAGGCCGAGCCGGTGGCGGCGACGGCGCGGTGGGAAGGTGGGCAGAATATTCTGCGCTTGGAAATCGGGACCGCGCGCTCGCTCCGCCAGGCCTGGACGCCGTTGATTCCAGATCACGGCAAGATGATGCATCTGTTCCTGCTGCGTGAACCAGGGTTCGACGCGCTGGCCCACCTCCATCCGGTGCGCCGGTCCGACCGCGAATTCGAGGTGAACCTGCCGCCCCTGCCCGCCGGCAGGTACCAAATCTACGCCGACGTCGCGCACGAAAACGGCTTGGCGCAGACCCTGACCGCGGAGGCGCAAATCGCCGACCCGCCAACATCCCCGACTCCAACGACCGGCGTCCTCGCCCTTGAGTCCGACCCGGATGATT
This sequence comes from uncultured Verrucomicrobiota bacterium, assembly GCA_964522665.1. Lineage (GTDB taxonomy): Bacteria > Verrucomicrobiota > Verrucomicrobiia > Limisphaerales > CAZFVY01 > CAZFVY01. The sequence continues at coordinate 1,136 of CAZFVY010000090.1, read as the reverse complement.
CCTGGTTTGCCGGCCTCCCTCAAGCCGGGGCCAACGGCTCCGCCGAAACGAGCGTCACCGCCGATGGTTATACCCTTGCCTGGCGCAAGGAAGGTTCCGTGCGGGCCAACCAGGCCGCGCCGCTGCGGTTCGAACTGCGGACCCCGGACGGGCGCCTTGCGCCGCTGGAGCCGTACATGGGGATGCTCGGGCACGCCGCCGTTCGCCGCGACGATGGCTCGGTCTTCGCTCATCTGCACCCCGTGGGGACGATCTCGATGGCGGCCCAACAGTTTTTCACTGATCGCCCGGACGCCAACCCCAGCTCCGCCGCCGGCGTGAAGAGCAGCCAGGATCCCCATGCGCACCATCAGGGTCACGGGGCGGCCGGGGAGACGTCCGTCTCATTCCCGTACGAGTTTCCGCGGCCGGGCAAATATCGCCTCTGGGTCCAGGTCAAGAGCGCCGGCAAGGTGCTCACCGGCGTGTTCGACGCGAACGTTGAACCTTAGACGCGGACCAGCGCCGACGCTATCAAGGTCATGAGCCATCTGGAACCGCCCGAAAGCTCCGATCAACCGCCGCGCGAATCCTCGTCGTCGCCGGGCAGTCCGGAGGAACGCGCGGCGCTGACCGCGGGCGGCCTTCAACTGGAGGCGGTGCTGGACGCGGCGACCGAGTTCTCGGTGCTCGCCACCGATCCGACCGGGCTGATTACGCTCTTTAATTTGGGCGCGCAACGGATGCTGGGCTATGCCGCGCGCGAGATGATCGGCAAGAACTCGCCGCTTATTCTCCACCTGCCGTCGGAGATCGAGGCCTACGGCCGGGAATTAACCGGCCAGTTCGCGACCCGCGTGACCGGACTCAACACTCTGTTGGAAGAGGCCCGGCGCGGGGGCGTTCACGAGCGAGAATGGACCTACGTGCGCAAGGATGGCGGACGCCTGCAGGTCAATCTCGTCATTACCAGCGTTCGGGACACCCGCGGCGAGATCGTCGGATTCCTCGCGGTGGCGCGGGACATCACCGAGAGCAAGCGAGCGGAACAGCGCGCGGCGACCCAGGCGAAGATGACGAGCGTCCTCGCGGCGGCCATCACGCTGGACGAGGCGGCGCCGCAAATTCTTCAGGCGATCGGAACCGGCCTGGGCTGG
>CAZFVY010000089.1:0-30534 GCA_964522665.1 uncultured Verrucomicrobiota bacterium | reverse complement strand
AATCACTTTGCCTAGAACTCGGCGTTGAAACGCCGAGCTACTCTCGGTCGTCCCTTCGGGACCGAGCGAATCGCCGACAGCGTGAGCTTCAAGTCTCAGAGTCCCGCAGAAGAATTCTGTCTCACACCCATTCTGATGACTGCCGCGACGGTCTCGTGATTCTAAATCGAGATTTCCGCGTCGTGGTTCTGGAGATTCAAATAATCCAAAATGGCCGTGACAGATTCCGCCGGGCTTAGCTTATCCGTGCGCAATTCGATTTCCGGCTTCTCCGGCGGTTCGTACGGCGCGGACACGCCGGTGAATTCCTTGACCTCGTTGGCGCGGGCTTTGGCGTACAATCCTTTCGGATCGCGCTCTTCGCAGACCGCGAGCGGGGCGTTGACGTGGACTTCGATGAATCGTCCGGGCGGAATCATCTCGCGGACGAGCCCGCGATCCGACCGGTAGGGCGAGATGAAAGCGGTAATGCAGATGATGCCCGCGTCCGCAAAGAGTTTGGCCACTTCGCCGACCCGTCGGATATTCTCTTTGCGATCGTGCGGGGAAAACGCCAGGTCAGAGCAAAGTCCGTGGCGGACGTTGTCCCCGTCCAGGATGTACGCATGTTTGCCGGCGTTGAACAATTCCCGCTCCAGTTCGGCCGCGATGGTTGATTTGCCGGCTCCGGAAAAGCCGGTGAGCCAGATCACGCAACCGGGATGGCCGTTACGCAACGAGCGTTGGGCGGGGGTCACTTTGCCGCGGCTCCAATAAATGTGCTCGCTTTTGTGCGACGCGTCCGAGGTGCGCCGCGGGTAATTGTCAGCGACGATAATTCCGCCGCCGGCGACTTCGTAACCATCGACGATGACAAAACGTCCGGTGGGAATGATTTCGGAATGGGCGTCAAAAGCGACCGGTCGCTTGGTCCGCAGGGTCAATTCGGCGACTTCATGGCGGGCGACAAACCCTTCGTTGGCCGGACGCGAGACCGCGGCGAGCGTCGAGGCGTCGATGATTTTGTCGAGGGCTTCGATTTCGCACTCCACCTCTTGAGTGGCCAGCTTCAGCTTGTAAACCTTGCCTTTGCGAAACGGGGCGCGCCCGAGCCAGAATAGGCGCGCTTTGAACCGGGTCAATTCGTACGGTGGCGCCGACTCGTGCGCCGCGATGGCGCCGCGTTCGACGAAAACTTGCTCGGTCAGCGTGACGCCGATCGATTCACCGGCGCCGGCGCTTTCGTGCGACGGCGCGTTCCAACGCTCGATCGACTTGACCGTGCTGACCTTGTTGCCGGGGCAGAAGAGCAGGCGATCCCCGACGCTGATCGACCCGGCTTCGACGCGGCCGGCCAGGATGCGGCGCTCATCGAATCGATAGACGTCCTGAATCGGAAATCGCAGCGGCTGGTTGTCGGGCAACTCGGCCACCTTGAAATCGTCCAGCGCCGCGATGACGGTCGGGCCTTGCCACCACGGCATCCGCGGGCTGAGGGTCGCCAAATTGTCGCCGTTCTTGGCCGAGATGGGGATGAACAATTTCGGCTGGACGCCAATGCTGGCCAGGAACTCGCGGTATTCCTTCTCGATCGCCTCGAATTTAGACTGCGAATAACCCTGCAAATCGAGCTTGTTCACCAGGACCGCGATTTGGCGGATGCCCAGCAGGTTGAGCAAATAGCCGTGACGTCGAGATTGTTCCTGCACGCCTTCGTTGGCGTCGATCAACAGCAGCGCGGCTTCGGCGCTCGCCGCGCCGGTGATCATGTTTTTGAGGAACTCCTTATGCCCCGGCGCGTCGATGATCACGTATTGACGGCGCTGGGTCTGAAACCAGATTTGCGCCGTGTCGATCGTGATGTTCTGGTCGCGCTCGGATTGCAGCGCGTCCATCAGGTTGGCCCATTCGAAGGGCACGCCGCGGCGTTCGGCGACTCTTTGCAGTTGTTCAAGCTTGCCCTCGGGCAGCGAACCGGTGTCGTGCAGCAGGCGGCCGACGAACGTGGATTTGCCGTGGTCCACGTGGCCGACGATGACGATCTTCAGTTGTTCTGTGGGAGCATTCATGAGCGAGAAAAATGGGGCCGCCGCCTCACGCGGCGTCGCGAGCAAATTGAAGCGGGGTACGCCTCACATGTAACCGTCGCGCCGGAGCTTCTCAAAGGCGTCTTCGCTTTCTTTATCCTGGGCGCGGCCCGCGCGTTCACTGGTTTTGGTGTGGCGCAATTCCTCGATGATCTCGGCGACGTTGCTCGCCTCGGACTTGATCGGGAACGTGCACGGGGCGCAGCCGATGCTGCGGTAACGCTCGCCCTTGGCGTTCGCAAAATAGAGCGGGATCACAGGGATGCTTTCGCGCTGGATGTACTCCCAGATATTCAATTCGGTCCAATGTAAGAGCGGATGAATCCGAATATGCGCGCCCTTCTCGTAGTCGGTCTTGAACTGATCCCACAATTCCGGGGGCTGGTCTTCGACGTTCCACTCCATGTTCTTATCGCGCGGGCTGAAATAACGCTCCTTCGCCCGGGTCGGTTCCTCGTCCCGGCGCACGCCGACGATCACGCCGGTGAAGTGATGCATCTCCAGCACTTGCTTGAGAGCGTCCTTTTTCAGGGTGCCGCAGCATTCAACGCGGGTCGCTTTGCCGTTGGGAAAGGTCGTGCCGCTCTGCAATACCGCTTCGTTTTTTCCGACCACCAGGTCAAGTTTCCAGTCGCGCACCAGTTGGTCGCGGTACTCGATCATCGACGCGATCTTGTAGGTCGTGTCCACATGGACCAGCGGGAAAGGGACATGCCCCAGGAACGCCTTGCGGGCGAGCCAGAGGAGGACCGTCGAATCCTTGCCGATGCTCCACAACATTGCGAGGTTGTCGAACTTATTGAACGCCTCCCGCATGATGTAAATGCTCTGGTTCTCCAATCGGGATAAATAATCCATAAGAATTCCGCGGGCTGGGAAAGTCGCGCGCTACGACTTCCGCGCCATGAACGTGTGAATGCCGCACTCGACCTTGTTGAACCCGGTCCAGCGTCCCGCGCGCTCGTTTTCGCCATCTTTGATCCGGCGCGTGCATGGTAGGCAGCCGATCGACCGGTAGCCCTGGTCCTGGAGCGGGTTGTAAGGAATCTGGTGGCGGCGAATGTATTCCCAAACGGCGTCGCGCGTCCAGGTGGCCATCGGGTTCAACTTGATGATCTCGCGCCCGGTGTTTTCGTCGAACAGGTACGCCTCGATGATTCCGATGCCGGCGCGTGATTCGGCCTGCTCCCGGCGCAAGCCGGTAATCCAGCAGTCGAGCTCCGCGAGCCGCGCCGTCAACGGCAGTACTTTCCGCATCGTGCAGCAAAGATCGGGGTCCTGCTTCCACAATTCCGCGCCGTATGCCGCCGTCTGTTGCTCGACGCTCAGGTCCGGAACGAGCGACTCGATCGGGCGCTGGAAGAATTCCTCGAGCCGCTTTTTCAGCGCGATGGTCTCGGGGAAGAGTAGCCCGGTATCCAGCGTAAAGATGGGAAAATCCAAGTGGCTCTGTCGCGCCAGATGAATCATCACCAGGCCCGCGCCCTGAAAACTGGTGCCGATGGCCGCCCGCGTTCCAAAGCGCTCCCACGCCCACGCGAGAACTTTCTCGGTGGACTCGCGCTGGAACCGTTGGTCCAGGGTGGCGATTTCGGTGGCGGTAAACATGCGATGAACGGCGGCTCGGCGCGTTGCGCGCGCTGGAATCAGCCGCGGTCGTTAGTTGTTCGTCGTCGCCGGCGCGGTCAATACGGCGCGGTCGCAGAAGTCGCCGAAATGCTCGCCCGGCTGCCGCTCGCGCGCGAAACGCGCCAGGAGCGGCCGGAGTTCATTGACGATCTCTTCGCCCTTGACGTTATCCTTGTAAACCCGATTGAGCCGGGTGCTGGCCTGATTGCCGCCGAGGTAAATTTGGAACCGGTTTGGCCCTTTGCCCACGAAACCGATTTCCGACATGTATGGACGGGCGCAGCCGTTCGGGCAGCCCGTCATGCGCACGACGATTTCTTCGCCCGCCAGGCCCAGCTCCGTGAGCGTCTGGTCAAGCAGCGTCAGCAAGCCGGGCAGCGCTCGCTCGGATTCCGCCAAAGCGAGACCGCAAGTCGGCAAAGCGGGGCACGCCATCGACGCGCGGTGCAGCGCCGTGGACTGATTCTCAACGGGAATGCCGTTTCGCGCCAAAATCTCGGTGATCGCCGTTTGATCCGCCGAGTTCACGTTCGCGAGAATCAGATTCTGCGAGGGCGTAAGCCGAACCTCCGGACGGAACCGTTCGACGATCTCCCGCAACGCGCTCTTTAATTGCGCGCCCGGCGCGTCCTTGATCCGGCCCGTTTCGACGTAGAGACCGAGGAACTTGCGACCGTCCAATTGCTGGCGCCAGCCAAAAAGATCGCCCTGCCGCGTAAACTGATACGGGCGCGCCGGACCGAGCGTAAACCCGAGGCGTTGCTCCAGTTCGGCGCGGAACCAGGCGGCGCCGCGGTCCTCGAGGACATATTTGAGCCGCGCGTGCTTGCGATTCGTCCGGTCGCCGAAGTCGCGGTGAATCGTCAGCACGGCCTTGGCCACCGCCTCGACTTGCGCCGGGGTCAGGAAGCCGATGACGTCGGCCATCCGCGGAAAAGTCTGCGTATTGCCGTGGCTCATGCCCATGCCGCCGCCCGCGACGACGTTGTAACCCGCCAGTTGGTCGCCCTCGGCGATCGCGATGAATCCCACGCAATTGGTGAAAATGTCGATGTCGTTCAACGGCGGAATGACGAATGCCGTTTTGAATTTGCGCGGCAGATAGGTTTTGCCGTAAAGCGGATCGACGAAATCTTCGCCGGCGTCGCCGAGGTTCAGTTCCTTGCCCTCGACCCAGATTTGGTGGTACGCCTTCGTGATCGGCAGCAGCGCTTTCGACAACAGGCGCGCGTCTTCCAGTACCCGCTCGACTAGCGGACTGGTCGCGGGGGTGGAAGGCGCCATGACGTTGCGATTAACGTCGCCGCAGGCAGCCAGCGTCGTCGCCAGCGCGTCATTGATCCCCTTCATCAGCGGTCCCAACCCCGTTTTGACGACCCCGTGAAATTGAAAACCTTGTCGCGACGTGATGCGCAACGTGTTATTCCCGTGATCGGTCGCGAGCCGATCGAACGTCAGGTAAAGCTCCGGCTCGACCACGCCCCCTGGCAAGCGCCCGCGCACCATGAACATGTACTTGCGCGCGACCTTGCGCGCGTCGCGGTCATCCTGCTGATAAATGCCGTGGAACTTCAGGAATTGAGTGTCGTCTTCGGTAAACCGATCGACGGCTGAGTCCGCGAGCGTGCGGCCAATCGTCCCGGCGAGGGTCGGGTTGGCCGCCTTGATAATTTCGTTGTGACTCAGCTTCGTAGCCGCGTCCGGTGCAATCATAAGTTTTTTAGTTAACTTACGTAGGTTAACGTTCCCAAGAACCCTGTCAAATTGTTTTTTCGCCGGTGTTTGCTCAAATCATCGAGCACAACGGATGGCGTTTGGAGAGCCAGGCCATCTCTTAACGGGCGCCAGAATCTGCCGGGTCCCGACGGGTCCACGATCTGGCTGTTGCATCTCGGAAGTCGGAGATTCCGATCGCGATTGGCCCTCGCGCCTTCTGTAAGGACCGCGAGCTGCGGGATCGCGTGCGCAGAACGACCGACGCCGATTGTGGTCGCCAGCCATTTCCAGCAGCCGGATCTACGGCTTTGTTCTACTTCAAACATGGGCGCAGTTTGCCTCGCCGCCGCAAATTTGTATTTCCTGCGGGGGGCATTATCTCTAAACGGCAACGAAAAACCGCTCCAACACGAAAAACCGCCCAAGCAGTAAGAGAGGCGTTGGAGCAGAAACGGTTCGGAAAAAGTGAATCCATCCCCATCGCGGTCTGGTCAGCTTTTTCCGCTCGTCGGCGTCGTCTCCTGAATTTAGTGTGCCCCTCCGGTTTGAACGGGAAATCCGTTTTGAAATTGCAATTTTGATTCATAAATACCAGCCTTAGCCTATGATTATCGAGTTTCGCGTTCAAAACTTTCGCTCATTCCGAGACGAACAGGTTCTGAACTTCGTAGCCAGCAATTACGATAAGTCTCTGCCGGAAAATGTGATTTCGCCCAATTTGCCGGGACTTCCTGAATTGCGACTCGTGAAGGCTATCGCTCTCTATGGTCCGAATGCTGGAGGAAAAAGCAACCTTCTTGCGGCGCTGAACTTCCTTCGGCGACTGGTTGTTGAATCCGCAGCCGACTTCAAACCCGACCAGCCGATCCCCGCGGAACCGTTTCTGCTGGACCCTGATTTTGCGAAGAAGCCAACAATCGTTGATCTGACGTTCGTGGCTGAAAATACGCGCTATGAATTTGCGGTAGCCGCCACGAGCGAACGCGTTTTGCACGAGCGACTGATTGCGTACCCGACGGGCCGCTCGGAGATTTGGTACGACCGGCTTTGGGATGACGATGCGAAGCGTTACGATTGGTCCTCCGCTCAAACCTCAAGCTTCGAATGCGATCCTGGTATCGTCGCCAGAACTCGAGACAACGCTTTATTTCTTTCGACCGCTGCGCAATGGAACGACTTGAAAATCACTCCATTGTTTCGCTGGTTCAATCGCGGCTTGATGGGCCTCGGCCCGAATCCCGATTGGCGAGCGTCGCCCGCCTTCACAGCCTTCATGATGGAATTCTTTCCTTCGGCCCGCGCGGCAATACCAAGATTATTGAAGTCGGCTGACTTTGGGCTCGCCGAAGTCGAGATTAAGAACGAATACCGCGACGAGGCTGAAGTAGGTTTTGGCGAATTAGGCTCGGGCGTAATGCGTGATCGCAACGATTACTCGTTCGCACAACTACGCAACCTGACTTTTCAACACGAAGGCAAAGACGGCAAGCGATTTCCGATGAAGTGGGGGGATCAATCTTCTGGGACTCGGCGCTATTTCGGCTTACTGGGAATCTGGTTATCGGCGATGGCGGGGGGCGAGGTGCTTTGTGTTGACGAATTGGATGCAAGCCTGCACCCGCTGTTGACGACCGAGTTGTTGCGGTATTTTTTGCGTGCGACTGGTGCGACAGGCGAACGCGCCGCGGCGCAGTTGTTGTTCACCACGCATAGCCCGGTTCTCCTCGACACAACTTTGCTGCGCCGTGATCAGATTTGGTTCGCGGACAAAAACCGTGAGGGAGCTTCCTTCATCTATCCCTTGACGGAGTATAAACCCAGGGTGGACGAGTCGCTGGCGAGAGGTTATCTCTCTGGACGCTACGGCGCGGTGCCGTTTATCCCTCGGGGATTGGTTGAGGGAGATGCGCAAGGTTCTGACGTAAACCCGCCGAGCGAGGCGCCCGCCCATGCCGGCTAAACCAGGCCCGTTGCGCCCTCACGAGACTCCGAGAAGGTATCAGCGGCCGCAGATCGCCAGCCCTCCTCCTGGGGAACCGGCCGTGGGAGATTCATTTCTAATCGTCACGGAGGGCAAAGTCACGGAGTTCAAGTACCTCGAACAATTTCGAAAACGGCTAAAGGCGAGAGCTAGGGTCATTCACTCCGGACGGACTGACGCGCTCGGCCTGGTTCGTGCGGCGGTCGCAGAGCGCGATGCGATTCGAAACGACACTCAAGCCGGCAACCAATGGAGCCGAGCGGAATCTTGGGATCATGTTTGGGTGGTCTTCGATTCAAATGTTTCTGCGCGCGAAGGGCAGTTGACGCCGGCGCTTAGTTTGGCGCGCAGCGAGAACGTTCATGTTGCTCTTTCAACGCCTTGCTTCGAATTCTGGCTGCTCCTGCATTTCCGTCGCACGACCGGACCATTACTTGAGGACCGCGATGCGAACACTTCGCTACAGGAGGCATGGGGAAGGCCTTACGACAAGAGCAAAATGACTTTTGATCGGCTTTGCCCGGATTTAGTTGCAAAGATTCCGGCAGCAGTTGCAAATGCGGACGCTGTGCGTCAGCACCACAAGAACGCGAGTTCCTCTGATCCCGCGAATCCGAGCACTGAGGTGGACAAACTGATATGGGCGCTAAACGATTCAGTGCGTCCCGAGTTCCGCCTGCTCGGCAAGCCTTCCGTGCGCTGAATGGTGACATCGAAGGGATCGAACCGTGGGGTTTTGGTGATGCGTAAAGCCGGAACTTCGCGCTGTCGGAACTCCACGCTTGCGAATCGGTTCGCCGGAAATAGACTGGAAGCTGGTTAGACGACGCCGACACAAACCCAGGCATGAGCGAGCAACGAATTTATTATTTCGACAATAACGCCACCACCCGCGTGGCGCCGGAAGTGATTGACGCGATGCTGCCTTTCCTGCGCGATCGGTGGGGCAACCCGTCGAGCGTGTACGGCTTTGGCCATGAATTGGTCAAACCGATCGACGAGGCTCGCGAGAAAGTCGCCGCGCTCATTGGCGCCGATCCCCGCGACGTCGTTTTTACCAGTTGCGGCACCGAGAGCAACAACTCAGCCATCCACAGCGCGCTGGCGACCAACCCCGAGAAACGCCACCTGATCACGACCGCCGTCGAGCATTCGGCCACGCTCAATTGCGCGCGCGAACTCCAGAAACGCGGATACGAGGTCACGTTTTTGCCCGTTGAATCGGACGGCTCGCTTGATCTGCACCTGCTCGAAAAATCGATCCGGCCCGATACGGCGTTGGTGTCCATGATGTGGGCCAACAACGAGACCGGCGTGCTTTTTCCCATCGAAGAGGTCGCGGCGCTCTGTCGCAGCCGGGGCGTTCTTTGCCACACCGACGCCGTCCAGGTTCCGGGCAAACTCAAGATTGAGGTCAAGACTTTCGGGGTCGATTTTCTTTCCCTATCCGCTCATAAGCTGCACGCTCCCAAGGGGATTGGTCTGCTTTATATCCGCCGCCGCGCGCCCTATCAGCCCTACATCATTGGTGGGCAGCAGGAACGCGGGCGACGCGGTGGCACGGAAAACGTTCCGTACATCATCGCTTTCGGACGCGCGGCGGAGTTGGCTACCGCGACCTTCCGCGACGAAGATACACGCGTGCGTGGGCTGCGGGATCGGATGGAGAAATCGATCCTAGAGACAATTCCGAAAACCGTGCGCAACGGCGCCCGTGAACCACGTCTGCCCAACACCTCAAACCTCGGCTTCGATCAGGTCGAGGCGGAGGCGCTGTTGTTGTTGCTCGACCGCGCGGGGATTTGCGCGTCGAGTGGCTCGGCGTGCACCACAGGCTCGCTGAATCCGTCTCACGTTTTGACCGCGATGGGATTGTCGGCCGCGCGGGCGCGCGGTTGCATCCGATTCAGTCTTGGCATTTACAACACCGCGGAGGAGGTCGATTACCTGCTTGAGCGCCTGCCCGCGATGATTGCCAAATTGCGCGCGACCGGGCCGCATCGCTCCCCCGGAACCGCCGCGCGGGTCGGCGAAGCGGCGGCGTCTCCCGCGTCCGTGGCGGCGGAACATTAGCGCGACCCTAAAATCCGCAACTCCTCGACGTCGCGCCCGAGTCGGCACGTGGCGAAGAATGGGATTTGCCGCGGGACATTGAGCGGAGGTAAGCTATCTTCCCTGATGCGCGCAATGGTTCTTGATGCCTGCCGAACTCCGCTTCGTGAGGCGGAGCTGCCGGCGCCCAAGCCGGGCAAGGGACAAGTGTTGGTCCGCGTGCATGCCTGCGCGGTCTGCCGGACCGACCTGCATGTCATCGACGGCGAATTGACGCGGCCGAAATTGCCCTTGATTCCCGGCCATGAAATCGTCGGAACCGTGGTGGAAAAAGGGGAGGGCGTGGACCGTTTTACCCAGGGTGACCGCGTGGGGATTCCGTGGTTGGGCTGGTGTTGCGGCGAGTGCGTCTATTGCCGCGCCCACCGGGAGAACCTTTGCGACTCAGCGCGGTTCACCGGTTACACGCTGGATGGCGGATACGCGGATTATACCGTGGCGGACCAGCGTTTTTGCTTTCGCATCCCGGCGCTTTACTCGGACGAAGAGGCCGCGCCGCTGCTTTGCGCGGGACTGATCGGGTACCGCTCGCTCGTCAAGACCGGGGAGGCCCGCAAGATCGGGCTTTACGGCTTTGGGGCCGCGGCCCACATCGTGGCGCAGCTCTGCCGCCATCAAGGCCGCCAGGTTTTCGCGTTTACCCGACCCGGTGACTGGGAGGCCCAAGGATTCGCCCGAACCTACGGCGCGGTCTGGGTGGGCGATTCCGACGGGCCGGCGCCGGAGCCGCTCGACGCGGCGATCATTTTCGCGCCGGCGGGTGAACTGGTCCCGCTCGCGTTGCGGGCGGTGGGCAAAGGCGGGGTGGTCGTGTGCGGAGGCATCCACATGAGCGACATCCCCGGTTTTCCGTACCACGATCTTTGGGAAGAGCGCGCGATCTGCTCGGTGGCCAACCTGACCCGGCGCGACGGCGAGGAGTTTTTGGCGCTGGCGCCCCGCGTGCCGGTGCGGACCAAAGTGCAGACGTATCCGCTCAACCGCGCCAACGACGCCCTCAGCCGCCTGCGGGCGGGGAGCATCAAAGGCGCGGCCGTGCTCCTGATGCGGGACGAGTGATCGAAACGGCGAACCCGCCCGTGATGGACGTGGTTGCGGGCGGGAGATGAGAAAAGTAAAAAAACCTGCGAACTGATGAACTATATGAAGAATATAATCTTTTTCTGCGTGGGCGTTTTGGTTGCGGCGTCGGCGTCCGCCGGCGAGAACCTTCCCGCCAAGGAGACGAATGCCGAGGCGGCCGACGCCAAAGCGATGCAAGGCGTCTGGCGTCCCCTGGAGGCGGCGTTGGCCGGCGTTCCGTTCCCGCCTCCGGTTGTCAAAGGGATCACGCTGAAAATCACGGGCGATAAGTATGATGTCACCGTCGAGGGAGCGCCCCAACCGGACAAGGGAACGGTCCGCCTTGACGCGACCACCACTCCGAAACGGCTGATCTGCGCCGGCGTCGAAGGCCCGAACCAAGGAAAGACCCTGCTCGCAATCTACGAATTCAAGGACGCTGACACGTTGCGTATTTGTTACGACCTCGCTGGCGCGAAACACCCGGCCGAATTCAGCTCGACCGAGGGGACGCGACTTTTCCTCGTCACGTATAAGCGACAGAAAGAGTAGCGATCTCAACCCGCGATGACGACCCTCTGGACTTGCCGGCGCTACTAGGCAAAGGGCTTTGGAATTGAGCAAACGAACCGGTCTTTTCCAACGGATGATTCGGCGCCGCGTCCGGTGGACTCGGTTGACCTGCGTCGTCGCCGGGTGGGCGCTGGCGTGGCCAAGCTTTTCCCTCGCGCGTTCGCGTGATACGGAGACAACGGCGGTCGTCCGCTCGGTTCCGTCGTCGCTCCCCGAGCATCCGGGAAATGTCTTCCTCGATAGTGAAGAAGTTGCGCTCGGCGTCCCGGCGGGTTTTGGTCCCGCCTGGCAGGCGTTCGACTATGACGGTCGCCGGGTGGCGGGCGGTGACGCCGCGAACGGCCGCATCTCACTGGGCCGGCTGCCGGTGGGCTACTATGACGTTCGCGGCGAAGGGCTCGTGACGAACCGGATTTCCGTCGGCGTGTTGGCCCGGCTCGCGGCGCCGACGCCGCTCAGTTCTCCGATCGGCCTCGATATCGCGATGGCGTGGTTCTACCCAGCCGAGCAAATGGAAGCGGTGGCGAATCTCGCGACCTTGGCCGGCGTCAATTGGGTTCGCGACCGTTTGAATTGGATCGAACTGGAGACGCAGAAGGGACACTACGCTCCGCACAATCGGTCGGACGCGTCGGTCCGCGCGGAAGTGCTGGCGGGGTTGCGGGTTTTGGAGGTCAATCACTACAGTCCGTCGTGGGCGAACACGAATCTGATTCGGTTTCCCGCGGACCTCCGCGACGCGTACGACTTTTACCGTGAACTGGCGCGGCGCTGGCGGGGCGAGGCGCTCGCGTTCGAGCCGTGGAACGAGGCGGACATCGACGTTTTTGGCGGTCACACGGGCAGCGAGATGGCTTCTCTCCAGAAGGCGGCCTATCTGGGCCTGAAGGCCGGGAATCCCAGCGTGATTGCCTGCCAGAACGTTTTCGCCAGTCATAATCGGGCGACGCTCGCTGATTTTCGCGACAATCAAGTCTGGCCCTACTTCGACACGTTTAATTTGCATCATTACATCGCGACTGAGGCCTATCCGCGGGTGTACGCCGACTTTCGGGCGGTCTCCGCCGGCCGGCCAATTTGGGTCAGCGAGTGCAACTTGCCGGTCTGGTGGTCCGGCGACGAACATTTGAAGGAGCCGGGCCCGCGAGAACAGCGGGAACAGGCCGAGCGCGTGGCCCAGATCTTCGCCGCCGCGTTGAACGAAAGGGCGGCGGCCGTGTTTTATTTCACGCTTGCGCACTACGCCGAGTCGCAGACGCAGTACGGACTCTTACGTCCCGATTTAACCCCGCGCCCGGCCTTCGTCGCCCTGGCGGCGGTCGGTCGGTTGCTCGCCGGCGCCGCGCCGCTCGGAACCTTGCGCTCGACGAACCCGGCGGTCCGCGCCTTCGCCTTTGCGGCGCGTCCCGATGGTCATGCGCGGGAGGTGGTCGTCGCCTGGAGCACCAACGGAGAGGCGAATTGTCGGTTGCCGGTGGCGCCGGAGGCGGCTTTCGATCACCTGGGCCGGCGCCTGGTGGGCGCTTCGGCCCGGTTACGGGTCACGGGCGCACCCGTATTCGCGATTCTGCCGCCCGGTTCGCTACGGAACGCCGGGCTTGAGGCGCCCGCGGTTTCACCCAAACGTCAGTCAGGCGCGCCGTCGCCGGTCATTTTGCAAGGGCTTTGGCCGCAGGACGAGGTGCTGCCGGGATTGTCCGCGTACCGGCTTTGGGCGGGCCGGGTCGAAACCGTTCCCGTTTACGCCTATAATTTTGGCACGCAGGCGGCGAGGGGACACTTGCGAATCGACGCGCCGGTCTCTTGGGACGTCAGTTTGCCGGCGGAGGTGACGCTGCCGCCGGGCGGACGAATGGAATTGCCCCTCAAGATTCAATGCCGCTCCGAAGCCCCAACGGGCACCGAACGCCTGCGAATCGACGGCGATTTCGGCGCGGCGGGCCGAACGCGGCTTTCCCTGCCGATCCGCATCGAGGCCAGCCGGACTCCGACGCCCGCGGTGGCGTTGGCGGTCCCCGAGGCAGACCACCCGTGGCGGTGGACGGCGGTGGTGTCGGGTGGCGGTCCGGCCCGGATTGCCGACGCGGGAAAGGGAGTTATGGTCGAAGCCGCTCCGAGGACCAAAAACCGGTGGGTTTACCCGCGCTTGGACCTCCAGCCCGGCGAAACCCTCGATGCGCAGGTGGACGCCGTCGCCGTGGACCTGACTTTGCAGGAGGGGAACGGAAAATTCAGCGTGATCTTCGAGGAGGCGAATGGCAGTGATTATATCGTCGAATTCCAGGTCCAGCCAAAGAAGGGCGCCCGCTTCGAGGCGATCGCCCTGGTCGATCACGCCGTTTGGGGCGCGACTTGGTCCGAGCCAGATTCCAACGGACAACTCGACCTCGAAAAGGTGAAATCGATCCGCATCGGCTGCAACACGAAGGATGAGCGGGTGAGGTTTACGATCCAGAATCTACGCTGGCTCAAATTCCACCCGGCGGCCAAGGAATGAGGGATCGATCGCCGCTCGCCCGGTCTTCGCCCAATGCCGACTCTGGGAACCGCCCCGAAGTCGTTGCTCATGGTTGCGTTTAGGGCGCCGAATCTCGTAGTCTGACCGCGTCGGAAGCAAGCCGATGAGTATTTCAAGCGTCATGAAAAAACTGCCCCACACCCACTCCTGTTTCGTTTGCGGCCTCACCAATCCGGTGGGCCTGAAGCTCGATTTCGAGACCGACGGTATCACGGTTCAAGCTCGCTTTGTCGCTCGCCACGAGCACGTTGGATTCAAGGAGACCCTCCACGGCGGCATCCTGGCGACCATTCTGGACGAAGTCATGGTCTGGGCTTGCGGCGTGCAAACCGGGCATTTCGCCTACTGCGCCGAATTGAACGTCCGCTATTTGCTGCCGGTGCGTCCCGGTGACGAGATTCACGCTGTCGCCGGACCGATCGTTAACCGCCGCGGCAAACTATTCGAGGCGACCGGGGAATTGCGGGACTCGCGGGGCAACGTATTGACGACGGCGACCGGGAAGTATCTGCCGATCAAAGAAGTCGCGGCGGCGGAGTTGGCGGCGGATTTTATCGGCGACACCTCAATGCTCTCGAAAAACCGGTCGTCCTAATTGAACGTTTACCGTTTGCGTTGCTCTATGAAAAGAGTAGTCTCTATCCCCAATGCACATAACTGTATTTGACGAGAGCGCGGCCGGGCGGCGGTTCGGGCGTGGATGGTTGGGCAAACGATTGGCGTGGAGCGGGTTGGCCGCAGGAGTCAGGTGGTTCGCCGCGGTCGTCTGCGCGGGGCTTCTCACCGCGTCAGCGCACGCCCAGACCAAGGTGGCGTTCATCGATCTGCAAAAGGTGTTCGACAATTATTGGAAAACCAAGCAAGCGTCGGCGAATATCAAGGTCGAAGCGTCCGATGTGGAAAAAGAGCTTAAGGGCAAGGTGGATGACTTCCAGAAAGCCAAGGACGCCTACAAGAAGTTGCTCGACAGCGCGGCGGACCCGGCGATCTCGAATGATGAGCGCGACAAGCGGAAGAAAGATTCGGAGGCCAAGTTGGTGGACCTCAAGGCTATGGAGCAGGAGCTCCAGCAGTTCGACCAACAGGCGAAATCAAGCCTTTCGGCCAAACGCCAGCGGATGCGGGACGGCATCGTCGCGGAAATCCGCGATCGGATTAACACCAAGGCTCGGTCCTCAGCCTTCAATCTGGTGCTCGACTCGACCGGAATCAGCAGTTCGACGCAATCTCCCATAGTACTTTTTAGCGGTGGCTCGGTCGATATAACTGACGAGATTCTCGGGCAGCTCAATTTGAGCGCGCCCGCCAATCTCCCCGGCGCGGCGGATACAACTCCGAAGCCGGGTGACAAAAAAGACGATTCGAAGAAGAGCAAATAACCGCGTCGGCGGACGGGTGGCGCGGGTGATCGGGCGCGGGGCGCGGCAGGCGAAAAGGCATTCGCCAAACAGGCTCTTCGGCGGCATGTTGAGGAACGCATTTATGAGTGACTTCCAGATCATCGAAACCACGCTGCAACGGGCCGCGCAACGTCGGCGCTGGCAGCGCGCCTGGCAGGCCCTTTGGCGGGGGATGTGGGCGGGCGTCTGCCTCTGGCTCGTCGCGTTGGCGGCTTACAAGCTTCTACCCCTTCCGGCGTCGATTCTCGGGGTCACGGCGATCGTGAGCGTGGCGTTGCCGCTGGGTTGGTTTGCCGCCGGTTGGTGGCGTCGGCCGACCCTGATCGAGACCGCCCAGTGGGTCGATTCCCAGCAGCGTCTTCAGGAACGGCTTAGCACGGCGCTCGAACTTTCGTCCACCACCGGACACGGCAACTGGCGCCGGCTACTGATCGCCGACGCCGCGGCCTACGCCCAGAAACTCGACCCGCGCAAACTCATTCCGTATCACCTGCCGAAACAGGTTCGCTGGACCGTCCTGCTGCTGGCGGTAAGCGCCGGCCTCGGTTTCGTGCCCGAATACCGCAGCCAGACCCACCGGCAGAAGGAACGCGAGGCGGAAGTTATCCGTGATACCGGCAAGCAACTCACCGAGGTGACTCGGCGCAACCTTCAGGCGCACCCGGCGTCGCTGGCGCCGACGCGGGAAGCGCTCGATAAAGTTCAGGAAATGGGCGAACGCCTCTCCAAAGCCTCGTTGACCCGCAACGAAGCGCTCCGCGATTTGGCCAATGCCGCCGACAAGATCAAGGAGATGGCCCAAAACCTCGCCAAAGACCCCGGTTTAAAACGCCTCGAGCAGGCCGCCCGCAACCCCTCCGGCCAGTCCAGTTCCGCCAGCGCCGATCTGCAGAAGAAGATCGAGGCAATGCAAAAATCGATGGGTGAGAACAAAGACGCGAACGAAGCGCTGGAGAAGATGAAATCCGCCCTCCAGAAGCTTGAACAGGCCGCTTCGGGCATGAACTCAAACGATCCGGGAGCCAACGATTCGGCGAAGGAGCAAGCGTCGAAATCGCTGAACGATCTGGCGGCCATGGCCAAACAACAGGGCCTCTCCGCCGAAAGCCTCGAAGAGGCGATGAAGGCTTTGCAGGATGGCCAGATTGACCGGATGCTGAAGGACTTGAAAGCCGAGGAAATGGACCTCGACAAGCTCCTGGCGGACGCGAAAAAAATGCAGCAAATGCAGATGCAGGCGATGAAGGCCGGCAAAGATCTGGCCGAACAACTCGAAAACGGGCAGGCGCAGGCCGCCATTCAGACCTTGCGCAAAATGACCGATCAATTGAAGAACTCCGGTCTTACCCCCGAGCAAATGCAGAAAATGCTCGCCGAGGTTTCCAAGGCGATCAAGCCGGCGGGCGACTACGGGAAGGTCGCCGATCACCTCGCCAAAGCCGCCCAGGCGATGAATGCCAAACAGAACTCCGACTCGGCGGCTTCACTGGCCAGCGCCGCGGATGAACTGGAGAAGCTGCTGCATGAAATGGAGGACGCGCAACTCCTGGCGGCGAGCATCGAGTCGCTCATGAAAGCCGAGATGTGCGTAGGGAACTGCCAGGGTTGGGGACAGTGCAAAGGCCCGCCCAAGGTCAGCAAGGGCGGCAAACCTGGGCGTGGCGTCGGCACGTGGGCGGACGAGAACGATACGTTTATGACGCCGGAGATTAGCGAGCTTTGGGACAATACCGGATTGAATCGGCCAGACGAGGCGCCGCGTGGCAAGACCGACCGTGGGGACGGCGAGTTGTCCGACAACCTGTTGCCGACCAAGATCAAGGGTAAGATGAGCCCGGGCGGCCAAATGCCCAGCATCACCCTTAAGGGCATCAGCATCAAAGGTCAGAGCACAGCGAGCTTTCAGGAGACCGCCGCCGCCGCGCAGATCGAAGCGCAGAGCGCGATCAATCAGGAGCAGGTTCCGCGCGCCTACCAAGGGGCCGTGCGTGACTACTTCGACGATTTGAAGAAATAGACTATGAGCATCGAGGAGCAGATAGGGGCGTTCCGGGAGGCCTATGCCCGGTTGCGGGCGGAAATCGGCAAAGTCATCGTTGGACACGAGGCCATCGTGGACGGCACCTTGACGGCGTTGTTTGCGGGGGGGCACGTTCTGCTCGAAGGCGTTCCCGGCCTGGGCAAAACCTTGCTCGTCCGGACCTTGAGCGAGGTGTTGAATCTCTCGTTCAACCGCATTCAATTCACGCCCGACCTGATGCCGTCCGACATTCTTGGCACCAATTTGGTCGTCGAAACGCCGGGCGGCCACCGCGAGTTTCAATTCCAACACGGTCCGATTTTCGCCCACCTGATCCTGGCGGACGAAATCAACCGCGCCACGCCCAAGACGCAATCGGCGATGCTCGAGGCAATGCAGGAACACAGCGTCACCGCGGGCGGCGAAATTCGCCGCTTGGGCGAACCGTTCTTCGTCCTCGCCACCCAGAATCCTATCGACCAGGAAGGAACCTATCCGTTGCCCGAGGCGCAGTTGGACCGGTTCTTTTTCAAATTGATCGTGGGTTACCCGTCGGCCGCCGAGTTGACCGAAGTGCTGACCCGCACGACGGAGGGGACCAAGGCCGAACTGAGGCGCGTGCTCGAGCGCCAAGATCTGCTCGAATTGCAGAAACTGGTGCGCCAAGTGCCAGTCGCGTCGCACGTCAAGGACTACGCGGTCCGCCTCGTGCTCGCCACCCATCCCAAGACCGCCACCGCCACGGCGATCGCCAATCAATTCCTCCGCTTCGGCAGCAGCCCGCGCGGCGGCCAAACGCTCATTCTGGCGGCCAAAATGCGCGCCCTCACGCATGGGCGTTTCAACGTCAGTTTTGACGACATCGAAGGCGTCGCCCGTCCGGCTCTGCGCCATCGCTTGATCCTCAACTTCGAGGCCGAAGCCGAGGGCGTGACGACGGATCACATCCTCGATCAAATCCTGAAGGAAGTTCCCCGGACCGCCGTGCCCGCGCTGGCGTAGCCATCGTGCGGCGAAGGCGCAGGACGAAAAGTGGGGCTTCGTTGTCTGATTTGATTCGATTGCCATGGCCAGCGCGCTCCTGACCCCTGACCTCCTGCGGCGGTTGGAGCAATTCCAACTCCTCGCCCGGCGCCGCTCGAAAAGCTCGGCGCGCGGCGAGCGCCGCAGCAAAGCGCGGGGCCAATCGGTCGAATTCGCCGATTATCGCAACTATGTCCCCGGTGACGATTTGCGTTACCTCGATTGGAATCTTTACGGCCGGTTGGATCGGTTGTTCTTGAAGCTCTACGAGGAAGAACGGGAGTTGTCGGTCACTATTTTTCTGGACGCGAGCGAGTCTATGAATTTCGGCCAGCCGCGCAAGTTTGACTTCGCGCGTCAGGTGGCCGCCGCGGTCGGTTACGTCGCCCTCTGCGGCTTCGACCGCGTCTCGGTCCTGCCGTTCCCAGATCATCCGGAAGAAGCCGCCGCCCGCGGCGGCTTGCGCGCCGTGCGGGGACGCGGTTCCTCCCTGCAGTACTTTGCGAACCTCGAACGTCTCACCGCTCATGGCCCGGCCGGTTTCAACGAATCGATTCGCCGGCGCGCGCTCGAGGCCCGGCGCGTCGGCGTCGCCTTGATCCTCAGCGATTTTCTCGACCCCGCGGGCTACGAGGCCGGCCTGACCGCGCTGGTTGGACGCGGCTTCCAAGTGGTGGCGGTGCAGGTGCTCTCCCCGGAAGAGGCGGCGCCGACCACCTACGGTGACCTGCGCCTGATCGACGCCGAGAGCGGCGCGGCGCAGGAAGTGACGTTTGGGCGTTTCCGCCTCGCCACTTACCAGCGGACCGTGGAAAACTTTTGCCAGCGCTTGCTGGAGCACTGCCAGAAACGCGGGGTGAGTTTCTTCCGGGTCATCTCCGACGCTCCGCTCGAGCAGCTCCTGCTGAAACAACTGCGCCAATCGGAGGTTTGGAAATGAGCTTCCTGGCTCCGGGCGCGTTCATTTTCGCGGCGGCCCTGCCCGTCGTGGTCGTCTTCTACCTGCTCAAACGCAAGCGGGTCGTCAAGCTGGTCTCGAGCACGCTCCTCTGGCAGAAATTCCTGGCGGAGACGCAGGCCAGCGCCCCCTTTCAACGGCTGCGGCACAATTGGCTGTTGATTCTGCAGTTGCTCATGCTCGCGCTCGCGATCTTCGCGCTCGCGCGGCCCTATTTTGCCCGCCCGGTCAAGGGTGGCCGACTCCTGGTCGCGGTGTTGGACGCGTCGGCGTCGATGCAGAGCGCGGATGAAAGCCCGTCCCGCTTCGAAAAGTCGCGCGCGGAAGTTCTGCAATTGATCAACGGGTTGGCCGATCGCGATCAGATGGTGCTGTTGCTCGCGGGCGCCCATACCGAGGTAAAACAATCTCCGACGGGCGAGAAGGCGACCTTGCGCCGCGCCGTCCAGGCCTGCGCGGTGACCGATTCGCCGACCTATTTGACCGAGGCGCTCAAGCTCGCCGAGACCTTGACCCGTGATCGGCCGTTTTCCGAGATTCATCTTTTCAGCGATGGCGCTGCGTCGGACCTCAAGGATTTCGAAGGCAAGGATCTGCCGCTGGTCTATCACCGGTCCGGGCAGCGCGGGAACAACGCCGGGATCGTCGGCTTGGACGTCCGCTCGAATCCGGAAAACGCGAGCCAGCGAGCGGTGTTCGTCAGCGTCGCGAACTATTCCACGAACCCTGTGCCAACGGAACTGGAGTTACGTTTCGACGGTCAACTGCTGGAAACCAAGGCGATGACGTTGCCGCCCACCAACACCGCCGCCGAGGTATTCATCGTCGCGCAGCCGCACGACGGCGTTCTCTCAGTGCGTACCACGGCCAAGGACGATTTGGCCGCGGACGATCAAGCGTCGGTGGTTAGCTTGCTCCCGCGCCCCGTCCGCGTGCTGCTGGTGTCCCGCGGAAACCGTTTTCTCGAAAAGGCCGTGCGCGCGGCGCCGAACGTGGAACTGAGTCTGGCGACCGATTTGACCGAGGCCAAGCCCAGCGCCGATCTCGTGGTTCTCGACGACGTCGCGCCGACCGTCTGGCCCGCGGTGAACGTTTTGGCGATTCACTGTTTCAACACCAACTGGTTCACCTATATCGGAAAGGCCGCGACGCCGGCGATCGTGGATTGGAAGAACACCCATCCGCTGATGCGTTTTGTGACCTTCGATAACGTCCAAATCGTGGAGAGTCTGGCGGTCAAACCGCCGACCTGGGGGTTGACGCTGGTGGACGCGACAGAGACTCCGCTCGTGGTCGCCGGCGAGTTGACGCGGCAGAGAATCGTATGGGTCGGGTTTGACACGCTTCAGAGCACCTGGCCGCTGCGAATATCGTTTCCAATCTTCGTTGCCAATGCGGTCGATTGGCTGAATCCGGCGAGCGCGAGTTCGAGCCAGTTGATGGTGAAGGCGGGCAGCGCGTTTCACCTCGGAATCGTCGAAGCGGTCACGAACGCCGACGTGACCCTGCCCGACGGGAACGTGAAGCGGCTGGCGGTTGACCCGGTCGCCCGCGAGGTCGTCTTCGGGGAAACCACCAAGCAGGGGGTTTACCAACTTGTCGTCGGCACGAACAAGACCGTCTTTTGCGTGAATCTGCTCGACGCGACCGAGAGTGACACGCGGCCGCGGCCCGAGTTGAAATTTGGCAAGTACGGCCAGGTCGCGGCGAGCTCAACGCGGCAGGCCAATCTCGAGTTATGGCGCTGGATCGCCGCCGCCGCGCTGGCGATGTTGTTGTGCGAATGGTGGTACTATCATCGGAGGACAGCATGAGAGAAGAGCGTGAGTCGTTCGGCAGGCGCTGGCGCGTTCTAGCGCTGGCGGCGGCGTTGATCGGGTTCGTTTTCGGGCCGGTCAGCCGTACCGCTCAAGCCGCCAACGGGACCGTGGTCATTTACGCCTCGCAGGATGAAGTCTATGCCGAGCCGATCTTGAAGGGCTTCGAGCGGGAAACGGGCATTCGCGTGCTGCCGAATTTCGACAGCGAGGCGGTCAAGACCGTCGGGCTGGCCAACCGTCTGCTCGCCGAACGCTCCCATACGCAGTGCGATGTTTTTTGGAGCAACGAGGAGTTGCGGACGCGCCAGTTGGCCGCGGCGGGCCTCTTTCGCGCGACCAATGGCTGGGCGGCGATTGGCTTCCGCAGCCGCCGCGTCGTGATCAATACCGCGCGCGTGCCGACGGGCGAAGCGCCGACTTCGCTGCAAGATTTGGCCGGCCCAAAATGGAAGGGCAAAGTGGCGGTGGCCTATCCGCTTTTCGGGACGACGGCGACCCATTTTCTCGCCCTCCGCCAGCAGTGGGGCGAGGCGCGTTGGCAGGCCTGGTGCCGCGCGCTGGCGGCGAATAAGCCGTACCTGGTCGATGGCAATTCGGTGGTGGTCAAACTGGTCGGTTCCGGGGAAGCGCTGGTCGGTTTGACCGATTCCGACGACATCGCGGACGGGCAACGCGAAGGGTTGCCGATCGCGCCGCTGCCGATGACGGACGACACGCTGTTGATTCCGAATACGGTCGCCGTGTTGCGGGACGCGCCCCATGCCGGGGCGGCGCAACGGCTGTTCGAGTACCTGCAACGCCCGGCGACCCGCGCCGCGCTGGTCGCGGCCAAGGCTCTTGAGGCGGAGGCGTCCCCACCGGCCGCGAAGGCCGGGTTGCACCCTCGCTGGGACGATTTGCTCCGCGATTTGGAGACCGGCACGGCGACTCTCAAGGAGATTTTTCTGCGTTGAGATGAACTGGACGCTTCTCCAAAACAGCGTGCTCGTCAGCGGCGCGGTGACGGCCTTGGCGGCCGTTTTTGGTTTTGTGTCCGCGCTCTGGCTGCTCGGGTTGGACGCGCGCTGGCAGGCGCGTTTCGTTCTCCTGGCGGCGCTGGCTCTGGCGCTGCCCCCGTTTCTGGTCACGAACTGCTGGCTTTATTTCCTCGGTCGCAACGGGGTCTGGCGCGGCTGGCTGCCGCTCGACATTTTCAGCTTCGGGGGCACGGTCTGGATACTGGCGCTGCTCACCTGGCCGGTGACCCTGCTGGCGACGCTCGGGGCATGGCAGGCGCTGGAGTCGTCCCAGCTCGAGAGCGATCCGTCGTTGACCGGCTGGAACCTGCTGCGGCATCTGCTCTTCCCACTCGCCCGCCCGGCGTTGGGTCCGGCGCTGTTGTTGACCTTTGTTTTGGCGCTCAACAATTTTGCGGTGCCGGCCATTCTGCAAGTCAAAGTGTTTCCGGCGGAAGTCTGGGTGGAATTCAGCACGACGTTCGATTCCTGGGCGGCCTTGCGCACGAGCTGGCCGATGATCGTCGGACCCCTGGCGTTGCTGCTGTGGTGGCGCCGGGCCCCGATTTCCTGGCCGCGCGATGAAGGCCGGCCGCGCCCCGAATCGATCCGCCGCCAATTGGGCGGCGGCTGGTTTTGGCTGGGCGGGGTTTGCGCCGTGGGGCTGGTCGTCATCTCGCTCGGGCTGCCGCTGGCCCAACTCGCGCTGACCGGGCGGACGTGGCCCGATCTGCCCGGAGCCTTCGCGGCGGGGCAGTCGGCGGCGTTCAATTCGTTCCTGTTTGCCGCGCTGAGCGCCACAATCGTGGTTCTGCTGGGCGCGCTGACCTGGCGCTGGCGTTGGGGGGCGTTGCTTTGGCTGCCGTTTCTGACGCCGGGCGTGTTGCTCGGCATTGGCTGGATTTTCCTTTTGAACCGGTCCTGGTTGACCGTGATTTATCAAAGCAGCGCCGTGGTGATCCTGGCGCTGACCGCCCGGTATCTGGCCCTTGGGTGGAGCGGCGTCGCGGAGGCGATGGGCGCCCGAGATCGCGACCTGGAGGACGCGGCCCGCTTAAGCGGCGCGCGCGGGTGGCGGCTCTGGCGGGATGTCCAATGGCCGCAGATTGGCCCGCAGGTCGCGGCGGCCTGGTACCTGACCTATCTGCTTTGCTTGTGGGACGTCGAGACCCTGGTGCTGATCCTGCCGCCCGGCGCGGAAACGCTGGCGGTCCGCGTGTTTAATTTACTGCACTACGGGCACAACTCGAACGTCAACGCCCTTTGCCTGCTCTTGCTGATCCTCGCGGCGATCCCCTGGGCGGTCTGGCGCGCCGCGCGGCTCTGGGCGTCCGCGCGGGCGGCGGGTGGCGTCGGCGGGCCGCGGGTCCCGATGGTGGCGGCTTTCGCGCTGGCGCTCGTGGCGCTGGCGCCCGGTTGCACGCCGCGGGCGATCAATGAGGCCACGGTCGCCAGCAGGATATTCGACCGAGTCCGCGTCATCGGGGCGCGTGGCACCGGACCGGGACAATTCAATAAGCCGCGCTCCGTGGCGCTCGACGCCGGCGACAACCTCTACGTCGTGGACATCACCGGCCGCGTCCAGAAATTTGCCCCGGACGGGTCCTTTCTGCTGAGCTGGCAGATGCCGCAGACCGAGCGGGGCAAACCGAAGGGGATGGGCCGCGACGCCCGTGGCAACATCATCGTGGTCGAGCCGCACTACTCCCGCGTCAATCACTTCACGCCAGACGGCAAATTGGTGGCGCAATGGGGGAACGCCGGCACCAATTCCGGCCAGCTCGGCGCGCCCCGCTCGGTCGCGGTCAATTCCCGCGGCGAGCTTTACGTCAGCGAATATGGCGATTCCGAGCGGGTCCAGAAATTCTCCGGCGACGGCCAGCGCCTGCTCAGCGCGCTTGGGCGGCCGGGCGCGGCGCCCGGCGAATTCAACCGGGCCGAAGGGCTGGGCGTGGACGCCGCGGACCGCGTCTATGTCGCCGATTCCTGCAATCACCGCATTCAGATCTTTGGCGCGGACGGCGCCTTCCTGCGCGCTTACGGGCGGGCCGGCAGCGGGGCGGGGGAACTGAGCTATCCGTATGATGTCCGAGTGGACGCCGAGGGGCGGCAATACGTTTGCGAATTCGGGAACAGCCGGGTCCAGATTTTCGACGCGCAAGATCATCCGTTAGAGATTCTCGGCGGCCCCGGCGCTGAACCGGGCAAGTTCAGCAATCCCTGGGCGATCGCGTTGGACTCCAAAGGGGATCTTTACGTCGCCGACGGCGGCAATAATCGGGTGCAGCGATTTGAAAGGCGCCGCCGGTGAGTTTCCAATTCACCAATCCCGGATGGTTGTTGGCGCTGATCGTGGCGCTGCCGTGGACCGTCTGGTTCGCGTGGCGCTCGGACGTCCAGATCAGTCCTTGGCGGCGATGGGTCGCGGCCGGGTTGCGGCTGGTGATCGTGCTGGCCCTCAATCTGGCCATGGCCGGATTGCAGTGGCGCCGCCCGCAGGAGGGGATGAACGTCTTCTATTTGTTGGATCGCTCCGATAGCGTTCCTTCCTCGCAACAGGAACTGGCGCGGGCCTATGTCGAGAAAACCGCGCGGCAAAAGGAGAAGGTGGATGAAACGGGCGTCGTGGTCTTCGGCGCGGACGCGGGGATCGAGGCCACCGTCAACGCGGCGGTCGATGTGCAGAAAATCCACGCGGTCGTCGGGACCGAGCGGACCGACGTCGGCGGCGCGATTCGGCTCGCGACCGCGGCGTTTCCGGAAAACGGGCAGAAACGCCTGGTACTGCTTTCCGACGGAAATGAAAACGCCGGGGACGCGATGGCGGCGGTGGTCGCCGCGCGCTCCCTGGGCGTGAGCGTGGATGTCGCGCCCATCGGCGCCGTGCGCGGCGGTGACGTCTCGGTCCAAAAAGTCACCGCGCCGAGCGCGCTGAAAAAAGGGCAGACGTTCGAGGTGAAAATCTTCGCGCAGGCGGACGTGGCGCAAAAGGCGACGATGCGTCTGTTCCGTAACGACCAGTTACTGGGCCAGCAGGAGGTTGACTTGGTCGCCGGCAAAAATCTCTTCACCTTTCCGCAAACGCTGAGCGACCCCGGCTTTTACAGTTACGACGTGCGCCTGGAAGCCCCGGGGGACAGCGCCCCACAAAACAACCGGGGCATGGCGTTCGTCAACGTGCGCGGCGATCCGCAGGCGCTGTTGGTTTCCAGCCAGCCCGCCCAGGATGAGACGCTGGCGGCGGCGTTGCGTTCGGCCAAGCTCGACGTCCGGGTAACCGGCGTTAGTGGTTTCCCGGCGAGTTTGCCCGAGTTGCAGAGCTACGACGCGATCATCCTCAGCAACGTCGCCGCGGGCGACCTGGGGGACACGTTGATGAAATTGCTCGAGAGCGCCGTCCGCGATTTCGGCGTCGGGCTGGTCTGCGTCGGCGGGGATCAGGCCTTTGCCGCGGGAGGCTATCGCGGCACGCCGCTCGAGGCCGCGTTGCCGCTGGACATGGAGTTGAACAGCAAGAAAGTGTTGCCCAGCGGCGCGCTGGCGATCGTCTGCCACGCGACCGAGTTTCCCAACGGCAATCAATGGGCGCGCGACGTCGCCTTCGCCGCGCTCGAAGCCCTCGGGCCGCAAGACGAGATGGGCATCGTGCTCTGGGACGGCAACGATCGCTGGCTCTTCCCCCTCACCAAAGTGGGCGATAAGCGGGCGTTGGGCCGGGAAATCATGGGCATGAACCCGGGCGACATGCCGAATTTTCAGCACGTCATGGAAATGGCCCACGACGGATTGAAGAAATCGACCGCCAACCTCAAGCACATGGTGGTGTTCAGCGACGGCGATCCCGGCGCCCCTTCGCCCGCCCTTATGGACGCGATTGTTGGGGACCGGATTACGATTAGCACCGTGATGATCGGCGGCCACGTCGAGCCATCCCGCATGATGCAAATCGCGGACAAAGGCCACGGCCGGTTCTACGACGTCTCGTCGCCGGGGCAATTGCCGCAGATCTTCATCAAAGAAGCCTCCGTCATTTTGAAATCCGCCATTATTGAGGAGCCGTTCAAGCCGCAAGTCGTCGCGGGCACGGAGGCGCTGCGCGGGATCGGCGCGGCGGAATACCCAACTTTGGGTGGGTATGTGGCGTCCAGCCCCAAGGCGCGCGCCGAAACCCCTTTGCTGACGGACAAGGGCGACCCGCTGTTGGCCCTCTGGCAATACGGTCTGGGTCGGTCGGTCGCCTTTACCTCGGACGCCAAGGCGCGCTGGGCCAATGCCTGGCTCGGGTGGGGTAAATACCGGCAATTCTGGTCGCAGGTCGTTCAGTGGAGTCTTCGCCGGGTCGAGAACACGGACTTTACGACGGAAATCTCGGTGGACCGGGGCGAGGGGGTGATCAACGTCGAGGCCCTGGATCCCAAAGGCAACTACCTCAACTTCCTCTCGCTGCAAACCGTCGTCGTCAGTCCGCGGGGCGAGCGGCAGACGGTGCGACTTTCGCAGACCGGACCGGGCCACTACGAAGCGCGGTTCCCGACCAAGGACGTGGGCGCCTACATGATGAACCTCATGGACATGAAGGATGGCCAGGTGCGCGGCTCGCAACGGTTGGCCACGAGCGTCAATTACTCACCGGAATTCGACACCAGCGGTCCGAATCTGGGGTTCCTGCGGCGCTTGGCGGAAACCGGCGGCGGCAAGGTGCTCAATCCGGCCAGCCCGGCGGACAATCCCTACCTCCACGATCGCCTGAAGACCTTTCAACCGCGTGATCTCTGGGAATGGTTGATGAAGCTGGCGATCGTCTTATTTCCGTTGGACGTTGGCGTGAGACGCGTGCAACTCGACCGCGCCGAGTGGCTCCGCGCTACGCAAAATTTGCGCAGATGGCTGTTCTTCTGGCGGAAACCCGCGCGTCCGCCAGAGGCTGACGAATCGTTAAACGCCCTGCTGGCCCGCCGCGAGCAAGTGCGCGCCAAGCAAACCGCGCCGGTCATGACGCCCGCCGCGGACCTGTTCCGGCCGGTTAAAGAACCGGTGATCGCCGCTCGGCCGGAGGAAAAGCCCGGCGCGAAAACGACGGTTTCCCCCTCTGTCGAAGCGACGCCGGGCGCTGCGCCGGCCCCCGGGCCGGGGAGTACGGCGAGCCGCTTGCTGGACGCCAAACGCCGCGCTCAACATCGCCAGGACCGTCCTCCGCCAACCTAACGCAATCCTTCGAATCGCAGGTCATCCGACGAGTTTTGCGCCCGTTCGGCCGCGTGCGGCTCATTTTGGCATGAAATCGGCTGCTAAGTGCGTTAGAGTTCACTCGACGCGGGTTGAATCGGTTGCGCGAAAGACCCGGCGAAGCAAAAAATCGCTATGAACCGTGGGCGAGTACTGGTTTATTATTCGGGCCGAGTGCAGGGCGTAGGCTTTCGCTACACCGTCAAGGCGCTGGCGCGCGGGTTTGAGATTACGGGAACCATTCGCAATCTGCCGGATGGACGCGTCGAGTTGGTCGCGGACGGAGTCCGGGCTGAGTTGGAGGTTTTCCGACAGGCCGTTCGCGAGTCCGAAGTAGGCCGTTTCGTTCGCCAGGAAGAAACCGCTTGGATCGAACGGCCGGTAGAACTGCGCGGATTCGAGATAGTACATTAATGTAGTTGGACCGTTAAAATGAAGTACGCGATTATCGCCGATATTCACGCCAACCTTGAGGCGCTGGAAGTGGTGTTGGACGACACCAGGAAAGAGAAGTGCACCCACTACGCCTGCCTGGGTGACGTCGTCGGTTACAATGCCAATCCGAAAGAGTGTCTCGACATTATCCGGAACATGGGGATGCCGTGCGTCAAAGGCAACCACGACGAGTACTGCTCGATTGAGACCGATCTCGAAGGCTTTAACCCCCACGCGGCCGAAGCCGTCAACTGGACCCGGCAGCAGTTGACGAAGGAAGACCGGCAATGGCTGAATGATTTGAAGTATCTCCGACTGGTCGCCAATTTTACGATTGTGCATGCGACGCTCGACGGCCCCCAGCGCTGGGGTTACGTCTTTGACAAATTGGCCGCCGCCGCCAGCTTCACCTACCAGAATACCAGCATCTGTTTCTTCGGGCACACGCATGTGCCGGTGGCGTTCATTCGCGATAGCGTGGTGCGCGGTGGAACTTACTCGAAGTTTAAGGTCGAGCCGGGCCGCAAATACTTCGTCAATGTGGGCAGCGTGGGCCAGTCGCGCGATAATGTCGCCAAAGCGACCTACGTCATTTACGACATGGACGAAGGCTCGATCGAGCTACGCCGGCTCGACTACGATATTCCGAAAACCCAGGCCAAGATTATCGCCGCCGGCCTGCCGGCGCGCCTGGCGGAACGATTGGCGCAGGGAAGGTAAGTTCCAACCGCCGCGTCCGTCGGGAGACGGCCGATCGGATCGCGCGGGCCGCGGCGCCCGGCGGCGGCGCGCCTGCCTTGAAGATTCTCATTGTTAAACCCAGTTCGCTGGGCGACGTCATTCAGGCGTTGCCGGTCCTGCGGTTGCTCAAGCTTCACTATCCCGCGAGCGAAATCTATTGGTGGCTCGCCGCGGAACTGGCGCCACTGCTCGAAGGCGACCCCGATCTTGCGGGTGTCATTCCGTTCGATCGCCGCGCCGGCGGCTCGCTCCTTCGTTGGGTCAAATTCTTCGGCAGTATCCGCCGCCTGCGCGCGGAACGATTCGATCTGGTCATCGATCTCCAGGGCCTGGCGCGTAGCGCGGTGGTGGCGTGGCTGGCGAACGCGGACCTTTCCATCGGTTTGGACAACGCCCGCGAGGGCGGCCGCGAAGGCGCGCGGGGGTTTTACGATTTGCTCGCGCCGCGGTCGCTCCTCGGCGCGCACGCCGTGGACCGCTACCTCTCCGCCCTGGCCGCCCTCGGGCTGCCGTCCGGGGGGCGATTTGAATGGCTGCCCGTCCGCCCGGCGGCGGCCGCCGAGGTGGCGGCGAGGTGGGGGCCGATCGAGGGGCAATGGGTCATTCTGTTGCCAGGCGCGCGCTGGGATAACAAGCGCTGGCCGCCGGAATACTTTTCGGAACTTGTGCGGTTATTGCTGCAAGAAGAGCCGGCTTTGAATTTCGCGATCATGGGCGGCCCGGCGGACCGGGCGCTGGGCGCGTCGATTGCGGCGACCGCCCCCGGGCGCTGCCTCAACCTGACCGGGCGCACCTCCCTGCCCGAAATGATCGAGTGGATCCGGCTCGCCGGGCTGCTGATTACCAACGACACCGGTCCGATGCACGTCGGCGCCGCGCTGGGCAAACCGGTGGTGGCTCTCTTTGGCCCGAGCGACCCGGCGAACACCGCCCCATTCGGTCAAATGTCGAATGTGCTGCAGAACCGGGCGTTGCCGTGCGTCCCCTGCCGCAAGAGCCACTGCGCCTACGTCGAGCCGCTCGCCTGTCTCCGCTCGCTGGAACCCGCCGTCGTGTGCGCGGCGGCCCGCCGGTTATTGCGCCGCGCGGCGGAGCCGGAGCGCTTGACTTTTTCCAACGGGGCCGACAGGTTGCCGGCGCGAGCGGGCGGGTGAGAGGGAAGGTTCGACGGTCCAGTTAAGCGGCGGCCGGCGGTGAACTTGGGGCGGCCCGGTGACCGGCCAGCAATGGCGCGAACGAGAGCGAGTATGGCGAACGAGATGGCATTAGTAAGAACCAGTGACTTCGACCCCGCGGAGACCTCCGGCGATGCTTCCGAATCCGCGCGCGCGCGCTGGCGTTGCGAGCGATTGGAAGCGGGGCAAGTGCTTTACTTCGACACGGTCCCGTTTGATTTTCCCGAGGCGGATCGCCAGTTCCTGGTTTCCCAGCGCCAGAGTGGCTCCGGCTTGCACAAGAACATCTCCTACCGGCCCCGGCGGGACGTGCTGCGGGGATACGCCTCCGGCAAGCCCGAGGAAGTCGCGCGCGCGCGGGAGATCATGCGCCGCTACTCCGCCGAAGTGACCCGATTCCTCTCGGGCGCGCTGGCGCCCTACGCCGCCTACTGGTCGCTCGATTACGCCAGTTTTCGGCCCGAGGAAGAAGCCGGCCGCGATTTGCCGCTCCACAAGCGCAACGACCTGTTGCATGTCGATGCCTTTCCCACCCGCCCCACGCACGGGGGCCGGATCCTGCGCTGTTTCACGAACATCAATCCCACCGCGTCGCGGGTGTGGACGATCACCGACCGCTTGCCGGCGCTGGCGAATCGCTTCGCGCGCGAGGCCGGGCTGAATGAAATCGCCCAGCGGGGTCCGTTGGCCTCCGCTTCGCTGCTCGGCAAACTCCAGCGGTTGCTCGGCGTGGCGGCGGCCAAGCGCTCGGCCTATGACGCGTTCATGCTGCGGTTCCACGATTACTTGAAGGAAAACAGCGGCTTTCAAGAGACCTGCCCTAAAATCCGTTTGGAGTTTCCCCCGGGTTCGACGTGGATTTGTTACACCGATTACGTTCCCCACGCGGTGCTGTCCGGCCGCTACGCGCTCGAGCAGACATTTATCGTTCCAGTGGGAGCGCTGGTGACGCCCGCCCAGGCGCCAATCCGAGTCTTGGAGCGGTTGGCCGGCCGGCCATTGGCGCCGGTCAGCGCAAATTAGGACGGACCTGCGCCGTAACCGTTGTTCAAAACGTCCGGGGCTTAATCAACGCCTCGCCTAG